>JAOARW010000079.1 GCA_025210475.1 Carboxylicivirga sp. | reverse complement strand
GTGATGGACTAATGTCCAAGGAGGAGTCGGGCTTTGCTCAGGCATGATCTAATAACCAAAGTTATCTAAAGCGAAGTTTGATTGTCAATCATGTAAGACTGTGTGAAAATTTGGATAATCAAATTTACATGGTCGTTTCATCTCATTATATTTTAAATTTTCACAGGTATTCGATGGAACTTACCTTTGATGATTCGCCTTTGTGAGAATTCTTCTCATGGCTCGTTTCATATAAGCTGAATTAAAAGGAAAGATAATAAATGCTGGTAGTTAACTATTTTTCTGTTACTTTTAAGCAACCTAATTATTAAAAGATGATTCGTAAAATTTCGCTTAGTTATTTAGTTATTTTTCTAACTGTCTTTCAGGTGTTCGCTGAGCAAAGTGACTCTTTGAAAACACAAGTATATACCTATAAAATATTCCGCGAGATAGGCAGTACCTCATGGATTCATACGCAGGAAGCTTTTGCTGAGGCAGAGGATATGAATGCCGATATGATTCTTTTGCACATGAATACCTATGGTGGGCAAGTGGTGTTTGCCGACTCTATCCGCACAAAGATTTTAAACAGCAACATTCCGGTTCACGTGTTTATCGACAATAATGCAGCTTCGGCCGGAGCATTGATTTCCATTGCCTGCGACAGCATTTATATGCGGCCGGGTGCCAACATTGGTGCTGCAACAGTTGTGAATCAAAGTGGCGAGAAGATGCCGGATAAATACCAGTCGTACATGCGTTCGACCATACGCTCAACGGCAGAGGCGCATGGAAAAGATACCATTGTGACAGGAAAAGATACCACCTATGTGTGGCGACGCGATCCTAATATTGCCCAGGCCATGGTGGATGAAAGTATTTACATCGAGAATGTGGTGGATACCGGTAAGATATTGACTTTTACAACGCTCGAAGCCATAGAAAACGGTTTTTGTGAAGGCAAGGCCAATAACATCGAAGAAGTACTGGAACATCTGGAAGTTGAAACATATGAGATAACTACATTTCAGCCTTCTTTTTACGATGGGTTAAAAGGTTTTTTAACCAGCCCCATATTACAGGGAATATTGATTCTGGTGATTATGGGCGGTATCTATTTTGAGCTACAAACACCGGGTGTGGGTTTTCCATTACTTGCCGCAGCCATTGCTGCCATCTTGTATTTTTCACCTCTATACATCGACGGACTGGCAGCTAACTGGGAGATCGTGATATTTATTATCGGACTGGTGCTCATTGGGCTCGAGGTGTTTGTCATACCCGGCTTTGGAGTGGCCGGCGTGTCGGGAATTGTATTGGTCGTTGGCGGATTAACCCTTAGTTTGCTCGATAACGATTTGTTTAACTTCGATGGTGTTGGTTTCAATAAACTGTTGGAAGCACTGGGTATTGTGTTATCTGGCTTATTTGGGTCTTTACTGGCTATTATTTATCTGAGTAAGAAACTGTTATCGTCATCTACTTTTGGAGCCAAGATTGCTTTGCAAACGGAAGAGAATATTGAAATGGGCTACATAGGTGTTGAAGCATCCTTAGGCGATTTAGTTGGTGAAGAGGCCATTGCATTTACCACATTACGACCTTCGGGCAAAATTATGATTGACGATGAACAATTCGATGCAGTTGCCGATACCGGTTACATCGAAAAAGGTGAAAAGGTAAAAGTAACCCGTTTTGTTCATGGACAGTTGTATGTGATGAAACAAAAATAAGCGCTTGATGTTTGGCCTGACAAATTGAATTTACTATAATTGCAGTCTGAATAAATAAAAATGAAGAATCAACTATTTGACGCATATTGGTGGCGATGCTCTACTTTAAATAAGGTGGAATAGTTGGTTATTACAATAAAGTATAAGAAAGCCGTAGGATTCCACCTGCGGCTTTTTTTTGTTTTCCTTTTTCATTACGAAAAAATGAAGACGGGTTTGGGCAGATTGCCCAATGGAATTAATTTGAATAACATTAATAATGACCAGATTAATGGTCGATAAACAATAAATAAAATGGACAAATCACTATTAGCCAATGAGGTGATGCCTAATGCAGAGGGCTTCTTTGGTGAGTACGGCGGTCGCTTTGTACCACCAATGCTTGAGCCTATCATGCAGGAAATTGCCGAGGCTTACGAAAAAATTAAAGATGATCCGGTGTTTAAGGAAGAGTTGTATTACCTTCAGAAACACTACACAGGACGCCCATCACCGGTATTCCATGCCAAAAACCTTTCTGATAAGATGGGTGGAGCGCAAATCTACCTCAAGCGCGAAGATTTAAACCATACAGGAGCACATAAGATTAACCATTGCCTTGGTGAAGCCTTGCTGGCCAAAAAAATGGGAAAGAAAAAAATTATAGCTGAAACAGGTGCCGGGCAACATGGTGTGGCTCTTGCTACGGCGGCTGCCTTAGTTGGTCTCGAATGTGATATCTACATGGGAGAAGTGGATATTTACAAAGAACATCCCAATGTGGTGCGCATGCGCATTCTGGGTGCCAACGTTATTCCGGCAACACACGGATTGAAGACTTTAAAAGAGGCCGTTGATGCAGCATTCGAAGCTTACTTAAAAGATCCCGTTAATCAGTTGTACGCTATCGGATCGGTAGTGGGTCCGCATCCTTTTCCAATGATGGTGCGCGATTTTCAATCGATTATTGGTCGCGAAGCCAAAGAGCAGTTCCAGGAAATGACGGGTAAGCTGCCCGATAATTTGGTGGCTTGCGTTGGCGGAGGTTCCAATGCCATGGGATTGTTTACTGCTTTTCTGCAGGATGAGCAGGTTAATATTTTTGGTGTAGAGCCTGCCGGTACCAGTTTTAAAACTGGTGACCATGCAGCAACTTTAACATTGGGTAAACCGGGAATGATACACGGTTTTAAATGTTACCTGCTTCAGGATGAGCAGGGTGAGCCGGCACCGGTTAACACCGTTGCATCAGGATTGGATTATCCGGGTGTGGGGCCTCAGCATTCTTATTTGAAAGACATTGAGCGTGTTAGCTACGAAACAATTACGGATAAGGAAGCCATTGATGCCTTTATGCAACTGGCACGTTTGGAAGGTATTATTCCGGCATTGGAGAGTTCACATGCGGTGGCTTATGCCCTTAAGCTGGCACAATCACTATCTAAAGATGAAACCATTTTGGTGAACCTTTCGGGCAGAGGGGATAAAGATATCGATTACGTGGTGGAGAAATATGGGAAGGATTATGGTATAGAAGCCTAAAGTTCTTTTTCCTAAAAATAGAAACCTGTCAGCCCCTTAAAAGCTGACAGGTTTTATTTCATTTAAAGCGATAGGCCAGTTTGATGCCTAAAATTCCGGAAGTAAGATCTCTGTAATCTTCCTGGGTATAAAACGAATAAAAAATACCCGGATTAAATTTGCCTTTGGTATAATGAATACCAAGACTAATTACATCAACCATGCGATCTCTGAATTTCTCGAAATCACCTTCTCCTAATACAATTAATGCGACGTAATCTGCTGAAACGGCAATTGAATTAAAGTTGTATCCAGTGGTAAAACCGAGGTTCGTATAAAATTCATTCTCAACCAGGGCTTCGTCACCGGCAATTTGATATTGAAAACCACCGTTTAACGAGTAAAACATGCTGTTTTTAGGAAAGGAACTGTATGCCACTTTTGCCAATATTGTAGTAGTATTACCAAGATACTTCTGAACTTCATTAAAATTAGCATAGGCAACATATTCCACAGCTTCTGTCAGATTATGTGGAGCAGTAGGTAAATATATCTGTCCCATAAAACTGAATGTGCGATTATTAGCCTGGTGTTGGTTGTAGTTGGCTCCAATCATTATATTTCCAACTGCATTATCATTTTTAGTTATAACATTGGCTCCATAACTGCCATAAAAATCTAAACTTTCAACTTCATACTTGGCAAAAAGAAGTGGTAAAGAAACCTGAATATTCCAATTATTATTCATCGGATACGACAATGTAAAATCGTATCCTCCACTTAATAAGCCTTGTTTATCCACCGATTCATAAAATGGATGCAAGTAACGCAGTTCAACAACAGGAACAGAATCTGCTGGTGTAAATAACTGACTGGATTGTGCTTGACTGGCATTAAAGCTTAATAACAGTAAAAGGGCGGGTAGTAATTGTTTAATAAGACAATTCATCATATAAATAGTTTGATTAAAATTATACACTAAATAAGAACATAATGTAGAGTTTACCAAATCAGATGCAAGATTTTCTAAAAGTAAAAGAAATGAAGTGCTTAGGGATATATGGCACAATTCAGTTGTTTACTATAATTCATTATGGTTTAATATTTAAATAACGTTTTAAGGGTTAATGCAGTTAATCTTGTTTTAACATTTCTATTTTTAGATGCTGCTGTTACTCAGCTAACTATAGGTCTGGATTTTGCCATGTTTTTATCATAAACACTGTAACGACCCAGTGGTCTATAAAAACTTAATATCTACTTAATAATTAGGATTTTAACACTTGAATATTTAAAAAGTTTTTGTTTATTTTAGCACTGTATAAGAAATTAATTTTATAACCTAAAACACATTTAAATGAAAAAGATTCTACTCTTTTGTATTGCCATTACTGCGTTTATTGTTAGTACAAACGCACAATTAGAAAACTGGACTATTGAAACCGATTACGTTAATGTAGAAAAAGAAACTACTGAAAAAAATGAAGGACAGAGCTCAATGAAAGCTACTTGGACTAGTAAAAGTAATCAAGATATAGATTCTGAGTCCTTTAATGTTACAGCCGGAGCTGATTTTTCTTACAAATTAGATGTTTTGGATAACACCAATGCAGGTCGTGTTAGAATGGTAATTATTTGGAATAATGATTATGGATATTCGGATGTTTATTCAGCTGATAATGCAAGTTGGCAAACACTAACTTATGAAGGAACTGTGCCTGATGGTGCAACATCCGCAAAAATTAGGTTACGCTTTTATGACTCGTCAGGTTGGAATGGCTCGGCGACTGTATATGTAGATAATGCGAGATATACTGAAGGAACGGGTTCTAATTTAATAACTGACGGTGGTTTTGAAAATTGGGCTGCAGCTGGAACACTAGAACTTACAACTCCTAATGGTGGTGAATCATATGATGCAGGTGAAACTGTTGAACTAGCATGGAATTCAACTAATGTTGAGAATGTTTATTTTGATGTTTGGACGAATGATTCAAAATGGTCAAGAGTAACTCAAGACATTGCCTCTGTTGATGGTGCAAACACTTTTGATTTTGTAGTACCAGAAAACGCTTGGACATGGGATGGATATAAATTGAGGGTTGTAGATGCAGCATTAGCCACAACTAATGATGAGTCAGATGCTACCTTTTCAATTACAGGGCATGATACTAATTTATTCTGGGAAGATTTTAGTGGTTCTCAATTTAACACCACAACCGCGCATAGTGTAGCTGGAGCAAAGATATGGAAAGCAAGCAGTGATTATGTTGAAATGAATGGATACGATAAAGATAATCAAGAAGACGAAGAAGATTGGTTAGTTACCAATGCGATTAATTTAGACAATACAACAAATGAATTATTTTCTTTTAAATCAAATTTAAGCTATCCTAAGCCAGGTTCAGATTTAACAGTGCATTACTCATCAGATTATTCTGGTTCAGGCGATCCAAGTGCCGCGACTTGGACAGCTATAAATGCAACTATGCCAACTAGTTCAGGTTCAGATTATATTCATTCTGGTTATATCGATTTATCATCAGTTTCAGGTACAATTTATATTGCTTTCAAATATGTTGGAACAACAACCGAAGCTGACAGATGGCGTATAAAAGAAATCCAGGTTACTGGTGTTGAAGATACCTCAACTGATGTTGATGCTCCGAAAGTAGTTAAAATGGAAGTAGGTCCTAATCCGTTTGTTAATGAATTTGAGATTAAAACGCCTAAAACCGTTGTAGACGTTGTAATGTATAATACCGCTGGACAGGTTGTTAAAAACGACCGTTCAGGTAGTAAGCTTGTAAATACAGCTAACTTATCTAACGGTATGTATGTGCTTCAGGTGAAGTTTGCCGATGGCAGCACAATTACTCAAAAGGTGATTAAGAAATAATAAGCTTCTTAAAATATATAAAACTGTCGGTTATTTTTGTCCGGCAGTTTTTTTGTGTCCCAATATTAGAGGGTGAATAGCTGTTCTATATGTAGCTCTGCTAAATACGGTATATTTTGGTAAAGCGATAGTTATCTTTTTAGAAACCAATAGTTATCCGTTTGCAAACCGATAGTTATTTTTTTATCAACCGATAGTTATTCGTTTGCAAACCGATAGTTATTTTTTTATCAACCGATAGTTATTCGTTTACCAAGCGATAGTTGTCGGTTTTCAGCTCGATAAGCATCGGATTCTAAACTTATAATTATTAACCCGAGTTCGATTTAAATTTCGGAGCTCAGATTGGACTAAAGAGTTGATTGATAACTTGCAGTTCCTGAGTAATAGTAATCTATTGCGAAGAAATTAAAGGCAATCAATCGGCTATTTAGGCAAAGCAAAATAGCTTACCGCTTATAATCAGCAATTTACTTCGTATAAAGACTTTGAAATAGTCCACTATTACTTCATTCTTTATACTCCTAAATTACTATTTATAAGCGTTCTGAGTCTCGAAATTTAATGTCGAACTCGGGTTATTACGATAGATCATTAATCTAATTAGCAAAATGGCTTTCAGCTTATTTTGTAACACATTTGATATTATAGATACAAAAAAGCCTGCAGGAAGAATTGATATCCGGCAGGCTTCAAAATATTATATTTAGCGAAATTATTTCTTATCTAAAATCGCTTCAATTTCGTCCATAATGCTGTTCATGGTGGCAATGGCTTTATCAAAAGGTTCCGATGAAGTCATATCCACACCTGCCTTTTTCAATAACTCGATTGGGTAATCGGAGCCACCAGATGAGATAAACTCAATGTAACGTTTGGTCGCTTCTTTATCACCTTCAAGCACTTTGGCCGCCAGTGCCTGAGAGGCCACAAACGAGGTGCTGTACTGGTACACATAGAAATCCATGTAGAAGTGCGGTATGGCAGCCCATTCAACAGCAATATTGTCCTCAACAGTGCAAACGCCCTTATCATGACCGTAATATTTACGTGTGATATCGCCATACATCTTGGTTAATGCCTTACCGGTTAAAGGAGTTCCTTTTTCGGCTGCTTCATGAATAGCCAGTTCGAACTCAGCAAACTGCGTTTGACGGAAAAGTGTGCCTTTAAAACCATCGAGCATGCTCATCAATAGCGATAAACGAAGGTCATCATCTTTCAGCTTCTTTTGCATCATATCGTTTAACAGCACTTCGTTAAAAGTAGAGGCTACCTCGGCTACAAAAGTGGCATAATCGGCTGTGGCAAACGGTTGTGTTTTGTTGGAGTAATAACTGTGCATGGTGTGTCCCAACTCGTGTGTCAGTGTGCTTACTTCGTTATATTGTCCTGTGTAGTTCATCAGGATATACGGGTGAACATCGTAGGCACCGCCGTTTGAATAGGCACCGCTGCGTTTTCCAACATTAGGATAAACATCGATCCAGCGATTATTAAAGGCACGGTCAACCACTTCGATGTATTCTTTTCCAAGTGGTTTAAGCGATTTAAGAATCAAATCCTGAGCTTCTTCATAACTGTATTTTAATTCCACCCCTTTTACGGTAGGTGCATAGATATCCGAATACATCAACTCATCAACGTCGAGCATGCGCTTTTTCAATTTCAGGTAACGATGAAAAGTACCCAGGTTGTTATTCACATTTTCAACCAGTGAATGATATACTTCAACAGGGATATTATTGGGTTTTAATGAGGCCTCTAAAGCCGAATTGTAGTTACGTGCCTTGGCGCGAAATACATCCACCTTAATTTGTCCGTTAAGCATTTCGCCAAAGGTACCTTCGTATTTCAGGTAATTGTCCCAATAGGCTTTTGTGGCATCCTGTCGTAGCTGGCGGTCGGCCGATGAACGGGCAACACTGAAATTAGCCGATGTTAGCTCCTGCATTTCACCATCGATCATAAATTCAACGCGAGGCATTTCGGCATTGCTAAACACGCTGTAAGTTGAGCCAGCAGTTCCGGTAATCATGCCGGTTTTAGCCATTACCGCTTCTTCTAACTGCGATAAGGTGTGCATCTTCATGCGATAAACGTCCATCAATCCCATTTTGTAGATCTCCAGTTTGGGCTCTTCCTTGATAAACGCTTTCATTTTAGATTCGGGGATGGCTGCCAACTCAGGACTTACAAAAGAAGCTTTTTGGCCATACTCGATAAAAACCTGGCGAATTTCTTTTACACGGGCCATGTTTTCCGAATCGCGTAAATCAGCATCCGACTTAAGAGAAGCATAGATATACAAACGATAACCTTCTTTCATCAACTCATTGGAATATTCCATGTATTTCAGCAACATATTGGCCGAAGTACCCAACTGGCCTTTAAACTCAGCGATCTGGTTCATCTCCTTTACCAATTGCTCTTTTGCTGCCGACCAGGCTTCGTCACTTGCGTACAGGTCGGTAAAATTCCATTTGTATTTATCCTCAATTTCAGAGCGTTCCTTTTGTGCAAAGGCATCAAAGCTCATGTTTAGCATCAGAATCAATGCCAATAAGCACGTAGATAGTTTCTTCATGGTTTAATAATTGAAATTTATAAGGGCACCAAATTAAGGAAAGTATATGAATTGTGCAGATAATAGGAGGCAGACATTCGTCATGTTGAAGGTTTGAAGGTTTGAAGGTTTCGAGTTTTGTGTTTAGGATTCTGGGTTCTGTGTTTCGAGTTTATCCACTATCGGACTTCGGACTATATGCTACGGACTGCACCAAGCACTATGGCTTACTTCGACTCCACTCAGCAAGCAGTTTCCGTCTTTTGTCTAATATCTTTAGTCTTTCATCTAGTTTAGGAGTTTAGAAGTTGAAAAGTTTAAGGGAGACTTTTGATATATGATTTGGAGGCTTCTGGGTTTGGAGTTGGTTCAGCTTCGGACTTCGGACTTTACGCTTCGGACTGCACTAGGCACAACGCACCAATCACAATGGCTTACTTCGACTCCGCTCAGCAAGCAGTTTCCGTCTTTTGTCTTATATCTTTAGTTTTTCATCTAGTTGATGAGTTTAGGAGTAAAAAAGTTTAAGGGAGACCTTTGATATATGATTTGGAGGCTTCTGGGTTTGGAGTTGGTTCAGCTGCGGACTTCGGACTATAAGCTATGGACTGCACCAGGCACAACGCACCAAGCACTATGACTTACTTCGACTCCGCTCAGCAAGCAGTTTCCGCCCTTTGTCTTATATCATTAATCTCTTTTCTAGTTGATGAGTTTAGAAGTTGAATAGTTTAAGGGAGACTTTTGATATATGATTTGGAGGCTTCTGGGTTTGGAGTAGGTTCAACTGCGGACTTCGGACTATATGCTACAGACTGCACCAGGCACAACGCACCAAACACGATGACTTACTTCGACTCCGCTCAGCAAGCAGTTTTCGCCTTTTGTCTTATATCTTTAATCTTTCTTCTAGTTGATGAGTTTAAGAGTAGAATAGTTTAAGGGAGACTTTTGATATGTGATTTGGAGGCTTCTGGGTTTGGAGTTAGTTCAGCTGCGGACTTCGGACTTTACGCTTCGGACTGTTCTTGCACTCCTGCACTGGTCACCAGGCACTAAAAACTATCGAATTTCGACTGATTGCTACAGACTTAATACATTTTTGTAAAAAAAAATCAATTTTCGATAAGGGTAAAATGAAGCACTGGATGTCCTTTAATTGACATTGCGAATACAAACAGTTAAACCTATTATACCATGAAAGCAATAGAAAAACATTTAGGACTCAAAACACGTTTCTTTTTGATTTTAATGATGGGGCTTCTTTCCACTTCGCTTATCGCCAATGACGGCATAAGAAAAAAGAAGGTGGTTTTTGAAGAAGGCACTTATAAAGAATTTAAAGGAAAAGTGGTAGATGCAAAAAGTGGAGATAACCTGGTATTTGCCAATATCACCATTGAAGGAACCAACATTGCCACGGTAACCAACTCCGAAGGTTATTTTATTCTGAAGGTACCCAATGATATGCTGAATAAGCGCATTAGTGTATCGTACATTGGCTATGATAAAAAGGATTTACCAATAGCCACATTGAAAAACGATAAGAACAAAATTAAGCTGGAAGTATTAACCGTATCACTCGATGCTATTACGGTGTTTCCCAAAGATCCGAACCTGTTGATTGAGGCGGTTTTGAATAACCGGAAGCTGAATTATACTCAGGATGAGAATATGATGACTGCTTTTTACCGCGAAACCATACGTAAACGCCGGGCTTATGCTTCGCTATCAGAAGCTGTAGTGGAGGTTTACAAGCAAGCTTATAATAATCAGAAGACAGATGCGGTTAAGCTGTTGAAGGGGCGTAAAAGTGTTGATTACAGTAAGATTGATACATTGTTGTTTAAACTGCAGGGAGGTCCTTATTCGACCTTAATGTTAGACATCATGAAGAGCCCTTATATGATTTTGAGCTACGATATGCTGGATCAGTATGACTTTGAGATTGGCAATATTACGCGCCAGGATAACCGCATTATATATGTGCTTAATTTTAAACAGAAAGACTGGGTGCCTGAGCCATTATTCTATGGTAGCCTTTATATCGATTCGGAAACAATGGCCATTGTGAGTGCATCGTACAATGTTAATACCGAAGATAAAAAAGCTGTTGGCGATTTGTTTATTAAGCGTAAGCCGGCAGGTGCCGATGTTTATCCGACTAAAGCCACTTACCTGGTTACGTATCGCGAGAGTGATGGTAAATGGATTTATGGCTATTCGAGAGGTGAAGTAACTTTTAAAGTGAACTGGAAGAGGCGATTGTTTAATTCTTATTACCACACGGGTATAGAAATGGCTGTTACCGACTGGGAAAAGACAGAAGAAAAGACCTTTAGAGGAGCTGAGCGGATGAAAACAAATATTGTTATGAGCGATACCGAATTAGGATTCGCTGACACGGATTTCTGGGGCGCTTATAATGTAATTGAGCCAGAGAAATCAATTGAATCGGCCATTAAAAAGATTCAAAAGAACATTGAGAAGCTGAACAACTAAAGATTATAAATTTGGACATTTGGGGCTGGTAACCACAGGTTATCAGCCTTTTTTTTGCTGAAAAGCAATGGCTTTATTAAGGCGCTTAAATTCAATGATTAAAAATACGGCTGTGATAACAGCAGAAACGGTATCGGCGATGGGGCCTGCCAGCCAAACACCATCCAAGCCTATGTATTTAGGCAAAATCAATAATACAGGAACCAACACAATTACCTGACGAAGCAGCGAAATGAGGGCCGACAAGCCCGCTTTACCGGTAGATTGAAAATAGTTACCGGTAATAATCTGGAACCCAACCAACGGAAGGGCTAAGAGAAAAAGACGTAAGCCACGTGTTCCGATATCCAATAACTCGGGACTGTTGTTGTTAAAAGCTTTAATAATCGTTCGCGGAAACAACTCACTCAAGGCAAATCCGAAAAAGGAAACCAGAGTTGCGAAAATTAAACCAATGACAAGCGTTTGTTTTACCCGGCTGTATATTTTGGCACCATAGTTAAAGCCAATGATGGGTTGTGCTGCCATATTGATGGCAATATTGGTCATTACCAAAAGCATACCTACGCTCATAATAATACCCATGGCACCTACGGCCAAATCACCACCGTACTTGACTAATTGCACATTGAAGGTTCCGAATACAAGGCTCGATGCCATTTGCATGCTAAATGGAGCAAAGCCGATGGAAAGAATATACCAGACAATGTCTTTTTTTAGCCTGAAATTCCGCATCCTCAATTTAATAACCGATCGTTTGCTTCTAAAGTGGGCGATTACCCATATCATCAAAGCAAACTGGGAGAGGATGGTGGCATAAGCGGCACCTGCAACACCCATATCCAGTACAAAGATAAAGATGGGGTCGAGGATTAAATTCAATCCGGCACTGATGAGCATGGAAATCATGGCCACTTTGGCACTGCCTTCGGAGCGAATAAGGTTATTGAGCGAATAACCGACAATATTAAATACCGAACCAAACAGAATTATATTGAGGTATTCATTGGCATAGTCAAAGGTTTCGGCATTAACACCAAAAAAGCCTAAGAGAGGTGCTTTAATGATAAAGCCGATCAACATGATTAAAAGAGCCACAAACACCATCAGTATAAAAGCATTGCCCAGAACCTTTTCGGCGCGGTCAAAATCTTTTTTACCCAGATTGAGCGACACTCGCACACCAGCTCCCATACCTATTAACATGCCAAAAGCCATCATTATCACCATAATTGGAAATACAGCACTTAAGCCAGACAGCGCCATTGCACCCACTCCGTGACCAATAAAAATACGGTCAACAATATTGTAGAGTGAATTGATAATGACACCTGCAAAGGCCGGCAGAAAGTATTTCCACAGCAATTTAGGGATACGTTCAAATTCCAGTTCCCTTACATTTTGTGCCTGTTTTGACATATTATTGATTGAGTTGAGACGACAAAAGTATAAAAAGGTGACGATTCGCAGCTCAATTATTGGTTAAATGTCATAAGCAGGTAAAAATCGGGGATGAAATCGAAAAATGATTGTAAGACATAAAAGTTAAAGCAATTTTACTATTTAACTTCCTTCGCCTCTGCTTTGGGGTCGACACGTGGGATTAGCTAAAAGCTATTAGCCTGTAGCTAGTAACTTTTTAGTTGAGATGTTTTGATTTTAAGTATCATGCCATTCGGTCTTAAATCTTTTATCTAAAATATAATGATCTATTGTGTAATAATTCCGTTTTTTATAAATATTGTATAATTTGTATAGCCAAAACAAAACCTGATTCAATGAGATTATTATTTGCAATTCTATTTGTGTCCATAGCCTTATTTTCAAAAGCCCAGGATGCTCATTACTGGACCGAGCAATACGGTACCCGTTCCATGTTATTGAGTAATTCGGTGTTTGGAAGTGTTGAGGATTTGGGGGCGGTTTTTTATAATCCGGCACGCTTAAGTGTTATCGAAGATAATGCCTTTTTAATAAGTGGTAAGGTTTACCAGCTAAGTTCCTATTCATTTGATACCGATTCGGATGATGGCCGAACGTCGCCCAAATCGCAATCGTCGTTTGGTGGTGCGCCAAGCTTATTGGCAGGTACCTACCGAATAAAAGGCTGGGATAAGCATACTTTTGCCTATTCATTTCTTGGCCGACGCAATATGGATATTGAGATTAAAGAAAGTAGCAGCATATATGGCAATGCCTTACCGTCGATTCCGGGAGAAGAATATTTCAGTGGCGATATGAGGGTTGAGAAGGCCTTTAACGAGGAATGGTTTGGTGCCAGCTGGTCGTATGCACCAAATTCGAAGTTTAGCTTTGGTGTTTCCAATTTTCTTACCGTTCGAAAGCAAAATGCAGTGGATCAATTGTTCCTACAGGCCTATACCGAGGCCGAGGATGTGGAAGTGTTTAATCGAAATAACAGCTACAATTATTCGCATTTGGGATTGTTATGGAAACTGGGTTTCTCTTACAGTCAACCGAGCTTTTCATGTGGTCTTACCATCACTACACCAACGGTTTCATTATCGGGGGATGGTGCTTTTGGCTACGATCGCATATATACCGGTATTAATGACGAGAATCCTATTTATGAGCGCGATAACCAGAGTGGTTTAAAGATGAAATACAAAACGCCTTTTGCCATAGGGGGAGGGGCCGGTTATAAGTTTAAAAGGGGATCGATTCATGTGAGTGCCGAATATTTTAGCGCCATTAAAGAATATACTCTGATGCAGAATGAACCTTTTAAGGGGCAAAGTACAGGCATCGAATACCAGTCATCTTTGATTGATGAACTCAATTCCGTATTGAATTTTGGCATTGGCTACAATTTTGTATTTAGCGAACAGGTTTATGGTTACGTCAGTTACTCTACCGATTTTTCGGCGGCAGTAGGCAGTAATAATAACGACGAAGCGTTTAATACCCGCACGTATGCTTCCACCTTTAATTCCGATATCAATCACTTTGGAGGAGGGGTGGTTTTAAAGCTCAAACGACTGGATTTAACATTGGGAGCATCTTTGGCCACAACCAAATATTCGCTTGATCGTCCATTGGGTTTTCCCACTGTTGATGGCGCATCCTTATTTAATGAAACTGCAAAAACAGATATTCGTTGGAACCGCTGGCGATTTATCGTTGGTATTTCCATTCCATTCTTAAATGATTTTGCAAAAAAATGGGAAGATAAGTTGCTGAATGACGTCTCAGGTGGATAAAGAGCTTAGGCGCTTACAGGGCAAAACTAACCAACAAGTTATTTAAATTGTGTTACTCCTTGTCCTGCTTGCGGTTTAAGTCTTGAATCTTGATACTTATGTCTTCATACTATTTTAGTATCTTGATGCTCATATCTCAGTACTTTGTACTATTCTGGCTTGACCAGCTTAGCTTACATTATCTATTTTCTTTAAAATCTTTTTTGCACGATTGACTTCTCCTTTACTGCCATAGGGCAATAGGCTTTCCAAAACAGCCTTTAATTCTGGTATCAGCTCCGGATAAGGAATGGTAAGGTCATAAATGATTTGCATACAATGGGCTTTCACAGCAATGGGTGTTTCTTCGGTTTGCAGACATTCAAAGCAGCAATCCAGAAAATTACCATCGGCCAGTTCGCTTAAATCGTGCTGAGAAAGAATGCGCAGGTAATGGCGACGTATGCTTTGATTGCTCAATGCAGGTGTGCGAGCCAATAGCAGTTCCAGGTGGTTATCAAGGATGCTGGTGTTATGATCGTGAGCCAAATCGAGCAGGTAGGCTGTGCGCCAGGCTATTTTACTGTCTTTATGCTCATGTAACTCCAATAGTAATTCTATATCTTGTTTGGACTGGCATATTTCTTTCGAATAGTCTTTAAAAGTGGGGCCGGGCCATTCGCCGCTGATAAATGCAATAATTTCTTCTTTTCTTTTGCTCATAAAACAAAGATAGGTATTGGCTGTGAATGATATTTTTTATCTTCGACAAAAAAAATAATAATGCGTCATATCATTTATCTCCTTTGCCTGCTTTCGTTCTCTTTTAATCTTACTGCGCAAACCAAGCTGTCGGAGCAAGCAAAAATTACCTTATTAACCTGTTCGCCAGGTCATGAGTTGCATACATTATATGGCCATACTGCCATAAGAATCAATGATCCGGTGGCTGGTTTTGACCTGGTTTTTAATTATGGCACATTTGATTTTGAAACATCTTATTTCTACCTCAAGTTTGCCAATGGTAACTTAAAATACAAACTTGCCTATGGACAATTTTCCAGATTCTTGTTATCGTACCAATATGAAAAAAGAGGTGTTTGGGAACAAACGATAAACTTTAGTCAGGCAGAAAAGCAAAAGTTTTTTGATGCCATACTATTAAATGCTAAACCGGAGAATAAATTTTACCGCTACGATTTTTTCTTTGATAATTGTGCAACACGTGTTCGTGATATCATCATTGACAATACCGATGGGGAGGTGGTATATGATACGAAGGATGTTGAATCCTTTACATATCGGGATATCATTCATCAGTACGAAGCGAATTACCCTTGGATTAGCGACGGGCTGGATGTTATATTGGGTATGAAAACAGACGATGACGCCAATCAGTTTAATCAGATGTTTATGCCCGATTATTTAATGCAGCATTTATCATCGGCAAAAATATCAGGTGAAGAACCGCGGCCTTTACTTGGCGAGCCCAAAGTTATTTTGCCGTTTAATGCCGAAGCAACCAGCAGCGGAATTAATCCATCCCTGGTATTTTGGCTTTTATTTGCATTGTCGTTACTGCTTGCCTATTATGAGATAAAACGAAATAGGCCGGTGGTGCTATTGAATCGTTTTATATTATTGGCTACGGGTATAGTTGGTGGTTTAATTTTCTTTTTATGGTTTTTGTCGCGTCACAGCGTTACCGGCGATAACTTTAATATTTTATGGGCCTTTCCTTTTAATTTGTTTGTGGCCTTCTTTGCCGGCTGGTTTTTTAAATCCAAACCCTTTAAATTCTTCTTATTGTTTTTAATGGTTTGTGCTCTAATACCTCTTGTATTTGCCTGGGCCATCCCGCAGTATTTGCCGGCCATGGTTTATCCTATATGTTTGTTAATCGTCAGCCGATATGCTTCGTGGTATTACTTGTTAACAAGACCTTAACATGCCTTAAACGAACCTTTTACTTGTCATTCTGTTTGAAATACTGAACGGAATGATAAGCAGATGCATAGACTATTATTATTACTATTTCTTCTAAGCCTTGGTATTAATACAGTTATTTCACAAAAGCCTGGCGAACTGAATATTGATCAGCTTCTGCATCGGATTCAATCCAATAAAGATACCACCTACGTGATTAATTTCTGGGCTACCTGGTGTAAGCCCTGTGTAGCGGAGTTACACATTTTTGAATCGCAGGAGCTCCAGCAGTCTGCGAAGCCATTAAAGGTTTTGTTGGTCAGTCTTGATTTTAAATCGCAAGTGGATAAACAGTTGATCCCTTTTCTGGAAAAGAGACAGATTGGTCAGGAAGTGCTGCTGCTTAATGAGAAAAATCCCAACGAGTGGATCGATAAAATTGATAGTAGCTGGAGTGGAGCCATTCCGGCAACTGTAATTTATAATGGAAACTCCAAGGTTTTTCACGAAGGGGAACTGAGCTTGTCTGAATTGCAACAATTAATAAAAAGTACTCATCAATAATAATTACAACTATGAAGAAAGCGTTTTTATTTATGGCATTGGTGCTGATGGTTACAACAATCAGTGCTCAACTTAAGGTGGGCGATAAGGCGCCTGCTTTTAAACTCTTGAATACCGATTATAGTAAAGTTGCTTTGGCCGATTACAATGACCAGGAAGGTGTTATTTTGATTTTCACCTGTAATCATTGTCCGTATGCCAAATTCTACGAAGAACGTATTAACCAACTCCATAAGCAGTATGCACCTAAGAAGTTTCCTGTGGTGGCCATCAATCCCAACGATTCAACAGCCTATAAAACCGATGGTTTTTCCTACATGGTGAAGAAAGCCTACAAGTTTCCTTATTTGCTCGATAATAAAGGAGTTTATAAAGAATATGGTGCCACAAAAACACCGCATGTATTTTTACTGAAGAATACAGCCGATGGCTTTAAAGTAGCCTACATTGGCGCCATCGATGACAGTCCGCAAGATGCATCGCAGGTAAATGATAAGTACCTGGAAAATGCCATAATGGCCATTAAAAACAAGCAATCCGTTGATCCGGTGTTAACCAAGGCAATTGGTTGTGGTATAAAGCCCTTTAAGAATTAGTCACTAATTGTCATTAATTGGTTATTTATCAATATTATAAAGTGTTTTGTCTAACTTTTAGAGTCTATTGTTTTGCAAACCCGTATTCTAAATAAGGACAAATTAATTTCGATGGTTTTATTTGATTACGGAATACATTACTTTTGTGGCATATTTGAATAGGGTTGAATGAAGTTTATATATAAATCACTGGCAGCATTATCACTGACGACTACTTTGTGGTTAGGTTCTTCAATGGTTAATCCTGAAATGGATACCTATGGCAGTGACTTTATCCCACCGGGTACTAAAATGGAATCCTTTCATGTACCTGGTTACCTATCGGAAAACGAAGAGTTTGCCCATCTCGAAAAGCAGATTAACCGCTTTATGCGTCGTGAAGTATTAAAGGGTGCATCTTTGGCCATAGCGAAAGATGGGAAGCTGGTTTATGCAAAAGGCTTTGGTTATGCCGATGCCGAAAAGCAATCGCCCGTCGAACCACACCATTTATTCAGGGTCGCCAGTATTTCGAAGTTGGTTACGGCAGCTGGTGTAATGCGTTTGCACGAGCAGGGAGGTATTTCCCTCGACGATAAAGTTTTTGGTGTTAACGGCATATTGAATGACTCAATATACCTCAGTTATCGAGATAAGAGAGTAGAGCAAATAACCGTGCGTCACCTGATGGAGCACAGTGGAGGCTGGACTACCCGCTGGGGCGATCAGATGTTTATGCCAACCATTGTGGCCCGATCCTTAAATAAAGCATTACCAATTAGCAAAAGCGACATCATTCGTTTTGTTTTAAATAAGCGTTTACATTTTACGCCCGGTCAATCATCCTATTACTCCAACCTGGGGTATATGATTTTAGGTGAAGTTATTGCCAAGGCATCGGGTATGGATTATGAGAAATACATACAGACCAATCTGTTATATCCTCTGGGTATTTTCGATATGCAGATTGGTGGAAGCCATATGCACGAACGGGCTGAGCTGGAGGTTAAATATTATGAACCCACGCCAACTTTTTATGTGGCAGATTATACAGGTTTAGAAGGAGAGGTGTTGCGCACCTATGGAGGTAACGACATGCACGCTTTAGGTGCTGCAGGTGGCTGGATCGCTTCCTCAACCGATTTGATGAAACTGCTTTTGGCCATTGATGGTTTCGAATCACCTTCCGATATATTGGAGGAAGAGAGTGTGACTTGTATGGTTGATTCCAAAGAAAATCATTATGGCCCCTTGGGGTGGAGACGAATTCGTTCGAACACCTGGTACCGCACCGGAACTTTAGCCGGCACTTCGGCATTAATGGCCCGAAAAGACAATGGCATCTCCTATGTTGTGTTATTTAATACCGGTAGTTGGAAAGGACCTGCTTTGGCCAATGACATTGCAAGAACCATGGATCGGGGATTAAAACCCATCAAAAACTGGCCCGAATACGACTTGTACGAAATGGATACCAATTGGGCCTCAACACGCCGGCGTCCGCAGGTGATCTATTAAACCTCTCAATAGATCGCTGCTTCTTTTTTATAGAGTCTTTTAGTTCAATCTTGTTATCTAACAAAAAAAGCTGATAGCTATTAGCAATCGGCCAAAAGCCGCTCGCTGAGCTCAGTCGAAGGAAGTTATACCGATTATGAATCAAGAAGATTGATATAAAATCAAGCTGTGATTCTGTTTCTGTATCAATCCATGATTAAGCAAAATGATTGATCAATCATTTTGTTATTGAAGTGTTAGATAAGTTGCTCTGAATGGAAATTAGTGAGTATTAACCACTAGAACTTATTTGCACTTAAGGCATCGGAATAATAAAGTACAGAGTATTCTTAATTATACCAGCGAAGTCGGGTTTTGGCAGAATGCCCAATTACATAGTTTAATTAATCCAACAAAGTAATGATCTAACAACACATTGAACACTTATTACCTATATTGAACACGTTCCGGTTTTGCAATTCTGCGTTTTTGGGGATTTTTATCATGAATTTAATTAAGACCAAAAATGAAACATTTTCTTTTACATGTAATGTGTCTATTCATGTTACTGAGTGCCTGTTCAAAATCCGATGATCAGCAGCAGGCATTAATACCAATGCCTAATCAGCTTGTTTACAATTCCGGAACATTTGCTTTTAATGATAAAACAGTTCTAGTGCTTGAAGATGATCAGCTAAAAGATGGAATCACTGTTTTTAATAATAAAATTGAGCGCTTTTCAGGAAAAAAGCTTGAGCTGAAATCGAAACAGGGAAAAGGACAATCCATTATTATTCGATTAAATGCGAGCCTCGAAGATGAGGCTTATGAATTAAAAATAGGCACTAAAAACGTGGTATTGGAGGCTGCTACATCAGCAGGTGTGTTTTATGGCTTACAAACCTTTTTGCAAATGTGCCCTAAGGATATTCATGCGGTTAATCAAAACAAAGCATTCTCCTTTAACATCAATACCGCCCATGTAACGGATGCGCCCCAGTTTGGCTGGCGCGGAATGATGCTGGATGTATCGCGTCATTTCTTTACCAAAGAAGAAGTCAAAGAGCTGATTGATTACCTGGCTTACCACAAACTCAATGTTTTTCACTGGCACCTGGTTGACGATCAGGGGTGGCGCATTGAAATAAAGAAATATCCTAAGTTAACAGAAGTAGGTGCCTGGCGTGTTGATCGCGAGCATTTACCATGGGATTCGCGACCAGCAATGAAAGAAGGAGAGAAGGCGACATACGGTGGCTATTACACCCAGGAAGATATTAAAGAGGTGGTGGCTTATGCCAAAGAGCGTTTTATTACGGTGGTGCCAGAGATTGAAATGCCCGGACACACAACTTCGTCGCTGGCTGCTTACCCCGAGTATTCGTGTACCGGCGGACCATTTAATGTGGTGCCGGGTGGTTTATGGCCCATTACCGATATTTATTGTGCCGGTAAAGACGAAACATTCGCGTTTATTGAAGATGTGCTGAGCGAAGTGATGGAACTATTCCCTTCGCGTTACATTCACATTGGTGGCGATGAAGCCAACAAGGCCGAATGGGAGAAATGTAAGCGTTGCCAGGCTCGCATAAAAAGTGAAGGCTTAAAAAATGAGCACGAATTACGAGGCCACTGAAAAACTACCCGAATTTTAGGATAGTTTAAAAAATATAAGGATGTAATGTTGTGCTAAATGCTCAAATATTACATCCTTTGTTTTATTAGTTGATAATGGTTTGCGGTGTCAATATGGACGAAAAATGCC
>JAOARW010000078.1 GCA_025210475.1 Carboxylicivirga sp. | reverse complement strand
CGAGTAGGAACTAAAAACAAGTTTTTGTTGCTGTTCTAACATTGAATGCGCTTAAGTTCTAATACAAAGAAAGCAGTAAAAAGAGAATTGAATCTTCCTTTTACTGCTTTTATTACTTAAGAGACTTTTTCAGTGGCCTCAAGCAACGCTGGATTTTAAAGCGATGAAAACGCTTAAAAAAAGGATTTCAGAAAAGTTTGAAAATGAAAAAGGTATTTATAAGTGGAATGCCGAAGCCGATGACTGGGAAAAAGTTGACGATTCAACAACGGCGGCTACTTTCCGTTTTATGGTTGAAGGTAAAAATGCAGAAATCAGTTTTTATGACGTAACATTTAAGGATGCAACTCATCAGGATGCCGAATCAGATATGGTTAGTGAACTGCCAACATCGATTAAAGCTTACGTTAAGTACGATAACAATATCATTACCAGCTTATCGCTTATTGCCCAGTGGAACGATGATGATACGCCTAAAAGCATTGTTGAAGAAGTTACTTTAGAGGCTTATTCTTTCTCAAGTGAATTAATCAATACCACTTCGAAAGTTAGTGCCAGTGCAACATTAAAACACAATGAAAAAGTGATTTATGCCAATGGATTCAAATTAGAAGGTGATTTCGATTATGAGAAAATAGAAGCCATCTTATCTGATAAAGAAGATGATATGAACGGCTTATATGGTCAGACTATCCTTGAAAATACCAACATCTGGTTCCAGCTTGGTAATATCAAAATCGAAGGTGCTTTTGATATTAAGGGCTTTATGGAAGATATGGCCGACAAAGCACAAAATTCAGCAGGTGCAGGTGAGTCAGACGATATGAAGAATGTGCTTATTGATTTATTCAATGACAATGCTACGTTAATCGTTCGTTATGCTGATTCGCAGGAGATTATTGCAAAAGGTGAGCTATATATGGCTGAACATACTAATGGAGACGAAACTAAGACAAAACCAGCAATGCGCATGGTATTTGGCGATGGATCAAAAGTATCGGTTGATGAGTTCTTCAAGAATGGCTTTGGCGATATGGTTAAAGAAATAGAAGACCTATTTAAAGAATTAAAGACAAGTTATGGCGATGAAGCTGCCTAAAGGTTTGTACTTTTGTTTTAAATGAATTGGAGTTGGAGGCCTGTTGGTCTCCAATTCTTTTATGTAAAAACTATTGTGTTACGATTTTTAACTGCCTTTATCGTCTCTTTTTTGTTTGTGGCCACCAACGCTCAAACGAGTGAGTGGTGCATCCAAGGTATTGTTTTATCTGCTGATGACGCCCAGGCCATTCCTTCGGTTCATGTCACCACCATTGATGGTCGCCTGGGAACGGTTACCGATTTAAATGGCGAATTTGAATTGTGTGGGCTAAAAAAAGATACTGTTTCCATTCAGATAGGTCATACTTCCTTCGAAAGGAAGTTACTTACCGTTAATAGATCAGGCAATTCATTTTTGGAGCTTCGTTTGGCTTTAAAAGTTTACGGAACGGATGAGATTCAAATAAATGCAGAGAAAAATAACATAGTTAAGAACTACATACCCGGTAAACTAACACTAAAGAAAGAAGATATATTAGCGATACCGGCTTTTTTGGGCAGTCCGGATGTATTAAGAGGCTTGCAATTATTACCCGGCATGCAATCGGTGAGTGAAGGCAATTCGGGTATCTATGTCAGGGGAGGTTCGCCCGGGCAAAACTATGTGTTGTTTGATGATATTGAATTGATGAATCCAACACACCTCATGGGTATTTATTCGGTTTTTAATCCTTTATTGACCAATCAGGTGGAGTTTTACAAAGGCAATGCACCCGTTCATTTATCATCGCGATTGGCATCTTCCATTGTAGTCGATACCTATCAGCATAAACCCGATAGCAGCAATTGGGCGGGTAATATCGGCAATATTATTACCAACCTTTGTTATATGGGAGAATCCAAGGATAAAAAGTGGTTTGTAAGTTCAGGATTTCGCCGCAGTTACCTCGATTTGCTGGGTTACATGGCACGTCCTTTACTGGATGATGAGGATAACTATTTTGAGCAAAATAACTACACTTTTTATGATTGGAATGGAAAGCTGCGATACCGTTCAGGAAATCATCAACTGGCGTTAAGCTGGTACACTGGTCGCGATAACTTCAAAATGGAGAGTCCCAAAAATGATATTCAGTCGCATTCAAAGTGGGGCAACACCGGATTAACACTTAATTGGAAACTACGATTGAATCCCCGTTTCTATATGGAAAATCTGGTAACCTTTACTGCCTATGATTCCGATTTTGGAGCAACAATGCCGGATGGGCACATGCGTTTTGCCACCGATTATCAGCAATACCAATTCAAAAATCGGTTTACCAGGGAGGCCGATGCGCATTTGTTTCGTTGGGGCATCGAACTAAGTGATTACAAGGTTATTCCCCAGGATTTAAAGATTAGCTACCTGGAAAGTAGTGAGACTACCTTAAATACCTATGAAAGTGTTGCTGCAAAAGTTTATTTCAGCGATCATTTTCGATTCAATGAAAGGTTTTCTGTGTATGCAGGCCTGGCTATGAACTATTACCAAATGAGAGACATAACCGGAGATGAGATGGTCAAGAATTCATTTGAACCGATAGTTCTTCCCAATGCCGTTATTTCTTTTAATTATGATCCCACCCAACAATCTTCCTATAAATTTTCTTACGCCTACAATACGCAAAATATTCATCTGGCATCAATAGCATCTATTCCATTGCCTTCTGATGTTTGGATGCCGGCAACCGAAAATCTGCAGCCGGAAAACAGTCACCAGCTAACCCTGGGATATTTCAAGTCCAATACCGATCGGGGAGTTCAGTGGGGTATTGAAGCCTACGCCCGTAAAATGGATCACCAGCTCTTGGTGAAGTTAAACCTTAACAACGAACAAATTGATCGTTTTGAAGAGAATTTCTACCAGGGACAAGGAGCGGCTTATGGTACCGAACTGTATTTTAATAAACATACTGGAAAAGCCGGTTTAACCGTTGGCTACACCCTCGGCTGGGCCAGGCAGCAATTTAATGAAATCAATGATGGGCGCTGGCACGATGCCAAATACGATCGTCGGCATGATTTAAATGTACAAACGAATTACAACTTAAATAAACGGTTGGATATTGGAGCCGTATTTATTTATGCCAGTGGTAATAAAGCCACTTTGCCAACCGGGCGGTATTGGATGATGGGAACCATTGCCAACGATTATACAGGCGTTAACAACTATCGCATGCCGGCTTATCACCGACTGGATTTATCGTTGAATTATAAACTGAAATCGAAAGTGTTTGATGAATCGATTATAAACTTCTCGATTATAAATATATACGGTCGAAGTAACCCGTATTTTGTCTATTACGAAATTGATAAAGCAAACAATGACGATTATGAGTTAAGCATTAATGCCAAACAAGTATCTTTATTTCCAATAATGCCTTCTTTGAGTTGGCGATTTAAGTTTTAAATATGCGGATAGCTGTCTTTTTTATATGCCTTTTTCTGGTTTCCTGCACAAAGGAAATTGAGATTGAACAGGTGGACTACCAGACCAAAATTGTGGTGGATGGCTGGATCGAAAATGATGGTTATGCGCACGTGCTTTTAACCCGTAGTTCGCCCTTCTTAACCGAGTACGATTCGGCATCCATTCGCAACACTTTTATTAATTATGCCAAGGTAACTTTAAGCAGCGGTAAAGGCGAGTCCGAAGTGCTAACATTGACCCGTCAGCCACATTTTTTTCCACCTTTTGTATACAAATCAACCGAATTAAAAGGGGAAGTGGGAGAGTCTTACACCCTTGAAGTGATTTATCAAAATCATGTGGTATCTTCAGTAACAACAATTCCTTCTTTACCAGATGTTAATGACGTATGGTCAAAAGCTGTTTCGGATACTTCATTAATTATAAATGCTAGTGTGAATGACGATGCTTTATATGAAAACTATTACTATTCGCAGATATTTACCAAGCATTTTGATACGCGCTTTCATCCTTCAGGAAATCCTTTGAAAAACGATCGGCTTTTTAACGGAAAAGAACACACTTTTCAGGTGAAAAGAAGCAACCAGCCCGATCCGTTAAACATTCATAATATCGATGGAGAACGTTTATTGAAACGCGATGAATTTGCCATTGATGATACGGTTTTTGTTAAAATTTCGCAGATCGACAAAGAAGCATATCGCGTGCTAAATGGCATTTTTATCGATCACCTAAATGAGAGTAATCCCTTTAGTTTTGTCGATAAAAAAACGCCAACAAACATCGTTGGAGGGATAGGCCGGTGGACAGGTTTGGCTACCCGAAATTATCAGGTGGTTTATCAACAAAAAGCCCCGCAATAATTATTGCAGGGCTCTATTGCTGTATTAATTATTTTAACGGATGCGATCCATCGATTTTAATAAGGCAACATCTTTACCAATGGCTTTTAAAGCGAAGAATGTTAAAATGGCTGCAATTACCGGAAAAGCAGTGGTAATTTGATAGCCCATAACGCCATTTATTTCGGCAATAACCTGTGTTCCCAAATAGTAGGTCATGCCGGTTAATCCGAGCAGTAAAGCAATGTTTAAACCACATAAACGTATCTGTAACAGGCGCTTTTTAAATAAAAAGATGTTTAAAAAGCTTACTGCAGTGGCCACAGTTAACAAAATAGCCAGAGCCAATGTTGGAACTACAGTTTCACCCTCGCCATTAATTAGCCCCCGGTATATAAATTTGAAAACTTCGCTTGATTCAGTTTCAATATTTGCAAAAGGAATAAAAAATAAACTTCCTGTCAGTAAGCTGCTTAGTAATAAATAAATGCTTTGAATTCTTTGTATCATCGTTCTTCTTATTTTCTGTATTTGCTGCGAATTTACATATTTATTGGCATTCCTTTCCCGATGTGTTTGGAATTTTTAGTGGAAGCCAAAAAACAGTTTAGCTTTTTATGATGACACTTGTTTTACGTTAAATCTTCTTAAGCGCAAGAATAAAAATCGCAAAGAGGCATATTTTTTACCATAAAAAATCACTATTAACCGACTAAAGTCGGAATTCATAAAATTATCTTCTATAGCGCCCATTAATTGGGCGTTTGTTTTTCAATTTGAAATTAGACCCCATTCCAATTTAACTGCAATTGACCAGGAGAGCCACCAATTTGCTTTT
>JAOARW010000077.1 GCA_025210475.1 Carboxylicivirga sp. | reverse complement strand
CGAGTAGGAACTAAAAACAAGTTTTTGTTGCTGTTCTAACATTGAATGCGCTTAAGTTCTAATACAAAGAAAGCAGTAAAAAGAGAATTGAATCTTCCTTTTACTGCTTTTATTACTTAAGAGACTTTTTCAGTGGCCTCCCGTTAGGCAGCCTTTTTTTTCCCCTAGAGCTAATCTTAATCTTATCTATATTTTCTTATCTTTACCCACTTTTAGTTATATTTCAAACAGACAATTATGAAAGTGTTAAACCTTTTTTGTATTGCACTGCTCTTTATACAATGTCATAGTATGAAGCAATCTGTTAAAGAAAAAAGTATTGTTCAGATTGCTACTGATTTGTTCGGAAGAAACGTAAATATTAGTTTCAATCAGGATAAGACTTTTGCTTGTTTTACTGTTTTGAAGAAGCCTGATATGAACAATCCAGTTAATGCTTTGGAATTTGGTGTTTATAGTATTAAAGAACAGTCATTAGTATATCGCGAACAAAAGTACAATGCTAGCGTTGAGTGGTTTAACAAAACAAACTTAGTCGTTAAATCCAGGCCTGGGGTAAAATCATTAGATACTGAACAGGATAAAGCAATGCGTGAGTATTATATAAATGTTAACACGTTAGAAATTACATTGAAAAAGCCCAATTAACAATTAAACCTTTATAATGAGAAAGAAATACCTTATAGCATGTACAGTTTCCGTTATAGTACTTCTTAGTATTGTATTCAGGAAAGGTCAAGAGTCGGTTAAACTTAAAAAAGAAGTAATAACGTCAGAGCGTTTAATTCAAAATCAGATTGATGAGAAAATTGAGCGCCGAAAAAATGGTTTCGCGAAACAAGATCAGCCGGATAAGTTTTTAGAATATATACATATGCTAAAGACAGGTGGTATTGAAGCAAATAACTATAGGACTAATAATGCCCTTTCGGAATTAAATAAAGCCAAATTGGCTTTACCAAAATTAAAATCCACCAAGGCTTTAAATTGGATTCAAAGAGGACCTGGTAATGTTGGCGGACGAACGAGAGGTTTAGTTATTGATCCGGATGATGGAAGTGGTGATACATGGTACACCGGACCAGTAGGCGGAGGTGTTTGGAAAACAACTGACGGAGGTGAAAATTGGACAAGTCTAACACTAGATTGGCCAAATCTTTCGGTAAGTACCTTAGTGATGGCTAACTCTAATCATGATGTAATGTATGCAGGAACTGGAGAAGGTTTTGGAAATTTGGATGCTATAAAAGGTAATGGAATATTTAAGACAACTGACCGGGGAACAACTTGGACACAACTAGCATCTACTTCAAACTCAGAATTCTTTTCATATATAAATCGTTTAGTTATTGATCCGTCTGATGAGAATGTAGTTATCGCAACGACTAATTCAGGTATTTTTAAAACAAAAGATGGTGGGTTAAGTTGGGTTAGAAAATACAATGGTTCACGAAGGATTCAGGACATAGTAATGAAGCCTGGTAATTTTAAAAAACTTTTTGCATCTGAAAATGATAAAGGTATTTTAGCTTCAGTTGATGCTGGAGAAAGTTGGAAATTAATTAAAAGTATAACGCAAGGACGTATTGAATTGGCTACGTCTAAAAATTTTGATGAGCAACTTTATGCCTTAACATCAGAATCTAATTTATTTTATTCGTATGACGGAGGTGATAACTGGGAAGAAACATCACCAGGAACAAAGGTCGCATTTTTAAGTGGACAGGGTTGGTACAATAATACCATGGTAGCTCACCCAAGTGATCAAAATATCTTGTTTGTCGGGGGAGTTGATCAATATAAAGTAACCTTAAACTCCGTCGATAATGATGATGGATTGCAGGTGTTTAATGTTACCTTATCTAATACAGATTTCTTGTCATGGAAAGATATGGATGGTCAATATTTGGCTGGAGGAGTTAAGATGATTACCTCGAATACTAGTTTGTTTACAGATATTGAGATAACATTCGGTAGTGATGTTCAGCAAAAGGCTCATCGATTTACCCAGCCTGCTGAAGCTGATGCAATATACCACGACTACGTTAATGTTCCTTTTAAAGTAATGGATAAAACCAACAATACACAGTTAATGGCGTCGTTTACTGATGAAAACAATGATGGACAATTTAATCCAGGCTCTTCAACTAAGGAACAAATCTTTATACATGCGGTAGACTATAATTCCAATGCATCAACGGATATTAGTGGAGAAGCAGGATTGAGTCATAATAATGTTTTAGCATTAAATCCAGTTTTAGCCGATGGTTATAATTGGAATCCAAATGAATTGCCTGAGGCATCCATTCTTTTTGAAACATCTAAGTTAAAAGAAACTAAGATCTCATCGGTTAAACAAACTGTTTGGTATCCTAGTTCAGCAACAAATTATTCACATGCCGATCATCATAATATGATGATCATTGAAGAAATAGGAGATCCTTTCAGAATCGTTAATTGTAATGATGGTGGAATTTTTATTTCTGATGATGGAGGCGTTAATTGGGAGGAGCGTATTAAAGGTTACGTTACAACCCAGTTTTATGGCATCTCTAGACATCCAGACAAAAATATTTACCTAGCTGGAGCGCAGGATAATGGTACGTGGTTATCACCTGAGAATCCAGATAAAATGAGTAGTTGGAAAAGAGCATGGGGTGGAGATGGTTTTGAGACAGCATGGAGTGCTGCCGATCCGAACAAGATGGCTATGTCAATTTATAATAATGAGATTCAAATTACATACGATGGTGGAGAAACTTGGAGTACAGCTAACATTGGTGATACAGGTGAAAGTGCACCTTTTGTGACGAGAATTGCCAATGAAGTGTCAAATCCTGATTTAATGTTGGTTGGAGGTCAAAGTGGTATTTGGCGTTCTATTGATTTTGGTAAAAACTGGGAATTGATTAGTATGCCGGCAGGGTCATGGAATTATGGAGCTAGTTATCCTCATATTGCAGTCAGTCCGGTTAATAGTAAATATGTTTGGGCAGGAAATGCAATTTCGGCAGATAATGATTTTACTTTATCTTCAAATGGAGGAAAATCATTTGTTAAGGTTAACAAACCAGCCGGTGTTACATCTGTTATTTCTGAGATAATTGCACATCCGACTGATGAAAATGCTGTTTTTGTATTGTTTGCTAAAAATCGTCATCCAAAAATATTGTATAGTGACGATTTAGGTGAATCATGGGCTGATCTGACCAGATTTAACAACGGTAGCAGTGAAAATGGTTTCCCAAATGTAGCGGTATACTCCTTGGCAGTGATGCCGTATAATACTGATATTATTTGGGCAGGTACTGAGATTGGTATTTTTGAATCGACAGACGGTGGAGAATCTTGGCATTATGCTGATAATGGGCTACCGGCAGTTTGTATCTGGGATATGAAGATTGTTGGTCAACAGATGGTAGTAGCAACTCATGGTCTCGGAGTATGGACACTAGACATACCTGAAATTGTGGTTGATAAGAAACCTCTAATAAAGAGTGCAGCAAAAACACCCAAAAGTACATTCAACTATCAAATCCAATTATATAAAGATTACGATAGGATCGAGATTTTAGTAGATGATGAACCTATTAAAGTGATTGAAGAGAATGTTAATGCTGGTGATTTTATTGTGGAATTGGAGCATAAAACTTTAAAAGTGGAGTTTTCAAGTTATGTAATTGGATATTATGGCGATAAAAAAGATATCTCGAATTACGTATGGGTGAAAAATCCTCTATACGATGATCCTGTCGAGAGATACATGAACTCATTCTCATTGCGTAAAAGTGATTTTATTGGAGAAGGTTTTAAAATAACTAATACCTTATTTAGCGACTGGGCAATTCAGAATGAAACACATCCTTATGAAAAGAAAAAGGATATAATCTATAGTTTGAAGATTCCGATTACGATCAAGGAAGATGAAAATGAATCGGTAATGTCTTACCGTGATATCGCCTTAGTGGAGGCTGGTGAACCAGAAGCGAGATTTGGCTCTGAAGGTTTCTATGATTATGTCGTGGTTGAAGCCACGAAAGATGGTATTAACTGGATTCCATTAGCAGATGGTTATGATGTTACTAAAGTTGAGGCATGGAAAGACTTTGCTGATGCTGATAATGATTATAAAAATATTGAAAGTAAGCCTGATTCGAGAGATTTATTTGTAGAACATACGATAAATTTGCAGGATAAATTTGATGCTGGAGATATTATCTTGATTCGATTTAGATTACATTCAGATCCAGAGTCTGTTGGTTGGGGTTGGATAATTGATGATATCATTATTCAGGAGACTGGTACTTCTACAGGAGAGGATATCAGTCTGGATCAACAATTAACAGTGAGTCCAAATCCGGCTACATCTTATTTCGATGTTAAACTGGAATCTGAAGATGTGGGTGAAGTAACAGCGACGCTTTATGATGTTCAGGGAAGAACATTGTTCGCAAAGCGCTACCATAAACAAACTTCTAACTGGAATCAGCGTATAGAGTTTGGTGCTCAATCATCGGGCATTAAAATACTTAGCCTGACGATCAATGGAAAAGTCTATAAGAAGAAGGTTTTGATACGGTAATTAATAAAATAGCAAAACAAAAAAGGGGGCATGTGCTCCCTTTTTTTTGTTTAGTCAAGTTTGTAAGCGTCAATGTTATTGTTATTTAGATTGAACAAATAAATAAGACATACAGGTCCTTTAATCAGATAGATAGGCTTGTTTTTATTTAGAATGTTAAAAATATAAAAAGATAAAAACATCCGAAAATATTGTAACACTTCTTCTTTTGAGTTATATTTGTTCAAGAAATTTGTAATTAAATAAAACACAACAATATGACCGCAGTACAATTTGACCAACGATTATTGAGTATGCAGGATAAGCTCTTGTACTTTGCTTTGAGCTTAACCGCTAATGATGAAGATGCACGCGATTTATTGCAGGAAACTACACTAAAAGCATTAACCTATCGCGAACAGTTTGTGAATAATACCAATTTTAAAGCTTGGGTTTTCACAATCATGAAGAACACTTTTATTAACAATTACCGACGCGATCAAAAAACACGCAATACATTTGATAGTACAGAAGATGCCATTCGTTCGGCCTATAAAAGGAATTACGCATCCGAAACACCTGAAAATGTTTATGCTGTAATGGAAATGAATTCTAAAGTTGAAAAACTGGAGGATGAATTTAGAATTCCATTCAAAATGCATACGCAGGGATTTAAGTATAAAGAAATAGCAGATAAACTGGATTTGCCAATCGGTACGGTAAAAAGCCGAATCTTTTTTACCCGAAAAAAATTGCAGGAAATGCTTAAAGACAAATAGTTTTAATTAACTGACAGAACAATAACCGGTGTAATTTTGTAATTTGCATCGGTTTTTATTTTTAATATACCAAGGATGAAAGAGCAAAGTAAAGCAAAACGATACCAAAGAATTTATGAGCAGGTAAAGCAGCTAATCGAAGCGACCGATAATCCGGCATCGCGTATGGCAACCATTAATGCTATTTTACATCATAAATTCAGCTACTATTACTGGACTGGATTTTACGAACTAATTGATGGCGATCTTTTGGTTGGTCCCTATCAGGGGCCTGTTGCTTGTTTAAAACTCAAAAAGGATACAGGTGTTTGCTGGGCTGGAATAAACCAAAAGATGACCATTGTTGTGCCTAACGTGCATGATTTTCCAGGACACATTGCTTGTTCATCAGCCAGTAATTCAGAGATAGTTGTACCAGTTTTTAACAACAAAGAGGTGGTAGCTGTACTGGATGTGGATAGTAAAGATTATAATTCCTTTGATGAAACGGATCGACAAGGTCTCGAAAAACTAGTTAGGTTAGTCTATAACAATGAGTAAAAGGGTTCTCATAACTGGTGCCGCCCGCCGCATTGGGCATTACCTGACGAATCATTTCGCAAGTCTGGGTTATGATGTTATTTTGCATGTCAACAATAGTTTGGATGAGGCGTGTAACTTGTTATCCTCATTAAAACACAAATATCCAAAGCAGCAGTTTGAGATTTTCAAACACGATTTGCGAAACTGGAAAGAACTAAGCAAAGCCACTAAGGTATTGTTTAGCAACTTTGGTGTGCCCAACGTGGTGATTCATAATGCCAGTTATTACCTTGAGAAAAATCTGATAAATACATCGGAGGAGGACATGGAAGCAATGATGGCCATCCATCTTTTTTCACCCATGATATTAGGTCGTGAAATGCGAAAGAATGGTATTACCGGTGATATAATTTCTATTTTGGATACAGCCATTGGGACTAACGAAAGTCACCATGGAATGTATCTGTTGGCCAAAAAATCATTGGCTGATTATACCCGGATGGCCGCGCTAGAATGGGCGCCCGCGATAAAAGTAAATGCCATTGCACCAGGTCCCGTTTTGCCAGTCGAAGCCAAAAGTGACGCCCATTTTAATAAGGTTGTGGGAGCAAGTCCGCTAAAGAAACAGGTTGATTTGGAAAGTATCAGTTCAAGCATCGATTACTTAATTGCCAATAAAAATATAAGCGGTCAGATAATCTATTGCGATTCCGGTCAACATTTGTTGTAATTGTTCGTTTTATCCTTATACCAAACAAAACACCATGGGTAAATTAAGGATAAAAAACCTCTTGTTGCGCAGTTACGTTGGCTTTAATCCACACGAGATTGGTAAGCGTCAGGATTTAATGCTCAACATTACAATTGACTACCTTTCAGGTAAAGAAGAACTAAGCGATCAACCAGATCATGCATTGGATTATCGGACCATCACGAAAGAACTAATTGATAAAGTAGAACATAGCCGATTTAATCTTCTGGAAGCAATGGCCCGAATGGTATTAGATACGATTATGGCTTATGATCGGGTTCAGGCTGCAGAGGTTGAAATTGACAAATTGCATGCTTTGCGTTTCTCCGAAAGTGTTTCTATTACCTTATCTGCACAAAAATGACTTCGTATAAACTGGTTATAATTGGTATCGGTTCAAACATTGAGGCGGAAACCAACATCCCTTCAGCAATTGTTGAATTACAAAACCTTGGTGAATTACAGAAAGAGTCCGAGGTATTAATTACCAAGCCTATTGGTATCAGTGAGCAAAATGACTTTTCAAATGCAGCTGTTTTGATGAAGGTTAACCATTCGCTATCGGATTTGACCAAAGAGCTAAAATTGATTGAAGATAAACTTGGGCGCGATCGCAGTCGACCAAAGTTTGGTCCGCGTGAGATTGATTTGGATGTGCTAATGTTTGATGGTGAGATAGTGGATGAAGATTATTACACGCGAGATTTCTTACAAATATTGGTTGATCAGGTGAAGAAAAAAAAATAGAGTTGGCTCGCCAGAACCAACTCTACACCTTTATCACCATTATTAACCTAACCTTTGCTAGGTATGAAAAGAAATTACAATTTAATTCGTTTACCAATATTCAACGAAAACCACACGAGGTTTTCATCCATCCCCGTAGGTTTTAAAGCGTCTAAAGTTCTCTGGTAGTTTATACTGGTTGACAAAGTTATCAGCTTAACATCAAAAGAACATGACAAATGTTGTGAAAAGAAGCCCCATCCCGGATCAATCGACGTGCTGACAGCCCCTCGGTTATTGCTAATCACCGACTTAGCTTCCATGTTTAATTTTTTGTATTTTTTGTTAAACTTTATTAAAAATTCATGAATGCCTGCTGCTCTGATGCCAACATCACGTCCAAGCTGGTGGTAATAGTAGAAGTCATAACCACTAGTAAGCTTTAAACCAGCACTTTCGGATATAACCAACGGAAAGTGTATACCAGCAGCGTATTTCATGCCTTGATAATAATCCTGAACTTTCGTATCGTTGTTAACGGGTAAATACCAGTAGTTAACATAGCCATGAAGATTAATGTTCCAGTTTTGTGCCTGCTTATAGAGGTTTACATTATGGTCAACAATGATGTTCCACTCATCCAAAGCACTAAAATGACGGTCATAAGGTAGACTGAACCACGCCATTACAGTTGGTCCTTTGTTAATGTGGTAGTAAATACCAGGTTGAAAGCATGCCTGATTTTTACTTAGGGTTCGACCATGAGCAATGTAATTAGTCGTGTTGCCCCAATCCAGACTTAAGCTGCCTTGTGCATTTATTTGTTGTGCAATGATTACAATGGTAGCAATCAATATCATTCGTTTCATCTCTTTCCCTCAATTAATTATGCATGATAAAATCGCGGCAAAAATAGTATGCCTTATAACTTGCAAACAATGACTTTGAGCGGATGAAAACATGATAAAAATCGCTGTGTTAATAAATGCAAATTGCCTTGATAAACGTGGTGATTTGTGTCAGATAATAAACTTATGATTTTTCTATCCTCCTATTTATAAAATCTTTTCTACTTTTAAACAACAATAAACAGCCAGCATATATGAACCAGCGACTGATACGATTAACACCTTTTATTTGTAATGTTCTGATCCTTTTATTAGTGGGAGTTCTACATGCATATGGCCAGGACGAAAGTCAGAAAGAGTTGTTGCAGAAACTGCAAAACGCCTCAACCAAAGAGGAGGTGACTATTTATAACCACCTGTCTAAATCCTATATTTACGATGATCCGCAAAGGGCCATTAAATACGCCGAGAAAGCCTTGCAGGTTGCCAAAAGTCTGGGGGATAAACGAGGTATGGCAGAGGCCTATAATAATCTGGGTTTAGGCTATTACTTTACCAATGATTACAACCTTTTGCTTGACTCGTACAGGAAATCTTTGTCAGCTTATCGTTCGATCGGAGATAACCAGAGCATGTCTACCCTTTCATCGACTTATTTTCGTTTAAAACAATCAGAATCGGCTCTTAAAAATTACAAGCGTTCGCTCAATATTTACATCAAGGAAAAAAACTGGGACAAGATAGGGGAGATGTATGCGAAGATTGCAGACGTGTATAAAAACATTGCCGATTATGCCATGGCTTTGCGCTATTACGAAAAGGCATTGAACATGGTTGAAGAAGAGGAAGGTGATGAATCGAAAAGTGAAATGATTCGCTTGTTGGATCAGATCGGTCAGATCTGGTTTTATCAGAAAGAATATGACACGGCCTTGATTTATTTTACCCGCATGCAGCATATGCTCGAAGAGCTGGGGGATGAAAGAAGTATTTCCATCCTTCTGAGTAATATAGCAAATGCATATTTTTCGAAAGGAGATTTGGAAGAATCATTAGATAATTACCAGAACGCGTTAAAGATGCACATTGATCAGAATAATCATTGGGAAGCATCCATGTGTTTAATGCGAATTGGAATGATCAAGGTTCAAAAAGGTAATACACGCGCGGCTATTCGAAGTTACAATAAAAGTGTTAAATTGGCTAAGGAGGCGGGAGCCAATGACTTGCTTCGAGATAATTACCTGGTACTGGCTGAAGTATATGAACTGATTGGAAATTTTGAAAAAGCCTATGAATACCGCATCCTGCATTCAGATTTATCCGAAGCAATGGTGATGGAAGAGAACATTGCCAATTTTGTGGATGCATTAGCACTTCAGGCATTGGAAGAAAAACAACAGGAAAACGAAATTCTGCAAACGAAAAACGAAAATTATCTGCTCGAATTAGAAAAAGAGAATCTGGTTCGATGGCGCCTGTCATTTGGATTTACCATTGTTATTATGGCGCTGCTGGTATTTATCATTTATTACCGTTATTATCTGAAAGGGCAGGAGAACAAAAATCTGGAAGAACGCATTTCGGAGGCCTTGAAAAAGCAAGAAGAGCAGCAGCAGATTATTATGCACCAAAGTAGTTTAACCTCGCTGGGTGAATTGGCAGCCGGAATAGCTCACGAAATTAATCAACCGGTACAGAATATTTCTCTGTCGGCCGAAAGTATTAAATATGAGTTGGATGAAGAGGAAGCCAACAAAAGCTTTCTTAACCAATCGGTAAATGAGATTTTTGAAGACATTGTTCGGGTCAGACAAATCGTTGATCATATCCGAATTTTCAGCAGTGGACAAAAAGATGAAGTGGAAGAGGAGTTTGATGTGAGTGAATGTGTGCGCGCGGCCACCTCAATGATCGGAAGTCAATATGCCAACCACCATATTAAGCTCGAAATGAAACTGTCGGAGGAGTTACCGACGGTTTTAGGTAATCCGCATAAGCTGGAACAGGTTATCCATAACCTACTTTCTAATGCAAAGGATGCCGTTGAGGAACGAAAACAAACTGATGAATCGCTTAAAATGCAGGTTAGTATTGAAACTTTCGCCAAAGAGAAACAAGTTTATTTGTGCATTAAAGATAATGGCGTGGGAATTTCGCCGTCGCGCAAAACCGATATCTTCCTGCCATTTGTTACCAGTAAACAATTGGGTAAGGGCACCGGGTTGGGTTTGTCTATTTCTTATAGCCTGATTAAAGAGATGAATGGCCGAATCGAGGTGAATAGTGAGCCCAATATTGGCACGTCCATGATCGTTATTTTACCGATGGTTAACTCATAATAATAATCAACCATTGTTAAGGATATAAATAATTAAAAAGCGAATAAGCGCCAACTGAAAATATATACCAATGAATGACTTAAAAGTATTGATACTGGATGATGAAACACGCATCACCGAAAAACTTAAATATCACCTCGAAAAACGAAATTTTAAAGTTTATACAGCTAATACGCCTAACGAGGGATTTGCTCTTTTGGAAAAGGAACGACCCGGGGTATTGATACTGGATGTGATGTTACCCGGAATGAATGGTTTGGATATACTGGAGAAGGTTAAGCAGGATTACCCCAATCTGGAAATCATCATGATTAGTGGTTATGGCGATATGGACATGGTTATTCAAGCCATGCGTCAAGGCGCGTCAGATTTTATCCGAAAGCCTTTTCAGATAATGGATATCCAGCTGGCCATTGAACGTACAGAGAAGTTTTTGATGATGCAATCAAAACTCGAAGCTGCAGAAAACCGGGGGGTTTTGGTTTCAAAAGAGCTGGAAGGCATGATTGAAAAAGACTTTGTTGGTGAGAGTGCGCAGATAAAACGCATATTGCAAATGGCCCTTAAAGCGGCTGAAGATGGCGATGTGAATGTTTTGGTGACAGGCGAAAACGGAACCGGTAAGGAGATTATTTCACGCATCATTCATTTTGGCAGCCCGCGTAAAAAGCAGGTTTTTGCGCCGGTTAACAGTTCGGCTATTCCGGAATCCTTGTTGGAAAGTGAATTTTTTGGTCATGTTAAAGGGGCTTTTACCGATGCCCGCGATGAGAAAAAAGGGTATTTTGAACTGGCTAACCAGGGCACATTGTTTCTCGATGAAATAGCCGATATGCCATATGCTTTACAGGCAAAGTTACTGCGTGCCATCGAAGAGAATCGCATTAAAAGGGTTGGCAGTAACAAAGAGATTCCGGTTGATGTTCGCATTATTTCCGCTACCAATAAAAACATTGAAGAGCTGATTGGTGAGAAGCAGTTCCGCATTGACTTGTTTCATCGAATCAATACCATCGAAATAAATATTCCACCATTACGCGAACGGCCTGAGGATGTATTGCCATTGTTGAAGCATTTTGTAAAGAGCATAGCCAATAAGAAACGTAAAGCCATACCGGAGTTATCCGGCGAATTGGTTAAGAAGCTTCAGAAATACAGTTTCCCGGGTAATGTTCGGGAATTAAGGAATATGGTGGAACGAGCCATGATTCTGTCGGATAACGATGTGTTAAAGCCAGAGGATTTTCCCTTGCGGGGAGAAGATGCCAGTAATAATTCGCGACCTAAAATTAGCAGCTTAAATATGGACGATAACGAACTCTCGTTAATCGAAGCGGCGTTAAAGGAGGCTGACTTTAATCAAACCAAAGCTGCTACCTTATTGGGGATTAGTCGCGATGCACTAAAACGGAAGATTAAAAAGTTTGGCATTGAGATTGTTAAAGGTCTGTAGCGATTTAAGCATTATTATTATAACACATAAAAAAACAGCCATCCCGAAAGATGGCTGTTATATTTTAATAGCTTAATACGTTTAATCGTTCGAAGCTTTTTCTAAGCCATAACCATACTTCTTATCTGATTGCTTTAATTTAAATGATAAGAAAATAGAAATAACACCGCAACCAACAAGTATCAAGATTGGAATCGTGTAATCGTAAACAGCATTGCCAGCTTCAATGGCTTCCAGATTATCTTTATTAACAAACTGTAGAAGTGCTCCAATACCCCAGAAGAACAATCCTAACCCCCAGTTTTGTAAAGTAAACATTGATGCATAGGCAGTTCCTAATCGACTTTCAGGAATAATTTTGGCTACCGATGGCCACATTGCTGCAGGTACCAATGAGAAGGCAACTCCTAAACTTACCAATCCAAAATAGGCGATTACCACATTGTCAAGAACTGATAATGAAAAGTGAGCAAAGATTAGAAGTAAAGAACCTAAAATCATCAATGATGCGGCCTTACCTTTTTTATCAACCAAATTACCAAATATAGGGGTGAAGATAATTGTACCCAATGGAATCAAACTCGCTGTTTTAGGTCCGTTGTTTAACCAAACTGCAAGAATATCTTTCATATAGAATAAATATCCGGCAAAAACAACTACTGAACCCACCTTAATACCTGTAGATAGAGCTTGATTTTTGACATTGTTTGGCACAACGGCAAAGAAAATAGCAAACAGGAAGAAAATAATGTAAACGCTTGCAGCTCCAAGTGCTGAGCTTCCAAATAACACAACTTCTCCAGCTGAAGGTAACTGTTGAGTAAAACCAAACTTATTAATTAACAAGTCGGGTGCGTACTGCATAAATGGAAAGATTGCTGCGTAGAATGCCACACATAAAAGAGCGATATAAATAAAAGACTCATTCTTTAATAGATTAATCAGGTCTGAGAATTTGAAGTCTTCTTCCGGTTCTCCGGCTTCTTCGTTAGCACTATTTGCTGATTCTTGCTTGTCTAATTTAATGTCAAAAATTGTATAGATTAGGAACATCACCAATGACAGACCAATTAGTGTAGCAGCAAAAGTAACAGCAGGAGAAACATGTCCGCCACCAATGTCAAGCGATAGTGCTGTACCCATGGCTGAACCTAAACGACCAAAGCCCATGTTAATGGCCATTGCTAATGCTAACTCGTAGCCTTTAAACCATTTAACCAGTGTACGGGTGGCTACTACGCAAATTACTTCCAAACCAGAACCGAAAAGAATTCGTCCTAAGATCATGAAGTTTAATACTGTTGAATGATCATCTCCAAACCAACCGGCAGCAGCAGCAGCTGTTATAGCACCACCAAGTGTTGCAATACTACCAAATACGATTCCGGCAATGCGAATACCCCATTTATCCAGCATGATACCACCAATAATGATCATACCAAACATATTGGCAATAGTGGTCATTCCTAAAATTCGACCAAATTCTTCACTACCAATACCCATTTCTGATTCCATCAATCCTTTTAGGCCTGAGAAGAAATCCTGGAACCAATAAGTAGAGAAGGTTAATCCACTTAATAAGATTAACGCGAACCAACGTAATGCCGCCGAATCGCGTAAAGTCTTTTGTATTTTTTCAGTCATTACAAATTAATTAGTTATACGAACTTGTTATTTATACTATAAAAAAGTTCTCGACCTCACCTTAACCCCAAAGGTTATAAAGCGAAGTCGAGATGGTATTTCAAAAGGAGCTTAACTCCAGATAATCAAATGTTATTTGCTCGGTACGCTCTTAAGTGTTTCAGCCAGGTACTCCCAGAATAAAGAAACAGTTTCAATATTTACTTTCTCATCTGGTGAGTGAGGGAAGCGGATGGTAGGACCAAAAGAAATCATGTCCCAGTTTGGATAAGCGCTACCTAAAATACCACATTCCAATCCTGCGTGAATGGCACGAATTTCAGGTACTTTACCCCATTTCTTCTGATACACATCCTGCATGGTTTTCAGAATCGGTGAATCCATGTTAGGTTTCCATCCCGGGTACTGACCACCAAAGCTAATTTCTGCTCCTGCCAAACGGAATACACTTTCCATTTTCGATGCTAGTGCTTCGATAGCTGTGTTAACAGAACTACGCATCAAAGCCTGAACAATGATCTCACCATTTTTCGATTTAACAATGGCCAGGTTAGTTGATGTTTCAACCAATCCTTCCATATCGTTGCTCATGCGCATTACACCGTTTGGTGCTGCAATCACGCCATTTATTAAATCATCCTGTGTTACTTCATCAATAATTGATGCAGGTAAATCAGTTTTCTCCGCAGTAAATGATAAGTCAGGTTCTACTGCACCCAATTCAGCTTTGTAGATATCTTCGTATTCTTCGAGGCTTTCGATAAACTCATCGGCATTGGCAGCCGGTACAGTTACCACAGCAAATGCCTCGCGAGGAATGGCATTGCGTAAGCTACCGCCATCGATGGAAGCCAGGCGTGCATCATCGTTGGCAACGGCAAATTTCAGGAAACGGAACATTAACTTGTTGGCATTGCCACGACCCAAAGGAATATCCATTCCGGAATGACCACCTTTTAAGCCGGTTAAAGACAATTTGAAAGCGACTGAGTCAGCAGGAACTTCCTCTTCGGTGTAAGTGAATTTTGCATTGGCATCACAACCACCGGCGCAACCCACATACAACTCACCTTCGTCTTCCGAGTCCATATTCAATAAAATATCGCCTTTCAAAATTCCAGGCTTAAGGGCATTGGCACCAGTCATACCAGCTTCTTCGTCCATTGTGATTAATGCTTCAACCGGCCCATGCTCCATATCTTTCGACTGAAGAACCGCCATTGCAGCTGCTACACCAATACCATTATCGGCACCCAATGTTGTTCCGTTGGCTGTTACCCAACCATCTTCAATATATGTTTCAATCGGATCTGTTTCGAAATTGTGCTCTTTATCGCTGTTTTTTTGCGGCACCATATCAATATGGCTTTGCAAAACAACACCCATACGATCTTCATAACCCGGAGTGGCCGGTTTACGAATGATGATGTTACCCACTTCATCACGAATGGTTTCCAAACCAAGTGATTTACCAAATTCCTCCATAAAGTCAATGGCTTTACCTTCTTTTTTAGAAGGACGAGGAATCTGAGTTAATTTATAGAAGTTTTCCCAAAGTCCCTGGGGCGACAATTTAGCTATTTCGTCGTTCATAACTTTTTGTTTAAAAGGGGATTATTATAATATTTTACTTTTTGTTTATACTTTGCAAAGCACCCGTTACAGGGTTGATGCGAATGCTAACACCTTCTTGTTCCAATACATTGGATGGCATCGAAACTACCTGACCATATTGCGCCAACAGTACTTCTTTTTCTTTGATCAGCTCGTTTTTATCGATGATTTTGACCGTTGCTTTTCCCGGCTTGCAATAATACAAACCATGACGTGGTTGAACACCTTTTTCGTAGCTTACTGGTGCATCCGGGCGAGGCTTTGTTTCTTCAGCCTCCAATTCGAAGTACACAGGAGCGCCACTAACATCCATTTTATCAACAATACCGCTTAATGCCGAAAAACGGAACAGTACATCGTTATTGGCACTCATTTCGTGTGGAACGATATCAAAAGATTGTTTCATGGTAAAAGTTTCCTTTTTACCCACGAAAAGCTCCATATGTTCTTTCTCTAATTGATTCAATTCACGCACCATTACTTCGTATGACTGTCCGTCGGGAGGTAATTGTTCGTAATCGCTGGCCAGAATTTTAAAACGGCGCTTACGAATTTTATAGATGTAGTTAGCCGTTTCTTCCGCCATGGCAGCCGTTGATGTTTTGGCCAGTTGTTTTTCTATCATGGCCACTTCGTTGAAATTAACTTCGTCAAGGCTTGGCATCTTAGTGATGGTATAATCTTTCAGGAAGCTTGTTTCGTTACCTGTGCAGGCATTAATTCCGGTTAAAACACCAGAAGCACTCAGGTTAATGAAGGGAGCAGAGCTGGCTCCTGAATAAGAGATGGCATATTCGTTACTTTCATCAGGAATGCCGTAGGTCTCTATTTCAACTGATTTAATTCGCCATTCTTCTTTGTCTTGTGTTACAACATCGCTCACATTAAGCATTTTTTGCGAATAGCGGTAAAACGGGCCTACTTTACTAATGGTTTTCTCCACTTCGACATTTACCCGAATGACAGTTGAAGGCAGGTTGTACAACAACACATCTTGCGTTGCATTGCTCATATCCGCTACTTTCTGTACATTAACTTTCGAAGGAATTGTTTGTTCTACAGCACATGAGGAAAACAATGCTGCTATACCAATTGAAAGAACTAATTTCTTCATCATTTTAAACGATTTCTTGTGTCAATATTTGTTTTGTTTACCAAAGTAAACCAGCTTTTTAAGAGTACTTCATCTCATAAACTATTATTTCGCCAATTGTCGAACAATCATAAAAAGTACGACGGACATCAAAGGTAAACGAAAAAAATTAAAAGCCAAGATGATAATTATCGTCTTAATTGCTGAATTGCAGCACCTATTTTGGAAATAATATCACTGGCCACAATGGATTCTTTCGCCATGTTATTTAAAAGTAAATCGGCCGATAAACCATGGATATATACACCCAGCCGTGCCGCCTCCAGAGAGTTGTATCCCTGAGCCAGTAATGACAATAACATGCCGGTAAGTACGTCGCCACTACCGCCTGTTGCCATACCCGGATTACCGGTGCTATTAAAATAACAATGACCATCTGCTGCAATAACTGCGGTGTAGGCTCCTTTAAGAACAATGGTTACCTGCATGTCTTTGGCAAATGTGATGGCTTTTAGCAAGCGCTCGTAAGAGGAATGGCTTTGGCCGGCCAAACGATCAAACTCGCCGGGATGGGGGGTAAGAATAGCATTACTCGGCACCAGTTCCCAAAGTGATTCATCCATGGCCAGTATATTCAATGCATCTGCATCGAGCACGATTGGTTTACCTGCTAAGGATTCCAATAATTCTTTTAATGCTGATATGGTATTGGGTTTGGTGCCAATGCCCGGACCCATGCCTATTGCTGAGAACTGTTGTAATTCAGGAAATTCTGAGATTAATATATCGGAACGGTCGATGCTGGCCATGGCTTCGGGCACCGACGATTGAATAATGGTGTATCCCAATCGTGGAATATGTGTGGTTAATAAACCTACACCAGTTTTTAGGCAGGCTCTGGAGGATAATACCGCTGCACCCATTTTGCCATAATTACCAGCCAATAATAAGGCATGGCCAAAATACCCTTTATGTGCGAAGCGGCTGTTTGGTTTTAATAGTTCCCTGATTTGCTTGAATTCGGTGTAACAATAATCGGATTTAAAATCTTTGATGGCTTGTGGATGCAAGCCGATATTTTCGATGTGCCACTTGCCTGTGAAGATCTCATTTTCGGCCAATAGAAATGCCAGTTTGGGGAACTGAAAACTGATGGTGTTACCTGCCATTATAATGGCTTCGAAATCATTTCCATTGTTATCTTCTCCGAACAAGCCGGAAGGAATGTCAATGCTGACAACTTCAGCATCCAGACTGTTAATAAATTGTACCAATTGCTTTGCCAGGCCTTGAAGCGGCCGATTTAATCCTGATCCAAACAAACCATCGATAATAATATCTTCATTATTGATCATGGAAAACTGATCTTCGGATTGAAGAATGGTGATGCTATCTTTTATCTTCTTTAGGCGCAGAAGGTTCTGAAGACCATCTTTACTAAGTTTATCCTCATCGCAGATTAAATAGACCTGTACTTCACGTCCGTCTTTAATTAGCATGCGAGCAATAGCCAAAGCATCGCCACCATTATTACCAGGCCCTGCCAGGACACTTACATCTCCATGAGGATGCAGCTCTGTAAAGCGATGATAAAAAGCAAGTGATGCACGTTCCATTAAATCAATTGAATCAATGGGTTCGTTGGTAATGGTATAACTATCAATTTTAGCAATCTGGGCAACCGGAAATATTTTCATCTGTTTAAATTAATTTTTATTTGTCAGATGGAACTCCCAAATCAATTTGATTATCCGCCTGTGTGTAAGGTTGGATAATCAAATTTGCATGGTCGTTTCATATCATCTTTCTTAATATGGGTTAAAATCGCCATTTAACACATTAAATTGTTAGGACTAGATAGGGATGATTCTATTTATTTGTGATTACATATCGTTACAATCAAATTTACAAAGAAATTGTGGGTGAAGGGCTATTTGATGAAAGAATAGGGTGCTTCAAATGGTTAATTGATAAATATTTCCAAATTATATTGGGGGCTAGGTTTCTAAATCTCATACCATTACGTGTAGTCTGCTCTAAAGCATGACGCTTACGATTTGTAAGTGCCCCAAAAAAATATATATTTGCTTCGCTTAGAATTAACAACTAATTATAAATTAAATAGATATGTTTAAAGGACATCCTAAAGGACTAATACCTGCCGCGTTGGCAAATATGGGAGAACGTTTCGGCTTCTATATTATGATGGCAATTTTAACGTTGTTTATATCTGCCAAGTTCGGTTTATCGGAAGTTACAACAGGAATTATTTATTCTGTTTTTTATGCTTCCATTTATTTATTGGCATTGGTTGGTGGTATAATTGCCGACAAAACTAAAAATTACAAAGGGACAATTCTGACTGGGATCATTGTAATGGCATTGGGGTATGTAATGATCGCTATCCCAACACCTACACCGGTTCCAAATCATACATTGTATTTAGGCATAACCTGTCTCGGCTTATTTGTTATTGCATTTGGTAACGGCCTATTTAAAGGTAACCTACAAGCTCTTGTTGGGCAAATGTACGACAACGAAGAGTTCAAGGACAAAAGAGAAACAGGTTTCCAGTTATTCTATATGTTTATTAATGTTGGTGCACTTTTCGCTCCATTTATTGCCGTTGGTGTTAGGAACTGGTGGTTGAAAACAAATAACTTCTTGTATAATTCTTCATTACCAGAGTTATGTCATGAATATGTAGCACAAGGCAGCGCAATGAAAGCTGAAAGATTAGAACAATTAACCACTTATGCGAATGCATCAATTGCCGATAAAAGTGGAGTATCTGACCTTGGTGCATTTGTAAATAACTATCTTGACGTATTTAGTGAAGGTTTCCAGTATGCTTTTATGGCCGCTATTATTATGATGGGTGTTTCTTTGATTATTTACATGGTAAATAAATCAAAATTTCCCGATGTGTCTGCTAAGAAAGTAGAAGCAAAATCTGACGCTGTGAAAGAGGATATAAAAATGGACGCGAAAGAAGTAAGACAAAGAATTTATGCTTTATTCGCAGTATTCGGCGTTGTAATTTTCTTCTGGTTTGCTTTCCACCAAAATGGTTATTCATTAACTTATTTTGCTCGTGACTATATTGACTTAAGTGCAATCGAAATTGATTTAGGATTTACTCAAATTATTGGTGCAGAAATTTTTGCTGCTGTTAATCCAATTTTTGTTGTAACCTTAACTCCACTAATTGTTTGGTTCTTTGGATTCTTAAATAAAAGAGGAATTAATCTTTCAACTCCGAAAAAAATTGCTTTCGGTATGGGAATTGCAGCTTTAGCTTATGTATTCTTAATGATCTTCTCATTCGCTGTTCCAAACAAAGCTGAACTTGCCTCAATGTCTCCTGACGCCCTTGAAGCAATGAAGTTAACTCCCTGGGTAATGATTGGCTTGTATTTCATTTTAACAATTGCCGAATTATTTATTAGCCCATTAGGTCTTGCCTTTGTATCAAAAGTGGCTCCTCCTCACATGCAAGGGATTATGCAAGGTGCTTGGTTAGCCGCAACGGCAATAGGTAACTTATTCCTGTGGATTGGAGGAATCTTGTACACCAACAGTCCAATGTGGTTAACATGGTTCGTATTTGTTGCCGCTTGTGCACTTTCAATGTTTGTAATGCTAGCAATGGTTAAGTGGCTCGAAAGAGTTGCAAAATAATTTTATCATAAATAAAAAAGCGGCTTAGAGCCGCTTTTTTTTATTTATCATCATGCAAAATCAGCATGGGGTGTTCGGGATGTAACACCATTTTTTTAGTGGTACTTGAATGGAATAAACGATCAAAGAATGTCTCATTGTGGCGCACCAAAGTCACCAGATCGGCATCGTTATCATCCATAAACTTTAAGATGCCATTACTCACATCCTCGCCTTCAATAAAGTTGAACGAAAGGTTGAGTCCTTCAAAGTGGGAAGCAATTTTATTTTCAGCTTCCAGTCGGTTCACATAGTCATCCTCCAGCACGTTTACAAACATTAAATCGGCGTGGAAGTGATGCGATAAATCACGCAATGGTTCAACAACTTCATCTACTTTGATGTCTTTCAGATCGGTGGCAAAAACAATTTTATCGGGCTTTTTAAATTTGGCATATTTAGGCACCAGTAAAATAGCCGCATTGATGTTTTTCACCACTTCATAAGCATTACTGCCCAATAAGAAGTTCTCCAATGCCGATTCGTTTCGGCATCCCATCACAATTAACTCGGGCTTGAAGTCATTGATTTCAGTTTCAACAACATTCATCAGCGATCCAAATCGGGACGCTAATTCAACCCGTGCATTTGGAAAACGACGATGTAAGAGGGACAACTCATTTTTGAGGCCTCTCAGGCTCTCTTCGGCCAACTCTTCTTTCACCTGCATAATGTATGGGCTTCCGCTAAACTCAAGGTCATAAGCATTCATAAGGTCAAAATACACCTTTTCATTCTCAAACATCTTGAGGGCATACATGGCAGCATTCCTGGCAGTGTCAGAAAAATCGGTTAATAACAAAATCCGTTTCATGATGATGTGATTGAGGATTTTAAGTTACAAGTAGCACCATGCCAGCAGGTGGCTGAGGAAGAGTCGCTACCGAACGTCATCAATAGAGAAGGTCGATATATAATAAAGCATTCTCACGGAGTTTTAGTTAGTTTTAATTTAAGAAAGAATTATAAAAAAGTCAATATTATTCTTTTAATGAGTAAGAAACAGAAATGAAGCGACAGAGATACAGATCCACAACAACAGGCCCAAAAGGAAACTTTGCCATCCAGCTTTTTTCAGGTCTTTTATTGATACTTCGGAGCCAATAAGAAACAAAGCCAGAACCATTCCCCGCGAACCGGCAAATTTAAGGCCGCTATAGAGGCTGTCTGCGGCGGGAAATAAATAATTGATTACAATGGCAAGCAGAAATAAAGCGATAAACCATGGAACTTTAATCTTTGCCTGCTTATTTCCTGAATAAGCAAAAGCCAAAACAAGAGTTACCGGAATAATCCATAAGGCCCTAACCAGTTTTACTGTTGTTGCTATTTGCAATGCTTCGTTTCCATAAGCTGCTCCTGCACCAACCACCGAGCTTGTGTCGTGAATGGCTATAGCTGCCCAATAACCAAATACTTCCTGGCTTAAGTGAAAGTGGTGGCCAATAAGCGGGAACAAAAACAGTGCAGCTGCATTTAAAACAAAAACGATGGTTAAAGCAAAGGATAGCTGATGATGTTTTGGATGAATTACCGGTGCAGCAGCAGCGATGGCACTGCCGCCGCAGATGGCCGTTCCGCAGGTTATTAGTAACGACGTTTTTTTGTCCACTTTTAATAATTTGCCCAGTAATAAACCGCTTACAAAAACAAATGCCAGTGACATAGCTGTTACCCAAAAGCTCCTCGACGAAACTTCAACTACTTGAGTAAGGTTCATACCAAATCCCATAAGAACAATGGATGCTTTTAATAGCAATGATGTTAAGGCACTGGATTTTTGGTCTTTAAATCCCAATAGAGAAGTAAGAAAACCGGCCAATAAAGCGATTCCCGGAGAAATTATTGGAAAGAGTGTGAGGCTGGCCAGTAGTATAAATACGATTCTTTTTTTATTCATGATTCCAGTTCTTTTGTTTGCGTTTGTTACGCTACAAAACTAGAGCCACCATATAACTCAATCAAATTGTATTTAATTATAGCCTATAACTAGTGGTTATAATGAGAGACGAAATCACTAAAGAGCTGTCCAGCATCGCTCACGTGCCCAAAACGATAAGCCAGGCGCAAAGGACGAACCATTTCGAGGTTTCTAACATTTAGTTTCACTAATTCTTTTTGAAGTAATTCTTTTTCAACGGCTTTTTGGGACACGAGTGCAACACCATCATAACTCTTTACAAAACGTTTTATGGCTTCGGTACTGCCCAAATGAATGGTAATATTTAGTTGATCGATATTCACATGATTAGTTCCGAATACATTATAGATAAAATCAAGTGTACCCGATCCTTTTTCCCTCAATACCAAAGGTAGCTTGGCCAACTCGGATAGTTCGAAAGAATTCCGTTTTTTAAAGTGGCTGTTGGTTCCCGTAACAGCAATAATTTCATCGTTCAGAAAAGTTTGGTATCTGATGTTGGATTGCGATGAAGAATTTTCGACCAGTGCTATGTCTATGTCTTTATTCAGCAATTTTTGCTCCATCTCAAATGAATTGCCATTAAATAAATGAAGCTGAATAAGTGAGTATCGTTTATGAAAATGGGCCAGGATATCCGGTAAAATGTATTGCGAAATTGTAGAGCTGGCTCCAATGCGTAACTCACCTTTATGCTTATCACCCAGGCTTCCAAGTTCAAATTCTAGTTCCCGATATTCCTGCTGTATCGCCTTTAGTTTATGATAGCTTAGCTTTCCGGCTTCAGTCAAATGGATTTTATTACCCTGCCGTTCAAAAAGATCAACTTTATATTTGTTTTCCAGCTCTTTAATGTGCTTGGTAACAGCTGGCTGACTTATAAACAGATCGAGTGCGGCTTTTGAAAAACTAAGGTTTTCGGCCACCGATAAAAATACCGTATCACGAAAATCCATTGGTTTAGAATTTTGAGTTCGTATATTTTAACCTGATTTCTAAAATCTGCATCGGACTCAGGTTTTTAATAAAATAATTGCCGGATAAGATTTAATTAGGATAGTCGCTGCAGTTGCGCAGCACAAAACGTCCTTCCAGATTTTGGTCATCAATGCTGCGACCTTCAATCTTTCCTTCCAAAAATAAGCTCTGACCAATTTCGGCAATGCGTTCGTCGAGGCAATAATCAATATCCGGATCGCCTTCGATTATTTCATAGGCGGTGCCTTTTAGTACCAGGATGCCTTCATTGCGATCCTCGTCCCATTGAATTTCGCCCTCCACATCAACACTGATCACAAACGACTGATCACCATAAATGTATTCGGTATATACCAAAGACCCGCTTACATAGCGCTTGTCTTTGGTTTTAAATATGGCACAACCAATATCAAAACCTCCATCAAATTGCTCAAAAAAACGATACTCGTTGTTAATCATTTGCTATCAGATAAAAAAAGAGTTGACAAATATAGCCAACTCTTTTGAAATAATATCATTCGTCTTTCCAGACTTATTAATTCGTATTTTGCTTATGCAGCCGGGATACCGCCCATACCGAACACCATGGCCAATAGGGCAACTGTTTCGATAACACCCATGGCAGCAATGTACATACCGGCCCCTTGCTTATCATCAACGGCTAAGTTCGAACAAGCAGCAGCACCTGCGCGTCCCTGCATAATAGCTGATGCAGCAATAGCGATACCTACAAATAAAGCGAAGATCATTTGGTTCATGTAGCTATCAGGATTCAGGTTGGCACCAATCAACGAGTTCATGAAGATCATACCATAAATCACCTGACTTAAAGGCATACCTACCATTGCTAATGCCAATGCCGGTAATTTCTTTTTGTCTTTAATTGATTGTTTCCAAAGCCCCATGGCACCCATGGCCGCAATTCCAGTACCTATTGCTGAACCTACTCCTGCGATTCCTAAAGCGATGGCGTGACCACCAAATCCATTTACAACTGTTGTTAATAATGTCATCGTTTATAGTTTTATTAGTTTTTACTTATTTTTTAATTTAAATGGGTTGTAATCACTACCCGAAAATTCAACACTGGCATGACCAGCATATTCCAACATATTTAATCGTACGCCGTGTACCAATACTGCCATGGCCGCCAAGGTCATATTTAAGGCATGCCCCAGAACAAGCACCAATACAGCACCAATACCAGAAGCTACGGTAGTAATACCTTCTCCGATAGCCATATCGTTAAAACTGCTGGCCATTAACACCGTTGATAAACCTACGGCATATAAGCGGATGTATGAAATTACATCGGAAAAACCATTGATAACATTCAATGGCAAATTACCAAGAGAAGATAAAATACCTTTTACAATTGGTTGACCCGGACTGGAGAATAAACCTACCAGCACACCGCCACCAATAAATAACCAAGGCATAAATTCAGGCGCTTCAATGCCCAATACCATTTTATTTACCAGGAAGTAAAGTCCCCACACAATGGCTGCCCAACCAAGCTGAGCAATCACCAATACGGTATTGATATATTTCAAACCTTTTTGGATATGACCAATGGTTAAGTGAACGGCACCAATCAGGAACATAAACTGTTGTATTTTGAGGTTATCGCCCCCAAAACTGGCCAGTTGCTGCACCTGTAATTGTTTTAAAAACGGAATGTTGGCAATGGTTTCGGCTCCAAAGTATGTTCCGGTCAGTACACCCCATATCATAACAGATACAGAAAGGGTATAGAATAAACCAAACTCAATTTTCTTGACAAAACCTGTTTTCCAATGCGCCAAAAGCGTCAATACAAAAAAGATGATTCCGTAACCTGCATCACCCACCAAAATTCCGGTGAAGAAGGTAAAGAAGATCAGGAAGATCTTTGACACATCAATTTCGTCGTAACCAGGAACCAAGCCCATGAAATTCATAACCGGCTTAATCTTGTGCGTCCACTTTGGGTTATGCAGCAAGGTTGGTACCAGATCATATTCATCCGGACGCGGTTCGCTCACAATGTAGCCCCAACCGTTTTCTTCGGCAGCATCGGTTACACCGTTTACTTTGTCTTCGGGTACATAGCCTTCCCAGCATCGTACTTTATCATGAAATGCAATACCACCGTACTGAACGGTACGCACCTTTAAGCGGCGGTTGCGTTCTTCCAGGGCTTCAATCAACAATTCTTTTTGAGCACTTAATTGAAGCAAGGTTTGCTGACCCTTTGTCAACGCTTCATTTGCCTCTTTTAACGATTGCTCAACTTCTTGTTGCGAGATATCCGGAAAAGCAATTGGCTGATAATTCAAGGCGGCTTCTGCATCTTCAGAAATAAGCACCACCTGACACATTCCATTGGACTGACCAACAACTTTTACGTTTTCCTGATTGCGGAATGCTTTCGTATCTTTTTCCGGTACCTCGTATAGCTTTAAGGAAACCCCTTTGCTATTGATCGTCTGAATATCGGCTAAAGAAATGCTTCCCCAGCTATCGTACCATTGTTTAGCTTTTGAAAGCTCGGCAATTTGCTTTTGAAGATCGTTATTGGCACTGTTGGTATCCAATACCTTTTCTAACAAAGCAATTTCGCCTCTCTCTTCATTGGCATAATCGTTCAGCTTAACGGATGCAGCAGCATCCAACGCTTCCGATTCGTCCAATATGGCAATGGCCTTTTCCAGCTGTTCAATGCGTTTATGCACACGCTCTATCGACTCATCCTTCGCCGGTTGAAAAGGAGAGATGTGCATCAATCCTAATCGGCCCAGAATGGTTAAGTCATCTTCCATATCGTTGGTCGGGTGAGCCATGAAGAGCATTAATTTTTTCATTTTTGTAATCATGCCATCACTCCTTCCTTTTGACTGGTTTTAACTACTTTGGCGGTAGCAATTGTTAAACGCTCATCATCCTGTAATTTCTGACCAATTTTTCGAATAGCCGTTTTTGCATTCGGGATGCGACGGTTTTCGAACAGTTTAATACGAGCCCGTACATCCAGAAGCTCTTCTTCGAGCAATCGGATCTGTTCTTCCAAACAGTCGATTTCTGCCATCAGTTGCAATTGTTCCTTCATCAGTTCAATGGCCTCGTCAACCCAAAGTGGCGTGTCGTCTTTGATTGGTGCGACGTTAAAATCAACACTTTCGTATTGATGAACACGAACACCAGCCACATCAATCGGTTTGGTAATGACTTCATTGACCGAAATAAAGGATTTAATATCCACATGAGAATCGCTCATTACAGCTACCCATGGCTCTGCGGCCTTATTGTTTTTATTTATTTCCAGGCGAATTTCCTCAATGCGTTCTGCAATCGTGTTGATTGTAGACATTAAGGATTTTTCCATGGCTTCAAACAAAGGCAGCATACGTAACGACACCTTCAGAATTTTCTTCTGACGGGCGCGTTCTGTTTTCGTATATTTTATTTTAGCTACTGCCATTATTCCTCCTTCTTTTTGGGTGGATTAACAACGGATGCCAACACTTGCGAACCACGTTCTTTATCAAAGGAGTTTAATCGGTTTAAAATCTGCAAGCGCAGTTTATAAACCATTACATCCGTTAAAGAGAACATTTTGCCCGCCTGTATGGTATCCAGCTCTTCCCATTGCCATCGCATGATCAGCTTCTCACGCTCCAGCGGATTAGCATTTATAACAGCAAGTGGAAGTCGCGCTAAATTTGGGGTTCGCCTCTGCGCCTTGGCTGTTCGGATTTCAGTAATATCTTCCTGTAATTCTCCCAACATGGTACCAATGCTTTTTAAGCCAACCTTACCTTCCGAATCGGCTGATTGAAAAATATCAAGCGGTTCGAGTTGCTTAAAGTGTTTTGCCGATAATTGATCTTTGGCATCGTTGGTAAACTCTTCCATGGTGATGGGAGGGGCTTCACCAAATTTCAAAGATGGCAAACTACTCATTAGGTATACCAGGTTCGACATGCTTATGCCTCCTGGTTTTGGGTTATGCGCTCAACCAAGTCTTTATTTAAAAGGGTAAACATGGCCTGCTTGATATCGCTGTCGCTTAAAACAAACTGAACACCACTGTTTTCCTTCGATTGCACCACTATTTTAGCCTCGTTATTGGCCAATGGCTGTAATTCAACCTGCTCTTTCAAACCGGCTTTTGCAATAAAGGCTTCCATTGCTTTTTGTGTATCAGCAGGAACCGATACAGTTTTGTTGCCTTCGATTGAAGCAACCACAGCTTTGGTAAGCTCTTGCAGGTATTGCTCTTGTGTGAACAAGCTTTCGCTCAAATCGCCAAAAACCGATTCCATGTATTTTAAAACGGCTACTTTGGTGGCTTCAACCATATCACGAGAAGCTTGCTGAAGTGCCATTTGTGCATTCTTCTCAGCCTGCTCTGCTTTGGTGTTTGCCTCATCTATAATGGTTTGCTTCTGAGCATTTGCTTCCGAAATAATTTCTTCAGCTTGTTTCTTAGCTTCTTCAATAATGCGTTGCTTTTCCGCTTCACCAGCATCAATGCCTTGCTCTTTCAGCTTCGAAACAATCTTTTCAAGATTTTCTTTATTATCGTGCATTTCTTTCATTTTTAAAAATAACTAAGCGAATTAGTTCTTGTCCCAATACTCTTCAATCAGTTTCTTACTAAGGCCTGTTTCAGTCGGATCGAAATGGCGTTTTAGAATCGCCCAGCATTTATCGAGTGCCGCTTCCAGCTCAATTGGTTCACCAAATGGCTCTTCCACATTATCGATAAAGTCGGTACGGTAGCGTAATAATTTCTGCGAATATGGGTCGTTGGCTGCACCTACTTCAGAAGCCTCATGGGCTTTTTCAGCATCTGCCAATAAAGAAGCCATGGCCGTCATAATGGCGCGGTGGTCACTACGCGTTTTACCATTCACTCCTTGCTTCAAACGCGAAAGTGAACGAGCCAACTTCAGTTTACCATTCTCCAGGAAGAACTGTCCTTCGGTAATATAACCTGTGTTATCAGGTACAGGATCTTCTAATGATTCGAGTGTGGTGGCACCAATAATGGTAATGGAACCAGCACCTTCGATATCGGCCGCTACCTCATAGCGTTTTGCTAGTTCGGAATAAAGCGATCCCGGATATCCTTGCAATGAAGGAATCATATCCTGATAGTTGGCAACGTTACGAAGAATATTTGACCAGTTAGTCATATCCGTAAGCAGTACCAATACATCTTTGCCCTGATCACCAAACTCACGTGCAACACTTAAAGCCACATCCGGCAACATTAAACCTTTAATCTGCGAGTCACCAGCCAGGTGCGTAAACATGATGGTTTTATCAATGTTACCCGACTGTGATAATTGCTCCTTAAAGTATTGGTACTCATCAAACTTCAAACCGATACCGGCGAAGATGATAACATCGGCCTGAGCACCTTGTGCAATCTGCGAAAGCAAACGGTTATAAGGCTCTGTTGGACCAGCAAAAATTGGAATCTTCTGTGATTTCACCAAGGTGTTAAATACATCAATCATCGGAATACCAGTCCACAAAGCTTGCTTAGGCACATTACGAACCGTAGGGTTCAATGTATCCAAACGGGTTGAAACTTGTTTTTCAAAGATGACTTCAGGACCGCCATCTGATACCTCACCGGCACCATCAAAGCTACGACCCAACATTTTGTTCGAGAAACCAGCCGTAAGTGGAATCTCGTGCATGCGGATTTTGGTTTTTGTACTTAAACCAGTGGTGCCATTAAATACCTGGAAACGGGTTGTATCTTCGGTAATGTTAATGGCTTTGGCAAAAGAAAGGCTTTGGTTGGTGTCTGCCTCCAGTAGTTCAACTACGTGGTTGAGTGCAACACCCGGATTACCTTCAACCGAGATAAGCGCTTTACCTACTTCGCTGATTTTATTTATTTCTTTTCTTATCATACGGCGTACTCCTCCTGTAAAATAAATTTGTTAACTGCATCTGGTAACTGAGCCAGTTTCTCTTCGGCAGTGGCCGAGTAGTTCCAATCACGCCACCACTGACGCAGCTCATCAAACTTTTGCTTAATTAACTCTTTCAGTTGCTCATCGTCCATATCACCGGCTTCAAAAGCAATATCGTTGTCAATCAGATTCTGAACAGCACTGTTAATAATTTCCAATCGCTCAGGACGTGTACAGGCATCTGTTTTTTCAAATGCATCCTGTTGCATCACACAGAAATCAATGGTTAAGCCCTTTTGATACTGAATGTAATTGGATACAGGAACTTTCTTTAATCCGATCGTACTGATTGTTTGATCAATGTCGTTGGCATCATTTAAAGTAGCCAACATTTTTTGACGGTCTTTCCACGAGACAAAACCATCGTATACAGAAGTGGTATATACCAATGGATCGATGGCCGGATATTTTTTCGCATCGGCACGGTCCTGCGATAATCCCCAGAATCCTCCGGTTGCATCCATGGTAGCCTGCGTAACAGGTTCCTGGAAGTTACCACCGGCAGGCGATACGGTACCAATAAATGTTAATGACCCTTTTGTTCCTAAATCTTCACCGGCACGCTGGTACATACCTTTAATCTGATCCGGAATATCCATTGGGAATGCCTCTGGTCCCGGAATATCACCCTGACGACCACTACGCTCACGTAATGCCTGTGCCCAACGGGAAGTTGAGTCAGCCAGTAGTATTACTTTCTTACCCTGGTAACGATAATACTCACCAACAGTTAAGGCAATAAATACAGACGCCTCACGCGCTGCCACCGGCATCGAACTGGTGTTACCGAAAATACACATACGTTTCATTAAAGATTCACCTGTTGTTGGATCTTCCAACTCGGCAAATTCTTTAAATACCTCTACAGCTTCACCGGCACGCTCACCACAGGCTGCCATAATAATGATATCAGCAACTGCATATTTACAAAGCGAGTGCTGGAGTACAGTTTTTCCGGCACCAAAAGGGCCCGGGTTACCAACCGTTCCGCCATAACCCACAGGTGCCAACAAGTCAATCACGCGAACACCGGTTGAAATTGGTTTCGTAGGAATGGCACGATCCTTAAAAGGAATAGGTGACTTTACAGGCTGACGGAAAGCCAGTTTTAATTCATGTTTATTATTTTGCTCATCAACAACAATGGCCACTTGCTGGGTGATGTTTACCGTACTCTTTTCGATAATACTCTCCACTTTACACGGGCCAAAGCTAAATGGCACTAGTATTTTATGATCGACTTTACCTTCAGGCACAGTTCCGATAACATCACCACCGGCTACGGTATCGCCAACTTTAGCAGTTGGGGTGAAGTCCCATAAAACTGTTTCGTCCAAGGCTGGCGCATTCATACCTGGCTTCAGGTAGGCATCTTCTTCGCTCAACTTGTACAAAGGGTTTTGAAGTCCATCCCATACACTGGTTAATAATCCTGGACCTAACAATACTGATAAAGGTGTACCCTTAAATACCACTTCATCTCCGATTTTAGCTCCGGTTAGATCTTCAAAAACCTGCATCTCTACAATACCTGCATCGGCATTTTTCGGATCAGGTTGAATCTGCAAAACCTCCGCCTGGAGGAATTTCCCATCAACGGAAATCTCAGCAGTTTCCCCCATAATCACATCATCAAAGAATCGGGCTTTCACCAACGAATCCTGGATGGAAATAAGGGTTCCTGTCCTCTTTTTATTGATATCGTTCATAATTTATATTTTAAAGCCAGTTGGTCAAAATCAACTGACTCCCCATTACTATTTTATATATAATTCAATTTCATAAATCACCTTAACCAAAGCTACTTTGTGTACATGTTTAATCGACAATTATCAAGCAAAAAGAGAGAATATATGAGTTTCTATGCATAGAAATAAAGCCATTCACAATATAATTCCGGTTGATTGCTTGTACAGGATATCAATGGACTTTATCAGATATTAACCGGTGTATAACTCTAATATTCAGTTCTGAAAAACTACTTATTTTATCGGTTAATTCCTTGAGCTTAGTATGCATTTGGTGTATGTTTTAAGCTGTAATTCTATTAATTAACAATTTTGGCAATCAAATATAGTTTTTTTGCTCTTTATCCAATAATAATTTAGAGAGATTATAAAGAAGCAAATTTAAGATGGAGGTTGGTTATAACGAATGTAGACAATTTAAAGTTCAATTGGAAGCAATAATGTATGAACGCCATCAAATTTTGAATAAAATAACATTAAATGCTAACGAATTTAAATTCATGACTTTTGGCATATTAAGAGCTGTAAATCTCTTATCTGGATAATGAAAAAAATGCATAAAAAAAGCCGTCCCACCACAGGACGGCTTAGCAAAACATTAACCATAAAAACCAAATTCAAGCCAAATGTTAACAAATGGCCGAACTATTAGCCTTCTTAACCACTTCGAAGGCTTTTGCTATCTGATCTATCAGATCCTGTGGATCTTCAAGTCCAATACTCAATCGAATTAAGGATGGCGAAATACCTAATTTCGCTCTGTCCTCTTCTGAAACATCAACATGTGTCATTGTTGCAGGGTGCTGAGCCAAACTTTCTGTAGAACCCAGACTCACAGCTAATTTAAACAATTTAATGTTGTTCAGGAATAAAAAGGCTTCTTTTTCTCCGCCAACAATGTCAAAAGCAATCATTGATCCTTTAGAAAGACACTGACGCTCGAAAATATCTTTTAATTCCGGTTCGTCATCCAATAATCCAAGGTAGTGAATTTTTTCAACCATTGGATGATCCTTCAGGTAATTAACAATAATTTCGGCACTCTTGGCTTGTTCTTGCATACGAACTTTAATCGTTTCTAAACTTCGTTGCAATAGCCAGCTTGAATTAGGATCTAATTGACTGCCAAAGAACGTTCGCATGCCTTTAATTTGAGTAATCATGTTGGCAGGCCCAGTAACAGCTCCTGCAATAACATCACTGTGTCCACCAATAAATTTAGTTGCCGAGTATATAACTATATCAGCACCAAATTCCATTGGATGCTGAAAAACAGGTCCTAAAAAGGTGTTATCAACAGCAAAAACACATTTCTTTTCTTTTGTGCTAAAATACTTGGCCACGCGTGATACCATTTCAATGTCGATGATTGAATTGGTAGGGTTGCCCGGCGTTTCAACGTATACCATTGAAGGTTTACGTCCGGGATAAGCTTTTTCAACACGTTCGATGATAACATCTTCAGCTTCGCCTTTAACAAAGGATACTACGCCAATGTTAAATTCAGGCAATACATGGTTGAAAAAGTGATCGGTACCGCCATAAACAGGTCCGGAGTATAAAAGAACATCGCCAGGTTTTACATAGGTGAAAATCGTTGTGGAGATGGCAGCCATACCACTTGAAAAGAAAGCTGCTGCTTCAGCTTCATCCCATAAGGCCAATCGTTTTTCAAGGATATCCATATTCGGATGATTCAGACGAGAATAGATCATTCCCATCTCTTCACCTTCTTCTTTTTCTCTTAAGCCATAGGCCAATTCGAAAAATGCTTTCCCCTCTTCTGCCGTATTGAAACAGTAAGTGGAAGTTTGAAAAATAGGGCTTTTAACAGCACCCTGATGTGCATGTGCATCATATGCATGTGACATCATCAAACTTTCAGGTTTCATCTTCTTATCCATGTCCGAAGTATTTTTTAACAAAATTAACCTAAAGCAGTTTGATATGCCATATGAATGGTATATATTGGAATAATATTCTATTTAAAGTTATTACATAAGAATATGAGTATTGATAAAATTTATAGATATGGCTGCAAAAGAAAAATATTCTCCAATTAATCTTGATGATACCGATAAAAGGCTACTGAAGCTTCTTCAGCAAAATGCAAAAATGACCACCAAACAACTGGCACATCACCTTAATTTATCAACAACGCCGGTTTTTGAACGTATCAAACGATTGGAGCGAACGGGGGTAATAGAAAAGTATGTAGCGATTATAAATAAAGATAAGGTAGGCAAGGAGCTGGTTGCCTTTTGCAATGTATCGTTAAAGCAACATTCGCATGATGTTATTAGTGAGTTTGAATCGGAAATTGCCAAGTTGCCTGAGGTAATCGAATGTCATCACATTGCAGGTATGTTTGATTACACTTTAAAAGTAATTACACAAAATATGGATACCTACCACAACTTTATTTACAATAAGCTGGCGTCGGTGGATAATGTGGGAAATGTACAGAGTTCTTTTGTGATGCGCGAAATAAAATCAGGTACCGAGCTGCACCTCGATTAGTCCTGATTGCAGATTGGTAGTTTAAAGTAGAAGTAAGTGCCTTTTCCTGGTTCTGATTTTAAACCTATGGTACCATTAAGTAACTCCACCAGGTTTTTAGTAATGGTTAATCCAAGACCATTACCGGCGTAAAGGTCGCTACTCTTATTATCGACTTTAAGGAAACGATCAAAAATACGCGACTGGTATTCCTCACTGATGCCAATTCCACTGTCTTCAACACTAAATCGGGCAAAGTTATCTTCTTTCGCTAGTTTAACTTTAACAAATCCTGATTCGGTGAATTTAAGCGCATTGCTGATCAGGTTGTTGAGTATTTGGCGTAAACGGAAGGAATCGGTATTGACATAAACTGCTTCGTCGATACAATCCAACTCAAATTGAAAATTATTTTTATCGGCAAGCGACTTTGCAGTTTTAAATGATTCAAATACTACTTTCACCAATGTGGTTACGTTGGTTTTTTTAAAGGCTACTTTTAACTGACCCGATTCAATCATTGAAATGTCAATAATGTCGTTTAACAAATGTAGTAGGTTATCTCCGTTGGTTTTAATCAGGTGGGCAAAGTCATTTTTTTCCTCACTGCTGAATGAGTTATCGAGCAATAGTTCTGAGAATCCCATAATGGCATTCATGGGGGTTCTTATTTCATGACTCATATTTGATAAGAAAGCCGATTTTAAACGATCAGACTCTTCAGCCGCTTCTTTGGCAAGCAATAATTCTTTGGTTCGTTTATCAACAATGCCTTCCAGGTTTTTGGCAAAATTCTCTAATTCTTCTTTCTGGCGTGCAATTTCATCGCGCTGACGATGGGCAATATTTCGTTGAAGTTGAAACTCTTTTGTGCGAAGCTGAACCCGTTTTTCCAATATTCTTTTGTCTCGCTGGTTTTTGAGGTAATACAATCGAGCAGCCAAATAGGTCAACAGAACCGTGATGAGAAGAATCAGGCTGATAAACCAGGCTTTTTTCCAGAGAGGAGGGAGAATGACGATGTTAATACTTTTAGTATTATTGCTCTGATATCCTTCAGCATTGGTTGACCTGACCTCCAATTGGTAATTACCGGTATTAAGATTTATAAAGGTAAGGTTGCGTTTATTTTTAAGTGGAATCCATTCCTTAGAATTTGGTAGCATTCGGTAGAAATAGTTAACCTGTGAGGATTCCTGGTAATCAAGTGCTGAAAAGTTAAGCGTGAAAAAACGTTCATCCGGTTCAAATTGGATCCTTTCGGCATAAATTAATGAGTTTTTCATCACCACGTTTTCAAGGCTAATGGAATCTCTGACATTAATTGAGTGTCCGAATAATTCGAGCGAAGTGAAGTATATTGGCGGACTATACTTGGACTGGTTAATTAAATCGGGATGAAAAACATTAAAGCCATTAATGCCGCCAAAAGCAAATCGGCCATCGGCCAATTTCTCGCAGGCAATATTAAACTCATTACTTTGCAGGCCATCTTTAATGTCGTAACGGTAAATTTCATCGTTGTGGATATTAATGCAGAAGATGCCACTATTACTGCTGGCCCACAAATGGTTATTATGTTCCAATAAACGATAGGTATAAGGGTTTGTTAATCCTTCATTAATACCATAACTTTTTACAATGCCTATCCGGTCATTGCTCAAAAGGCAAATACCTTTTCGTGTAGCCAACCAAATTCTGTGCTGGCTATCTTCGTATATTGAATTGATACTGGTGCTTGTTAAATTTGTTTTGTCAAAATCATCACCGAACAAGTACATTAAAGAATCACTTTCCGGCAAATACAGGTTTATTCCATATGCTGTGGTAATCCAAATTCTGTTTTGACTATCCTCCATAATGTCCCAAACCATTTCGTTCGAGTGAGAGCCATTGCTGTTAATAAAAGGAAAACGTTCAAAAGTTTCATCCTTCGTGTTAAACCGGGCATAACCGAAAGCTGTACCCACCCAAATGTTACCATTTTTGTCTTTTTCGATGGCAAATACTTCATTATCCGGCAACGACAGAGAATCTTCTTTTGAGTAATCATAGATGCAATAATCCTCTGTGATGGTATTGTATTTTAGCAGGCCTCGTGATGTTCCAACCCACATGATTTCATTCTGTTGGAGCAAAGCCCAAACCGAAATTTCGGTTTCTTCACCCAATGGATAAACCTTTGTTAATTGAGAGCTTTTTGTGTCTAAAACCGTCAGCCCTTTCATGGTGCCGATCCACAAGTCATTATTATTGTCATTGCAGAGGGCAAATACATTTCCGCCATTCAGTCCTTTGCCATCTTTCGTTTGGTAGTAATGAACGAATTGATTGTTGGAAATATCCATGTGGATGCATCCACTGCTTTTGGTTCCTAACCAAAGGTGTTGACGATCATCGATGAATAAGCATCGTATAAAGTTTTCTTTAAGTGAGTGTACATCAAAAGGATCATTTTGGAATTGCTCGGTTCGGCCATCCGGTAAAACATGTGTAACACCATTTAATCCACAGCTGAGCCAAATGCCACCTTGTTTATCTACTGCTATGTCGCTTACCTTTGTGTCTTTCAGATTTAATAACTGAAATTCCTTAGCATTAATATCGTATTCGTAAAATCCGCCATCGGTGGCCAGCCAGATGTGCTGATTGTCCTGACCTCGTTTTATTTTTTCAATTATATTGCTGTTGCTATGGTGATCATCGTTATTCGGAATGGGGTATTTACGATAACTACGCGCTTTCGTGTTGATCTTTATTAATCCCTGACCGTAAGTTCCGGCCCATATTTCATTATCTTTGATTGAAAGCACTGAAGTGGCCGCCACATAAGGAAATTCACCGTTATTACTTTCGCTGATTTCAAAATTATCAAAGGTTTTATCCTGTACATTAAAAATGCTTATGCCATAGGTGGATGCCACAATAACATTGCTGTCGTTATCGAAACACAGATCGTAAACAAAACCAGATGAAATGCAATTTTCGCTGCCGTCATACACGTAATGCGTAAAGTGTTCATCAACAGGATTAAAAACACTTAACCCACCTCCGTTAGTGCCAATGTAGATTAAGTTGTTTGTTCGATCTTCCAATAAGCAATTGATAGCGTTGTTGAGCAGACCAACTTCTTTTCGATCTTTTGAAGAAAATATGGTGAACTCGTTACCATCGTAACGGTTTAAACCATCTTCGGTACCCAGCCATATAAAACCTCGCTTGTCTTTTATGATGCAATTAACCGAACTTTGAGACAGCCCTTCTTCAATAGAGAATGTATGACTGGCATAGCGTTTAACTTGCGAGTTAATTTGGGGTTGAGCTATCATCCACAAACTCACAGTAATAAATAATGCTTGTATGTTATTAAAAAACTTCAATCTCGATTCAAAAGGGATATATAAAAGTAGTTAATCTTTACGCTTTTACAAATTGAATATTTAAACAAACAAAACGAAAGGTGCTTTGTTAGTTGACTAAAGAATTTAAAGAATACGTAAATGAATATTATAGAAAAATTAAATTGGCGTTATGCCACTAAAGAATTTGATTCGACAAAGAAGTTAAGTCAGGAGCAGCTCGATTTTATTATTGAAGCAACCAATCTAACGCCTTCATCCTTTGGTTTGCAGCCATTTTCGGTAATTGTGATTGAAGATGAAGCAATCAGAAAACAATTAAAGCCGGTGGCCTGGAATCAACCCCAGATTACAGATGCGTCACACCTGATACTTTTTGCAGCAAATACAAATTTATCTGAGGCGGACATTGATAAATTTTTAAAACTAAATTCGGATGTGCGGAATATTCCTTTGGAGGCTCTTGCCGAATATGATGGAATGATGAAAGGCTTTATTAAGCAAATGTCGGCCGATGAAATTATAAACTGGGAAGCTAAACAGGCCTATATTGCTTTAGGGCAGTTGATGGTTAGCTGTGCTGTTGAAGGCATTGATACTTGCCCAATGGAAGGTTTCGATAAAAAGGAATTTGATAAGATACTTGGCCTGGCCGATCGTAACTTAACTTCGGTTGTAATGGCAGCTGTTGGTTTCCGCTCTGAAGCTGATAAATACCAGCATCTGGCAAAAGTTCGAAAATCAAAAGAAGACTTAGTCATTAAATATTAATGGCATAATAAATAGATAAAAAAACGGCTTGCACATCTGCAAGCCGTTTTTTATAACTATTATTTTTCAGTGCTCATCGAAGGCGGATAGCTTTCTTTGCCGGTTCCTCTTTTCTTATTCGGAGTGTTACCCATATCAAAATGTAGTTCACCACCTTTTAACAGGTCTGTGTGGTTGATGAAATTCTGGTTCATCTCCTGGCCATTAAACGTCAGGTTTTGAATGTATACATTCTCTTTACCATTATTTTGACTGGTAATATTTAACTTGTTACCGTTTGGTAAACTAACAGTAACCTTGTCGAATACCGGGCTTCCGAAAACATACATATCCTGACCAGGACATACCGGATAGAAGCCCATCGAGCTAAATACGTACCAGGCTGATGTTTGTCCGTTATCTTCATCGCCACAATAACCATCAGGGTTTGGAGTGTAAAGCTTGTCCATTACTTTTCGAACCCAGTATTGCGATTTCCATGGCTGACCGGCATAATTGTAAAGGTAAGTCATGTGCTGGATTGGCTGATTACCATGGGCATATTGTCCCATATTCATAATCTGCATTTCACGAATTTCGTGAATAACATGCCCGTAATACGATTCATCAAAAACCGGTGGTAATTCGAATACTTTATCAAGCATTCCGATAAACTCTTCGTTACCGCCCATTAATTGTTTCAAGCCTTCAATGTCGTGAAATACCGACCAGGTATAATGCCAGCTGTTACCTTCAGTAAAGGCGCCTCCCCATTTAAATTCACTGAATGGTTCCTGGAAAGTACCATCTTCATTTTTACCCCTCATCAGTTTATTATCAGGGCAAAACAGGTTGCGGTAGTTTTGCGCTCTCTTGGCAAATAAATCAATTTCTGCCTGAGGTTTACCCAAAGCTTTGGCCAATTTATAAATGTTATAATCGGCAAAGGCATACTCAAGAGTTCTTGCAGCATTTTCGCGAATACCAACATCAAAAGGAACGTAACCTAGTTCATTGTAATACGAAGCACCGTATCGACCAACTGATGTAACATCTTTGTTGTAATCATTAGTATTCTTAATGATTGCTTCATAAAGTGTTTCTATATCGTAATCGCGCATCCCTTTTAGGTAGGCATCGGCAATGTTTACTGCTGAGTTAGTACCGATCATACAACCGCGATGACCCGGACTTGCCCATTCAGGAAGCCAGCCACTTTCTTTGTAGGTGTTCACCAATCCTTCCATAATCTGGTTATTCAGTTCCGGATACATGATTGTAAAGAATGGGAAAACGGCACGGAATGTATCCCAGAAGCCATTGTCGGTAAACATATATCCTGGTAATACCTCCCCATTATATGGGCTATAGTGTACTACCTTATTGTCCTGATCGTATTCGTAAAATTTGCGTGGGAATAACAATACACGGTACAAAGTTGAATAGAAAATACGCTGCTGGTCAATTGTGCCACCTTCAACTTTTAATTTATCCAGCTCAGTGCGCCAGGCTGTGTATGCTTTTTCTTTTGTCTGGTCGAAGGTATCGTTACCAATTTCACGATCCAGATTAAGCTGGGCTTGCTCGTGACTGATAAACGATGAAGCAACTTTGGCGTGAACCTTTTCGCCTCTTTCAGTTTTAAATTTCAGAACTGCTCCAACATGGTATCCTTCTTCTTCTTTAGCTTTTGACAGCTCACCTTCGTTCCAGGTTTGAACAGCATCAAAATCCTTATCGAAGACAACTACAAAATAGTTGTGAAAATTATCAGGAACACCACCATTGTTATTACGGCAATAGCCAATTACTTTACGTTCTTCAGGAATGATTTTAACAAATGAACCCTTGTGGTAACCATCAACCAAAACATAGCTTGATTCATTTTCGGGGAAAGTAAATCGGAATTGCGCGGCACGTTCGGTTGGAGTTACTTCCACATCCACATCGTAGTCGGCCAGGTAAACCTGGTAGTAATGTGGGCTGGCAGTCTCTGCCTTGTGCGAAAACCAGCTCTCGCGTTCTTCTTCTTTAAATTTTAATTCACCGGTAACGGCCATCAGGCTAAAGGCAGCATAGTCGTTAATCCATGGACTTGGCTGGTGTGTTTGTTTGATGCCCTTAATCTTTTTGGCATCGTACTGGTAAGTCCAACCATCCCCCATTTTGTTGGTTTGAGGTGTCCAAAAGTTCATGCCCCAAGGAGTGGCAATTGCCGGATATGTATTTCCGTTTGATAAAGCATACTCAGAGTCAGTACCCATCAGGATGTTTACATAATCTACCGGATCATCAACCTTTAAGCTATTTGTTGTGCATGGTTTATTACATGCAAACACAACAGCCAAGGTTGAAATGAATAATAAGCTTTTTCTAATTCGTCTCTTCATAGCAATCTAATTCTCATTTATAATACAAATAACATGGCTTTTTAGCTGACATACAACTTCAAATTCTTAATTCTGAATTAAAAGAACAAATGCAACCAGAGTAAAAACATTTATCCACCGAAAGAAATGCTGCTATTTGTATTTGAACATGGATTTTTAAGTCATTGGTATGTGAAACTGAAACAATCCTATTCGAGAGTAGCTTTAATTTCTTTTGGCGTCAATAATTTTTAGCGGGATTATTGACAACGATTAGCAAATTGAATTTAAAAATTAGTATCTTAAGTTCTTAACAATGTTTGTGGTAGGTGTTTGAGGTGAGATTTAATGTGGAACTAGGCTTAAAAGAATAATACAGATGAAGGGAACGGTATTTTGTGAATTTCTGAATATGGTGGAAGAAAACTGGGGCTATGAGATGGTCGATCGTATCATCATTGATTCTAATATTCCTCATAATGGAGCTTATACTTCGGTGGGTACATACGAGTTTCGTGAAATGGTAAGTTTGTTAACACAGCTGAGTAAAAACACCAAAATTTCGCCTAACAAGCTATTGTTTGAATTTGGGGATTATCTTTTTAAAGTATTTCTGAAAAAATACCCTGAGATGTTCAAGCACGTTAACGATGGATTTACTTTTCTGGAACGAGTCCCGCAGAAAATCCATATTGAAGTGAATAAGCTTTACCCCGATGCAGAGTTACCACAGATCACTACTTCAATAAGCGGAAATGAATTAACCATGTACTATACCTCCAGTCGAAAACTTGGCGATTTGGCAAAAGGATTGATCAATGGTTGTATGAATCATTTTGGCGAAAAATATACCATGCAGGAAGTGTTTGTAAAAGAGGATGGCAGCGAACTGATGTTTAAAATAAAACGACTTTAATGTCTGCAAGCGATCTTAAGTTGCTGGAAAGAAAACTAATGCGGGAAATAAATGCCCGTGAGCAGGCCGAGAAATTGCTTGAAGAAAAATCTCTGGCCCTTTACGAGAGCAACACACAATTAAAGGAGGTTAATGGTAAACTAAAAACCATTCTCGAAGAGAAGAGCAATACTCTTTTTCGCAGGGAATTGGAATACAAATCGTTGGTTGAGAATATCAACGATATTATTTGTAAAACCGACCTTTTAGGAACAATTAGTTACGTCAATCCCATTGTAGAAACCATATTGGGATATCAGGGACATGAGGTAGTTGGCAAAACACTTTTTAATTTTTTACCCAACCATTTTAAAAACAAAGGCAAGCTGTTTTATGAGAAGCAAATTACCCGAAAAAATTGCCTTAGTTACGTTGAGATTCCTGCCTTAACCAAAGAAGATGAGGTGGTGTGGTTGGGCGTTAATATTCAATTCTACACCGAAAACTGTCCGGGTTGTGATAAAAAAAAGTGTATCCTGAAAAATAATCAGTCGCTAAGCTCGAATAAAGATTGTCATTTTAAAGAAGTGATTATTGTAGCCCGCGATATAACGGAACAAAAGAATACTCAAAAACTTTTGGCCCGGCAAACCTATTTTCTTGAGCAAAATATAAAAGAGCAGGAACTTACTTCTGAGATTGCACTCGAATTAAATACTTTAAAGCCATTCGAGAATCGGATTAATAATGTTATTGAGAAAGTTGGCAAACATGCTCGGGTAAGCCGTGTGTATATTTTCGAAGATCTGGATGGAGGCGCTTTAACCAGCAATACTTTTGAATGGATACAAGTTGGTGTCAGACCCGAAAAGGAAAATCTGCAGAACGTTGATTATCAGAATTTCCCTTCCTGGAAGAAGCTGTTAAAAGCCCATGGCCGCATCTATGCCGAAAACATTACGTCATTACCCAGGGATTTACAACCCATATTAAATCAGCTTTCAGTTAAGTCAATAATTGTTTATCCGCTCACAATTAAAAACAAACCCATTGGATTTATTGGTTTTGTTGATACTGTTACGATACGTAAATGGACCAAGACTCACATTGAGCTATTGAGAACCATATCCGGTATGGTATCGGCAACTTTTGAGCGCGAGTATATGGAAAACTCCATTAAGGAAGAGCGGGATAAAGCCAATAAGGCCAATAATGCTAAATCGGAGTTTTTGGCGAATGTGAGTCACGAAATACGAACGCCCATGAATGCAATTTTGGGTTTTAGTGAAGCACTTTCATTAAAATTGGAGAAACCCAAAGATCGTGAAATGATAAAATCGGTGGTGAAAAGCGGTCAATTACTTCTTTCACTGTTAAATGATATTCTTGACTTTTCGAAACTGGAGGCCGGAAAAATTGAATTAAACTACAGTGCTATAAATCTGATTAATACCATTGAGGAAACAGTTCAGTTGTTTATGGCCAATGCCGATAAAAAGAAAATATATCTTCACTTTAAGTTTCCGGATCATATTCCTCAATCAATCATCATAGATGAGCACCGTATCAAGCAAGTGTGTTTTAATTTAATCGCCAATGCGATAAAATTTACCCACGAAGGAGGTGTATTAGTCAAAGCAAATTTTGTAAAAAGTTCGGCTAATAAGGGAACTGTTATTATTAAAGTAAGGGATACCGGCATCGGAATTTCGCCCTCGCAAACTAAAGTTATTTTCGAATCATTCCGGCAGCAATATGGACAGGCCGATCGTCAATATGGAGGTACGGGTTTAGGGTTAACCATTTCGCAAAAGCTTATTGAGAATATGGGAGGAGCTATCACTGTTAAAAGCAAAGTTGGGATTGGTTCAGAATTTACAGTAACGATTCCCAATGTTGAAACCAGTGATGAGGTGTTGACTAATAATAATGATAATCAGCAACTACCGAAACTAAATGATTTTGAGCCGGCGATTATTCTGATAGTTGATGATACCCTTGATAATACGAAGATTCTTAAGGAATTTTTACCGAAAAAAAACATAAGGGTTCAGAGTGTCAGCAATGGAGCAGAGGCACAACGGATTTGTCAACAGCATAAGTTTGATTTGATGTTTATTGATATCAAACTGCCCGATATAAATGGAACTGAGCTGGCACATAAAATCAGAAAGCTTCAACCCAAATCTAAAATTGTAGCTTATTCAGCCTCAGAAGTAAACAACGGCGGTTTCTCGTGCCATCATACATTTGATAGTTATTTGCCAAAACCACTTGATCGAAAGCGCTTGATCCGGATATTAAATAAATTACTAAAATCTAGAGATGCTAAGGCAGATGTAAGTTTGAAGATCGATGCCACAATGAAAAAGCAATTGCCAACAATAGTTGAGCATTTGGAAACGGTTTTTCTACTACAATGGGAGAAGAATAATGGTTACCTGATTTTATATGAGATTAAGCTGTTTGCTATGCAATTGCAGGAGTATGCCCATTCGGTTAATGTGCCTATCTTAAGTAACTATGCTGCAAAACTAAATGAATTCATCGAGCTGATAGATCTGGATAATATTAATCGACAGATGCAAAAGTTCCCGGAGATAATAGAAGAATTAAAAGCCAATACCTAAAGTTGCATACTATGGAAACTAAACCTCCCAATATTCTTATTGTTGATGATAACATTCTCAATCTTCAGGTGACGACTGAAATTCTTCAGGAACATGGATATCGAATTGGGTTGGCACAAAGTGGCAGGGATGCACTGAAGCAAATTGAGATTCAATTACCTGATTTAATTTTGCTGGACATCATGATGCCGGAAATGGATGGCATTGAAGTGTGCCGGCAAATCCGTAAAAATCAGCAATGGAGTGACATTCCGATTATTTTTTTAACGGCCAGAAATCAGACTGAAGATATTGTAAAAGCCTTTGAAGCCGGTGGAGCTGATTATGTGACCAAACCTTTTCAGAAGGAAGAACTATTGGCCAGGGTTAAAAGTCAGATTGATTTATATCGCAGTAAAATAGAGATAAAAGCATTGAATGCGACCCGCGATCGTCTTTATTCGATTATAGCGCACGATATTAAAACACCCTTTGCCAATATCATGTTTATTGTTTCGGCTATAAAGGACAAGCACATCGAACCGGGCACTCCTGATTTTGATGAGATTATTGATCAATTGGAAAAAACGAGCAGCCAAACCAATGACTTATTAAATAACCTATTGACCTGGACCCGTTATCAAAGCGGAAGTATTTCGCCTGATTTTGAATTGGTTGATTTAAAAACATTGGTTGAAGAGACGGCGCAACTGATGCAAGCAACCGCGACACAAAAAAGAATTCAGACCAAATGTTGTTTTGCAGACGATTGCAATGTAATGGCGGATGCCACAAGTGTTAAAACCATTATCCGGAATTTGTATTCTAATGCAATTAAATTCAGCGAACCAGAAAAAGCAGTCGAAATTAGTGTGTTGAAAGAAAATGGTTATTGCAAACTGATGATTGCTGATAGTGGAGTAGGAATGGATCAGCAGACGCAGGATCGACTTTTCAATAAAAAAGAAAGCTTTACCAGCTATGGCACCAATCAGGAAGCCGGAACAGGCCTTGGTTTGCAAATCGTTCGGGACTTTACCCTCCTTAACAAGGCCGAGATGGCTTATGCCAGTGAACCGGGTAAAGGAACCTCAATTTCAATAATATTCTCTAACCCAACAAAATTGTGATGCAATGACTGTAAAGCATAAAACATACAATGTATTGGTAATTGATGATGATCCGATTATACGTAACGTGGTTCGTTCTTATTTAAAAGATAAAGTCAATGTTTTTGCTGTTGAAACACCGTCAACCGGATTTAGAATTATTGAAAACAAGGAAATTGACCTGTTAATAACTGATTTTAAACTGCCCGAAATGGATGGTCTAAAAGTGTTGGAGAAAGTAAAGAAAGAATATCCACACATTGAGGTGATCATGATTAGTTCTTCTACCGATATGAATACGGTCATTGGTGCTTTGCGAAACGGTGCGGCGGATTATTGTAAAAAGCCTTTTGATGCGTCAACCTTGTGGTTATCCATTGAGCGGACCCGTAAGTTTGCCAAACTTCAGGATAAGTTGAGCAATGAAGTGGTTAAAAACAAGATGCTTAAAGAAGAGGTGGAGCGGGAGATAGGGATTCAGTTGATTGGAAAGAGCCAAGGTTTGGAGCAGGTTAAAACACAGATGAAACTGGTGGCCGAAACACCAGACACCTCCGTTTTATTAATTGGCGAAAGCGGAACGGGAAAAGAAATTATTGCACGCGGCATTCACGCTTTAAGCAATCGTTTAAATGAATTGTTTGGGGCAGTTAATATGTCGGCCATCCCTGAAAGCCTGTTTGAGAGTGAATTTTTCGGGCATAAAAAAGGCAGTTTTACCGGTGCCATTGCCGATAAAGCCGGGTGGTTTGAATCGGCCAACCGAGGAACGCTTTTTCTGGATGAGATTGGTGAAATGCCAATGTCGCTGCAGGTGAAGTTATTAAGAGTTTTGGAAGATCGAAAATATACCAAGGTTGGAACACAGGATAGTAAAGCTTACGATATTCGCATTATCTCAGCTACAAATAAAAGTGTTGAGGAACTGACAGCAGGAAAAGAGTTTCGTTTGGATCTGTTCCATCGAATAGGCGCTTTTGTTATTCATATTCCGCCCTTACGCGATCGACGTTCAGATATTCCATTATTGGTGGATTATTTTATGAAAAACATAGCCAAGCGTTTAGGGAAAAGTGTCAAAAAAATCCATGCGGATGTTTATTCTGTATTGGATAATTATGCTTTCCCGGGTAATATTCGTGAATTGCGCAATATGGTTGAAAGGGCCGTAATCATGAGCCAGGATGGCACCATTCAGGCCAAGCATTTCTTTTTACCAGCCAGTCAGGTCGAATCAAATACAAATATTAATGAAACGGTTTTTGACCTCAAAGAGCTTGAGAAACAAACCATCATTCGGGCATTAAAAAAAGTAGACTACAACAAATCAGAGGCGGCTAAGTTGCTCAACCTGGAATGGAATGCCCTGTATCGTCGCATTCAGAAGTATGGAATTGATCTTGAAAACTAACTTTTAAAATGAGGATGAGATAGCCTTTCACTAAAAGTATAAGGTTAAAAGTATGTCTATTTACTAAACGTCTTGTATGTCTTTTTTTGAACCACAAATTGGCACAAATTACACAGATTTCGTTTTCCTGAGGAAAACGGTTTGTGAAATAAATAGATAATCTATTGTGGATGGAGGGTGAGAGATGATAGTATGGAATTGATTATGAGTATATAGTGTTTGATTGGTTGCAGTTTGTTTTGTGAAATTTGAGTAATTTGTGGTTTAATAATTAAGTATGAAAGAAGCATTTCTCTTAAAACATGAATGTTGCAAAATTATTGGCTCATGCATGGAAGTACACCGTGTTTTGGGACCAGGTTTGTTGGAAGCCGTTTATCAGGAGGCATTAAGTATTGAGTTTCGAGATAATAAAATCCCATTTAATCAAGAAGTTGAATTGCAAATTAATTACAAGGGAAATATTTTGGCAAAGAAATATAAAGCCGATTTTATATGCTTCGATGAAGTTATTGTTGAAATTAAAGCAGTGAAAGAATTTGATGAGATTCATTTAACCCAGCTAATAAATTATCTTAAAATAACAAGAAAAAAGATTGGACTATTGGTGAATTTTGGATCTGAGTCCCTCGATTTCAAAAGAGTGATTAATTGATTTTAATTTACCACCAATACAAACAAATTACACAGATTTTGTTTTCCAAAGGAAAACGGATAGTGAAATATATTGGCTATATACTATTCTATTTTCGATGAAGCGTTTTATAGAAGTGTTTGGCTAAAAGCTATACTCCTTCCAACGAAGTATAAATACTAATTACTTAAATATTGTATATAGCAAGATTATTCTAAATATACCCATTAGTAAAGTTTAAGAAAGCCTTTAAAATCGCAGATTAACATCTTCATTTTCGAAGAAAGTTGATTGTTAATGACTTAGTAAGCTTTATTTATCGTTCAGATAAACAGAGGCTTGAGGATTTTGGTATCGACTTTGGTATTGTTTGATAAAACGTAATGCCATGAAACGACCATGCAAATTCAATTATTCAATTAACACATAGGAGAATGATTGAATTTATTTGGGAGTTCCATCTGACAAATAAAATAAAAAAATAAACAGATGAAAAAGAAGAACACATTAACTGCAGTCGTAATCAGCATCATTTTTGCTGTATTATCATCAAGCTGTTTAAAAGATCAGTTTGAATCAATTGAAGTTCCAAAGAAAGAAGAAGTAGGCTATGAGGGGTTTGACTTTGCAACCATTAGCAGTTTAGATTTAACCATTAATACCGAAGGATCGGATGGTAAGGGTGTCGAAGGTGTTGTTGTTGAGGTTTTTTCCAGTAATCCACTATTGGCTAATGGCCTTTACACTTCAAATGCCAATGCACACAAAATATTTAAAGGACGAACTACAGAAGATGGTACTTTAAATACCGTAATTAATTGCCCCACGGCTCATGATAGCATTTTTGTACTAAGTCATTATGTTGGTTTGCCAGCCTTAACAGCACTTAGAGTTGATGCGGAAAAAATGGAAGTAACCATCGGGAACAAGTCGAATGGCTCATCTTTAAAAAGTTCACGTTTAAAATCAGCTCCTCCATCAGAAGTTAATATCGTGAATGGATATTATACATTAGGTAATTGGAATGCCAGTGGTGTACCCGAATACCTGGATGAGATAAATGATGTGGTTACTTCCGAACTATTGGAAAAAGTTAATGCTTCGTTGCCCGAGCGTAATCCATTAACGAATACTCATCCGCAGTATCTAAACAGTTCGTTCGATGCCAATCTGAATGTAAGTGAAACATGTGAAGTGTGGGTTACCTTTGTTCACGAAGGAGCCGGGTGGACCAATACATTGGGATATTACACCTACCCGATAGGCAATCCTCCATCTTCGGTTGACGATATCAATGACCTAACCATTATTTTTCCCAATGTATCCTATGCAGGTTCCGGTGGTGGATTAAACTCTGGAAATAAAGTACAGCTTCATTATCTGAATCAGGAAACTCAGGAATACACCAATATTTTTCCAGCTAACACAAGTATAGGTTGGTTTATTGTAGCGCAAGGCTGGAGAAATGGAACCGTTAGTAATGGTGTATACTCGCATTTCTCAGATATCGCGCTTAACAATGAAGCTGATCCTGATCTGAAGAAGCACAATGTGCTGCTTTACGATGAAGCAAATGAGCTTTTGTTAATGGGTTTTGAAGATATCAGGCGCGATAGAGGAAGCGACGAGGATTTTAATGATGCTGTATTTTATACAACCATCACACCTTTCACGGCAGTTAATACAGCCTTTTATCAACCAATCGATACCCCAACCGATTCGGATGGCGACGGCGTTAGTGATACCTTTGATGAATTTCCTAATGATGAAAACAGGGCGTTTAATAACCATTATCCGGCCGAGAATACCTATGGTACACTTATTTTCGAAGATTTATGGCCTTATAAAGGAGACTATGATTTTAACGATTTGGTTATTGATTACAATTTTACACAGCTAACCAATTCAGATAATGAAATAACCGGAATAGATACCCGTTTAGTGGTGAGAGCTATTGGTGCCTCGTACCACAATGGTTTCGGATTAGAACTAAAAACACCTTTTGGTAATGTGGCCAGTGTTGAAGGACAAAGGTTAACCCAGGATTATATTAGTCTGAATGCCAATGGCACTGAGAGTCAGCAAAGTTTAGCAACCATCATTTGCTTCGACGATGCCTTTAATAATCTATCGTATCCGGGTACAGGAATCGGCGTTAATACATCCTTTGGTACCCCGTATGTTGAGCCTGATACCCAATTGGTTTCCATTCAGTTTGAAAATGCCTTGAGTTTTACCGAATTAGGCGCAGCACCATACAATCCATTTATGATTATTGATCGTCAGCGGGGTGTGGAAGTGCATCTGCCTAATCATCGTCCAACGCAGCTGGCCAACACCAATTTGCTTGGAACAGGTGATGACGACAGCAATAGCTCATTGGGGCAGTACTATGTTTCCAATCAATATTTGCCATGGGCCATTAACCTACCGCAGAGTTTCGACTATGTTTATGAGAAGGAAGATGTTACCCGGGCCTACCTGCAAATGATTCCATGGGCCAACAGCAGGGGCTACTCTTACATGGATTGGTATCAGTCCATTCCAAATTACCGGGATGCAAGCAGAATATATGTTAAGCCTTAATATTTGATGATCAGATTACGGGTATATCTTTTTCTGCAATGGTGATGAGAATGGGAAAAAGATATACCAACTGATCTTATCATGAAGTACATAACACCAGAATTAATTAATCGAATTTAAAATTTACACCGATGAAAAAGAGAATATTACTAGTTGATGATAAGCAAGAGTTCAGAACACTTGTTAAGATTATCCTTCAGAGTAGGTATGACGTATCAACGGCTTCAAATGGTTTAGAAGCCTTGGGATTGTTGCAAAACGGTTATTTCCCCGATTTGATTGTGAGTGATTTAATGATGCCTGTAGTTAACGGCGAGAAGTTCATTAATCAATTGGCTTCCAGTGACATTTTTAAATACATCCCCGTCATTGTTTTATCGAGCATTAACGAGAGCAAGCAAAAGGTTGAGTTACTAAAATCCGGTGCCTCGGAATATTTGGAAAAACCGTTTAATCCGGAAGAGTTAAAAGTGCGGATTCACAAATTATTGGATGCCGGATAAGCGTTTTTCATTCCACTTTAACACAAAGTGAAATTCAAAAAATCAAAGCTATGAAGATCAAAATTAAATATTACGGTAATAATGCAGCGGTATATAAGCGACTATCAGAAAGCAAAATTTTCGATTTGTCAGAACGTGGTTCGATCTATGATCGATTCAGGGTGCAAAAGGATACGCAATGTCTTTTTCTTCAATTGGATGGTAACTATGCCCGGCAAGTATTCATGATTCAAAAAGCCAAGCTGGCAATTTTAAATACAAATACTGAATTAGTTATTCTTGGTAATAAACAACATTTACAAGAGTATCTTAAGTATGAAATACTAGAAGCGTTTGACTTCCATTCCGCATTAAGTAGAATCGAAGGTCGTATATGTTTTCTGCTTGAGAATAAGTCGAGTTTGAAACGGGGGCAATTTGCAAGTGATAAAGCCCTTAGGTTACCCATCTGGAAGAGGGTTTTCGATATTGTATTTGCCAGCCTGGCATTGATATTCTTATCGCCGGTTTTTGCTTTAACAGCTTTGTTTATTCGTTTAGAGTCAAAAGGCCCTGTTTTTTACAGTTCCAAACGTGTTGGAGCTGCTTATAAAGTATTTGACTTTTATAAGTTTAGATCGATGTACCCCGATGCCGACAAGCGCGTACGCGAATTAATGAAAGAAGGGCAATACAAATCGGAATCGAAAGAAGTGCAAATTTATCTGGAGGTTGATAGTTCAAACAGTACTTTATTGATTCAGGATGATGGCCTGGTAAAGGAAGCGGATTACCTAACTAAAAAGAGTGCAGAAGAAGAGCGGGCTTTTTTTAAGCTGAAGAATGATCCTCGCATCACTAAAGTGGGACGAATTATCCGAAATACCAGTATTGATGAATTACCGCAATTGCTTAACGTACTTAAAGGCGATATGTCCATTGTTGGTAACCGTCCTTTACCTTTATACGAGGCCGAGAAGTTAACCACCGATATATGGAGCGAGCGATTTTTGGCTCCAGCCGGTTTAACAGGTCTTTGGCAGGTCACCCAGCGGGCCAAAAGTACTAATATGTCTTCTGAAGAACGAAAGCTACTCGATATTCAGTATGCCCAGCATTTTAACTTCTTAGATGATATGCTCATCATTTTAAAAACTTTACCGGCCATGCTTCAGCGTGAGGATGTCTAAACATGTGTTCGTTTTTGTGAAATAGTAAAGTGACAAATGAAATTAAATTTAAACTGATGAAAGCATTATCTATCATATCAATCATTTTTATCTGCTTACAAACGAATGTGGCCAGTGATAAAGTGAAAGCGCCAATATCAAAGCTACCTTCGTTGGAGTATGTGATCCAACAGGCAATTGCTAATTCGGCGCTTGTTAAGGAACAGATCAGCCAAAACGAAATGGTTGAGAAAGATTTGCAAATTGAAAAGCGAAACTGGATGAACTATTTATATCTTGAGGGTGCTGCCAATTATGGGATGTATGATAATTTGTTTATTCAAAGCAGTACAGGAGATAGTCAGGTTACAACAGGTGCTTTAAACAGAAATGAACAAACGGCTTATTATGCAGGGGTGGGCTTAAAGCTGCCTATTTCAGCCTTAACGAATCGCGGACGAGAACTGAAGAAACGCAAGCTGGCCATTCAAAAAGCTCAGCATCAGCTTGAGGATACCGAGAAGCAAATACGGCACATTATTATCGAATTGTATTACTCGTTAAAATTCCTGGAAGAAAGCATGTATGCTTATCTGGAGATTTATCAAACACTCGAAATAAGTTACCAAAAGGCTCAAAAAGATTTACTTAACGGACGTACCGATCTGGATGATTTTGCTTTGCTGGCATCCACAACCGGAAAAGCAAAAAACGACTACCTGAAGGCCAAACACACCTTTATGTCGGAATATAAAAAACTGGAGAGTATTACCGGTTTGAATTTTAATCAATTATCGGAATAAGATGAATATTTACGAGTTTATAAATATTATACGCAAACAGCTCAAGTGGTTAATTACTTTGCCCATTATTATGGGACTGATTATGTATTTTGCTACAGGTAAGCAGGCAAAAACCTATTCAACAAAAGCCACCTTGTTTACAGCAATAACTTCAGGTTCGTCATTGGATAATCTGGGTAATAACCGGGTGGATTTTTTTGCTTCTAAAACAGCTTACAATAACCTGATAACCATTATTAACTCGCGCAAGGTAATTGAAGAAACATCCTTAAGGTTATTAACCCTGCACTTAATGCTCGATAGTGCCAATGCCTCGGTAATATCCAATGCAGCTTTGGATGAGTTGAATCAGAGTATTCCGGAAGCAATTAAGAAACTGGTTGTTTTTAATGATCAGGAAGCCACCTACAAGAATTTACGGACATTTATGGCCCAGGATAAATCAAATTACTTATATGGTCTAATCAATTTTGATCATCCGCATTACAGTTACAAGGCTATATCGTCGTTAAAAACCAGGCAGGTGGATGGTAGTGATATCATCGAGTTATCGTACCAGACGGATGATCCGGCGCTTGCTTATCATACCCTCGACATCCTGATTTGCGTGTTTCTGGATGAATACAGTCAGCTGAAGGTTAACCAGGCCAGTTCGGTGATTGCCTATTTTGAGCAACAATTGAGAAAGGCATCGGCCGAATTAAACAATGCCGAAGATCGCCTGCTAAGTTTTAACAAAGACAACCAGATCATTAATTATTACGAGCAGACCAAGCACATTTCGTCGCAGCAGGAAAAGATCGAAATTAAGCTACAGGATATTGTGATGGAGTTTGAAGCAGCCGAAGCCATTTTAGCCAGATTGGAGGATGAAACGCAGTCGCGCTACAACATCAACCTGAAGAATAAAGAAATAATTGAGTTGCGCGAATTGCTTATTGTGGTTAATCAGGATATTGCTTCGCTGGAAATAAGAACCAACTTGTCGGAAGAGTTAAGCGCTCAGAAAACCGATTTACTTTCCAATAAAATAGAGCTGGAGAATCAATTGCGCCATAAGCTGGATTCGCTGTATTTCTACGAGAGGCGAAGTGATGGAATTGCCATCGATCATTTGCTCGATAACTGGTTGCAGACCGTGATTAATTATGAAAGTGCCAAAGCCCGTCTGCTGGCTATGGAAACTAAAAGGAAGGAATTTGAAAAATTATTCAATCAATTTGCCCCGTTGGGTGCCTCATTGAAACGAATTGAGCGCGAAATTGAAGTAAAAGAACAGTCGTACCTCGAAATATTGCACCACCTGGGGTTGGCCCGGCTCAAGCAACAAAACGAAGAATTGATGGCCAATATGAAGGTTTTGGATAAGCCCTTTCTGCCCATCGACGCCGAACCAACCAAGCGGAAATTACTGGTACTTGTGATGGCAGTATTTACCTTCTTGTTTACCCTGCTGGGCATATTTGGTATCGAGTTATTGGATAATACCATAAAAACACCATCGCGATTCGAAAAGCTGAATGTTTACCCATTAGCCGGGGTTTTGCCAAGGCAAACGAAACAAAAACAGGATTGGGACTTGTTGTTTGGTAAAGGATTAAAAACGCTGATTGATCGCATTAATTCGAAGGTGATAACATCCGACTCTGATGAACCACTCATTGTTCAGATATTTAGTCATCAGGAAAAGGAAGGAAAAAGTTACGCCATTGATCAGTTGAGTAAAGCCTTGTTGGAATTCAATCACAAGCTCATAAGTCTATCTTTTGGTGATCAGGAGGGCCAATTGCCAAAGGAAAAACTGCTAGCATCGGATTACAGGACGATAATTGATGGATTTGAAAATTACGACCTTGTTCTTGTTGAGGTACCGGCCCTGGCAGACCAGCAGTTTTTTTCCAATCCAGTGTTGCTTCAATCAGCTCAACTGAATTACGTGGTTGTTGAGGCATCCCGCAATTGGTCGAAAGCCGATGATTTTAATCGGAAGCAGTTTGAAGAACAAACACAAATAAAAGCTTCAGCCATATTAAACCATACGCTCGCCGAGAATATGGAAGAGTTGATAGGCGAAATACCCAAGTCGCGCTCTAAGTTGCGTCGATTTGTAAAGCGAATTGTAGTTAAAAGATAAGATTATGGCAATATCATTTTTTAGAAATAAAACCATTAGTAATAATCTTTATTCATTGGCCGGTAATGCTTTTCAGGCCGGATTGGGTTTTGCAACCTTCCTGATATTGGTACGGGTAATGGATTCGCAAAGCTTTGGTAAATGGGTGGTGTTTATTACGGTGGCCACTTTAATGGACATGTTTCGTTTGGGATTAACGGGTACGGCCACCATTCGTTTAATATCACTGGGCAATCAGAACGACAGAGAAAAAGCCATGGGCGCTTCCTATCAATTAAGTTTGCTGACCAGCCTTTTGTCAGTGCTGATCTTTTTATCGCTCTATGCCCTTTTGCCTGCCAACGAGTTTAGTTATGTATTTCTTTTTTACCCTTTGCTGGCGCTTTGCAACATTCCCTATTACCAGGCGAGCATTGCATTGCAGGGGCAGTCTGATTTTTTACGTTTATCGCTTTTAAAATTGTTAAATGCCGGATTCATTATGCTTCTTCTGTGTTTATTCATTTTTTTGAGGGGAGAAGTTTTACTTTATGAACTGGTGCTAATATATGCCGGAGCTAATTTGTTCACCAGCCTGATTGCCATGGTGCGACAATGGGATGGTGCTCGTTTTATATGGCAAGGCGATCGAAACAACAGAAAGGAAATATTAAGTTTTGGTAAGTATTCAACCGCCAGCTATGTTGGCAGTAACTTGCTTAAAAGTTCCGACACGCTCATTATCGGTTTGGCGCCTTTTATGGGTGTTGAAGCAGTAGCTGTTTATGCCATCCCCTTTAAATTTGTTGAAATGATTGAGGTGGTTTTGCGAAGTTTAGCATCCACGGCCTATCCAAAGTTATCTCTCGCCCTAAAAGAAAAAACTGAGGATTTTTTTAAATACCTCAGCACCTATATTCTTATCGGTACACTGCTTTTTATTCCTGTTTCGGCTGTGTTTATTTTATTTCCTGAACAACTGTTAAACCTGATGGGAGGTAACCATTATGCCCAACAGATAGAGCTACAGAAAACCATGCTTTGGATCATCAGTGTTTACATATTGTTTTTGCCGGCCGATCGTTTTACCGGGGTCGCTCTTTTTGCGATGAATAAAGCCCGCCTTAATTTTTACAAGATATTTTTAATGCTGGCTTTCAATATTCTATTTGATGTGCTGGCTGTTTTTGCTTTTAAGTCACTGGCTTTGGTTGTGCTGGCAACCTTGCTTTTTACACTCATTGGTTTAATTATCGGATGGAAATATGTCAAACGCTCCATGCATAAAGATCAGCAGGTTTTAAACAATTCCGAGGCTTATAGTTTATATAATATCAGACAGTTAATGCAATGGATACGTCCCCAATTTCAGCACCGTACAAAATAAAGGTAGTTATCATCTTTTTATTAACGCTCATCCTGGGGGCATCACTTCTGTTGTTTGCAACGGAGCAAATTCAATTGGGATTTGTATTGCTGATGCTTCCTTTTGTTTTGTCTGTTTTAGTGTGGGTATTTTATAAGCCGGCCAACGGCTTATTGCTGGTGTTCATTAGTAATTATTTTGCCATGGGCGTGTCGCGTTACCTGCCCGGTCCCTTGGGTTTATCGGTTGATGGCTTGCTGGTAATTACATGGCTGTCGGTTATATTCAGCCAGTTTAATCACAAAGTGCACTGGCGAAAAGCATGGAACGGATTAACCCTGGTGGCCATTCTTTGGTATGCCTATGCTCTACTTCAATTCGTCAACCCGGAGGCCAGCAGTAAAATTGCCTGGTTTTATGCCATGCGTGGCGTTTCCTTATACATGTTTTTAATTGTACCACTCACTTTTATTGTTTTTAATACAGAGAGGCATCTGGATAAGATGCTTACTTGGTGGGCCTGGTTTACCTTGGCTGGTGTGCTTAAGGGGGTAATGCAACAAACGTTGGGTCCCGATCCTTGGGAAAATCACTGGCTGGCTACAATAGGCGGAAAGACTCATCTGTTGCCGGGTGGCCTGCGTATTTTTTCTTTTTTTACCGATGCCGCTACCTATGGAGGCTCAATGGGCTACTCCGGTGTAGTTTTTGGATTGCTCTTTTTGCACACCACATCTAAAAAACGATATTTCTGGCTCTTTGTAGCAGCAATGGCTTTTTATGGCATGATAATCTCCGGTACGCGTGGCGCCTTGGCTGTACCTTTTGCCGGATTGGCATGGTACAGTGTTCTGGCCAAAAAGTTTAAAGTGATGGTGGCAGGCGTAGTTATTATGGTGGGTGTTTTTGGCTTTTTAAAGTTTACCACCATCGGAAATAGTGTTTACGAGATCAGGCGTTTTCGTACCGGCCTCGACCCGGATAATCCCTCACTGGTGGTTCGGTTCGAAAACCAGCAAAAACTAAAAGCCTACCTGGCCGACAAACCCTTTGGCGGCGGAATTGGCTCGGCAGGCAATTGGGGACTGCGTTTCTCTCCGGGAACTTTCCTGGCGAATACGCCAACCGATAGCTGGTATGTACAAATTTGGGCCGAGCAAGGCATTGTGGGACTCAGCCTGCACCTTATGATATTATTATACATACTCGGTTATGGCAGCTATTACTGCATGGTTCAATGTAAAAATGAGCGATACAAATACAAGGCCATCGCCCTGCTATCGGGCATGTTTGGTATTATGGCGGCATCCTACGGCAGCGGTGCTTTGGGGCAAATGCCCAACGGACTGATTGTTTATATGAGCATGGCTTTTATATTTATGATGAGGGGCTGGGAGAAAGATTATGAAATCGTTTTGGAAAATATAGATTGATCACTTTTTATTAGGTAGCCTCGGCTTTCTGATATATGCTATCCTAGCTCTTTAATACAAAATCCTCACTTTGAAATACAAAATTTGAGCTCGGAGCTAAGAATTTCCAGCTTTTAGCTTCAAATTTCCTATTCAGAGCTCCATTTTTCTAGCTCAGAGCTCCCAAAAAGGGTTTCTGAGTGGGAAAATTGCTACTTAGAAACCCTTTTTTCTATTTCTGAGAGGCATTTTGTATTTCAGAAACCCTTTTTTGAAATAATCCATGAGATGGTTGGAGTATTAACACAGGATATTATCCGCCTAAACTTTGCCAAAGGAGAAAATGGAACGTTGGATAATTTTACCCAAGGATCTTAAGGTATCTGTAAATTCATGCAGATTGGAGCGATGTGGAAAATAGTGTTGAACCATTTCTTCGTTCCAATACCCCTTAAAGTAGCGGGTGTATTTTTCATCTGTCGGATTTATTTCAAACTCAATATTATCTTGCCACTCATGCCTGACGGTCATAAAATCGGCCTTGGTATCCATTAAAAGTTTATAGGCAATCGAAGTTTTGGGCAGCCAGGTGAGGAATAAATAACCCAGATCGGGCCCGCCATCGAACCAGTACTTTTCTTTATCCATAAGGATCAATTTATTATCGAGTTTAAGTATTAACCAACGGTGAGCCTTTTTGGGGAACAAATATTCGCCAATAAGCGATGGCACTTCAATATAACCACGATCTGCGACCCGCATTTGTTCGTTTAGAAATGCAGCAGGATCGCTGGTATGTTCCAGTACATGGCTCGAAATAGCATAATCAAACTCTTTGGTTTTGAATGGCAGGTTTTCGCCGTCAGCTTCGATAAATTGCTGATGTTTCAAAACTTTTAAATTGGACTGTCGGTGGTAGTTGGATTCAACATATTTATCAACAACAACATTGGCGCGGGGGTGTGGATTATGGCCGCCACCCACTTCCAGTACATGGTCACTTTTTCTAATATTTAAGTGATTCCTCGATTTTGGATTTCTACTCTTCATAATTAAATGTTTATCAGTTTTGAGTTATTAACCAAAGCTGGTGCCGAGCTTGTTAAGTATCAGTAATACAGGGTTGTGTAATTAAATGATTTGGCCTTGTAGGTACGAATTCTTCATTTCTGAAGTACATGCAAGTCATCCTCTTCAATAATGAAGATTTATTAAGGTTTGAACGAAATGTATGTATTTGCAACTAGCAGTAAGACAGTGATTAATGGTGTGTGGCATAAGCATTGGTTTTATGTGGCAAACAAAAAAACAATCTCATGAAAACACATCAATTAGTATCGATTATAACGATCAATTACAAACAGGCCAATGTAACCAATGAGTTATTGGCATCTCTTCAAAAGCTCGAATGGACAAATGTGGAGATTATCGTTGTTGATAATGCATATGATCCATTGTTGGAAAAGGAATCCATTAATCAGTATTCAAACGTAAAAATCATCCGTTCAAGGAAGAATCTGGGATTTGCCGGAGGAAATAATCTGGGTATTCGACTGGCAATGGGTGATTATATATTGTTGCTGAATAACGATACGGTTGTTAAACCGGACATAATTGGCCACATGGTGGAATTGTTGGAAAAGAATCCTCAGATAGGGGCAGTTAGTCCATTGATTAAATACTTCGATAATCCGTCCTTAATTCAATATGCTGGTTTTACCCCGATGAACAAGGTGTCACAGCGCATCAAAGCAATTGCGCATAAACAGATGGACATTGGTCAATACAATCGACCTGCGAGAACCCATTTTGCCCATGGTTGCGCCATGATGGTTCCCCGGACAACGATAGGCGAAGTTGGCTTGATGAAAGAGGATTACTTTCTCTATTACGAAGAGCATGACTGGAGCCAAAGAATTAAGGATGCCGGTTATGATATTTATATACAGCCTAAATCACAGGTTTTGCATAAGGAATCGGTTTCAACAGGCAAGGGCAGTACTCTAAAAACTTTTTTTCTGAATCGTAACCGAATAAAGTTTATGCAGCGCCACAACAAAGGCAATGATAAGTTACTAAGTTACCTCTACCTGAGCTTTATTTCAATTCCTTCGAACCTGCTTCGATATACATTATCGGGACGCTTGAACCACTTAAGAGCATATGTTAGTGCTATTTATTGTGCTTTAACTTGTAATACCTCACGACAATGGAACTTCTAATTATTATACCACAGATATTTGCCTACCTGCTGACAGTCTTTCTATTGGCATCAGGCATATACTTCCTGTTTTTTGCCGTGGCGGCGCGTTTCTATCACGAAGACGAGGAAGCGATAAGTGAGGAAGGTGTTAGGAAGAAAAAAGTTGTTTTACTTATTCCGGCCTACAAAGAGGATTATGTGATAATAGAAACGGCGGCAAAGGCGCAGAAACATTTTTCCCGGCTGGCCAATTGCGAGGTAGTAGTAATTGGCGACCAGTTAAGGCCCTTTAACGAAAAGGTGTTGGATTATTTTAAAGTGAAGGTCATACCTGTCTTTTTCCGCGTGAGTTCTAAATCGAAATCGATACGCTATGCTTTATCGCGATTAGATAATGACTATGATTATGTGCTTGTGTTGGATGCTGATAATGCTATGGCTCCCGGTTTTGTAGATCACATCGTGTCAAAATTGGATAAGGGACACAAAGTTGTGCAGGGGCACCGGGTGGCTAAAAATAAGAATAACCAAATGGCAATCCTTGATGCCATTAGCGAAGCAGTGAACAATGCCATTTTCAGAATTGGTCATCGTTCAGTTGGGCTTACAGCATCTTTAATCGGATCAGGTTTTGGAGCCGAATACAAGTATTTTAAATCTTTAATCAACAAATGTACTTCCATAGGTGGCTTCGACAAGGAGCTGGAATTGATGATAATAAAAGATGGACATAGCATTGCCTACGCCAGGAATGCCGTGGTTTTGGATGAGAAGATTCAGGATTCAAATGATTTTGTCAATCAAAGGCGTCGCTGGTTGTCTGCTCAAATGGTGTACCTTCAAGCAGGCGTTAAACAGCTTTTTACCGGCAGGATAAGTGCCAACTACCTGGATAAAATTATTCAGTTTGTATTGCCGCCCCGCGTTTTGGCAATGGGAACATCTTTGCTTATAAGCTTGCTAGCCGCCGGAAGTTTGTATTTCAGCAATGAGTTCAGTGGTTTGTTTTGGTTGAGTCTTCTGGTCTTCCTGATCAATGGTTTATCCGTAGCCATTGCCACTCCAGGTGAGTTTTATTCAATCAAAACACTTAGAGCATTGTGGGCCTTACCCAAAGGTTACTTTTTAACAATGCTGGCTCTACTTAAAGTTAAGAATGCCAATAAACAATTTCTGCATACCACTCATAAGTTTTCGGAAACAGCATGAGCGATTCTATGAGATAATTATTGATCAATAAAAAATCAGAACCATGAAACGAACTAAAATATTACATGCTATACGACAAGGTAAAATTGGTGGAGGCGAGTCTCATGTGCTCGATCTGGTCACCCATTTAGATCCTGCTAAGTACGAATCTGTTGTCCTATCCTTTACCGATGGGCCGATGATTGATGCTTTAAAACAAAAAGGCATTAAGCATTATGTGCTGCATACCGAGAAACCATTTCATTTTAGTATTTGGAAACATGTACGAAAACTGATGGCTGATGAGAAAATTGACCTGGTACATGCCCATGGAACCCGTGCCTTGTCAAATACTTTTAGATCAGCAAAAAGCCTGAATATTCCCTTGATTTATACGGTTCATGGATGGTCATTTCATCCCGATCAGTCGTTTGTTGTTCGTTATCTTAGGGAAAAGACAGAGCATTTTTTAACCAGTCAGTGTGATAAAACCATCTGTGTATCCCGGAGCAATCAGCAGGATGGACAGGATCGTTTTAACCTGAAGCGTTCCCAAGTTATTTACAATGCCATTGATGAGCATGTTTTTAATCCCGGCTTGCCTTACACAAACATTCGCCGGGAACTTGGAATAGCCGATGAGAGTTTTGTGATTGGATACATTGTGCGCTTTACCAATCAGAAAGATCCATTAACCATGCTAAAGGGCTTTAAACTTCTATTGGATAAAAATCCCAATGTTCATTTGCTGATGGTGGGAGATGGAGCATTAAAGGATAAAGCAATTGCCATGGTTCGAGAGCTGGAGATTGAAAATAAGGTCACTTTTCAGCCATTCCGTTCAGATGTGCCGGCATTGCTCAATGCCATCGATCTTTATTGCCTGCCTTCGTTATGGGAAGGTTTTCCAATTGGAATACTGGAAGCGATGGCCATGCAGAAACCGGTTGTGGCCACACCGGTAGACGGAACCCGCGAATTAGTTCGTCACAATGTGACCGGTGCATTTATCCAACAGAAAAATCCGGATGATCTGGCCCGGGTAGTCGGCCAGTTAATAGCCCAACCCGAGCAGATGAAAGGATTGGTTCGCAATGCGCATTTGTTTGTAAAAGAGAATTGTACTATCCCTATTCAGATAGAGAAGATAGATCGGCTTTATGCCTCATTTATATAAGCTAAAATTCTATGTCATGTTACAAAATCGATACATCATTATTACCAGCATACAATCCTGGAACATTACCATCGGAAGTAATATTAAAAACATTGCTTCGGAGCTGGCCAGGCACAATATGGTTTTATTTGTGAACCCACCAGCCGATAGGATTACCAAATTAAAAGGCATGGCTGGTTTTCAAATAGAACAAGACGAAAAGGAGTCATTATGTGAGGTACAGGAGAATCTTTGGGTACTTCAACCCGATTGTGTTATGGAATCCATCAATAAAATTCCGGTAGATACCTGGTTCGATTACATGAATAAACGTAATAGTTACCTGCTGGGTAATGAGATACTAAAAACGATCAGAAAATTAGGGTTTTCGGATTGCATCCACATCTGCGACAGCGATATGTTTCGAAGCCAACATTTGAAGGAAATTCTTAAGCCTTCAGTGTTTGCCTATTACTCGCGTGATAATCTGGTGGCCGTTAATTACTGGAAACGCCATGGAGGCCGGGCCGAACCAGCCATCATGCAAAAAGCCGATGTGGTACTGACTAATTCGCAATACCTCGAAAAGCTGGCAAAAGTGCATAATGCTTGCAGTTATTTTGTTGGGCAGGGTTGTGATACCAGTGCCTATAGCAATGCAGTTGACAAGCCGATTGCCCAGGAAATAAATCAGATTGGCTCGCCCATTGTTGGTTACATTGGTAGTTTAAATTCACTCAGGCTGGATATTAATATTATTGAATACCTGGCGACACATCGACCAGAGTGGAACATTGTATTAGTGGGACCTGAAGATGAGGCGTTTCAAAAAAGTCTGCTTCACAAATTTGTGAATGTGCATTTCCTGGGCTCAAAAAATGAATCGGATTTGCCACAATACCTCAATGCGTTTGATGTGGCGATCAACCCACAGCTACTTAACGAGGTAACCATTGGAAATTATCCACGAAAGATTGATGAATACCTGGCTATGGGAAAGGCTGTGGTGGCGACTAAAACGGAAGCAATGGCTTATTTTGCTGAGCATGTTTTTCTGGCCAGTTCAGCTAATGAATGGCTTCAAAAAATCGATCGTGCCTTATCAGATCAGGATCAATCGCTACAAAAACAACGAATGGCTTTTGCTTCGCTTCATACCTGGCAAAACAACGTAAAGGAAATTGGCAGGCGAATACTGGAAATTGAACAGCAGTTAAATCGGGTTTCCAAAGCATCATAACTCATTAAATTAATTGATCATGACACTTAAAGAATACATCACCAGATATCCCCGGCTAAAGGCATTTCTTTTGTATTTGCTGATGCCCAAAGGACAAGCACGTCCACGTAAATTGATCAAATGGCTGATTCACCCTTTTATTTTACAAAGGGGTAAGAATGCCACCATTCAACCAATGACACGCATGGATGTGATGCCATTCAACCGTTTTTATCTGGGCAATCAATCCACAATCGAGGATTTTTGCACTGTTAACAATGGTGTTGGAAAAATATACATCGGAGATGATACGCGCATTGGTTTAGGTTCCGTATTAATCGGGCCGGTATATGTTGGTAATCATGTACGACTGGCACAAAATGTGGTGATATCCGCCTTGAACCATAATTACCAGGATATAGAATTGCCTATCTCGAAGCAAGGTGTTAACACCAGTGAAGTTTATGTGGGCGACGAAACCTGGATTGGTGCCAATGCCGTAATCCTGCCAGGTGTTTTTATTGGCAAGCATTGTGTGATTGCGGCCGGCAGTGTGGTTACTAAAAATGTACCATCATACTCTGTGGTTGCCGGTAACCCTGCCCGCGTGGTCAAGGAGTTTCACCACGAATCCAATAAATGGATCAGAAAAATAGCCTAGGCTTTTACAATTAATTTTAAATGACAGATTATGAAAACAATTGAGATATTATTTTGGATTCTGTTTGGTGTAATTTTTTATACCTATATCGGATATGGAATGGTGCTTTATGTGTTGGTGCAAGTGAAGCGCTTCATTAAGAAAAGAAATAACCATGAACAAACGGATACGGCTTACACTCCGGAAGTATGCTTATTGATTGCGGCCTACAATGAGAAGGATTACGTACATCAGAAAGTAATGAACTCGCGTCAGCTCAATTACCCTAATTTAAAACAGGTGTGGGTAACGGATGGATCCAATGATGGAACACCCGACTTATTAAAGCAATACAATGACCTAAGGGTATTGCATAAGCAAGAGCGCAATGGTAAAGTTGCGGCCATCAATCGGGGAATGAAATTGATTGATTCACCCATTGTGGTTTTCTCCGATGCCAATACCCTTTTAAGTGATGATGCCATTTTGCGGATTGTTAACTTATTCAAAGATCCACAAGTGGGATGTGTCTCCGGTGAGAAGCGTATCGTGACTCATCAAAGTGATGATGCTGCCACGGCAGGAGAAGGGCTTTACTGGAAGTATGAATCGACTCTAAAAAAATGGGATGCTGAGCTAAATACAGCGGTAGGAGCCGCCGGCGAGTTATTTGCGGTACGAAAGCATCTGTTTAAACCTGTAGAAAATGATACTTTACTCGATGATTTTATTATTTCCCTGCGCATCGCCATGAAAGGCTACAAAATTGGATACGACCCTGAAGCCTATGCCATTGAAACAGCATCAGCCAATGTGCACGAGGAACTGAAACGTAAAATCAGAATTAGTGCCGGAGGTATTCAGTCCATTCTTCGCTTGTTGCCATTGCTAAATATATTTCGCTATGGACTGACGGCATTTCAATATATTTCTCATCGGGTGTTACGATGGACGCTGGCACCGATAAGCCTGCTGGGAGTCTTTGCTTTAAATGCCTTGTTGATAACACTGGCTCCGATCTACAAATACCTGTTTGTTTTACAGGCAGCATTTTACTTATTGGCTTTGATTGGTTGGTTACTTGAACGAATTAAATTGCGATTCAAAGGCTTGTTTATTCCTTATTACTTTTTGATTATGAACTATGCTGTTTATCGGGGATTTATACGATTCTTAAAAAACAAGCAATCGGTCAATTGGGAGCGGGCAGTCAGGGCATAAAAACGTTGTGTTATGGGTGAGACCATCAAGAAGTGGGAAAGGAGTTTATCAAATGACGAAACTCGTTCATCGAGTGGAGTCGAGAGGATTTTTTATAAATCTGATTAGCCATTTTTAGTCAACACGGCTTTGCTCAGGATGCTAGTGATAGATAGAGGTGCTAACTGCCCATCAAATCAATAAAACAAAAAAGCCTCCGTATCTGGAGGCCTAGTTATAATCAAATCTTTGTTAATTCTTTTTATACAAAAGCAAAGCGGAATAGGTGGCTACACCTCCCTGATCGGAGTGACCGCTGAACTTGATATCAATCAGCTGCTCGGTTGTAATGCCTTCTTTTTCAATAAATGCATTGATTTGCTCATCCAATGACTGATCAAAATCGTCTGTTCCTGTATATTGAAAGTGTTTTGTTACAATATTACTCATTTCACCAAAAATTTAAATATTCTACATCTTTTCCTATCTCCTACGGTGGAGTTTGATTTTAGATTCAAAAAAGATTTCCAATTTTGACGAATGTTGTGAAAGCTTACTGCTGTAGCTCCATCCAATTTATGAATGCGTTAAATTTCGCTTTATTATCACCAATCCACAACAAACTTTCGGGATTATACTTAGAGCTGCAAATAAAATAACAATACGCCTCAGTGTGTGTGGCCAGATGTAATTGCTTAAAAAAGTCAACGTAGTGAATATCAAAAAAATCCATCTCACCTGTTTGTTCTTCGTTAAGCATGGATAATAAAGCAATTGTCTGGCTGACTAACTTAAATGGTTCTTCAGGATTATTAACAGAGGTTTCACGGGCTATGGCGTTTAACTTCGATTCGGCCACCTTAAGCCCCGAAACAGATGAATGCTTGCTTACGGGTTTATTATAGCCGGGTTTTTGCACCATGGCCACATGCCACCTTACCTGTAAATCTTCCAACAGGCTTTCGCGTTTAGCTTCATCTACTTCAATAAATAGTGCATAATATATGGGCAGCATGCTTTTTAATACATCACCTTTACGTTTCATAATATTCGAAAGAAGCTTATGTCCGGCAATATGTTGCTTGTTCAATTGAAGGCTTTTTATGGCGTACTTTTCAGCTTCATCAACATCATTTAGTTCCAAATAGTTTTTGGCGATATTAAAATGTAAAAGACTTTCGTTGGGGTATTTTTTGAGTGCCTTTTTGTACTCGCGAACGGCCTGTATGTATTGTTCCTTATTATTTAAAATTGCCCCATATATCAGCAAGGCATCGAGCCAGTATTCATTGTCTTTTGACATCACATTACGGCAGTAATAAAGCGCTTCCTTATCATCTTTTATGGTAAGGTAAGTATAGGCCAATTCAAAATGGGCTTCAATGCATTTCTTATCCAGTGTAATGGCGTGCTTGTATTTATTAATAGCGTCTTCGTACAATTGGTGGGCAAACAATGCCTGTCCTTGTTTAATCAGCTTTTTAGATTCACTATCCTGGGCCTGAAGCTGAAAAAAACCCATCATTAACAACAGTAGTATCGCTCTCATGCTGTAATGATAGACTTTTATTATCGATCTGTCAAACAATTTCAATAAGCGGAATTTGTTTAACGCTTGTTAACAATCGATAGAATCGGGTAAGCTTAGATATCTTTTATTTCGATGGTTTTTAATACAGCTTCTATTTCGCGGACTAAAATTCCTTTTAGGGCCTTTGATGGCGCGTAAACATATCCGCTGAGCATCAGTAATTCATTATTTTCTTTGTCTTCGTAAAAATAGTCAACAAAAGGACCACCCATAAAGTCACCCTGTACTTTCCACAGACCTCTTAATTCGGTCCAGTTGCGGTTGGCAAATTCGGTTTTTCGAACCGAAACAGGGAACGATTCTTCTGTTGACATATACGATCCTTCGTATTCACCGGGTACTTGCTGGCTCAACAGGTTATTTCTGAATTGCAGCAAAGCATTTGCATTAAACTGATCGATGGAATCAAGCGGACAACGGTAAACCAATACGCCTAATTGACAGCCCATGCGTTGGTCATCGAGCCAGCTAAATTCACCTTCCGATTTTTTTAGCTTAAAGCCTTTGGGGAAATACATACTGAAAGGATAGTTATCCTCGATATGCTGGACTGCCTCTGGTTGATAAACTTTTGTATAGGATTGGGCCATTGCTTTAATATCGGCATTGTAGAAGAAACCTTTGATGCTGGGCCATTTTTGTTGTAACAATGGTCCTAAATCGTCAAGCGAAGGAGAAACGACTTCTACCACACTTTGATTTCTGGCCCATTGCTGACGACGGAAGTTGACACGAGTATCTTCAACATCGGGACGGATGGATACCAATAACACATTGCGATAGGTGCGAAAATGGTTCTGAAACTGATTGTAGGCAATGCGGGTTTTTCTGAATAACAGCTCTTGTTGAGGTAAAGCCGGAAATTCATCTTTAAGTAATTCTTTTAGCAATTTACCTGATTCCGATCTCCAGTGGTCATCTTCAATAACGACCAATAATTCACCTGGTGATCCGATGGCACGCGGTTTATAGTTGGATGGCTCGTTTTTACAGGCCGCTGCTATTATTAATGAAATAACGACAGTGATGGCTATTAACCATACTTTATTGCTTACAGTGTTGATATAATTTTGCATAATTCATTGATTTAGTAGCTTAGTAATGTAAACGACACCGGTTGGTTTGATTATAATCATTCTATCTTTAGGCACGGATGAAACAATTGTTAATTAACAACCGGTGTCGTTTTATATATAGATTGGTTTGAAGAGTCAGTTCAAAACAAAGTTTACTGGCAAGGTGTAGGATACCCGTACGTTCTGATCTCTTTGGCGACCAGGTTTCCAGCGTGGCATGCTGTTGATAACCCTTAAGGCCTCTTTCGATAAATTATCGTCGGGACTACGAACAATTTTGGTGTCAACTACCTGTCCTTTTTCATCAATCACAAATGAAACATATACCCTGCCCGAAGTGCTGGTCTCGATGCAGATAGAGGGATATTTAACGCTATTTGCTATGAACTTTAACAAGGCTGCTTCTCCTCCCGGGAACTCGGGCATATTCTCTACCCTAACAAAAGTAACAGGCGCCCCATCATCTTCAGGTGGCATTTCGGGTAATGGATACGATTCGTAAATATCTTCGGTATTGATATAAGGTTCTTCATCAATAACTGGAGTTACATCATCTACAATAATGATATTCTTTAAAGGCTTGGGTTTTGGCAATTCTTTTTTAGGTTCGTTGCGTTTGGTTACTGGCATTACTTCCACCTCTTCGGCAAAAGGATCGTCAAATTCCGGCATGGTAGCAAGTTCAGGAGAAGAACTCCATTCGAAGGCTGCCAATGAGGCGCCCAATGCTACAATTAATCCAACTTGAAAAAATATACCTCGTTTGCGTTCCAGGTCTGCGTGTCTATATTTTTTTGCTCTCATGACGATATGTGTTTTGAGGTTATTAATGTTAGTTGCCAATTAATAGTCAAGCGGCGTTCCACTTTTTGTTTTATGCCCGAATTATTTGAGGTGCAAGATGCATGTGATTGAAATGCTGTTAGATAGAAGTGTATCTTTTTTTAAGGATAAAAATTGGCTAAAGTTTTGCATTGCTGTAAAACGCCCTGGTGGGCGATTTCACCTTAATCAAAAACGCGCAGTAATGCACAAAAAAGCCGATGTTCCATTTTATCGTCTTTCGATTCGAATTTGCAGGGTCGTGCTGGAACATCGGCTTTTATTCTGAAAAATTATATCGAGAACGTTTTCTCAACATGAAAGGGTTTTTTACTATTTCATAGATTAACTTTTAAAGATTACTAATACGATGTTAAACAATACTGCTATTGCAGCTTAAAACGAACGGGTACATTGTAAGAGACCTTAACAGCTTTGCCTCGCTGTTTACCGGGCTTCCAGTTAGGTAAACTCTTAACAACCCTAACAGCTTCCTGCTCCAGGTTGGCATCTGTACCACGAAAGGCTTTTACATTTGTTACTTCCCCTTTTTCATTAATCACGAATGAAACACTCACCATTCCTTGAATTCCATTCTCCTGACAAATGACCGGGTATTTTACATTCTGAGCGATATATTTTAATAAAGCTCTGGTTCCGCCCGGAAATTCGGGCATTTCTTCAACCACCATAAATATTTGATCCCCTGTTTCTTCATCATCACCGAAATCAAAATCTGATAAATCAACTTCATAATCTTCATCCATCTCAACGTCTTCAATTTCCAATTCTTCATCCAACTCAACATCGTTGTCAACAATTTGAAGAAGATCGATAGCTTGTTGAGGTGGAGGCGGAGGTTGTATTTCCTGATGCCTTGTGATCGGCGGGGCTTCTTCTTCCAATACTTCCTCATCATCTATTAAGGACGTATTAATGGTCGGATCAGTCGTCGTCCATTCAAAGGCCAATAATATTAAACCAAGTGTAACGATTAATCCTATTTGAAAGAATAGCGCTCTTTTGCGCTCCAGGTCGGCTTTTTTATTTTTCTTAACTTCCATAGGCTATTTGTTTTGAGGTTTGACTTACAAATGTTTGTTGCCTTCTTATAGCCAACTAGCATACCAAAGTCAAAAAAAATGAAGGAGGAGGAATGGAGGGTATGTGCTAAGTATTATTAATTCAGGGCGATAGATGTGGGTGAATTATTTTTAATCATTATTTTATAATTGTTGACTTCAATGCTTTTAACGCCCAGTTGGGCGAAAACAGGTAGGGTTTTACGCGCACTATTCTCGTTAAAAGGCTTATTTTTGCAATGCAATTTTTTATCGAATGGAACCTTCACAATCACAATCTTCATATAGTGTTTTAATCAACGAGGCTGTTGAGCAGTTCACCCGTAGTATGGATAATGCCCTGTTCAGGTTGGTTATTGTTGGAGCGGAGGGACTTATTTCGCAAGTGCATGGTCAATTACACTTTCCTAAGCGTTTTGAATTAAGGGAAGGTCTTAATTGGAATTTAGTTGATAATCATATTAATTGGGAGGCCGAGGGAAAAGGAAATATAAACCTTGGCAATAAGGTATACAATCTGGTGTATAGCAGCCATGTGTCCAATGCTCATGTGTTACACATTTACCTGATATCTTCCATCGATATTGAATTTCCCTGGTTGCAGATAGCCATTTCATCTTTAATGACATCCATTGATGCCAATTTAAAAGATGCCAGCATGCAACAGCAGATGGACGATACGCATCAGTTTACATTTGCCATGGTTAATGCCTTGAAAATTGGTGTGATTTCGGTTAGTACCGATGGAGTTATCAAATACGCCAATGATCGGGCCTGCCGTTGGATTAATATTCGGCGACGTGAATTAATTAAAATACCGATTCGAAAATTAATTACCAATTGGAGTAACATTTATCAGCTTGTTAGCTCGGGTGAGAAGTTTATTAACGAAGAAATAGCCATCATAACATCCGATGGCAAAGCCAAATTTAATGTCACGATAACACCTATTCTTAATCAGGAGAACGTAAGGTTGATTGGGATGGTGATTGCCATTCGTGAATTGGAGAATGTCTATCACCTGGTAAATAAGTATACAGGCATGCAGGCACGATTTGTTTTTAAGGATATTATCGCCAAAAGTCAGAAAATGCGAAAATTGGTGGAGTATGCCCGAAATATTTCCGATAGTCCTTCTACAATATTAATCGAGGCAGAAAGTGGCACCGGTAAAGAGGTTTTTGCACAAAGTATACATAACGCCAGTAGTCGAAAAGACAAAGGCTTTGTAGCAATTAACTGTGCTGCCATTAGCGATAACTTAATTGAGAGCGAATTGTTTGGTTATGATGAGGGTGCTTTTACTGGTGCTAAAAAAGGTGGGAATCCGGGTAAGTTTGAGTTGGCTAATGGAGGTACACTTTTTCTCGATGAGGTTGGGGATATGAAGCCAGAGGTGCAGGTGAAATTACTGCGAGCCATTCAGGAAGGTGCTATAACACGGGTGGGTGGTGAAAAGACCATTCCGGTGGATGTTCGAATTATTGCTGCTACCAATAAAAACCTGAAAGATGAGGTAGACAAGGGTAATTTTCGTCTGGATTTGTATTACCGACTAAGTGTTATCCCTCTTAAAATACCGGCTTTACGAGAGCGCATGGAGGATTTGCCTTCGCTTATTCGTTTCTTTTTAAATAAAAAATCTGTTCGTCTTCAAAAAGAAGTTCCCCAAATTCGCTACTCAACTTTGCAACAGTTTCTCGATTATCATTGGCCAGGGAATATTCGCGAGTTGGAAAATGCCATTGAGCAGTATGTAATGCTTGATGGGGATATCCCATTCGAAAATCTTAAGAAAGTTGATGAAGCGGAAGATGTTACGAATATAGAAAAATCGGATACTTCAGTTCAGGTAATCGAAGCACAATTAACAAGTGTTAAGGAAATGGAACGCAGTCTGATCGTCAATACGCTCCGTCATTTTAATTATAACATGACGCATTCGTCACATTCTTTGGGATTTAGCCGAAATACGCTTTACCTGAAAATCAAAAAGTATAACATTCACATCAAGTAAAGGCGTCTTATAATAAGACAGTGTAATAAAATAATACACCTCCTTTCTTAACTATGTAATAACATAGGACAGTCTTGTTTTTCTTTTTAAAATAACGCAAAATTTCGCTAATGCTTTAGTCAGATAATCAGTGTTGTATGGCTTTTGGCACATCCTTGGCTAATTCATGTTTAAACAACGATGAACATGGAAGCAAATGTAACACACCAAATTTTAATTTGTCTGGGTAGCTCTTGTCACTCAAGAGGCAATGCCGAGAATTTAAAATACATCCAGGAGTTCCTAAAAGATCGTCAGATTGATTCCAACATTGATTTCAGAGGACATCTTTGTAACGAAATGTGCAAGCGGGGACCAGTTATCGAAATTGATGAACAGGTGTATGAGGGTGTTACACAAAGCAACTTGCCAATCATTTTGTCGAATCATTTTGATAAAGCCAAATGCATTTAAAGCCAATCTATACCGAAGTTAACGATTGTAAGGATTGTTATAAGTGTATCCGCGAGTGTCCGACAAAAGCGATCAAGGTAAGTGATAACCGGGCATCGGTGTTGGATGATTTATGTATCTATTGTGGTCATTGCGTGGCAATTTGTCCTTCGGGGGCAAAAAAAGTTCGCGATGGCATTTCCAGGGCCAAATTGTTGATCAAGGATAAAAAACAGGTATATGTTTCGCTGGCACCATCTTTTATTGCGGAGTATGGTGTTGACGAAAAGCCTTTGTTACAAGCTTTAAAATCTTTAGGGTTTAAAGGTGTTTCTGAAACCGCTTTGGGTGCGCAGGAGGTATCCAAACAGGTTGGGCATTATCTCAAGGTTCGCCAGTCGGGTGCTTATATTTCTTCAGCTTGCCCGGTGGTAGTGGAGCTGATTCGAAAGTATTATCCACAGCATACCATGGCCATTACACCTTATATGTCGCCAATGCTGACACATGCCCGCATGTTAAAGCAATGGTATGGTAACGATATTGGTGTTGTTTTTATCGGGCCTTGCATTGCCAAGAAATCAGAAGCAGATTCATCGGATCTGGTTGATGTTTCACTGACATTCAAGGAATTGAATGAATGGCTGAAGTCGGAAGATATTGATTTAAATAAGTTATCGGCTTCTGATGTGGGTAGTTTCGAGCCGCAACAAGCCAATGCGGGAGTTATTTATCCACTGGATGGTGGAATGGTCGATACAATTAAGAAGGCTAATAACTCTGGCGACAGTAATTTTATGAGTTTTACAGGTCAGAATATGATTCGCAATGTTCTGGATAACCTCGATGAGTTGGGCCAGGAAGCACCTATTTTTCTGGAATTATTGGCTTGCGAAACCGGATGTTTAAACGGGCCGGGCATGAGTGATTGCAAGGATTTGGCAGGTAAATATCTGAATATTAAAAAACAATTAAAAAGTCGCAATGATTCGGAATGTGTCGTAAGAGCAGAAGAACAGAATTTTAATATAGAGCGCGACTTTTTCAATATCGAAAGTGTTGAGTGTAAACAATACCCGGCCGAGGAAATTAAAGAAGCACTGCACAGTATTGGTAAAAATGCAGTGAGCGATGAGTTGAATTGCAGTGGTTGTGGTTATGATACCTGCCGTGATTTTGCCCAGGCTTTATTAAGCGGTTATGCCGAAACGGCCATGTGTGTTTCGTACATGCGAATGGTTGCTCATCATAAAGCCACCATCTTGCTGCAAAAGATTCCATCGGGAGTGGTGATTGTCGATGATCAATACAAAGTGGTTGAGATGAATGCCAGTTTTGCCCGCCTGATGGGGAGCGAGACAGAATTGTGTTACGAAGCCAACCCGGGAATGCGCGGAGCTGAGGTGAGTAAGTTGGGTTCTTTTGCCAAGCTGTTTAAAACGGCCTTATTAACCGGTAAAGAATATTACGATTTGCCGGTTACGGAAAACGACAAAAACCTGCAGCTGTCCATTTTTAATATTCAAAAACACAAACTTGTTACGGGTATTATTCAAAGTGCCCGTCAGCCTGAGTTTCGACAGGATATTGTTGAAAAACGAACACGAGAGGTAATAAAAAAGAACATGGAAACGGTGCAGAAGATTGCCTTTTTGTTAGGTGAAAATGCATCCTACACCGATTCACTGCTTAATTCAATACTGGAAGCCCAAAGCGAAGAGCATGCATAATAAGTGTTTTTACATAGAAGCCGAATTGTGTCAGGAACGCAAAGCCATGCAAAATGTTTGTGGTGATGCCTGTGAATCGCGGAAGCTAAAAGAGGAAGATCGTTTAATAACGGTATTATCCGATGGATTGGGCTCGGGAGTGAAGGCCAATATTTTGGCTACTATGACCACCAGTATGGCGCTTCAGTTTACAGCTAAAAATGATCCTTTGGAGCATACGGCTGATTTTATTATGAATACCTTGCCGGTTGATTCCAAGCGACAAATCAGTTATTCAACTTTCAGTATTCTGGATATAAATTGCTTTGGAGATGCCAACATCGTTGAATTTGATAATCCACCGGTTTTAATCTATCGCGACGGTGCATTTATCAACCTTCAGGCAAAGCAAAAGAAAATAAAACGCAGCGATGCCCTTTCTGCCACGGTTCACTATTCAAACCTTAAGTTACAGAAAGAAGATCGCATTATTATGGTGTCGGATGGTATTACACAGTCGGGCATGGGGAGTACAAGAATGCCGTTTGGCTGGGGAAGCGAAGGTTTAGAATCATTTATCCGTCAGGCCATCGATGCACAGGCTAATATATCGGCAAAGCAATTGGCCCGAAAGATAATGCAGCGGGCCAAGGCCAATGATGCCGATCGTTTTAAAGATGACGCCACTTGCCAGGTCATTTATTGCCGCGAGCCGCGTAAATTAGTGATGGCTTCCGGACCTCCCTATTATAAGAACTACGATGCCGTTTTAGCAGAACGCTTGGTGAATTTTTGCGGGAAAAAGATTATTTGCGGCGGAACGACTTCAAAAATTATATCACGCGAGTTGAATCGTGATCTTCAAATTGAACTGGACAACTATCGGCCTGAATTGCCACCAGTGGCACAAATGCAGGGGATTGATCTGATTACAGAAGGGATTTTAACCTTGGGAAAAGTTTCATCCATTCTTGAGCAACTAAACAACACTCGTGTTAAGGGAGATGGTCCGGCTGAAAAAATGGTTAAACTATTGCTCGATTCGGACTCAATTTTGATTCTGGCAGGTACGCAGATAAACAATGCCCATCAGGATCCTAATTTACCGGTTGAGCTGGAAATCAGGCGGAATATAATCAAAAAGATTGCTTCTATACTGGAGGATAAATTTCTTAAAACCATCGAGATCGAATATTTATAGCCATGTCAGATAAACTGCTTAATCCAAAATATCAGGTTCAAATTTGTTGTGGCACTATGTGTTACATCATGGGAGGGGCTGAGCTTCATCTTTTAAAGGATAGCTTGCCCGATTCATTGAAGAGCAAAGTAAACATTGAAGGAATCCCCTGCATGGGAAGTTGTGATAAAGATGAGAAGTTGCACCCTTGTGTGCTTGTCAATAAGGTGCCAATTAATAAGGCATCGACTCAAAAAGTAATTAAACACCTGTTAACACTCGAAAAGAATGACCTATTATAATAATGCTGTAATCACAAAACGAGAACTGCTTGTAAGATTGATTAAGCTCCTGCAGAACGATGAGTTATTGGATAAGATTGATCGGATCCCTTTGGAGATGCGACCACGCACTAACTCACCAATTCGTTGTTGTGTGCATAAAGATCGTGCTGTTATCAAGTATAAGATTATGGCTTTGCTCGGTTTTAACATAGCCGATGAAGAGGATGAATTAACACCCCTTCGCACTTATGCCGAGCAGGCTTTGAAAGGCTATGAGCAAAATGGACATTTTTTAACGGTGGTAGATGAGGCTTGTAGTTCATGTGTTCAGGTGAATTACACGGTTAGTAACCTGTGCCAGGGCTGCGAAGGACGCCCTTGCCAGGTGAATTGCCCCAAAGATGCCATTATGGTGATCAATGGGAAAGCAAATATCGATCATCAAAAATGTGTTAACTGCGGAATTTGTCAGAAAGCGTGTCCTTTTCATGCCATTGCTTATTTACCTGTTCCTTGTGAAGAATCGTGCCCGGTGAAAGCCATCCGGAAAAATAAGGATGGTATTGAAGAAATTGACTTTGATAAATGCATTAACTGTGGTAAGTGTATGACGGCTTGTCCTTTTGGTGCTGTGTCTGAAAAATCACAAGTGCTTAAGTTATTTTACAACATCAAAAATAAGCATGAAAAAACGGTGGCGATGGTAGCACCGGCCATCCTGAGTCAGTTTAAAGCCAGTTCGGCACAAATACTTGAGAGTATTAAAGCGATTGGATTTGATGAAGTGATTGAAGTGGCTGAAGGGGCTAATATGACGACTGATCATGAAACTGAAGAATTGCTGGAGCGATTGGAAAAAGGTGAATCCTTTATGACCACCTCATGCTGTCCTTCCTATGTGCAGTTTACAGAAAAGCATGCCCCCGAGTTAAAGCCTTTTGTTAGTGATACGCCTTCACCAATGGCCTATACTGCTAGCCTGGCCAAAGAGCGATATGCAAATCATCGGGCGGTTTTTATTGGGCCATGCCTGGCCAAGCGAAGTGAAGCTTTCAATAATCCTGATGTTGATTATGTGATTACCACCGAAGAATTGGGGGCTTTATTTGCAGCGCTTAAAATAGATTTTGCAGGCAGTGATGGAGGGCAGGTTTTTTCATCTGAAGTGCGAGCCGAAAGTAGGGGCTATGCGGCATCGGGTGGTGTAACTAATGCCATAAAAACGGTTCTGTCAGCTGAGCATCAGATAAAAACCGAGCTGATTGATGGGATTGATAAAAAGAGTATTCGACTCCTAAAGTCTTTGCCAAAGAAAAAAGTAGGTGATGCTGCATTTTATGAAGTGATGGCTTGTGACGGTGGTTGTATTAACGGACCGGTTAATGTGGCGCCATTAAAAGTAAGTCAGTCGAAACTTAAAAAAGCTATAGAAGAAGTTCAGGTAGCAGAATTTGAAACAAATTAGCTGAAACGGTTGAGCGGTTGCTAACGAGCATGTTTAGCTTCGATCGTTTGTTTTTTATACATTCCTTTTGGTTATAATCTGATTTTGAGTTCAAATTCAGGTTTATATTAAACCCATCCGTTTTCCACATGACGGGTGGGTTTAATTTTTTATTGTTATACCATTTAGTTATGGCATAAAAAAGACCTTTCTTTCGAAAGGCCTTTAGCTATATTTTGTATCACCAATGGATAATGATTCATTGGCAAATCCTCTTTTACATGTAGATAAACTTCAGGATAAACAATACAGCTAGTACGTAGCTGATGATCGAAATATCTTTGTATTTACCCGAAAGTAATTTCAATACCACATAAGACAAGATACCAAATACAATACCTTCAGCGATAGAGAAGGTTAATGGCATCATAATCAGAGTAAAGAAGGCCGGGATTGATTCTGTGAAGTCTTCCAGGTCAAGATTCTGGATTGGCGACATCATCATTACACCTACTAAGACTAAAGCCGGAGCCGTTGCAGCTGCCGGAATCATCAAAAATAGTGGTGATAAGAATAAGGCCAAGATAAATAATACCGCAGTCGTTAAAGCAGTTAAACCAGTACGACCACCTTCGGCAACACCTGCAGCTGATTCAACATAAGTGGTTACGGTTGATGTTCCTAATGCAGCACCAACTGTTGTACCAATTGAATCGGCCATCAGTGCCTGCTTTACATTTGGAATGCGACCATCTTTAGTTACCATTTTTGCTTTGGTTGAAACCCCAATTAAGGTACCCACTGTGTCAAACATATCCACAAATAAGAATGTGAATAACACAGTAATCATGGTGAAGATGCCTTCGGCAGAGTTAACCCATGTCCAGTCGAATTTCCAGGCGATGCTTGAAACCGATGGAACCGAGAAATCAAAATGAGGCAACTGGGTTACTCCAAAAGGTATACCAGCGATGGTAGTGATGACCATACCGATTAGTAAGGCTCCTTTTACTTTCAAAGCTAATAATACGCCTGTAATTGTAATACCGCCAAGTGCCAGCAGAACCGCAGCACTTTTCATATCACCCAAATGTACATAGGTTGCTTCGTGAGAGATAATGATGCCTGCGTTTTTCATTCCAATAAAAGCGATAAATAAACCAATACCTACCGAAATGGCATTTTTAATACTGCCAGGAATTGAATTAATAATTAACTCCCGTATATTAAATACCGTCATTAAAATAAATAGGATACCTTCCAGGAATACGGCTGTTAAAGCAAACTGCCAGCTCATACCCATTCCAATACAAACTCCAAAAGCGAAAAAGGCGTTTAATCCCATACCCGGTGCTAAAGCAAAAGGTAGCTTTGCCCATAAAGCCATTACAAGAGTACCTACAGCAGCCGAAATAGCCGTTGCGGTAAAAAGAGCACCTTTATCCATGCCTGTTGCCGAAAGAATGTCCGGGTTAACAGCAAGGATGTATGCCATTGTCATAAAAGTTGTGATACCAGCAACAACTTCTGTTTTGACAGTGGTTTTATTTTCTGATAATTTGAAAAATTTCTCTAACATGATTGAAAGATATTGATTAGAATGTCCACTTAACAGCTAAGGTAGGATTTACCATAAAACCATCATTTGCTCCAAAGTTGTTACTTAATTCAATTTCACCACCGAAAGAGAAGTTATCGCAAGCGTTATACCAAATCTGAGGCTCAGTTAAGAATACATATTCTCTATTTTCCCAAGTTCCATTATCCAATTTGACACTTACATCTTCTCTCCAGAAGTCAGCAAAACCTGTAAATGATAATTTTCCTTCCATCATATGAATTCCCCAAACAGCTGTAAGTTGGAATCCAGTAAGGTTATCGCCGTCTTTTTTGCCATCGATAATGTGTTTTAAATTTGCTTGTAAAGTAAGTACTCGTGAGAAATCAGCATTGTTAAATGTGTATTGAGCACCACCAAGCCATGCGTTTTTAATAGGAAAACCAGATACGTTTCCACTGTTAAACTCAACGCGAGGTTCAAATTTCTGTGTTTCGTTCCATTTAAAACTACGGGCAATTTCCCAGTAAGCTAATGAAACGCCAGTGTTATCACCTCTTGATTCAGAACGGTAATCCATATCTACAAAGAAGAAAGTACTACCATATTTATCTGGTTTAAACATTTCCAGAGTGGTTGTAATCATCTTGCGCTCATCACCAAAATCATAATGAACCTGTAAGTTTTGTGCCTTAGCAACAACTCCAAATGCCATAGCGGCCACCAATGAAAATAAAATTCTTTTCATAAACGATGCGTAATTAATAGTTTATACTAGTTATTGATGGCGCAAAAGTAAATAAATTCTTAATGAGATAAATCTTTAAAGTCTTCTATTCTCTATCGAAGGCCTTATTTATAGTGAATAAAAGAAAGGAGTGATTTCGGTTGACGGATGTTGTTTAAGTGTTCAGAATCATTTGTTTTTCACTAGGCCAACATCTATATTTGTAGACTTTTTAAAAATTAAGGGTAAAAATATAGAATTGATGAGCGTAAAATTTCCGGAATATAAAGGATTAGACTTATCGCAGGTTAACAAAGATGTTTTGAAAGCCTGGGAGGAAAACGGAGCATTTGAAAAGAGTATTACCACCAGGGAGGGGAAACCAACATTTGTGTTTTACGAAGGGCCACCATCTGCAAACGGAATTCCTGGAATTCACCACGTGATGGCGCGTACCATTAAGGATATTTTTTGCCGTTTTAAAACTCAGCAGGGTTTTCATGTTAAACGAAAGGCCGGTTGGGATACCCACGGATTACCTGTTGAGTTGGGTGTTGAAAAGGCTTTGGGCATTACCAAAGAAGATATTGGAAAAACCATTACGGTTGCTGAATATAACGAGGCTTGTCGCAAGGATGTGATGAAATACACCGACTTGTGGGAAGATTTAACTCATAAGATGGGTTATTGGGTAGATATGGATGATCCGTATATCACTTACGATAACCGTTACATCGAAACTTTGTGGTGGCTGCTGAAAGAGCTTTATAAAAAAGGTATGCTTTATAAGGGGTATACCATTCAGCCTTATTCACCAGCAGCGGGTACCGGTTTAAGTACACACGAATTAAACCAGCCCGGTTGTTATCGCGATGTAAAAGACACAACCTGTACGGCTCAGTTTAAGATTGTGCGTAACGAGGTGTCTGAGAAATTATTTGAAGGCGATGAAGAACTAAGCTTCCTGGCCTGGACGACTACTCCATGGACATTGCCGTCCAATACGGCTTTGGCGGTTGGTCCAAAAATTGAGTATGTAAAAGTAAAATCATATAATCCTTATACCGGATCACCTGTTTCGGTAATTGTTGCCAAATCATTGGTCAATAATTATTTCAATCCTAAAAATGCAGAACTGGATTTTGATGCTTATCAGGTGGGAGATAAAAAGATACCTTTTAAAATTGTTGCTGATTATGTGGGAACCGATTTGGAGGGTGTTCGTTACGAGCAGTTAATGCCATGGGTAAAACCTGATGGTGATGCTTTCCGTGTTATTTTAGGTGATTATGTAACCACCGAGGATGGAACGGGTATCGTGCATATTGCCCCTACTTTTGGTGCCGATGATGATCGTGTAGCTAAGGTGGCAGGTATTGCTCCGCTTATTTTAATCGATAAAGAAGGTAAGCGTCAGCCAATGGTTGATAAAACCGGTAAGTTCTTCAAAATTGAAGATTTGGATGATGCTTTTGTTGCCGATTTTGTGAATAAAGAAGCGTATGCAGAATATGCTGGCCGCTTTGTGAAAAATGCTTATGATGCATCCTTAGGCGATGATGCACCGACATTGGATGTGGATTTAGCTGTGATGCTGAAGAAGGAAAATAAAGCTTTCAAGGTAGAGAAGCATGTTCATAATTATCCACATTGTTGGCGTACCGATAAGCCGGTATTGTATTATCCTTTGGATAGCTGGTTTATTAAAACTACGGCGGTGCGCGATCGCATGATCGAATTAAATAAAACCATCAACTGGAAACCGGGATCGACAGGTACAGGTCGTTTTGGAAAATGGTTGGAGAATTTGGTGGACTGGAACCTGAGTCGTTCGCGTTATTGGGGTACACCACTACCAATCTGGAAGACGGAGGATGGAACGGAAGAAAAATGCATTGGCTCGGTAGAAGAGTTGATGAATGAAATAAATATGGCCGTTGAAGCCGGCTTGATGGAGAAAAATCCATTCGAAGGCTTTGAGGTGGGCGATAATTCAAAGGATAACTACGAAAAGATTGACTTGCATCGTCATCATGTGGATGGAATTGTGTTGTTGTCGGATAAAGGACAGCCAATGCATCGCGAAGCAGATTTGATTGATGTGTGGTTCGATTCAGGTGCAATGCCTTATGCGCAAATGCACTACCCATTCGAAAATAAGGAAGGCTTTGATCAGGTTTATCCGGCAGACTTTATTGCAGAAGGAGTGGATCAAACGCGTGGTTGGTTCTTTACCCTGCATGCCATTGCTACCATGTTATTCGATTCGGTTGCCTTTAAAAATATTATCTCCAATGGATTGGTGTTGGATAAGAAAGGTAATAAAATGTCGAAGCGCCTGGGTAATGGTGTTGATCCATTCGAGGTGATTGAAAAATATGGCTCTGATCCATTGCGTTGGTACATGATTACCAATGCTCAGCCATGGGATAACCTTAAGTTTGATATCGCCGGCGTTGATGAAGTGAAGCGTAAATTTTTCGGTACCTTATATAATACTTATTCATTCTTTGCCTTGTATGCCAATATTGATGGTTTTAGCGGTAAAGAAGAATTGGTGTCGGTTGAGAAGCGTTCAGAGATTGATCGTTGGGTGATGTCGTTACTGAATTCTTTGGTAAAAGAAGTCACCGAGGCTTACGAAAGTTATGAGCCAACCCGTGCAGGACGTGCTATTCAGGACTTCGTAATGGAGAACTTAAGTAACTGGTATGTGCGTTTAAATCGTAAGCGATTCTGGGGTGGTGAAATGAATGAAGATAAATTGGCAGCCTACCAAACGCTTTATGCATGTTTGGAAACAGTGGCTTTATTATCTGCGCCAATTGCACCATTCTTTACCGATCAGTTGTTTAAAGATCTGAACAAGATGTCTGGAAATTATTCAGATGTGTCTGTTCATCTGGCTGAGTTTCCTTCGTTCGATGAGAAGTTAATTGATAAAGCCCTGGAAGAACGTATGGAGTATGCACAATCCATTTCCTCAATGGTGTTAGGCTTGCGTCGTAAGGTAAATCTGAAAGTACGTCAGCCATTGAATAAGATCATGATCCCGATTCTTGATGAGGCTTTTGAGCACCAGCTGGAGGCAATTAAGGATTTGGTATTGACGGAGGTGAATGTGAAGGATATGGAGTATCTGAAAGAGGATGCAGGTATCCTGGTTAAGAAGATCAAACCGAATTTTAAAACCCTTGGACCAAAGCATGGTAAGAACATGAAAGCAATTTCAGGTGCAATAAATGCCATGGGTCAGGAAGAAATTGCTATCTTCGAGAAAGAAGAACAATATTCATTGGATGTCAACGGACAATCAATTGTTCTGACACTAGAGGATGTTGAGATAATGTCAGAGGATATTCCGGGTTGGTTGGTTGCCAATGAAGGTAAGATTACTGTAGCCCTGGATATTAATGTAAGTGATGAACTTCGAGAAGAAGGGATTGCTCGTGAATTTGTAAATCGCATTCAGAACCTGCGTAAAGATTCAGGATTTGATGTGACTGATAAAATTAAGTTGCAAATTCAAAAGCACGATGGTATTAATTCAGCAGTTGAAAAGCATGCTGATTACATTGGTGCTCAAACTTTGGCTGTGGAGGTGAAATTAGTGGATCAATGCAATAAAGGCGGTGTATCTACCGTTGAAATTGATGATGAAATAACCACGAATATGTCGATTGAGAAAGCATAGGTGGTATGTTTGATAACTAAAACTTAGTCATTATGGCTGAAAAAACCCGTTACTCAGATGAAGAGCTTCAGGAATTTAAGGAAATTATTCTGAAGAAACTTGATAAGGCCAAGAGAGATTACGAACTGTTGAGGAATACAATTACTCACCAGGATGGTAATGATACACAGGATACTTCGCCCACATTTAAGGTGCTGGAAGAAGGAGCGGCTGTGTTGTCTAAAGAAGAAGCTGGTAAGCTGGCTCAACGTCAGCAGAAATTTATTCAGCATCTTTCGGCAGCTTTGGTTCGTATTGAAAATAAAACTTATGGCGTGTGCCGTGTAAGTGGCAAGTTAATCCCTAAAGAGCGATTAAAAGCTGTTCCTCACGCCACCTTAAGTGTGGAAGCCAAGCAGGGACAGAAGTAGTTTTATTCGAATTGATAGGGTTAAAATAATAAGCATTGACCAATGGATGTCTTTTTGCATTCATTGGTCATTTGTGCGTTTAAAAATATCACTGAATTACAGAAAATTTCGTAACCTGCCGATGCATGTTACGTAGGAAAAATCGTTAATAATATTAGAGGGCTATGTCGGTAATTAAAAAATCCTTTCTCATTATTTTTATAATTCTTCTCATCGATCAGGTGGTTAAGTTTTACATTAAGACCCACATGATGTTGGGTGATGAAATACCTGTATTGGGGGATTGGTTTATTATTCATTTCGTTGAAAATAATGGAATGGCATTTGGTATGCAGTTGGCTGGCAAATTTGGTAAAGCCTTCCTAAGTATTTTTAGAATAATTGCGGTGGTTGGTATTGGTTGGTACATGGTTAACCTGACTAAAAAGGGAGCTCCCAATGGTTTAGTGTACTGTGTAGCACTTGTTTTGGCAGGTGCTCTGGGTAATATCATCGACAGTGCATTTTATGGGATAATCTTCGATCATAGCTATGGGCAAATAGCCACGTTTATGCCAGAGGCTGGAGGTTATTCATCATTTTTGCATGGTAAGGTGGTGGATATGTTGTACTTTCCATTGATTGAGGGACGCTATCCGGAATGGATTCCTGCTGTTGGAGGTAACCCATTTATCTTTTTTCGTCCGGTATTTAACATTGCTGATTCATCCATAACCATTGGTATCTTTATAATATTATTCTTACAAAAGCGTTTCTTTAAAGAGTAGATTATAAGCGACCTAGATGCATGTCTAATTTTTCTTTTGAAATATTATGTGAAAAAAGAAATTTTAACATGTATTTAATCGCAATATTGCATAACTTTGCGCCGACTTTTGCGTAGCAAGGTTGTGTTTTTTATCGCTCTTAGGAGCAATTAATTGCTTGCTGGACTTCTTTGTTATAACCTTACAAAGTGGGATTCAGGAGGCGATAGCGTATCAAAAATTAACAAAGAACCTTAAGGTTCATTAAAATATAAAGACGTATGATCTTGCGTTTATTATTCTTTTCATTAGTGATGATCATTGCGGTAAATGGCAATGCTCAGGGGATAGATCCCAATTCCGTGGATGTTAATTCAGTTAATGTGGATGATTTGAGCGACGCTCAGGTGCTGCGCATGATACAGGAAATGGAGAAACGTGGCCTGAGTGAACAGCAAGCCATTGCACTGGCACAAGCTCGTGGCATGAGCCAGAGTCAGATTGCCAAACTTCGTCAGCGCATTAATGAGGTAAAGCTTAACGGAGGTAACAGCAATGTAGGACAAAGTCAGTTGGGAACAGCTCCGGCAAATGGCATGGTCATTTCTGAGAAAGAAGAAGTGGATACGGCTGAGGTTAATGAGCGCATCTTTGGCTTTTCATTCTTTAATAACGAAAACCTCACTTTTGAACCCAATGTGAACATACCGGTGCCATCATCATACGTTCTTGGTGCAGGCGATGAGGTTTTAATTGATATATGGGGTGCTTCACAGCAAAGCTACCAACTGTTAATTGATAAAAACGGATCGGTCAATATTCCTAATGTCGGACCGGTTAGTGTTGGTGGATTAACCCAGGAAGCAGCTCAAAAGCGCTTGTTTAATAAATTAACTAACATTTATAGTGATTTGAAATCGGCGAATCCTAGAACGTTTGCCAGTATCAGCATTGGAACAGTCAAATCCATCAAAGTCAATGTAATTGGAGAGGTGTTTTTGCCCGGTACTTATACTCTGCCAGGAACAGCTTCGGCTTTTAATGCTTTATACTTATCTGGCGGACCCAATAGAGATGGTTCATTCAGAAATATTCAAGTCATCCGTAATGGCAAGACGGTGACTTATCTTGATGTTTATGAGTATTTGTTGCGTGGAAAGAGCCAAGTAAATATCCCCTTAAGCGATGGAGATGTGGTGTTGGTACCCACTTATGATAAACGTGTAAAGGTTGGAGGAGAATTGAAGCGTAACGGCTTGTTCGAAGCAAAAGGAGAAGAAAAGATCAGTGATATAATTGAATATGCAGGTGGCTTCACCGAGGATGCCTATCGTAATCGCCTGGAATTGTACCGTACTACAAGTCGTGAGAGAGCTTTCAAAGATGTGATGGCAAGGGATTTTAGTTCTTTGGTGTTGCAAAGTGGTGACAGTCTGTATGTAGGAGAGGTGTTAGAGCGATTCACTAATAAGGTAAGCATCGAAGGTGCTGTGTGTCGTCCCGGTAATTATGAGTTAAGCGACGGTCTAAGCTTGAAGCAATTAATCGATAACGCAGATGGTGTGCGTGAAGATGTGTTCTTGCACAGGGGCCTGGTAACGCGTTTAAAAGATGATCTCTCATTAGAGAACATTACTTTTAATGTACAGCAAGTGCTGCGCGGTGAAACAGACATTGAGTTGAAGCGCGAAGACATTGTGACCATCTCTTCCATTAATGACCTGAGAGAAATACGAACGGTGGAGATTTTTGGAGAGGTGCAATACCCTGGTGAATTTGATTATAACGAAGAGATGACCTTATCAGATCTGGTATTTAAATCAGGAGGTTTCAAAGAATCAGCATCGGAAGCCTTTATCGAGATCTCACGTCGATTATCATATGACGAAGCACAAAAAGCGAGTGATAAAATTGCCCATGTGTATCAGTTTTCTATTTCTCGTGATTTAAAAATGAATGGCGAAGATGCCAAGTTTGTACTACACCCGTTTGATCAGATATTTGTGCGTCAAGCCCCAGGTTATGAAAAAGAATCTGTGGTGAGTGTAATGGGCGAAGTTAATTATGCCGGACAGTTTAGTTTAACGTCCAAAAATGAGCGTGTTTCTACTATTATCAATCGAGCCGGTGGTTTGTCACCCGATGCCTATGCCAAAGGAGCCATGTTAACCCGTAAGGTACAAGTGTCCCAAAAGGTAAAACGCCTGCGGGAGCAAATGATGAATGCGGATACAACACTGGTTTTTTCCGATTTGGGTTTTGATGTGGTAAGTATTGATTTGGAGAAGATACTAGAGAATCCTGGATCAAAGTCTGATATTTACTTACAGCATGGCGATGAGCTGGTGATACCACGAGAATTACAAACCGTAAACATTGGTGGAGGAGTGCTCAATCCTTTATCAGCATCCTATGTGCAAGGTCAAAATATGAAACACTATATCCGTCAAGCAGGTGGTTTTGATTTACGTGCTAAAAAAGGTAAAGTGTACGTAATTTACCCAAATGGAGCTGCCGCGTCAACCAGTAGCTTTTTATGGTTTAGAAGCTACCCTAAGGTAATGCCAGGTGCTGAGATTGTTGTGCCGCAAAAACCACAAAAAGAACCGTTACCAGCAACTGCATGGATTGCCATGGCGAGTGCATTGGCGTCGTTGTCATTGACAATTGTGACGATTGCTGATAGGTTGTAGCACTTTTAATTGCAGGATTCGGTAAATGAAAAATGGAACCACAGGATTTATTCCGAGTAGCGGAATTACGCAGATTATCGCAGAAAGTAATAGAAACAACGTAGTTGTTTCATATCAGTGAAAATCTGCGCCAATCTGCGGACAAAAAAATAGGTTAAAGAGTTTATTGACACAGTTACCTGATAAAGAAAAGACATACAAGATTATCGGATGTTGCATGGAAGTGCATTCTGTATTAGGAGGAGGTATGTCAGAAGCCATTTATCAGGAAGCTTTAGGTTTAGAAATGAAAACCAAAGGTATTCCCAACAAACGTGAAGAAGAATTGATAGTTAACTATAAAGGAGTTGAGTTAATTAAGCGTTATAAAGCTGATTTTATCTGTTATGATGAGATAATTATAGAGTTAAAAGCCTTATCTGAATTAACAGATGAGCACATGGCGCAAGTGATTAATTACTTAAAGATAACAAAGAAGAGATTGGCGCTTCTTTTTAATTTTGGAAATGATTCGTTGGAATACAAGAGAATCATTAATTCATGATTAGACATTAAATGATTGTAAAGAAAAAAATAATGTTAGTCCACAGATTAACACAGATTTACGCAGAAATAAAATAGCGCAGCTATTTATGTTGTAACTAAAGAATAGGAAACAACGTAGTTGTTTCGCATCTGCGTTAATCAGCGAAAAGCTGTGGACAGTAAAAATACAAATATCTGTAGTTTAAAAGTTCAATAATGAATACAGAAAAAACAAACGATAATCTCCAAATAATCAAAGACGATGAAATAGACCTCATCGCTTTGATTAAAACAATATGGAATGGCCGAAAAATAATCTACTATTCTGTTGGTATCGCTATATTTATCGGTTTAATCATTGCCTTTACAAGCCCGGCAAAATATCAGGCATCCTGTACCTTGATTCCTTCTGAAGAGAAAAAAGGAAGTATGGGTAACTTGGGTGCTTTAGCAGGTATGGCTGGTATTAACTTAGGAGCTATGATGGGAAGTACATCTGGTATACCTGCTGAGATATACCCTCACGTCGTTAATTCTTATCCTTTTAAAAAGGAAATGGTGCATCAGAAGTTTCATTTATCAGAACATACGGAACCCATTTCATTATATCAGTATGTTTTATCTGATACCATAGAGTCATTTGGAAGTAAAGTAATCAAGTATACTATTCGCTTGCCCTGGACAATTAAGGATGCGGTAAGTGGTTCTGATGAAGATCATATCGAGGCTCCTGATTATGGAGTGTTAAGCCTCTCTGAGGATGAATTACGCACTATGGCCTTTATAGAAGAAGTTATTGTGATTGGCGTTGATAAGAAGACAGGGTTAATCCATGTGTCAGCAGAAATTGGAGAACCGGTTTTAGCTGCTCAAGTGGTAAAAAAGGCTGTAGAATTATTACAAGATTATATCATTAAATACAAAACGAAACAAGCGCGAGAGCATCTTGAGTTTGTAAAAGTACAGTTTACTGAAAAGAAGAATGCATATGAACTGGCTCAAAGTGATTTTTATAACTATAAAGATAAACATCGTAACGTGGTGTCTGAACGTGTAAATGTTGAATTTCAGCGCCTAAGTGATGAGTATGATATTGCTTCTACCGTTTTTAAGGGCTTATCGCAACAGTTAGAGCAGGCAAAAATAGCCGTTAATGAGCAAACTCCTGCTTTTACTATTTTAGAACCCGTAAAAGTGCCAATAGATAAAAGTGCACCTAAACGGAAAGTAATTTTTATAGTGAGCGTACTTTTGGGAGGATGTATTGGATTAGGCTTAATTTTTGGAAGATTATTTTTGATTAATGTCAAAAAGAATTTTTAAGCCAATATCGCAATAGTTAATTTTAAGTTTTATAAATGAAGATCCCTAAAAAAATAACTAATATCTGCTGTATTGGAGCTGGTTATGTTGGCGGACCTACAATGGCAGTAATAGCACAAAAGTGTCCTGATATTAAAGTAACAGTTGTAGATATTAATGAACAACGCATTGCTGATTGGAATGACAAGGATTTAGATAACCTGCCAATATATGAACCTGGTTTAAAGGAAGTAGTGAAAGAGGCACGTGGCCGTAACCTGTTCTTTTCAACTAAAGTTGACAAATCCATTGATGATGCACAAATGGTATTCATCTCCGTAAATACACCAACAAAGACCTATGGTGTGGGAAAGGGAATGGCAGCTGATTTGAAGTATGTTGAACTGTGCGCACGTAATATTGCGAAAGTGGCTACTACAGATAAAATTATAGTTGAGAAATCGACCCTCCCAGTACGAACAGCTGAATCTATTAAAACTATATTAGATGCCGAAGGCAAGGATATTAAATTTAGGGTATTATCAAATCCTGAATTTTTAGCAGAAGGTACAGCAATTGATGATTTGCACAATGCAGATCGTGTTCTAATAGGAGGAGAACAGGATAAGGAAGGTTTAGAAGCCATTCAGCGTCTAGTAGATATTTATGCAGTTTGGTTGCCGAAAAATAGAATAATAACCACTAACATATGGTCATCTGAATTGTCAAAACTAACTGCAAATGCATTTTTAGCACAGCGAGTATCTTCTATAAATGCAATTTCAGCACTGTGCGAAAGAACTGGTGCAAATGTAGATGAGATAGCAAATGCTATTGGTTCGGATAGTCGTATTGGGTCAAAATTTTTAAAAGCTTCTGTGGGATTTGGGGGGTCATGCTTTCAAAAGGATATTTTAAATCTTGTTTATATAGCTCGTTCATACGGCTTGGAGGAAGTAGCGGATTATTGGGAGCAGGTAATAAAACTAAATGATTATCAAAAGCGTCGTTTTGCGGAAAAGATCGTAAAGACACTTTTTAATACTGTGTCGGGTAAAAAGATTGCCTTATTGGGATGGGCTTTCAAAAAGGATACTAATGATACGCGCGAGTCTGCAGCCATTTACATTGCTGATTACTTACTTAACGAAAAGGCAGAGTTGGTGATATATGATCCTAAAGTCAAGGCTGAGCAAGTGTATGCAGACTTAGACTATTTAAATACCCGAAGTGAAGAAGAAAATAAGCGTTTTGTAACAATCACTGACGATCCCTATAAGGCGATGGACAATTCACATGCGGTAGCTATTTTAACAGAGTGGGATGAGTTTAAAACCTACGATTGGGAAAAGATATATAGAAGAATGAAAAAGCCTGCCTTTCTATTTGACGGAAGGAATATAATGGATGAAAAAATAATTAAAAAAATTGGTTTTTCGACCTTTAACCTGGGAAGAGATTAATTAAAATGTTACTTAATCACTTTAAACGTATTAATTAGTGGATAGACAAAAAGTACTTGTAACAGGTGCAGCCGGATTTATTGGGTTTAATGTAACGAAAGCTTTATTGGACAATGGCAATGAGGTTGTTGGGATAGATAATATTAATGACTACTATGATGTAAATTTAAAGTATTCTCGTCTTAATGAATTAGGAATAAACCGAATGAAAATTACTGAGAAGACAAGCGTTCGCAGTGAAATTCATCCCCTTTTTAAGTTTATTAAATTAGATATTACTGAGTCACATGAGGTGGAGGGGGTTTTTGCTAATGAAAAATTTGACAAAGTAATTCATTTAGCTGCCCAAGCAGGGGTAAGATATTCCATTGATAATGCACATGCTTATGTTCAGTCAAACTTAGTTGGTTTTGTAAATATCTTAGAGTGTTGTCGTCATAACAGTGTGCAACACCTGGTGTATGCTTCTAGTTCCTCAGTTTATGGCAACAATGAGAAAATACCTTTTTCAGAGGATGATCGAGTAGATCATCCTATTAGTTTATATGCTGCAACAAAAAAAAGTAATGAGTTAATGGCTTATTCTTACAGCCATTTATTTCAGTTACCGACAACCGGCCTACGCTTTTTTACCGTATATGGACCTTGGGGAAGACCAGATATGGCACCAATGCTATTTGCCAATGCGATTTCTAAAGGTGAGCCTATAAAAGTATATAATAACGGGGATATGGAGAGGGACTTTACGTACATTGATGATATTGTCGAAGGCATTGTTGGGGTTTGTAATAATGTTCCTGGTATGGGTGATGAAAAAGCATATTACCGCTTGTTCAATATAGGAAACTCCAAACCAGTGCGATTAATGGATTTTATTGCTTGTATGGAAAAATCAATGGGTAGAGTAGCATTGAAGGAAATGTACCCTATTCAACCAGGAGACGTGAAAAGAACATATGCTAATACGGAGTCCTTAAATAAACTAACTAATTACAATCCATCAGTTCCAATAGAAAAAGGAGTTGAGAAGTTTATCCAATGGTTTAAACACTATTTTTATGAGGGGTAGGTTTGAGAAGATAGTTGCCTTACACAAAATAGTAATTGTCATTTGTTTTATTTGAGTTTATTACCATTGTTTGGCTTTGTTTAGTGTCGTTAAATAAAGCCTTTGTCGCAGCGAGAATTTTATAATATAAATGTATTGGTAATGCGATTCAAGATTAAAATTAAGTAAATAAGCATACAGAATGGAGAAAATTGCAATTGTTGGAGGTGGTATCTCAGGGTTATCTGTAGCCCAGATGTTAAAAGAAAAATATGAAATTAAAGTATTTGAAGGTGCTTCACGACCAGGAGGTTTAATTAAATGCGAGAGGATTGATGGAAATTTATATCACACGACAGGAGGACATGTTTTTAATACTAAAAGAAGTGATGTATTAGAATGGTTTTGGAGTTTTTTTGATAAAGAAAAAGAATTTACTTTGGCTAAACGCAATGCATCCATTTTTCTTCAAGAGAACAAATTCATTCCTTATCCAATTGAAAACAATTTTCACTTACTTTCAGAAAGCTTAATAAGCAAAATTATTAAAGATTTACTTAAAATTAATAAATCAGAAAAGATTACCCCATTAAACTTTAAGGAATTTTTAAAGCAACAGTTTGGAGAAACTCTTTTCGATATTTACTTTAAGCCTTATAATGAAAAAATCTGGCAATGTGATTTAGCGAAAATACCACTTTCATGGCTTGAAGGTAAGCTTCCTATGCCAACTGTTGAGGAAATATTCACAAGCAATATAACAAAGGCAGAAGAAAATAAGTTTGTACATAGTTCTTTTTACTATCCGCAAGAGGAAGGGTCTCAATTCTTGATTGATCGCTTAACTTTAAACCTGGATATTCATTGTAACCATAAGGTTGAAAGCATTGAAAGGATTGGTTTAAAATGGCAAATTAACAGGGAGTTGTTTGATAGAGTAATTTTCTGTGGAAATATAAAACAATTGCCTGCAATATTAAATAAAGGCATCAATATATCACGTTTTTCAGAAGAAATAGATAGCTTAGAATATCATGGAACAACAACCGTATTATGTGAAGTTGAAAAAAATCCTTATAGTTGGGTATATCTACCCGATTCTAAGATAAGACCCCATCGAATTATTTGCACTGGAAATTTTTCAAAGAGTAATAATGCAGTAGGTAAAATGTCTGCTACAATAGAATTTACTGATTTTATTTCAGAAGAGGAAATCATAAAAAACCTAGAATTACTGCCTTTTTCTCCGAAGTATTTATTGCATCATTACGAGCAATTTACATATCCAATTCAACACTCTTCGACCCGTGAAATGGTGAATTTATTAAAAACTGATTTGGAGAAAGATAATTTCTATCTCCTGGGACGCTTTGCCGAATGGGAATATTACAATATGGATGCTGCAATTGGAGCAGCGATTGACTTAACCAGCAATTTTTAATTGTGACTTCCGAATTAGCAGGCAGTGTTCATTTTTTTCGTATTCAAAATCAAATATGTTTAGCTAAATTTACGGGAGTAATTGACTAGATAGGCAAAGCTTAAGTTATTGAAAGTTAATTTGTTAAATTCCAAATGTGAATTGAGAAAATGGAATCAGAAATTATCCAATTACCAAAGTTTGAGGACCTTCGAGGTAACCTCTCGTTTATTGAAGAGGAGAAGCATGTCCCTTTTAAAATTCAACGAACCTACTGGATTTACGATGTCCCTGGTGGGCAAGTGAGAGGTGGACATGCTTTTAAAGAACAACAAGAGCTTATTGTTGCTCTTTCAGGTAGTTTTGATGTAATTGTAGATAATGGGGATGTAAAACGGGCTTTCTCGTTAAATCGCTCTTACTATGGTCTTTATATTCCCGCTGGCTTGTGGCGACAAATGCAGAACTTCTCGACCAATTCATTAGCTATGGTGTTAAGTTCAACACCTTATTCTAAAAATGATTATATACATGACTATTCCGAATTTCTAAAATTCAAAGAAGGATGACCATAAGCAACACAGTTTACGATTGTAATATATTACCACTAAGTAAAATTCATAATCGAGCAGGTAATATTACAATTGTGGAGGGAAATAGTGGTGTTCCCTTTCCAATAAAACGAATTTATTATTTATACGATATTCCTGGCGGTGAAACACGTGGGGGGCACGCTCATAAAGAATTGTTTCAATTGATTGTGGCAGCGAGTGGCAGCTTTGATGTCCTATTGGATGATGGGAAAAATAAGAAAATCGTAACGCTCAACCGCCCAGATTATGCTTTAATGGTTGTACCTGGAATATGGAGAGAATTATTCGAATTTTCATCTGGGGCTATTTGCATGGTATTGGCATCGCAGAAATACGATGAGAGTGATTACTTAAGGGACTATAATAATTTTTTAAAATTTCGAAATGTTTGAATTAATACCATATTCTGAGGAATGTAAGAACGATTGGGATCAAATTGTAAATGAAGCACGTAATGGTTCATTTCTTTTTTATAGAGATTATTTAGAATACCATTCGGATAGATTTTCAGATGCTTCTTATTTAGTAAAAAGGAAAAATAAATTAGTCGCTGTTATCCCTGGGAATATATCTCAAGATGTTTTTTATAGTCACCAAGGGTTAACATATGGCGGCATCATTATGTTGAGCGCTGTTACTGCAAGTGATATTATAAGTGTTTATAGCCTGTTAAACGAGGAGTTGAAAAACAAAGGAGTAAGGAAGGTTATAATAAAACCAATGCCACATATTTATCATAAGGTACCTTCGCAGGAAGAAATATATGTTTTGTTTTGCATAGGGGCTGAAAAGATTGGATGTAATATTTCATCAACGATTTATCAAAATAATAAAATCAAGTTTAGTCAGTTAAGGAGAAGAGGTATAAAAAAGAGCAAAAAGAATGGAGTTGTTATAGAACAATCTGATGATTTTAAGTCATTTTGGATAATTTTGAATGAAAATCTTAGAGATAGTCATAATGCAGCAGCAGTTCATAATGTTGAAGAAATTGAGTATTTATTTTCAAAATTTCCACAAAATATCAAATTATATACTGCAATATTAGATGGACAAATAATTGCTGGTACAGTAATTTATGAAATGAGTCATATAGTACACGTACAGTACATCTCTGCCAATGGTATAGGAAAAGAATTAGGAGCTTTGGATTCTGTTTTTGACCATCTTATCAATGAAAAATATTTACATATTTCTATTTTTGATTTTGGACAATCAACAGAGCAGAATGGGAAATACTTAAATGAAGGACTTATATTTCAAAAAGAGGGATTTGGTGGTCGAGGTGCAGTTTATGAAACATATGAATATCAAATAAAATGATTGAGAATATGATATGTCTAGCAGGTGATGGTTGGGGCGCTATTGCAGCTTTTAAAAGCTTGAAAAGTGTATTCGAAAAAGTTGAAGTTGTAACTTCTGATCGCAAACTATTAGATTCAATGGATGAGTATGATATGTTGGTATCTGAAATTCAAGCTGTAGAATCTCAAATAATTGTCTGTGCAGGATATAAATCGATTGTCAATCGGAAAACTTTAGATTCTAAGACTCTAATAAATATACACTATTCTCTATTACCAAAATACAGAGGGTTGCATTCGACAGTATGGGCAATATTAAATAATGAAGAATATCTTGGGTTGACAATTCACCTGATGAATGAGTTTATAGATGATGGACCGATTATTTACCAGTACAAAATTGAAAATGATGGGTGCTCAACTGCAACCCATTACATGCAAATATTCAATGATTGGATAAGTAATAATTTAGGCGAAATTCTAAAAAAATATATAGACAGCAAATTAGCCCCTTCAATGCAAAATATAAGCGAAGCAACATGGGTTGGTAAAAGATCTTATGAAGATTGTAAAATTGATTTTAATAAAACGCATTTATATATCAAGAATCTGTTCCGAGCACTAAATCCTCCATACCCATTACCTTTTTTTAGAATTAATAGTAAAAAAAAATGCTTCAGTGTTGGGAGTATTGATTATTTAGAAAGAAATATTGATACGCACATTGGAAGAGTACTTAATGTCGATGCTAAAGGAATTTATGTTTCAACACCTGAGGGCTATGTTATATTATCGGATATTAAAGACGAAAAAGGGATAGTAATAGATTATTCCTTCTTTAAAATTGGAACCTTCTTAGATTAATAAAAAAACATGATTAAATTTCTAGATTTAAAAGCGATAAACGAAAGCTACGAACCAGAACTTTCGCAATCTATTAAACGAGTTTTAGATTCGGGGTGGTATCTTAAAGGAAAAGAAACAGAGGCATTCGAAAAAGAATATTCTAATTTCATTGGGGCTAAGAATTGTATTGGCGTTGCCAATGGGCTTGATGCATTACGTCTTATATTTAAGGCTTACATAGAAATGGGCATTATGTTTGAGGGGGATGAAATCATTGTGCCTGCTAATACATATATAGCATCGATTCTATCCATTACAGATAACCGATTAAAACCAATTCTTGTAGAACCAAATATCAATACTTACCAAATAGATGAGACATTAATTGAACAAGCTATTTCTCCTCGTACAAAAGCAATCATGATTGTTCATCTATATGGTCAATGTGCTTATACGGAGCGAATAGGTGAGCTGTGTAATAAGTATAATATAAAATTAATTGAGGATAATGCGCAAGCCAATGGTTGTGAATATACCACCAAGAATGCTAAAGGGAGTATAATGACAGGCTCAATCGGAGATGCAGCCGGGCATAGTTTTTATCCTGGAAAGAACCTTGGTTGTCTAGGAGATGGAGGAGCAGTAACAACAAATAATGATGAATTAGCTGATGTAATTAGATCTATAGCGAACTATGGTTCTGGAGAAAAATATGTATTCAAGTACCAAGGACTCAATTCACGACTTGATGAAATGCAAGCTGCTATATTACGAACAAAATTGATTCGACTTAAAGAAGACAACCAACGTCGCAAGAATATTGCAAAATACTACATAGAAAACATCGAAAATCCCAATATTGACTTACCGCAGGTTAACGATTGGAATAGTCACGTGTTTCACATCTTTACAATCCGATGCAAACAGCGAGATACACTGCAAGAATACCTAAGTGAACAAGGGATTCAAACACTTATTCATTATCCCATTCCTCCACACAAACAACAGGCATATATTGAGTGGAATCACCTAAGTTTTCCTGTTGCGGAATTGATACATAATGAAGAACTTAGTTTACCAATGAGTCCAGTGATGTCAATTGAAGAACAGAAAGAGGTGGTAGATGTAATCAATAGTTTTACATTGAAATTTAGTTTCGACTCATAGTAACTTTCTCACTTATGTCAGAAAAACAATCATCGTATCGACAAGTTATGAAAGCTACCTCTGTTTTTGGTGGGGTACAGGTGATTAATATTGTTATTCAGGTGTTAAAATCAAAAGCTGTTGCTATTCTTCTTGGGCCTACAGGAATGGGTATACATGGTTTACTTATTGGAACCCAAACCTTAATGACTAGCCTTACTAATTTTGGATTAGGAACTAGTGGAGTAAAAGACGTAGCAGCAGCAAATGGGACAGGGAATACCCAACGCATCGCTATCATTGCAACTGTACTTAACCGATGGATGTGGATTACAGGATTGTTTGGAACACTTCTTACACTAATTTTATCTTCTTATTTAAGTGAATGGACATTTGGTAATAATGATTACACCCTGGCTTTTATTTGGATATCAATTACAATGATTTTTAATCAACTCAGTGCCGGACAAATGGTTGTTTTGCAAGGGTTGCGAAAAATAAAATACCTGGCCAATGCAGGTATTACTGGTAGTTTGTTAGGGCTTATAATTGCCATACCCTTATATTATTTATTGGGCATTGATGGTATTGTTCCTGCAATTATTGCTACTTCATTGGCCAACATGATTCGAAGTTGGTATTTTGCCAGAAAAGTTAAACTTGAGGCTGTGGTTGTTGATAAAGTAACAACTTTTCGTGAGGGAAAGGAAATGTTACGCATGGGCTTTATGTTAAGCCTTAGTGGATTAATTACAACTGCCACTTCGTATTTGGTTCGAATATATATTAGTAATACAGGTGGAATTGATGATGTTGGGCTTTATACAGCAGGCTTTGCGATCATTGTCAATTACGTTGGCTTGGTTTTTACAGCGATGAGTACTGATTATTATCCACGGCTGTCTGGAGTTGCAAAGGATAATAAATTAGCATGCGAGCTTATAAATCAACAGGCTGAAATTGCGATACTTATATTAGCTCCCATCCTATGTGTTTTTATGGTTTTCATCAACTGGGTTATAGTACTTTTATATTCAAATCAATTTATTGCTATAAACGGGATGGTTCAATGGGCTGCCTTGGGAATGTTTTTCAAAGCTGCAAGTTGGAGTATTGCTTTTATTTTTTTAGCAAAAGGAGTTGCTAAGCTTTTTTTTTGGAACGAATTGATAACAAATATTTATTTATTGATATTTAATGTGACAGGATATAAACTAGCAGGACTTAATGGATTAGGTATAGCATTTTTGGCTACGTATGCAGTTTATTTTATACAAGTTTTTCTGATTGCGAAAAGTAAATACAGCTTTAATCTTAATCGTGATTTGATAAAAAATTTAGGCATTCAACTAATTCTTGGTATTGGATGCTTTCTGGCAGTTAAGCTTGCCCCAAGTAAGATAATCTCTTATGGGATTGGGAGTATACTGATCATTGCTTCCGGTTTGTACTCTTTGAAGGAGTTAGATAAAAAAATGAATTTGAAAGATATTTTAAAGAAAGTAATAAAGAAATGATTGTGAACAAGCCGCAGCGAACAATAGAAAAAGAGATGTCTAATGATAATCCGCTTGTTTCAATTGTCATTATTACTTACAATAGTTCAGAATACGTACTCGAAACACTTGAAAGTGCTAAGGCACAAACCTATCAAAATGTTGAGTTAATTATTAGTGACGATTGTAGTATGGATAATACCGTTGAAATATGTCGTGATTGGATTAAGGCAAACAAAGAGCGGTTTATTCGAACAGATTTAATAACGGTCAAGAAAAATACAGGAGTAGCACCTAATATTAATAGAGGTAACAAGGCAGCTAGTGGTGAATGGCTCAAAGTAATAGCAGGCGATGACATATTATTGCCAGATGCCATTCATGAATATGTTGACTTTGTGTTATTAACAAGCTGTCAGGCTTGTTGGGCAAGAACGAAACCATTTGGTAGTGATATTGATATAGTTGGTGATGATAATTATCAGAATTATCAGAATAAACAGTGTCAAAAGATTGATAGGGAATTAAAGTATCAAAAGCGCGAAATAAGTAGAGGGTGGTTTATTTCTGGAACAGGCCTGTTCTATTCGAAAAAATTGTATAATGAAATTGGCGGATTGCCAGAAGAATATCCTTTTGCCGATGAGTGGCCTTTTATTTCAAAAATAATATATGCCAATAATAAAGTTTACTTAATAAATAAGTATGTGGTAGGCTATAGGGTAGTGGAAAACTCACTATCTCATACTAAAGAAAAGATAAGTATTAACGACAGAGTCTTTAACGATACCAAAAAGTATTTTTATAGGGAAGGCTTACTATTACTTTTGAAAAGATTTGATATTCTGTATGCGTGGCATATTTTATGCGATTTTCAATATATGACACTAGTAAAAAGGTATCAAAAAGATGGTCTTATGTTTAAAATGATTCTTCTCTTATCACCAGTTAAATGGATGTCATACGTTTCGAAGTTTTTTAGTCGTAGAAAATAGGATTGGATCATGTGTCTTAGGAATATTAATACCAAACTGGATTATAATTTTAAAAATGATCAAGAATAAAATCAAAGATTTATACATAAAAAATAGATTACTTCATTTCTTGCTATTTGTTCCGGTACGGATATATCAAAAAACTTACATATTCTATATTAAGCATATTAAAGAATTGTATTTCTCTTTGAAATACTATAACAGCGATAGGCTTTACAGATTAAATGACTTAACAATAGGGATTAAAAAATTAGGTGAAAGCAAAACTCTATTTCCACATCCTATAGGAATGGTTATAGGATGGAATGTTGTTATGGGTGAGAATTGTACAATATATCAAAATGTTACAATAGGAGCAAGAACGAACGATGAAGGGTATCTTGGGAAATATCCAAAAATTGGAAGTAATGTAACGATAGGATGTAACGCCGTAATTATTGGAGATATTAAAGTAGGAAATAATGTGCAAATTGGAGCTGCTACATTAGTAAACTGTGATATACCAGATAATGCAACTGTTGTTGGAAATCCTTGTCGAATAATTTCCGCTTAATTGATCATAAAATTAGTAAAAAACTTATATTTAAGATGAAGTTACAACAAGTTTCGTTTTGGACGAAATGCTATAAATATTCATTATTGCGTAAATTTGCTTATGGTGTCAATAAAATATTGGGTATTGATTTGCCTCCTGAAGTCAAATTAGGGAAGAATATTAATTTTGCGCATAATTCAATTGGCTCGGTAATACACCCTAAAACAGTTATTGGTGACGATGTGATTATTCTCTCAAATGTTAGCATCGGCAAGGCTGATATTCAAGTGAGTTGGGAAGAATCAAATGTTAAAGGTTTTATTATTGAAGATGGAGCGGCCTTATGTACAGGTGCGAGGATATTATGCAAAGAAGGAACTCTTATTATTGGGAGAAAAACAATAATAGCAGCCAACGCTGTACTATTAAATTCAACAGGGCAATATGAGATATGGGGAGGGATTCCTGCAAAGAAAATTGGTTACAATGAGCAAGGATTAGCTGAGGACGGTTTATCAATAAAAGATTTGAAATTAGAAAAAATCGGTAATGACTAAAACAATTTTCATTGTTTCGCACCATAATAGTAATTGGGGTGCAGAACGTTCGACTTGCTCAAATGCGGCATATTTAAAGTCGTTAGGCTATAGAGTTATCTTGATAATTCCCAAAGAAGGCAAGATTCTTGAAATCATAAGAGATTTGGGGCTAGAATATCGCAGTCATTATTTCAGAGGATGGATAAATGGCAGTGGAACAAAATACATAAGAGCGATAATATCTACTTTTATAAATATTTGTCAACTTTTCATATTGAGTTTTAAGTTAAGACGAGAAGGTATTAAACCTGATTTAATTTATTCAAACACATTAGTTCATGGTTTTGGTATTTTACTATCAAAACTATATCGGGTGCCACATTTGCAACACATACGTGAGAACATTGATGTATTTGGAATGAAATTTAATTGGGGATATAATACCACCTTAAATTATATTAATAGAAGTTCTCAAAAAATTATCTGTACCTGTAATGCAATAAAAGGTAGATATATTAATGATTTTTCAGAAGATAAAATGAATGTTGTGCATAATGGTATTCCAATTACAGCTTATAAAAAACCAAAACCAAATCCCAAAATATTCTCAATGGTGTATACTGGTAGACTGTATATGGATAAAAGACCTCTGGATGTGGTCAAGCTGATAAAAGAATTAGTTGAATCAGGTACAAAAGATATCAAGCTGGATATCTATGGGAGTGGCTCGATGGAAAAGGAGTTAGTAGAATTTGTAATATTAAATAAGTTAGAGCAATACATTAAATTCAAGGGGTTTCAAAAAAGCATTGATTATTCTCAGTATTATGTAGGTTTTTTGCCTTCTGAATTCGAGGCATTTGCCAGAACAACCTTAGAATATATGATGAATGGTCTTGCCGTTGTTGGAACTAATACAGGAGGTACTGCAGAACAAATAGAGAATGGTAAGACGGGATTTTTATATTCGCCAGGCAGCATCTCTGAAATGAAAGCCTTTGTTATAAAACTTTATAACAATCGGGATTTATGTTTTAAGTTAGGGGAAAACGGTTATAATAGAGTTTCAAAACTTTTCTCACAAGAAAGTTACGTAAAAAAATTATCCCATTATTTTATTGAAAATATAGTGAAAAAAAATTAATCATATAATTCTGAGAAGTTATTTTCTTGGAGCAAAAGATATTACGGAAAATTATATAACTTTTATAGACAATAAAGATACATACGATATTTTGTTTCAATAGGCTGTTACCTAGATGAGTCAATAACTATTTATTAATGAGGCATTAAATAAAATCATAAAATGAAAATAATATTATACGATCCTCTTTTTTCTGAGTTTGGACATTTTCACCGATATAGTGAATTTATCTGCAAACTACTTAGTGATATAGATTATGTCAATGAAGTAATTGTAATTGCGGAATCTGATAAGCTTTTGAATTTAAGTGATATTAATTCTCAAAAAATAGTCGTTAAAAAAGTAGAATCTTCAGTACCCAATTTACAAACTCGTATACTACAAAGTTCCAATATTAAAAAGATATGGTTATATATAAAAGCCTATAAGAATTACACAAAAATTATTAGGCACATTAATGGTTATAAAGCCGACTATGTATTTTTATTAAATCAAGGCCAATTACCCTTTTGGCTAGCAATTAGAAAAATTAAATTAGAATCGCTAATTACTGCGATATCAATAAAGTGGCTTTACATTGATAATATTAAGGATAGGGTAAATAATTTTTTCTTTACGAGGGCATTAAAGTTTGCGCGTAGGATCTTTTTTACCGAAGATATATATTATAGGAAGGCTAATAGCTGTGGAATTAGTACAGGATTTGTATTTCCTGATCGATCATTAGATGATGAACGAAATGAGGTTATTAGCGCTGAAGGTTCAGTTGTTAATCTTGTTACGTTAGGAACAATTGCGAAAGGAAAATCACCTGATGACTTTTTACAGGAGTTCATAAATTTAGATAAAGATTTACTAAGTAATTTTAAGTATACAATAGCAGGAAAAGATATAGATGGAACAATGCACCATGTATTGGCAAATATTGATGAAGTACGAGAAGTATCTATTATTGATGATTATCTGTCGGAGGAAGTATTCTCTAATTTGATTGATCGTGCAGACTTTGTTGTTATACCTTATAGTGAAAGTTATACGAGATATGCCACTTCGGGTATTATGTGGGATTGTTTTCAAAAGAATAAACCAATACTTTGTCCTGATATTGAGTTGTTTTCTCACTATATTAGCAAGTATAGGATAGGGTATACGTATAAAAAAGGCAAATTGGATGATACCTTATTACAAATAATTCGGGAAAGGAAGCAGTTTTCAGAGACTTTGCATCAAAACTATCATAAGCTAATTAGAAATTATAGTCAGAGTTCCCTTGCGAATAAAATAAGAGATCTATTGATTGAAATGCATAATGAAAATCGATAATAGATTTGAATATGCATATAACATTGCGACAAAGTAATTTATTGTAAAATGTATTATTGATTCTAATTACTTATCAACAGTATTTAAATAATTGTTTAAGGTTATTAATATTTAATGTTAAGAGCGCTTATAAAGTTTCTTTTTTATCTTTTAGTAGTTTCTTCGTTCGTAGGGGTGTTTAAGTTAAGTGCGGATCTTGGTAAGATCAGCTTTAACCTAAAGTGGACTCAATTGGCTTTAGTTCTTCTCTTTCCATCTCTTGTATTATTTTTTATTGCACAAGGGAAAATTAAACTAATGAAGTTAGAGAGGTATGATATTCTTATCTTATTGTACTTTCTGAGTAATTTATTATCCTCGGTGTTTAAATCAGGTAATATTATACATATTAAAAGTGCGTTTGGAGTACTGTCCTATGTAATGATTTATTTTATTTCTAGCTATTTAATTGAGATATTAAATTTACGAAAGAAAATAATTCAGATTTTACTGGGAGTAAATATGTTTTCAGTTTTCTTTGGGTTGTTTGCGTTTTTATTAGCATTTGTTACTCAAATGGATAATATTGGAGTCTCAATGCACCATATGGGAGGAGGTATACCTTCTATCAGGTCTCTTACGTTCGAACCGAATCTTTTTGCGATAATTACTGGAGCAATTGTTTGTCTTCAGATGCCTTTTGTTTTTGAAATAAAGGCTCATAAAGGAAAGAGGATTTATACAATGATCAGTATAATTGCCATATTTCTTTCATTTACAAGGTCAGTTTATGGTTCACTGGTTTTTGCATTCCTATTAATCGGGACCTATGCTAATAAAGTAATAAAAAGGAGAATTTTAATTGGTGCAATATTGATTTCTTTTATTGTAATTCCAACTTTTCTTTTTTATGCAAATAATGATATTGTGGCACTAATCGTTGAGAGAAGTAGTAATATTGCAAATTTTGAAGAGGGATCTGCATTAAGTCGTTTTAGAGCGTATCATATTGGAATAGAGGGGTTTGTGAGGAGCCCAATATTGGGTAATGGAACCATGAGTGCAGATACTAGAGTTTATGAGGTAGATTATGAGCGATATGTGGCTGGAACACCTGGTTGGTTAACTGGTCTTTGGATTCAGGCTTTACATGATACAGGGATTATAGGTCTTATTGTTGTTTTTTGGCTTTTTTATCAGTTAATAATAGGAAACCTGAAGAAATACAAGACAGAGACAAATCCTCAAAACAGGAGTCTGTTTTTGGGTTTTGCAGCAGCTAACTTATTATTGTTTATTGCTACAAATGCATCATCAATTATGTGGACTGCTTTTACTTATGTTTTTTGGGCAATTAATGTTTCTTATATGAGGAAGAAAAAAATATAGTTTAATTATGAATAAAAAGGTAAAACTATTTGTTGATGCCCATGTGTTTGATGGCATAGCCCAAGGGACAGTTACATATATAAAAGGATTATACAAACATCTGATAATAGATCCAAATTATGATATTTATATAGGAGGAAACTCTAAAGAAAAAATTTATGAAAACTTCGGTAAATCTGGATACAAATTTATAAAGCTAAGCTCTAGGAATAAATTTTTCAGATTAGGGTTTGAGCTTCCATATATATTAAAGAAAAATAAAATAGAAGTTGCGCATTTTCAATATATAGTTCCGCCCATTAAAACTTGTAAGTATGTTGTTACAATTCACGATGTTTTATTTAAAGATTTCAAAAAATATTTCTCTATTTCATATCGAATAAAAAATGGTTTGTTGTTTTATTTATCTTGTTTTTATTCAGATAGAGTACTTACGGTGTCAGATTATTCTAAGAGGGCAATCCAAAGGCATTTCAACTATAAAAAGGAGATATATGTAACGCCTAATGCGGTAAGTGTTAATAAAAAAGATGTATTAAAGGTCAATTTGCCTTTTAAGGATAAATTTATTTTATATGTTAGTAGAATTGAGCCAAGGAAGAATCAGGCTTTATTAATTAAAGTTTGGAGTGAGTTGAAGATGGATCTTAAAGGTTACGGTTTAGTTATTGTTGGATCTACTGGAATTGAGGATGAAGAATTTAATAATACTATACATCAACTTCCACAGTCTCAGAAGGACAAATTTATCTGGCTGGAAGGAATTTGCAATAAGGAGCTGGCGTACCTTTATCAAAATTGTTCTCTTTTTGTTTATCCATCAGCAGCCGAGGGATTTGGTATTCCACCTTTAGAAGCTGCTATTTACGGAGCTAATGTTCTTTGCAGCAAAAGCACAGCAATGGGTGATTTTAAGTTTTTTGGTGATAATCTTTTTGATCCGGAAGATATTGAAGAGTTAAAAATGAAAATTTTGCGTGAATTGTCATCAGAAAACGAAAAAACTGACTGGTCTAATATAATTCTAGAAAAATATAATTGGATTCAGAGTGCAAAAATTCTTAGTGAAAGCATAAGAGAGATAATTTAACTCTAGTTTACCAATAATGCATAATCAACTCAATAAAACATTATTTAATAAGTATGGTATAGCTATACTTGGCACGCTTGTTATATTATCTTTTCTATTTGATTCTATCAATTTTGTAATTGACGTTAATTCTGGACTTACATTCGATAATAGTGTATCTTATTATTTTAAAGGAATAGTAGAATTGTCAATGATTGTTCTTCTTCTAAGAAGAAAAGACAATTATAAAATATTAAGTGCTATATTGTTATTTATTACTTTGCCAGTATTGTCATATTTTACATTTGTAACTTTATCGGAGGGGGACATTGATTTAAGCTATCTTTTTCAGATTTTTAAAGAAAGTAACAAATATATTTATGTTGTCATTATATATCTTACAATAAGGGGATTAAGCCTTACTGATCGATCATTTATTACATTTGAAATTATTTATCTCTTATCAGCAGGAATAGTATTCTTTGCTATACTATTTGATATAGATATTTTTTACACTTATGGTATTAATAGGTTTGGTTTTAAACCCCCTATGGCTCCTCAAAACGATATTACTTTCTTTTGGATGATTGGAGCTTTTTATTTCTTTTGTAAATGGTTAATTGAAAGAAGAAACGTAGCTCTCTTAAAGCTAATTATTATCTTGATTGCATCTGCATTATTGGGTACTAAAGCAATTATTCTATTTCTTTTATGCTTATTCTGTTTTTATGTAATTTACGTTTATAAGCCAAAAGTAGTTGGCAAAAAGTTTATATTCCCGATTGGAGTTATTGTTCTGATTCTTTTTATTTACTTCAGTGGTTCATATGAATTCTATGAAGAAGTGTTTAAGAATGAAGGGTTGCTATATGTTATCACCTCTAAAAGAAATGTCTTATTTGCAGAGCGAATTCCGAATATCATAGAAGAGTGGTCTTTAATTAATTACTTTATTGGAGGAACGTTCTCAAAAGTACCACCAATTACTGAAATGGATTTAGTAGATTTATACATTTTTGTAGGTTTATTCGGGTGTTTGATATATGGTTATATTCTATACAAGACGGTTTTTTTGTATAAAAAAAGGAATATACCGGGATGGTTTTTTGTATTACAATTTCTTTTAATAGGTTCTCTTGCTGGTCACGTTTTTGCTAGCGGTATTAATGCAATATATTTGGCATTATTATGTGTGTTTTTACAGAATAATGAAGACCTGTTTGAAAAGCAACTATTTAACGCTAAGAATGTACTTTAAAATAAGATGAGTTTAAATTATCAATATAAAATGAGTGAAAAAATTAAGCTATCGATTGTAGGAACTCGCGGACTACCTAATACTTATGGAGGTTTTGAAACTTTAGCCGACTATTTGGTTCGTAATCTGGCCGAAGAATTTGAAATAACCGTTTATTGCTCTTCAAAGGACATGACATCCAGAGGTTCTAGGTACAAAGGTGCTAACTTAAAGTATATACCTTTTAGCTCACATGGTGCCTCAGGTATATTATATGATTCAATTAGTTTAATAGATGCTTTAATACATTCTGATAAAGTTCTTTTTCTTGGTTTTGGTTGTGGTTTTATTATGCCTTTTTTAGGTAAAAAACAAAAAGGTAAAATAGTTGCGAACTTTGGAGGGCTCGACTGGCAAAGAAATAAGTGGTCAAGCTTTGCACAAAAGGTTATTAAGAAAGCAGAAAAGTTACTGGTTAGAAATGCAAATGCTTTAGTTTCAGATAATGTTGGGATTAAGGAGTATATTACAAGAGAATATAATTTAGAAAGTACTTTAATTGCTTATGGGGGAGATCAAGCTCAAAAAGAGAAAATAACACCTACTCATTATAAAGAGTACACTTTTTTGAAGAATGATTATGCTTTTCTGGTTGCCCGAATTCAACCAGACAATAATATTCAAATGATAATAAATGCTTTCGCAAAAAATCAATTTATGCCTATAGTTATTGTCGGGAATTTTAATAATTCTCAATATGGAATTGATTTAAAGAAAAAATACAAAAACACGGAGAATGTAATATTGCTAGACGCTATTTACGATAGAGAAAAACTTGATGTTCTTAGAAGTAATTGTAATATTTATGTTCATGGACATTCTGCAGGAGGAACTAATCCCTCTCTATGCGAGGCAATGTATCTTTCATTACCAATAATTGCTTTCTCCTCAGGATATAACGAACATACAACATACAATAAGGCTATATATTTTAGCAATACAGAAGATCTTACTAAGATTATGAATTCATTGGCATCTTATGACCTAATTAAGATTGGTAATGAAATGAAAATGATAGCAGATAGTAAATATAAATGGAACAAAATTGCGAATAAATATAAAGAAATAATAACAAGCTAATATGATTAAAACAGCAATTATTGGATTAGGTAAAATGGGTTTGTCCCATGTGGCCATATTAGGAGCTCATCCAGATGTAGAGTTGACTGCGGTGTGTGATACATCCTCAATGGTATTAAATGCTTTTAAACGATACAATTCTAAGATCAAAGTTTATGAAGACTTTAATAAGATGTATGAAACAGAGAATTTAGATGCTGTTGTTATTGCCACTCCAACGAAGTTACATCATATTATGGCAGTTCCTGCTATTAAGAAAGGTATTCATATTTTCTGTGAAAAACCTTTCTCACTAACAATAGATCAAGGCGAAGAAATGACTAAGCTGGTCAAAGAGTATAAAGTAGTTAGTCAAGTTGGATATCATAATCATTTCATCGGTACTTTTAGAGAAATGAAAAGATTATTGAAAGAAGGTGTCATTGGAAAGCCACTACACTTTACTGGTGAGGCATATGGTCCTGTTGTTGTGAAAGAAAAAGGTGGAACATGGAGATCTAAATCATCAGAAGGAGGTGGTTGCTTGTTTGATTATGCATCGCATGTAATTAATCTAATCCAAGAGGTTATTGCAAGACCAGAAAGGGTTAAAGGAACATTATTAAAGCAATTTTATAGTAAAGAAGTGGAGGATGGAGTGTTTTCATCACTAATACTTGATAGTGGTTTGTCAGGAACACTATCTGTAAATTGGAGTGATGAAACATATCGAAAAATGTCAACTAGCTTAATGGTTTTTGGAAGCAAGGGAAAGATTATATGTGATGCTACTGAAATAAAAATATTTTTAAAAGAAGAGAATTCAGAGGAAGCTTTAAATAGAGGTTGGACAATTAAATATATTACTGATCTTGCTATGCCAGTTAACTTTTACTTGCGTGGAGAGGAGTATTCTGCTCAGTTGGATTATTTTATAGAGAACGTTAAACAAAATAAAATAGGTAGTTTAAATACTTTTGAACAGGCCCTTTATACTGATAAAGTAATTGAGATGTTAATTAAAGATGCTAAAAACTAATATAATGGATAAGGTACTTTTTGGGGATAATCAATTTTTTGCTGTCAATCACCTTTCAGATGAAAAATCAAGACAACAATCTATGAGATTTAAGGATGTTAAGTCCATTATGTATGTATTAGATCAAGCAATAGATTTAGGAATTAATACATTTATGTGTACTACTCATGACCGTATTGCAGAGATTGCAGATGTTATGAGAAATAATAAGGGACGTTATCAGGATTTTAATATTTTTCCATGTATGCCATATGCGCATAAGTATGCCAACGCAGTAACTGAATTAGGAATTATGGGAACTATTAAGCAATATGTACCAGGGAATATTTTCAGTTTTGCTGCCAAGGGAGGTATGGCTTTCCTAAATAAAGATTTTGGCAAGTTGATGGAAATATTAATTGATGCAGAGATGAAAATGTTTAAAGGAATTAATACTCCTGTTATTTTTATCCAAAATGTATTAGTTGATATGATTCTTGGTTTGGGTATGTTTGAAGTTTTTGCTGAATATCATGCTTATATTAAAAAGAAATATAACGCCGAGCCAGGTTATATAACAATGAATATGCCAAAACTATTTGATGCATTAGAGTCAGTTGGGATTCAAAATCCGATTATTTGTTCTTCAATAAATAAGATTGGTTTTAGAATGTCTGGAGGCAAGGAAGTATACGAAGATTACTTAAAAACAAAGGAGTTTAGACCAATTGCTATGCAGGTTCTTGCAGCGGGGGCAATAAGTCCCAAAGAGGCCATCGAATACTTAGGGCAATTCAAGAAAATTGAATCTGTGCTGTTTGGAGCATCATCTAAGGGGAATATTAAAGAAACAAAAGGATTAATAGAACAATATCTTTAGTATGAAAGGTATAATATTAGCTGGAGGTTCCGGCACCCGTTTACATCCAATCACATTAGCGACATCAAAACAGCTACTACCTGTTTTTGATAAGCCAATGATCTACTATCCTTTGTCAGTATTAATGCTGGCAGGTATGAAAGAGATATTAATCATCACAACTCCAGAAGACCAAAGTGGTTTTAAAAGACTATTAGGAGATGGGAGTCAATGGGGCATTCATTTAGAATACGTTGTTCAGCCCTCTCCAGACGGATTAGCACAAGCTTTTATATTGGGGGAAGAGTTTATTGGAGATGATGATGTGTGTCTGGTTCTCGGAGACAATATATTCTATGGACATGGTTTTGTTGAGTTATTATCAAATGCCGTAAAAACAGTATCAAGCAAGAATAAAGCAGCTGTATTTGGATATTATGTCAATGATCCGGAACGATATGGTGTTTGTACTTTTGATCAGGTAGGAAATGTTACCACCATTGAGGAAAAACCAGAAAAGCCAAAATCAAACTATGCCGTGGTGGGCTTATATTTTTATCCAAATGATGTAATAAAAGTAGCCAAAGAAATTAAGCCAAGTGCAAGAGGAGAACTGGAGATTACAACAGTCAATCAGGTATATCTGGATGAAGAACGTTTAAAGGTAGAACTAATGGGGCGTGGCTTTGCCTGGTTAGATACCGGAACACACGAATCTCTGCTGGAAGCCAGTCATTTTGTTGAGACTTTAGAAAAACGAATTGGTCTAAAAGTAGCCTGCCCGGAAGAAATTGCGTTTACGCAAAACTGGATTACCAAAGAACAATTAATTGAGCAGGGTGACAAGTTGGCTAAGAATCAATATGGTCAATATTTACTATCAATCGCAAATCGATAAGGAATGCAATTTGTTAAAACAGCATTAGAAGGCTGTGTTATAATAGAACCAAAGGTATTTGGGGATCAACGAGGTTATTTTTTTGAATCCTTTAATCAAAAACAGTTCGAAGAAAACTTTGGAAAAGTGAATTTTGTTCAGGACAATGAATCACGTTCCAGTTATGGGGTGTTAAGAGGTTTGCATTTTCAGTTGCCGCCATACAATCAAGCCAAATTAGTGCGCTGTATAGAAGGAGAGGTTTTGGATGTAGCAGTTGATTTGAGAAAAGACTCCGCAACTTTTGGTAAACATGTTACTGTGCGCCTGTCAGATGAAAATAAACGGCAGTTATTTGTGCCACGTGGATTTGCTCACGGTTTCGTTGTATTGAGCTGCTCCGCTATTTTTTCCTATAAAGTGGATAACTGGTATGCTCCTGACCATGATTCTGGTATTGCATGGAATGATCCTAAGCTTAAGATAGATTGGCAAATAGACACATCGGCCATATTACTCTCTGAAAAAGATAAGGTGTTGAAGAATATTGCGGAAACTGAAATTCCGTTCTAAGTCTCAAGGATAAAGTTGCCAAGGTTAAAGATGTTAAGGAGCAAGGATAAAGTAGTCAAAGATAGAGGGATAAGAATCAACTTTAAAAGATGTGCTAGTGGAGAATGATTTACCAAAACGATTGTTTGACTTTTCAGTTAACGTAATTAAGCAGGTACGACAATTGCCAAATGGGAAGGAGTATCAGGTAATTTCTTATCAGATTTTGAAGTCTGCAACATCAGTAGGTGCTAATTATGAAGAAGCACAGGCGGCGGTTTCCAAGGCGGATTTTTCCAATAAGGTTGGTATTTCATTAAAAGAAATGCGTGAAACAAATTATTGGATTCGAGTTATTATTGCGATTAATAATGAAGCCAATGCATGGCAACCTTTACTGGATGAATCAACAGAACTCAAAAAGATATTAGGCAGCATTTACTCAAAAACATCAAAACCAAGATAACTTTAAACTTGGTTCCTTAAACCTTGAGCTCTTTATTCTTGTATTACTTCACTTTTAGCCTTTCAACTTTTACACTTTAGCATTTAAAAATTATTACATGAAATCAATATTAATAACTGGTGGAGCCGGTTTTATCGGTGCCAATTTTGTTCCTTATTTTGTTGAGAAATACACGAATTATAAGATCATTAATCTGGATTTACTCACCTACGCCGGAGATTTAAATAACCTTCAAGAAGTTGTTGGGGCAGATAATTATGAGTTTGTGAAAGGAGATATCTGCAATCGCGAATTGATCGAATATTTATTTCAAAAATATGATATTCGCGGCGTCATACATTTTGCCGCTGAGAGTCATGTGGATAATTCAATTTCGGGTCCTGAAGTGTTTATTAAGACCAATGTCAATGGGACCTTTACTTTATTGGATGTGGCTCAAAAGTATTGGATGAATGGGCCGTTTAAATACAAAGAAGGATACGAAGCTTGTCGCTTTCACCATATTTCCACAGACGAAGTATATGGATCGCTCGGGGAAACTGGCCTTTTCAGAGAAGATACCCCTTACGCACCAAACAGCCCCTATTCATCATCCAAAGCAAGTTCTGATTTATTGGTAAGGGCGTATTTTCATACCTATGGAATGAATGTCACAACCAGCAACTGTAGCAATAACTATGGCCCCAAGCAGCATAATGAAAAGTTGATTCCAACGATTATTCGAAAGGCATTAGCTGGTGAGAATATTCCGATTTATGGAGATGGTAAGAATGTTCGTGACTGGTTGTATGTATTGGATCATTGTACTGGTATCGATTTGGTCTATCATAAGGGACGGGCTGGAGAAACCTATAATATTGGCGGAAGAAATGAGCGCGATAACCTGTTTATCGTGAACCATATATGTGAGATACTAGATGGTAAACGGCCTCTAAAAGACGGATGTTCCTACAAAGATCTGATCACTTTTGTGAAAGATCGGGCAGGTCATGACAGACGATATGCCATTGATGCCACAAAAATAGAGACAGAACTAGGCTGGAAAGCCGATGAAAACTTTGAAACTGGCATTGAAAAAACCATTGAATGGTATCTGTCAAGGTAAAGTATCATTAATTAAGAGATTTTGAACCCACCCCCATTTTAGGTGGGTTTTCTTTTGGTGTGCCGTGCATGGTAACTAGTTAATCCTTAACAACAATACAAGTCATTAATTATCAGCTGTTAATCTGAATAATTAATGGCTTTTTAACATTCTTAATTGCAAGGTTTTTAGTAACTTAGAGTAAAACCTTGCAGAAATAATGAAAGGAAAACTAT
>JAOARW010000076.1 GCA_025210475.1 Carboxylicivirga sp. | reverse complement strand
GAGGCCAGTCGATGATCTGGTTAATTTGGCGTAAAAATGTATTTTTTCGCGTTCTACGTTCGACATGATGCGATACAAAACTCATATGTAACTCCTTTTTAATCACATCTTTAAGTTAATGAAAATCCAAAACAAAACCAACTTAAATAACTATTAATCTGAGACTTAATGGTATTATTGCCTTGCAAAGGTTTCAAAATGTTACTAGTGATTGGCTACATGCTATTTTTTAATCCTAAAAGTCGCTCCATAAGCTTTGTTGAAAGGGATTAGGTTGCCCGAAGATTCTTTGGTATTGTTTCTTTGGCGCATGTGTTAATGAGTTCGTTGTAAGTTATAAAAAATCAGCATATTAATTAATATAAAAAAGTCGGACAGCACTGATCGCTTGTCCGACTTTTTAGAGTATTTATGGCTAATGTTTTTAGTTATCAGTCAGAAATAGAAAGACTATAAAATTCACATGCTTGTATCTACTCGCCACTCTTTCCATAGTTAGGTAATACACGTGCACTCGGGTCATTTACGTCGCAGTTTTCCCATTCTTTGTTAGGCATCCAAAAGTCTTTAACATTTTGGCTCTTACCCTGGAAGTGCTCTTCAAACAGTTCGCGGTACATTAACGACTCTTTGGATATTGGTGTGGCATGTGTGTATTTTGCTTTTTTAGTTTCAAACGCCTCATCGCTGTACATCTCTTCGGCATAGGCTTTCAGGTGGTCAACAACACTGTGTCCTACAGCGTCCGAAAAAGCAGCCTTCTCGCGATAGAGAATGTCTTTTGGCAGATAGTCGCCTTCAAATGCTTTTCGTAACAGGTATTTACCAATGCCAGTAAAATTCATTTTCTTTTCCGGCTGAATGCTCATCACGTATTCTACAAAATCCAGGTCACCAAAGGGAACGCGCGCTTCCAATCCGTTGCACGAGATACTTCTGTCGGCGCGCAAAACGTCATACATGTAAATTTCTTTCAGGCGCTTCTCGGCTTCTTTTTGGAAGGCATCCGGTGTAGGTGCAAAATCGGTGTACTTGTAGCCAAATATTTCATCGCTAATCTCACCGGTCATCAATACTTTAATATCGGTGTTTTCCGATACGTATTTGCATACCATGTACATGCCCATCGAGGCACGAATAGTTGTAATATCATAGGTTTCGATGCAGTAGATTAAATGACTGAGTGAATCGAAAATATCTTGTTTCTTAAACAAAACTTCCGTGTGGTCAGCGCCCAGATAATCAGCGACTACACGTGCATACTTAGTATCAATTGGATCATCTTCGATGCCAACAGCAAATGTACGGATGGGTTTATCGAGCATGCGGGCTCCCACCGCACAAACCAGGCTGGAATCCAAACCACCGCTTAAAAGGAAACCTACAGGAACGTCGGCGTGTAAGCGTTTTTCGATTCCTTTGGTCAGGTAGTGGTTGATGTTCATAAAGATCTCATGCTGCTCGTGATCGACAAATTGTTTCACTTTTGAAATGTCGCGGTATTGCTTGATGGATTCACCATCGTAATAATGTCCAGGAGGAAATGGCTTCACATCATCACAAATCTCAATCAAAGACTTCATTTCACTGGCAAATAGTATGTCGCCACTTTTTGAGTAGCCATAGAATAGCGGGCGAATACCAATAGGATCACGCGCTGCAAAATATTTCTTAGCCACCGAATCGTAAATAACAAATACAAATTCGGCGTCCAGGGCTTTGGCAGTTTCTTCTATGCCCTTTTCAAGAAAAAGCGGAATAATAACCTCACAATCGCTGCTCGACTTAAACTCAAATGATTGCTCATAATTGCTTCTAAGCGCATTGTAATTGTATACTTCTCCATTACATACCAAATTAATGTGCTTATAAACCAAAGGCTGATTACCATTTGCAGATACATCCATGATGCTTAAACGATGGAATCCCATCCAGCCGTTATCCTCAAAATCTCTCGTTATTGAATTATCCGGACCCCTGTATTGGATCTTTTTAAACTCATGGGCAAACTTAAGCTTGTCCATTTTGTCGCTTCCCGTATAAACTGCAAATCCACACATGACAATTAATGTTTTTTTTAGTTAGTAATGGAGTAATTTGTTTGTAAATATGATTCAAAAGTAACGAATAGAAATTAAAAACCAAATAAAACTATCAAATAATAATAAAAAATTAAAATATACTTTTGAATTAAAAATCATAATGAGAATTAGCATATGCAAATGGATGGAAGTTTTTTGGTTGACGTTTCCTTTTTTTTGCAATCGGAAGAACAAAAACACCAAAGATTGGATACAAAAAAAACAGCCGGAATTTCTCCCGGCTGCAGATTGATAGAATCGCTGGCGCTATTGAAGCGATACCGTTACTCGAATTACAGAGCTCAAATCAGGATAACTGAAACCATCATTAACCATCATAACAGCTTTGCTTTCGTCGGTTCCGGTATTGGCTCCACTTTGTCGTGGTGGCTGGTTAAGGCCGGCGCCCGGAAACTCATTCAGCTCAGTTCCGGCGTCCCACAAATATATTTTCGAAGTGATATCACCGGTAGCAGGTGTTTCTCCATTAAATAATGCTACACCATTGTCGGCTGGCGCGTAAAACAAATCGTTGCTTTGAACCAACATGCTGGCCCACGATAACTTTTGTCCTGGATTGGCACTAAAAGAGAATACATATTTTTGTCCTGGGAATAGCGGTCCGGCAGCAGACTCGCCCATGGGGGTATTAAAGACACCGCTGTTGCTAAAGCCGGCATTCTGCACAGAACTTAATAGTGTGGCCGGATTACCATCTTCGGCTAAAGCTTCCAAACCGGAGTCATTATCTTGTGAACCATCCATAAATAAAGGCATGTCGCTGGCATTGTGAATGGCAAATACACCAGGTGCCAAAGGTGATACCAATCCTGTTTTCATTTCAACAGCATCGCCCAATACGCCGGCATTACCGGCTTCGGCTAATTCTTTGAGGCCTTCGCTTCTGTCTGATTCATTTTCGGTAAATAAAGGATTTGCATCGCTGTGTACCACAAAAACACCTGGTGCGATGGGGGTGAAACTACCGGATAGATTATTGATGCTTATTTTAAACATTGAATTACTCATGTATTCCAGTTCAGCCTGAATGGTAGATGCCACATCAGGGTACATATAGCCATCGTTAACAGCACTGATCATGCGAACGGTTCCGTTTTCAGCCTCACCGCTTGTTCCTCCGCCATTAAGTGGTTGGTTAGGACCGGTTCCCGGTTCTTCGTTTACTTCTGTTCCGGCATCCCAAAGGTAAAGTTGAGAGGTAATATCGCCTTCAACCGGCGTGCCGTTGTTGTATAGTTCAATGCCGGTGCCTGATGGGGCATAGAACAAATCGTTAGACTTAACAAACATGGTGGCGAATGATACTTTGTGCCCGGGTCCGGCATAAAACGAAAATTCATAACTATGGCCGGGTCCGGCTCCACCTGGTTCATTCGCTCCTACAGGGGTATTGAAAACGCCGCTTTGCAAAAACTCTTTTGCCTCACTCACATTTTCGATTGTGACTTTGAAGTCTTGTCCCTGCGCCATAGGTTCATCATCATCATTGTTACAGGCCGTAAAGGCCATTGCAACTATTCCAGCTAATACTATCAATTTTGCTTTCATAACTTATAATTTTAGGTTTCTATTTGTTATGTGAGCAAAGTACGTCGATAAGTATCACGAAAGTATCACAGAAGTTTATACAATCTGTAAACTGTTTATTATTTAGTAGATAGGGTTTTGGGTTTAGAGTTTCGTATTCAGGGGTAGAGTTGTGGGTTATGAGTTGCAAGTAGTGACAATTTGACTGTTTTTCAAATCAATAAATAACCAATTTACACCACACTCAATACTCATATATCTTTTCTGTCGAGCTCAATAAAAACGCATCACTCATAATTACATTGGTAAGCCAAAACTAAAACGTGTTCCTTCTTCAAGTTTGCTTTCTACTTTTATGGATGATTTATGCAGGTCAATAATTTTTTTAACGATGGCTAATCCGAGTCCGGTGCCTCCTTCGGCTGAGTTAGAGGTTTTTCGGTAACGATCGAAAATGTATGGCAACTCATTTTCTTTAATGCCAACACCCGTATCGGCTACCCATACTTCCACGGAGTTTTTCTTCTGCTCTATACCCAATTCGATGCTGCCATTACGATAGGTGTGGCGCATGGCGTTATCAATGAGGTTCTGCAATACACGTTCAATCATACCAATGTCGGCATAAATCAATGGTAGTTTGTCTGGTAGATTAAATCTGATCTGGATGCCTTTTTCTTCGGCCATTAACTTGTATTTGGCGCTGATGTCGTAAATCAGTTCTTTTAAGGAGAATGGTTCCAGCTTGGGTTCCATTTGTCCCGATTCCAATTTGGATAACTCAAACAGATCATCTACCAGCCGTTTCATATTTTCGGCACTGCGAAAGATGATGGAAGCATATTCCAGTTTTTGCGTATCGTCCAGATCTTTGTTTTTCAGCGATAAGGTTTCGGCATAGCCTTGAATGGAGGCAAGTGGCGTTCGCAAGTCATGCGATACACTGGCGGTTAATTCACGCTTTAAACGATCGAGTTGCTTTAGTTCTTCGATGTTCTGATTAATGGTTTCGGCCATCAGATTGAACTGTTCGGCCAGGATGGTTAATTCACCTTGCGATCGCAGTTGGATGCGTGCCGACAAATTACCCTGTTTAAAACTCTTCACCCCGTTAATAATCACATTGAGGTTGCGGGTCAGCAGCCAGATTAGGATTAGGCCCAGAAGCAAGGCTCCCAAAAGCGCTACCAATACACTCCAGCCGGCATTCTTCAGGTAGTAACTGCCTAGCAGCTGATCAATGGCCGAATTATAGATTTCGCTAGCCAGCACAACGTAGGTGTAGCCAATCAGTTGATCGTTCTCTTTAATTTCGGCCGCCGAAAAAGCATGTTCCACTTCAGGCTTTCTTGGATTGGTGGCTGTGAAAAAAGTGTTTTCTTCATCGTGAATAAAAGCCTTGACCGCTTGCAAATTAATTTGCTCAACCTTAACACGTCCCAAAGGTGCATCGTAAGCCAGTATATTACCCAAGGTGTCGAGCAGATAAACTTCAATGGCGGGATTTACCACCATCACATCGTGAAAAACGTTTTTAAGTTCAGCTTCATTCAGCTGTCCGTTTAAAAACAGGTGATTGTGCTTGGAAATACGCTTGGCCACCGGTCGGCTGATGCGTTGCGACACCTCCTGGTAATGTTTACCGGAGCTTTTGACCGAGATAAAAATAAAAACCAGCGATACAATAAGCAGGGAGGACAAAAATATTAATGCCAGTTTCCAGAACAGGCTGCTGAATATTTGATTCTTCATGATCGCTTAGTTTTGTGATTTTAGATTATCGTTAAAATAGTAACCTACTCCCCACGATGTTAATATGTATTCCGGCTCAGCGGGATCTTTCTCCAGCTTACTTCGCAGTCGGTTAATGTGTGAGTTAACGGTATGTTCATAGCCATCGAACTGGTAGCCCCATATGAGGTTAAGCAATTTTTCGCGGCTAAAAATAAAACCGGCCTTACTAGCCAGGAGGTATAATAGATCAAACTCCTTTGGTGTGAGTTCGATGCGCTGACCATCGAGTGTGACCTTACGGCTTTCGGGTTCAATGCGCAGCTGTCCCATATCAATCAGGCTGCCCGATTCAATATCGTTTTTGCCACGATCTTCGATTCGACGCATAATAGCTTTTACACGGGCAGTAAATTCGCGCACACTAAAAGGCTTGGTGATGTAATCGTCGGCACCGGTTTCGAGCCCCAGCACCTTATCAATCTCATCGTTTTTTGAAGTGAGGATGATTACAGGCGTCTTAATCTTCTCCATGCGTATGCGGCGGCATATCTCCATACCTTCAATATCCGGCAACATCAGGTCGAGTATGATCAGGTCGTAGCTGTTCTTGAATAAATCATCGAGGGCAGGATAACCTTCGAGGTGTTGCCTGACATCCATTCCCAGATCGCGCAGGTGCAGAGCTACCAAATCTGATATATCGCGATTATCTTCTACAATAAGGGCCTTACGTTTTGATTCCATGCTTAAGCGTTTAAACTGAGTTTAGAACAAGAAACAATGGGGAATGGTTTTCGCAATGGTTGGAATTGCTTGTTGACTTTGGTATCGAGATTCCGGAGTACTTAAGTTTTAACCTTTGGGGTTCAAGATTTCTGGTGGGGAGTTAGATTACCTGAAATTATGGGAGGAGAGGGGGGGAGTAATCATTAATGAATTGAGGTTGTGTATAAAATTATACTATGTTAATAAATAATTATAATTTAGCGCTTGAGCAACATGTTTAAATAAAATGAAAATCTTAAACGTAAACAATTCACTTGTTATTGATTTGTTTATGGCCTTATAATAAAATTATCGAATGCTTAAACTTAACCTAAAACTCGAAAAAGAAGATCATGTTCAATATCAATTGTATACCGCTTCAAAGTCGGAGCGAATAAAAAAGAAACGAAAAGCAGTAAAAATACGTTTGCCCATTGTCTATATTATATTGGCATTTTTTCTAGCTTATATTGGTCATATTACATTAAGCATTTCATTCGTGATCATTGCCATGCTTTGGTATTTTCTTTATCCACTTTATGAACGTAAAAAGTATGTGAAACACTATCAGTCGCATGTTGACGAAAGTTTTAAAGGCAAATTGGATTTGGAATCGGTAATTGAATTGGATGATGAAGAAATAAGGACTTCAGATGAAATGGGGAACTCAACGATAAAAGTTGAAAAGATAAATGCGATAGGAGAAACTGGGCGCTACATCTATATTTACTTAACACCCGGAATGGGATTGGTTATACCTAAGCAAAAAGTTGAACAATTAGCACAATTGAAAGAATGGATTATTAAGCAGACAGCCAAAGGTGTGCCATATAACCTTAATTTGAACTGGAGCTGGAAATAAAGAAAGTATAAATATGAAGACAACAATCGTTCTGTTATTAGTATTAACATTAACAAGTTGTGAAGGATTTAAAATACTAAGCATTCAAAACGCTACTTCGGCCAATGCAACTGTAATTGTGAAACCGGGTATAGATAACTACGAAACTTGTAAACTAACCAATTGTCCATCCATGTCAATGGCTGATAGTACATGCAGAGTTCTTGAGCCGGATAGTTCGATGTTTTTGATGTCGAACTTTACTTTTCTCCTGTTTAATTCAAAGATTAAGGAGCATGAACTAAATACTGATTATTTAAGAATCGAAACGGCAAATGATACCATTGTGGCCAACTCAAAAGCCGAGATTATCGATTTATTGTACAAACGATCAGATAAAGGAGTGAAGTCAAAAGGACGCAATATTTTATTGTTGAAGGTGGTTGAGGAAAAATAGTCGTGATTTAAAAATAAAAAAGTAATGAAACAATACCGTATTAAAGAAGATGGTTTTAAAGAAATCAGAAAGCAAATGTTATTAAAGGGAAAAGTATGAACAATGCCATTATTGTTCCGGCCCAGTTAGAGAGAATTGATGAAATGGAAGAAAGCTTAAGAGCCAATTGTCAGGAAGAAGAAAAGCCTGTAAAAACAAAATCCATCCTTCAAAAATTAACGATTCCCTTTGTTTTCCTGACAATCGGTTTGATGGGCGTTGTATATATTTCCAGTAATAAAATTTTGGTGGGTATTGCAGGTTTGGTGCTAACGGTTGTTTTGATTTGGTCGTTTATTAATATTCAGAGGAATAAGAACATTGATAAAAGAACCCGGAGAAGCAGTTACTGGACCATCCTTGTTTTATTGAGTATCATTGGAATTACCATTTCAAAAGTTTTTGGTCCTTTCTTCGAGTAATCGGATAAAAAAGTCTTGCTAATCATTGTCCCGAATAAGGCAAAGGAAAATCCTTGTGGATTATAGGTAATAAAGTAAATTTACAGGCGTTCTGTATATGAATCATATTAAAGTGAATTGAAATAATGAAGCGATTATTTAGTCTTTTTACCGCCTTGCTGGCACTCGCTGCCCTTCAGGCTCAAAACACAACGGTTTTAAGTATTGGAGATAAAAAATTCTCCGAAGAAGAGTTTAATTATATCTACAGCAAAAACAATGCGTTAACGCAGGAGCCGGTTAGCAAGCAGCAATACCTTGATCTATTCGTCAATTACAAATTAAAGGTAGAAGAAGCCATCAGTCAGGGCTACGATACGGTGCCTTCCTTTAAAAAAGAGTTGGAATATTATCGTAACGAATTGGCTAAGCCCTATTTGAATGATAAAAAAGCTACTGATGAGGTGGTGAAGGAAGCCTATGAACATATGCTTTATGAGTTGGAGGCTTCGCATATTTTAATCAAGTTACCACAATCGCCATCGCCGGAAGATACGCTCAGAGTATATCAAACAATGGCTGAGATTAAGCGCCAGCTGGATGCAGGAGCCGATTTTAAAATGATGGTGGCTAAACATTCCGAGTGCCCGTCGGCCCAGCAAAGCAACGGTAACCTTGGCTATTTTGGCGCTTTTATGATGGTTTATCCTTTTGAGAAAGCAGCTTATGATACGCCGGTTGGACAGGTTTCGGATATTACACGAACATCGTTTGGTTATCATCTTATTAAGGTGCACGATAAGCGCAAGAATAAGGGTGAGGTATTGGTTGCCCATATCATGAAAGCTTTTCCTTATCAATCGGGAGCCAATGTTCAGAAACAGGCAAAGGAAGCAATAGATTCGGTCTACCAAAAGATACAGAACGGCGAATCATTTGAGACCTTGGTTGCTGAATATTCCGACGATAAGCAAACTGTACCGAATAAGGGGCAACTGCCTTGGTTTGGAACCGGACGTATGGTAAAGGAGTTTAGCGATGCCGCATTCGCGCTTAAGGAAGATGGTCAGGTTTCGGCGCCTGTGAGAACAAAGTTTGGCTGGCACATTATAAAACGGTTGGATGCCCGCCCGGTGAAATCCATTGAGGAGTGCGAGGCAGAAATAATGCAGAAAATAAAACGTGATGAGCGTGCTTTTGCAGGCAAAAAGGCCACTCTGGAGCGATTAAAGAAGGAATATGGTTACAAGCCTAACGAGGCCGATCTAAAGAAACTGGAAAAATTGGTACTGACAACCAGTACGGCTGATAAAAATGAATTTCTGGCTGAGATCAGAGAAGCTGAGCTTATGCTAGCCAACTTTGACCAAAAGCAGATATTGGCAAGTGATTTTGCAGTGAAGGCATTTCGGTTTAATTTACCACCTGCAGGCTTTAGTGCCAATGATTTTTCAAATATTTGGAATGGATTTGTCGATAATGAGCTACTGAATTATGAAAAAAGTCAATTGGAGGCCAAATATCCTGATTTTAAGTTCCTGATGAATGAATACCACGATGGCTTGTTGATTTTTGAGATCAGCCAAAAAGAGGTTTGGAACAAAGCATCAAACGACAGTATTGGATTGGCCGAATTTTATGAGCGAAACAGAAATAACTACATTCTGGATGAGCATTTCGAAGGCAAAGCCATCTTTTGCAATAGTAAATCGGCCCACAAGAAACTGAAGAAGCTATTGAAAAAGAACCCGGATTTGCAACTTGACTCACTGGATGCTGAACTAATAGCTGACATTTCCATTAAGGAAGGTCCGTTCTTTAAAGGCGAAAACGTTATGCTCGATCGCGAACTGTGGAAAGTTAAGCCATCGGAAAAAAACTTTGAATATGTTGCTGTATTGCCCATTGGTGAAATAAAGCAAAGTCGTATTCAGGAACTGGATGAGATTCGTGGACGAGTTATTTCAGATTACCAGGAGGAATTGGAGAAAAACTGGATTCAGGATTTAAAACAAAAGTTCAAACCTGAGGTGAATACTTTTGTTTTTAAATAGCATTAAACTACATTGCGAGCAGACAATCAAACTAAGATGACAAAAACGCAACTTTATACTTTTTTAGGGCTCACTTTAATCGTGTTGGCATCGGCATGTAATCGCTCGGCCAATGGCATTGATGAAGAGCCTTTGGTGAAAATCAATGAAACAGTTTTATCCCGTGGCATGGTTTACCAGGCTATACCTAATTCCTTATCGCCCGAAGACAGTGCTGTTTTTGCCCAGGATTACATCAACCGTTGGATTCGCTCCGAGTTATTGATGAGTAAAGCGGAACTGAATTTAACACCTGAAGAAAAAGATGTGGATAATCTGCTCGAAGAGTATCGCCGGTCGTTAATTATTCATCAGTACCAACAAAAGCTGCTCGATCAAAAATACAGTCCTTTAATTACCGGGTCGGAAATAAAAAAATACTACAATCAGATGGAAGATAATTTTAAATTATCCGAACCAATTATAAAAGGAGTATTTGTGATCGTGCCCCAGTCGGCACCCAATATCGAAGAGTTAAAAGAGCTTTACCGTTCCGAAGATTCGGAGGATTTGGTAGAACTGGAGGCCTATTGTTTTCAGAATGCTAAAAAGTATGAGGTATTTCTGGATCATTGGTTAACAATGGATGAAATCAACAAGCGATTGCCCGAGCCGATCAACCGCACGGAGCGATACATCAAGAACAATACTTATTATCATACCAGCGATTCTTTGAATCAGTACTTTTTATCCATTCGGGAGTTTCATTTAGCCAATGAGCTGGCGCCACTTGAGTTCGTGGAAGAAAAGATTAAGGCCATCCTGTTGAATAAGAAACGCCTTGAATTTATCAAGCAGCTGGAGACAGACCTTTATGAGGAGGCACTGAAGAATAAGAATATCAAATTTTACTAATCCTCTGATTGAAAATTAAAGGTTAAGTAGGAGGAAGGCATACTTGCCTGTCCAAAGGGATGACTTGCTAAAACAAAATTTAAACAGTTTCTGATAATAGCAGCAAAAATTTATGTAGGTTTGCAATTGCCTATAAAAGATGTGTCAGTAATGGAGAGATTAAATACGGCGACGCATCTGTAATTAATGATAGAAGAAAAAGATTTACAAATACCAAAACATGAATAAATTCATTCAGATAAGCACCATAATTCTTTCGGTGTTCTTTTCTTTTCAAGCTGTTCAGGCTCAAAATAATGTAATTGATGAAGTGATTGCGGTTGTGGGGGATAACGCCATCCTGAAATCGGATATCGAACATCAATACGAGCAAGCACTAGTGGAAGGAGCTAACTACGCCGGCGATTTGAAATGTCATTTATTTGAGCAGGCCTTAATAAGTAAGCTATTATTGAATCAGGCTAAATTAGATAGTATTGAAGTTAGTGAAAACGAAGTAGTGAACCAGGTTGATCAGCGTATCAATTACTTTATTTCTCAAATTGGTGATAAAGAAAAACTGGAAGAATATTTTAATAAGTCTTTGCTGCAAATCAAGCGTGACCAAATGGAAATGGTGCGCACGCAAATTCTAACGCAGCGTATGCAGCAGGAAATCACAAGCGATATAAACGTATCACCCGCAGATATTCGAGCCTATTACCGCAACTTGCCAAAGGATAGTTTACCAATGGTACCAACGCAGTACGAACTTCAGCAGATTGTACTTTATCCGCGTGTGGAACAGAAAGAAATTGACCGGGTGAAAGCTCAGTTAAGGGATTTTCAGAAGCAGGTAAGCGAAGGTCGTGATTTTGCCACCTTGGCTGTACTTTATTCTGAGGATAAAGAATCGGCAAAAAGGGGAGGTGAACTCGGATGGATTCCTCGTTCGGGTTTGGTACCTGAATTTGCCAGTGTTGCCTTTAACCTGCAGGATAAAAAGAAAGTATCTAAAATTGTTGAAACCGAGTTTGGTTTCCACATTATCCAGCTGATCGACCGTAAGGGTGAGCGTATCAACTGCCGTCATATACTTATTAAGCCTAAAGTTGGTGAAGAAGCAAAGAAAGAAGCGAAAGCCAGTTTAGATACCATCCGTGGCCTAATAACTGATGAAACCATGTCGTTTGAAGAAGCGGCCTTGCGTTTCTCGATGGATAAAGATTCACGCACCAGTGGAGGTCAAATGGTGAACCCACAGGCAGGATCGTCGAAGTTTGAGATCGGACAAATACCTGTAGCCATAAATAAAGAGCTTCAGTCGATGAAAGAAGGTGATCTGTCAAAATCATTTTACATGTTAGACGAGCGCAAGGGAAAAGAAACTTTCCGTTTGGTTAAACTTAAAAGGAAGTCGCCTCCGCACAAAGCTAACCTGAAAGAGGATTACCAGTTGTTACGATCCATGCTCGAAAATAGTCTTCGACAAGAAACATTGGACGAGTGGATTAAAACCAAGCAAAAAGAAACCTATATTACCATTGATAAGAAATGGGTTAATTGCGATTATCAGTACAAAAACTGGGTGAAAGAATAAAGAACCTAAACGATATAGAAAACTCCAAAATGATCAGCATTTTGGAGTTTTTTTATTTTTAAGCATTCTATATACGTCATAGGAAATTAAAAAAAAGGGCCAGGGATGATTTTCATATGCCAACAATTGCGTACATTTGAGTTATTGCAATTGTTGAGGTGTGAAACGAGTAACCTATAAGTATAGAAACTCCCATTTAGAAGCTTATTTTTGGTTAATCGCCCTTGTTTCGCTAGCGCTTTCCTCACCAAATAAAGCAACGCATTACACCCTTTGTATTTTTAAAAACCTGGGTTTTGATTTTTGTCCGGGTTGCGGATTAGGTCGTGGTATTACCTTTCTGTTTCATGGACAATTTATCGAATCGTGGCAATCGCACCCCATGGCATTAATTGCTTTGTTGGTACTGTTGTATCGCTCGTATTCAATACTCAAAAAAGATATTAGTTTTACATTAAAATGAGAACCTATGAATAAAATTTACACCTTATTGCCAGAAGCCGAAGGCGAAGAAGCTATCTTTTTAGATTCGCTATTAAAAGATATGACCGAGGAGCAGGCGCAAAGCTTTATCCTTATCTATCGTGGACGACGTAAAGATCCGCAAACCATCTTATTAACCGGATTGTTGGGGTTGATATGGGTGGCTGGTATTCACCGCTTTCTGATTAACCACATCGGAATGGGTATCTTGTATTTATTCACAGGTGGTTTGTGCTTTATCGGTACCATCGTGGATTTGGTTAATCACAAAAACCTGGCATTTGAATATAACCAGCAGGTAGCCCGCGAAATTAAAGTGATGATGGGTTAATACCATTAAATGATCCTAAAGCCCCGGAATACGGGGCTGATTTTTCTTCTCGGGCATAGCCCGTAATTCTTCCTGCGGATATGGTTCCAGAAACAGCTTTAATTGCTGCTCTGTTTGTAGTCTGAGCCAATTATCTTCCGCTCCATCCCTTAAAATTAAAGGCATCCTGGCTTCGGATAATTTCGGATTGTTATGAATTTTGGCCATTAACGGGTTGGCCTTTGTGGTGACGATGCTGCAAGTGTTGAGGGTTCTATTTTGTTCTTTGGAATGCCATTCACTCCATAATCCGGCCAGCATAATGGGCTCCTGATCCCTTCGCTCGATATAATAAGGTATGGTAGAATTACCCTGGTGATGATACTCGTAGAATCCGGCAATGGGAATCAGGCATCGATGGTGTCTGACGGCATCTCTGAAAGAAGGCTTTTGAAACAGACTCTCACCGCGTGCATTGAGTGTTTTATTCCAGATGGTTTTAGCCTGATTCTCATCTTTAATCCAATGTGGAATCAAGCCCCAAACCGACAAAATTGGGTGATAGGGTGCTTCGTTGGTGTATATAATTACCTCGGGATGACTAAAGCCGGAAGCTTTTTCATGATCTTCAAAATTTCGAAGTTCTTCTTCGTAGCGAATAATATCTTCTTTTACACCATAGTGCCTGGCTCTTTTCAGAGCTTTCTCGATAAGGTATTTGGCGGTGTAACACATTTCATTGCTTTTACTTACAAACAGTTTCGGAGGTGGTTTGTTAATGGACAATGAAATATCGGAACAGAGTGATTAAACCCGGGTTATCGTTAGTTTGTAAAAATCTTAAATACACAAGAACAATAGAGTTCATCATTGTTCATATTGGAAAAGCTCCATTCACTGCACTAACTTACCCGGATTATTAGGTATAATCTACAATACATATTAAGCACAGTGAATTT
>JAOARW010000075.1 GCA_025210475.1 Carboxylicivirga sp. | reverse complement strand
TGCACAAGCATCGGTTGTAGTTGGTGCCACTGCCGTTGCTTCGCATTCGCCCGTTACATCTTCCAATGTTGGCGTAAGCGGATCGGTCACATCATCAATTATCACATTCTGATTCACCACGATTGAATTGCCATTGCCATCGTCAAAAGTCCAGGCTACCACATGTGTACCTTGGGTGGTATAAGTCAAAGGATCAGTTGTGGTGCCAGTGATAGTTCCTGCACAAGCATCGGTTGTCGTTGGTGCCACAGTCGTTACTTCACATTCGCCCATTACATCTTCCAATGTTGGTGTAAGCGGATCGGTCACATCATCAATTATCACATTCTGATTCACCACGATTGAATTACCATTGCCATCGTCAAAAGTCCAGGCGATGATATGGGTACCTTGGCTGGTATAAGTCAAAGGATCAGTTGTGGTACCGGTTATCGTTCCTGCACAAGCATCGGTTGTAGTTGGTGCCACTGCCGTTGCTTCGCATTCGCCCGTTACATCTTCCAATGTTGGCGTTAGTGGATCGGTCACATCATCAATTATCACATTCTGATTCACCACGATTGAATTGCCATTGCCATCGTCAAAAGTCCAAGCGATGATATGGGTACCTTGCGTGGTATATGTCAAAGGATCAGTTGTGGTACCTGTGATCGTTCCTGCACAGGCATCGGTTGTAGTTGGTGCCACAGCCGTTGCTTCGCATTCGCCCGTTACATCTTCTAATGTTGGCGTAAGCGGATCGGTCACATCATCAATTATCACATTCTGATTCACCACGATTGAATTACCATTGCCATCGTCAAAAGTCCAGGCTACCACATGTGTACCTTGGCTGGTATAAGTCAAAGGATCAGTTGTGGTACCAGTGATCGTTCCTGCACAAGCATCGGTTGTAGTTGGCGCTGTTTCGGTAATAGTCGCATCACATTCACCCGTTACATCCGCTAAGATAGGAGTCTCAGGGTCAGTTGTATCGTCGGTACTAAAAGCAGAATTGATAATTGCTGTAAATTGAGGTACAGCATCTTCTGCAACAAAATATAAGTCATAATCCATTTCAACCGTAAGGCCTGTAATATTAAATACATGGTCCACATCGGCAGTCATGGCACTTGTTCCCTGGGCAATGACACTAACACCTGAATAATCAACGCCAGCTTTAATTTGTGCTTCAGTTGGAGCAGTAGAGCCTTCATCCACAACAATATAATACCCGGTTGCATCAACATTAACTTTTGCTGTATAATCTGCCGCATCGCAAGTAATATTATTTACGGCCCCGCTTGCATGTGCTACATCGGCAATAATATCGTCTAAAACTCCTAGCTCTCCGGCTGCATAGTACCAATTAAACTCATCACTTTCTCCATTTGCCAGATCGTTCATCCTAACGTAAAAACCGTATGAGCCATCACCCGTTGCATCTATAGCTGCCGTTTGTGGATTCTGGTTGGTTACATTCGACCATGAACAACAGGATTGAATGATATTATTTCCCTTTTCAGAATCGGTATAGAATAATACACCTTCTGTAGATGTTTTAATTAATAAAGCAGAAGCTCTTTCGGTGGCTGCAGTATTAATTTGAAATGCGCCATCAACCAGATTTCCTCTTTGCTTTTGAGGCCCATCAGTACCACCAACGTAATCATCCCTTGTTCCTACCCAGTATCTCAAGTTACTGATAGCAGCACCACTATTGTTTGTGATTTGAGTTGTGATTTTAATAAAGTTGTCGGTTTCTCCTAGTTCATAAATACTTTGAATTTCTAAATTCGACCCTCCAACATTAATGGTTCCGGTAGATATTATTGTTCCATACCCATTATTTCCAGTGGTTGTAATAAAACTTGAATTATCGATAACCTGACCAACTAAAGTAGGATTGTTAACCATTGTCCCATTGGTATTCCACTCTGAAGTACCATCTCCACCAATAGCTACAGAATAATCTAATGGATAAGAACTATAGGTTAATTTTCTCCACAACATAGATGTTGAATTGTAATAAAAAGGCTGCTGAACATTACCTGTTGCATTAATCGACTGTTCTGCTCCGTTACCAAACCTTAGACTATCATTGTTAATAATCTCTTGTGTTTCTGCCTGCGAGGCTATAAAAAACACTAAAATAGAGATTGAAGCCCGTAATATATTTTTGTAGATGTTATTCATGACTTACCTCCTCCATTTGTTTATCTGAAATCAACATCACTTGATCCTTCTCTTTGATATTTAGCCGTACCTTTTTCGATACACTTGCACCTTCATAGGTAAACTCAACAACCGATTTTTCATTGATAACATCTATCGTCCAAAACAGAAAGTAGTTTGCAATGTTGCTACCAGCTAATTCCGCTTTCGTCATCAAAACAACCTGGTAGCCTTCGATATCATTAATATCTTCTTGAGTAAAGGATATTCCATGCTGCAGAACGTAAACCTTTTTACCGGTATTATCATCCGAAACAGCATAGGAATCCTGAAATTCAGGCATGGTTATACAAGTCTTCAGGATTTTAGTCTTAAAATCAGAATTTTGCGCCTTCCCTATGCCCATAGCAAGGAAAATAACGATCATTAATAATAAATCTTTTTTTCTCATAACTTTTAAATTTAAATTCTTAAACTTTAACATGTTACAGGTTGTTCCCAGACTTACTTTTCGTTATTTATTTGGCTTACTTCATTTTAGGGTGGTTATTAAGAATTAAGGCATAACATTCCCATTGACTAATAGGACATACTAGTGTCAGTCATAATTAAGCATTAATGAGCTCAAGTATGAAGAATGGTTCAATGAAGAACTATTTTAAAGGAAAATCATTCTGCGGTTTTTTGAATTCAAAAGAAAATAATCGGAGAATAAATTATCGTCAGTCATATTTTTGATAACGACGATTGAAATTGAAAAGAGTAATAATTTTTCCATATAAAATTAAATTTGGTTCTTATTACTACATAGCGACTTAAAGATTTCGAAAATCTAATTTAAAACAATAAAAAAATATAATCCACTAAAAAGAACAAAAATGATTAAAATTTAATTTAACATTTAAATCAAATTAGATAATATAAAATTCAGATTAGTTATATTTCAGTCACAGATTTTGGAAATAAAAAATACTCAAATAAAAACACCACATTCTGAAACACTTAAACCTCGTACAATTATTGTACGAACATCAACTTTTCACCATGCTTTTATGCTTTGATGGCAAGTTCTTATAGCTATAAAAAGTCCTCTACCCTATCCGAAAAAGCATAATTAACAGACGTAGATTGCTTTAAAACCATTCATTACTCACAACAACACTGCCTTTACTCAAATTGATTATATTTGGCCTCACACATTTTATTGAGCGATGCGCCAAAACAATTTCATCTACACCTTTAAATACGACACACATAACAGCGAATTATGCAAGTTGGAATCAAGACAATTGTTTGGTGAGCAAGAGCAGAATAATTTCCTTTTTTCTAATGTAGCAATTGATCCTTCTATCAGCCCCTTTATAAAAAGCCGTTTCGAAATCAATTTGTCTTCAGATAATTATGATGATCTCCTGGATCTGGTTCGACAGGAAGCCATCCATAAAGATGGCTTTAAAGCCGAATACCTGGTGCTAAATGGCGATGACACTAAATACCAAGACAGGCTCAGTAAATTAAAAGACATTGGGTATTGCATCGAAGGCGATCCCGATTACACCAATCCCTCGATTATTTATTCCATCTGCCGATATAATGGTCAATGGCACTTTGGATTACTGGAAAAACACGATAGCGATTGGTTTAAGCACAAAAATAAACCCTGCTCTTTTAGTAGTGCCATCAACATGGACATTGCCAAAACACTGGTTAGCATTGCCACGAAGGGCGATAAAAGCAAAAACATACTTGATGCAGGCTGCGGTGTTGGCACAGTAATGCTCGAGGCGTGTGTTTCGGGCTTTGAAGTTGAAGGAGTCGATATCCATTGGAAAGCATGTGTAGCCACCCGAAAAAACCTGGCTCATTATAACTACGATGCCAATGTCATCCGCACCGATTTAAAAGATTTGAACAATTGCTACGATTCGGCCATCATTGATTTACCCTATAATCTCTACACCCATTCCGACGACATCTCAACTTTAAATATGATTGCCTCTGCCGCGAAACTGGCAAAACGCCTTGTTATTGTGTCAACAGCCGATATCAAAAAGCAAATCACAGAATCCGATTTAGAAATAATTGATTTTTGCACCGTTGGTAAAAAGGGGAAAAAATTTGAACGGAATATATGGGTTTGCGAAAAATACGATTGATTGCCCATAAACAATTATCTTGCAGAATATTCAACAGCCAATGTTTGTTAATCTGCATACCCATCATCCGCTTAAAAACAATTCAGGTATCGAAATTGTAAATATCGATTTGCATCACCTGCCAAACCAGCTTCCTCCTCTTTGTTCGGCGGGCATCCACCCCTGGCACGTCAACAACAATAGCATTAAAGATTTAGAAACACTACAGCGCCTGGCTGGTCAAAAATCAATTATTGCCATTGGCGAGTGCGGACTCGACAAACTAAGAGGTCCGGACTTGAATATGCAAATGAAGTTTTTTAATGTACACATCGAACTTTCAGAATCGCTTCAACTACCACTGATAATTCACTGTATAAAAAGCTATTCAGAAATAATAAAACTCAGAAAAGATTACCAACCCCAACAACCTTGGATATTTCATGGCTTTAATGCATCTGCCGAAACATGCCAGCAAGCACTTAAACATGGCTTTTATTTCTCTTTTGGTAATAGTCTGTTTAAAAAACAATCAAAAGGCAGCAAGGCTATACCTTTAATTCCAACAAATCGACTATTTTTGGAAACCGATGACGAAAAGCAACTAAGCATTGCACTTGTTTATCAAAGAGCTTCAGAATTACTTAAAATTGAAACATCTCAATTGCAAGCAATTACAAAAAACAACTTTAAGCAATTATTCAATGTCGATTGAAACCATTATCAATCCCCTCAATACCGATTGGACGACTTGGGGACTAACCGTTCTCTGTGCTTTTTGTGTAGGCATTTCAAAAAGTGGATTAAAAGGCATGTCCATGTTTGTTATTCCACTACTGGCTCATTTATATGGTGGAAAAGCTTCATCCGGATTACTTCTTCCCTTTTTATTAATGGGTGATTTAATGGCTCTTCGATTCTTTTACAAGAAGGGAAAGATTAAGTTAATTTTACAATTAATCCCATGGGCCTTAATCGGTATTCTTGTAGCAGTTTTTGTGGGCAAACACATTAGCGACACCCAATTTAAACACACCATGGGAGTGGCTATCCTTACCTGCCTTGGATTATTACTTTTCAACGAATTAAAAGGCAAAAAAGACATTTCCAGTTCTAAAGTATTCAGCGGATCATTGGGTTTGATGGGTGGTTTTGCCACCATGATTGGCAATGCTGCCGGTCCTATATTTAACCTTTATCTTCTATCTATGCGCCTGCCCAAAGAAGCATACATCGGAACCGGCGCCTGGTTTTACATGATACTCAATTCCAGTAAGATTCCTTTTCATATTTTTAGCTGGCAAACCATAACCTGGAAAAGCATTCAGCTAAACCTTATTTTATTCCCAGTATTGATATTGGGTTCTTTTATCGGTAAAAAAATCGTTGGTTACATCCCCGAAAAGCCATACCGTTACCTGATTTATTCCATTATTCTTATTTCAGCAACGCTATTGTTTTTCTGATTGGATAGATGAACCCAATCGATAAAATCTATTAGTGGTATTATTTCTGCTTTTGTCAGCTAGCCGACAAATTTCTGGTGCTTAATGGTGTATCATTGCAATACACCAATCATTTAAGCCATGAAGAGCTGCCTTACTTTTTTTCTTTTATTTGCACTACCATGCACTGGCACGGCACAAACCTGTTGTTCGGGCGGCACTCCGCTTATTTCCAATTTGGGTATTCAATCTCCAGGAGGAAAAAGCTTTAATATCCAACTTAGTTACGACTATAATTTCCTCAACAAATTATATGATGGCTCTACACTTTTAAACGATGATAATCGTGAACGCCTAACACAAACCTTATTCCTTCAATTGATGTATGGGATTAACGATCAATGGTCGCTCAATCTGCTAAGTTCATATGTCAGACAAGAAAGAACAATTACCAGCGATATTGGCATCAACCAGGAAGCATCCAATGGTATTGGTGATCTAATTATTCTAGCACAATATGCGCCTTTCAAGAATCTGAAACGTTCATTAACTATAGCTGCAGGTCCGAAACTACCTACCGGAAAATTCGATGCCCATGATCAGGAGTTTGGCATTACTTTATCACCTGATCTTCAACCCGGAAGTGGCTCATTGGATGCCATCATTGGCCTATCATACACCGAAGGCCACCCGTTCAGGACTCCCGGTATGAGTTACCAATTCAATGTTGCTTATCGCTATACCACCCCAGCCGAACGGTTCGATGGTGATTTAGAATATCGATTTGGAAACGAATTACTCATTAACAATGGCCTTAGTTATACAAAAACCTTTTCCAAATTCGGCCTGACACCTTCGGCCTTTATCAGTTACCGGCATACCAGCCAGGATCGAGCCGACGACTCGACTGTTGCCGGAACAGGCGGACATTGGATTAACCTCCTTCCCGGCATCAGTATCGAGCCTGCACACAGATGGTCATTCTTCGTTTCAGGTGAAATTCCACTTTATCGCCACCTCAATGGAACACAACTAACAACAACATATCGTCTCAACATTGGATTAACGCTTAAAATACTCTGATTATGATGGGATTTATAAAACTAACAGCATTGTTTGTTCTGATGAGCGCTTGCAGTAAATCAGACTCCGACAAAGGACTGCCCTCAGCCGGATTGCCCAAAAACAAAACGGACAAGGTAGTGGTGATTGAAGATACTTTTAATGGAATAGACATTGTATTGGCTGGTAATGTGGCCGATTTATACATCGTTTCATTTGAACGCCAAATCAACGGCAGAAACTTGAGCTTCTCGCCACTTCAGGGTGAACTACCCAATATTATGGAAGATAACGAAGGAAATGCCTGGGATATCTTTGGCTACGCCACCACAGGCCCACGGGAAGGACAACGCTTGAAACCAACACAATCGTTGATGGGTTATTGGTTTTCATTTGGAACTTTTTTTCCTGGAATTGAAATTTTCCCATTAGCCGATAAAGGCGAGTTTGATGGTGAGAAAATCGAAGGAAGCGGTACCTGGTTAATTCCTCAAAACGAAGTAAGATCAGGAGGCGTTGGTCGCGATGGTATACCCGCCATAAGCAACCCGCGCTTCGATGTCGGTTCCTCAGTTTCTTTTTTAGCAGATAACGATTTAGTTATTGGCTACAAAAACAGTAATAGCACCAAGGCTTATCCTCACGATGTTTTGGATTGGCACGAAATAGTAAACGATCAGCTTTCGGGCACCGATTACGCCATTATCTATTGCCCTTTAACAGGTACAGCAACAGCCTGGGATCGCAACATCAATGGAACAATGAGCACTTTTGGTGTATCTGGTTTGCTATACAATTCCAATATCATTCCTTATGATCGCACCAGTAATTCAAATTGGTCACAACTTTTTGACAAAGCAGTTAGCGGACTTTACATCGGACATAAACCACGAAATTTTATGCTGCTTGAAACCAAATGGTCAACCTGGCGCAAGCTCTATCCAAAGTCGGAGGTGATGAATTTCAATACGGGCCACTCCCGTAATTACGGCACCTATCCTTACGATAACTACAAAAACGACAAAAGCCTGATTTTCCCAATTAAATATCACGATATCCGTTTACACGAAAAAGAACGGGTGCATGCTGTAATTGTAAATGGAAAAGCCAGGGCCTATCGTTTTCAAAGTTTTGTATCGGAATGAAACAACTAACAAATATGCGATCTTGGTTATTCAGTTTAATCAGCCTCTTCCCCATTATAATCTACCACGATCGCCTGACATTAAACGCAATAAGCATAATTCAAATCCTCACACTTTTAATGGGATTAATAATTTCACTCTACACAATAGACAATTTGTTGCCACAAAAATTGAAACGAATCAGATACATTTTGTTTCCAATAATATCTATAACATACGAATACCTGATTATGTGCCTGCCAGCCAAATGGTGTTTATTTAGCTATCAGAAAGAATTATACGCTGACATCATCTTTCTTGCATTTGCAGGAATAGCCGGGTTTATTGTTGCCATCACCCAACGAAAAAAGCCAATTAACATTGTGGAACTATACTGATTTCATCCTTTACAAAGTGCCATAGAGAACAATTTTTTTACGATCGTAATGAATCAATCCCGATTGCTCAAGTTTAGCTAAAACAGAGCTCGCTGTTTGTCGGGTAGTTGCAGCCAAACTGGCAATTTCATGATGCTTTAGACGAAGCGGAATCTCAACCCCGTCTCCGTAAGCTTTTCCAAAATCCTCTTTGAGTTCATTGAGTACTGATCGAACTCGATCTTCAGCCGATTTAAACCACATGCGTTCCAAACGGGTTCGTATACGCTTTAGGCGAAAACCAATAAGCTTAGTTACTTCGAGTGTTAACAGAGGATTGTTTTTTAAAATTCGTTCGAACTGATTGAGTGCCACCTGGCAAATGATTGCATCTTCGGTAACCACGGCATAGCTCTCTCTTGTCTTCTCACCCGCCAAAGCCAGCTCTCCAAATATCTGTCCGGGATGCAGTAAGGCATGAATCAATTCGCGACCATCATCTGAGAACGACACAATCTTAACCCGACCTTCTTTCAGAAAATATATCTTGGATGATAAATCATGCGGTAAATAAACCGATTCATCCTGTTTAATCTGCTTCATCACCGAACACTGACTCAATTCCATCTTTTCATCTTTCGACATCACATTTAAAAAGTTGAAATTGTCAAAATACCATAACTTCGAACCGTATTCTGCTTTCATCTTAAACCATTTAATACACCATCTACATTAGTCGACCAGATCAATAAATCCTTTCAGAAAAACTGAAATTTAACATCCATCAAACCCAAAGCACTTTGATTTTGTTACTTACTACCATGCTGTTTACATGATAATTAAAGCAATAACAACAGAAAGTGATGCCTTTTGTCATTTAAATTATAAGTTGATTATTGTACCTTTACATGCAGATATAGAAAATAATATAAGTACTAAATCATACCGAAATGAACGATATCAATTGGAGCGATCTGTCTTTCAGCTATATGAAGACAGACTACAATGTCAGATGCTACTACCGCGATGGTAAATGGGGTGAATTAGAAGTACATTCATCTGATCAGGTTAGCATTCACATGGCAGCTACTGGTTTGCACTATGGCCAGGAAGCTTTTGAAGGACTCAAAGCCTTTAAAGGTAAAGATGGTAAAACTCGTCTTTTCCGCATCGAAGAAAATGCCAAGCGAATGTATAACTCAGCAGTTGGTACCATGATGGCTGAGATTCCGGAAGATATCTTCGTTAATGCTGTTTTGAAGGCTGTTGAATTAAACAAGCGTTTTGTTCCTCCTTATGAATCAGGAGCATCATTATACATCCGCCCACTATTGGTTGGTACAGGTGCCAAAATTGGTGTTGCCCCTACCGATGAGTATTTATTTATGGTGTTTGTAATGCCGGTTGGTCCTTATTTTAAAGAAGGATTCAAACCAACCAACATGATGATTTCCCGTAAATACGACCGCGCTGCTCCACTTGGAACTGGTAACATCAAAGTAGGTGGTAACTATGCTGCCAGCTTGCGTGCCGGTCACGAAGCACATGCCAATGGCTACTCTGCCGTTCTTTTCCTCGATAGCAAAGAGAAAAAGTACATTGACGAATGCGGACCAGCTAACTTCTTTGGTATTAAAAACAACACCTACGTTACTCCAAAGTCAGATTCTATTCTTCCATCAATTACCAATATGAGCTTATGTCAATTGGCCGAAGACATGGGATTAACGGTTGAACGCCGCCCGATTCCATTAGAAGAGATTGGAACATTTGAAGAAGCAGGTGCTTGTGGTACAGCAGCAGTAATCAGCCCAATCGGACAGATTGATGATGTAGAGGCCGGCAACTCTTATGTATTCAGCAAAGACGGTAAACCTGGAGCCACTTCAGAAAAACTGTACAATAAGTTACGTGCCATTCAGTATGGCGATGAGCCCGATACACATGGCTGGGTAACTGTTGTGGAGTAAACTGTTAGTATATATCCAATAGAAAATACATTTGGGTTTCGTTTATCGGAACCCATTTTTTATATCTGTACTTCTTCTTTCAATATTCTAAGAAGTTGTTTCCGAGTAGAGCGGTTCGTTACCTTACCGCTCCCTCACAGACCCGTACGAGCGGATTTCCCGCATACGGTTCCTCCTAAACAGGTTTCGCTTGCACGAATGAGTGATAAATCTTTGGGCGGGATAATGGTAGCCAATCT
>JAOARW010000074.1 GCA_025210475.1 Carboxylicivirga sp. | reverse complement strand
TAAATTCACTGTGCTTAATATGTATTGTAGATTATACCTAATAATCCGGGTAAGTTAGTGCAGTGAATGGAGCTTTTCCAATATGAACAATGATGAACTCTATTGTTCTTGTGTATTTAAGATTTTTACAAACTAACGATATATCTTGGTTAAACTAAGATTTGCTCTGAAAGAGCAACATGTAAAAGCGCAGGTCGAAGGCCTGCGGAAATAAACCACTAATACTGAAAGGACTGTAAGTCCGATACGTAGTAAATGCATGAAGGTCATTATCACGTATCGACCTTTCAGGCCTTCAACATTCCAAATTGACTACGATAGGCCTTTGGCCTATCCTTTTACATAACGGCCTTACAGGCCTTCTCAAATAAGTGACTTTAATTTATTTTTAATCGAACTTACGCTATTTTTATTCTAGCTATCAGCTGATAGCTATCGGCCATTAGCTCCTTTAAATCCCTTGCTTATTATTGGTAAACTCCGAAATCAAGTCGAGTTTCAATTCCTTAAATAATTGATGCACTTCATTCATACGGTCGATGGTAACTTGCGTCAGATAGGCCTTGGCTTTCTTTGGGTTTTTCTTCAATAGAGCCTGTGCTTTTTCATCCACCGCTTGTTGTTCATTAAAGAATCGTGCTTCCAGCGGGTCGCGTTTCTCAAGCACTTTTTTATGGGCATCCTGCCAGCGCAAATACATCAGGTTATCAACAAAATCAACGGCCCAGCGAATGCTGTTATCCTGATAATAATTGGGGTTGTAAACCTTGTAGCATTCGGCTACATCGGTTACACCGGTATAAATGGGCACGTAGGCGCTGGTGTAGGCATTGTCGACATAAAACCAGTAAACGCCACCTATTTCATCGTGCAACCAACTGCGTAACTGTGTTACCATGCCATATTCACCGCGGGCACGGGCCACATTACGGCGACTGTTGATATTCATTACGCGACGCATTTCTTTTGTCGGAAATGGTGTGGCAAAAGCACTCTTGGTCAATTGACCCTCTTCATCCGGGTAGTACCAAACCGAAGCATTTTCTTTGTCGTAGATGGTACCCTCAAAGGTAGAGCGCTGAAAGGCCATCACATCCTGCACCGAAAGTTTCTTCTCCGGCTTAAGCGAGAAAGGATAGATCGAAATAGGTTCTATGTATTGGGTGTACTGGTTTTCGCCTTCCCAAACCGATTGGGTAAAACGATCGGGCCACTCGGTATAGTTGGGTGCAAAAGTGGCATAGAACAACCAAAAGCGCGAGGTAGACCATTCGCGGGGAATGGGCGAGTAGGCCTCTTGCCAGATAAAAGGTTTTCCCGAGGCCGGGTCGTACCAGCCACGGTCGATGGCTTCCTGCTTGTAATTGGACGAAGCCCGGAAATTAGCTTTATCGTCAATATCAATTTGCTTGATGATGCTCCAGTTGGGAATAATCATCACATGATCGTCGGGCACACGCTGCGCTGCCCAGATACACCCCGGCTTACCACTGTCTTTCTTCCATTCGTTACCGACGCTGAAAACTTCCAGCACCCATATTTCTTCTGTGTCGGCAATCACCAGTGATTCGCTTTCGCCAATGCAGGATGGTAAAAAGCCATAGGTTTCCAATAGCCCGGTAATTAGTTTTAAAGCATCCTCCGCCTTGGAACAGCGCTGCATGGCAAAGGCCTGAGCCTGTTCAATGGTCATGATTTGTTCACAAAGCGAACGGTCAAGCATAAGTTCGGGGCGCTGACTCAGAGTACTTTCGCCGATGGCCAGTTGTTTTGAGTTAATTTGCGGGTAAGCCGTTTGGAAATAGCCGTAGGTTTGCTCTACCTGCGGTATATGGCCTATCACTTCGCCGTAATCACCCAAAGGACGACCAGATTCAATCATGCCCCAATAAACGGGAGCTTTGGAACCGGCTTTAAATTGCTGGCCGGGAACCAGGTTAATGCGGCAATCGGGCCCGGCATCGGTATGCGAAACAATCACCGAACCGTCAGCAGACGCTTTTTTACCAATGGCAATAACCGTACAGGCCATAGTGTGGCTAAAGCCGGTCAGTAAAAGAATAAGTGTTGTTATTAGTGTTTTCATTGTGTTTAAAATTTGAGAGTCATGCTAAAAAAATCGTTGTTTTATGACTTTGTTTTTGACGTTGTGAGATGACTGGACAGGCAGCTGAAACTATCTGAAGATAAAACCTTCTTTCAAAGGATCGTTCGGATCAAACCAAAATTCGTTTTTCCCAGTCAGGTGGGCTGTTCCGCTCACTTCAGGCACCACGGCGTTATGAGGGCCATAAGTGCATTCTTCGGTCACCATCACCTCCATGGTTGTACCCAGGATACTTTCGATGGTGATGCGTTCCCTGGTTTTTAATTCGCCTTTGGCATGATGCAGAGCAGCGCGGGCACTTACTCCTGAGCCGGTTGGTGAGCGATCCACTTCGCCTTCGGCAAAAATGCAGACATTGCGGCTGTGGTGGCTCGGATTTTTAGGTTTCCCGGTGAAAATGGTGCCGTACAAAAAGCTTAAATCCTCTTCAAATGGATGCTTGATGTCGTATTTATCCATGACGGCATATTTGATGCGACGTCCCCAGTCGATCAGCTGGTTGTAATCTTTTTCTTCCATGCCAATGCCCAGTTTATCGGCATCAACAAAGGCGTAGAAGGCACCACCATAAGCGACGTCAAAAGCCACTTCACCAATGCCATCCACCATAATCTTTTCATCCTTTAGTAATAAAAAAGAAGGTACGTTAAGGAAAGATACCTTTTCGACGATGCCATTTTTGCGAAAGGCCTTGGAGCGAATCAATCCCGGAGGGGCATCGATGACCAGCTCGGGCTCATCACCTTCCTTGCTGATCATATTGGTATCGAATACCAGTTTGGTTAAAGCGATAATGGCGTGACCGCACATAGTGCTGTAGCCTTCGTTGTGGAGGAAGAAGGTACCAAAGTCAGCATTTTCGGTGATGGGTTCCGTTATCAGGGCACCGTACATATCGGCGTGGCCACGTGGTTCGAACATGGTGCCAGTACGGATATGATCCAGGTTATCTCTGAAGTAGCGGCGTTTCTCAAGAATATCTTTGCCATTGATTGGTGGCAGGCCACCGTATAAAACACGTAACGGTTCGCCACCGGTATGTAAATCGACCGTTTGAACCTGGAGCCACTCTTTAGGAGGCGTCCAGTTCCAGTTATTGAGTTTGATCATTGTAGTAAGTTGAATGGTTTAATAGTTGAGGGTTTAATAGTTTAATAGTTTAATAGTTGACGGAGGACGGAAGACCGACGACGGGTGATAGTTTGTCGAAGCCCCTAGTCATCATTATATTTTATAATTCATCATTAACCATTAAACCTTCACTTCTTGTCCCAAATTATTTTCACAGGCTTTTTCATATACCAATCTGGCTGCAAACAAATCAAAGATGCCCTGACCTACGGTTTTAAACAGACGTGTTTCTCTGAATCCGAGTGCTGTGGCATTGTCAATTAATTTGGATATGTGTTTAACCTGATCGTGATTAATTAAATTATTTTCGAGAGGATAGATAAGATCACCACTTTCTGATTTTCCATGTTCGGCATCAATCCAAACACTGTCAATCAACCTAAAGATAGAATCAGGCAACTCGCGCATTTCGGGCTTGTATGAGCCAACGCAAACGAAGCATTTGCCAAGGATTAAATCTTCCAGGTTGGGAATAACCGGTTCGGGTGAGGTGGTTGCAGTCGCTACAATTTCGCTGTTTACGACTACCTGCTGTGCATCTTCACAAAGGGCCACATCCACATCGGGGCATTTCTCGGCCATAAAACTGATGAAATCGTTGATGGTTTGTGGCGAACGATCGTACACATAGACACGTTCAAGGTCGCGCTCGTGACTGGCCAGCCACGCGATGTGACGACCTTGTGCACCACCCCCGATAATGCCCAAAGTGGTGGCTAAAGGATCTGAAAGATGTCGAATACCCACACAGGCTATGGCAGCTGTTCGCATAGCGGTAAGCTTGGCGCCATTCAATACAGCTAAAGATTCGCCGCTTTCACCATCGTTAAGAATAACGGTTCCGTTGATGGCTGCTTTTCCTTTTTTAATGTTATCGGGAAAAACGGATACCAACTTAGTGGCAAACATATCGGGACCAACAGAGGGCATGAGCAAAAGGGTGTTGGCTTTAACATCCACATGCATACGATCAGGTGTAAAATAATCCTGATGGCCATTTGCCTTCAGCGCCGATTCCATGGTGTTGATCCACAAAGCTGGTGTGGCTGTTTGTTCAATAACCTGTGATGAGAGAATTCGCATAATTCTGTTTTAAAAAGCTTTTAAGCGTTCTTGTTCAACATCTTCGATGGTTTTTGGAAGTGGCTTGCCCAACAGGCGACAACCATTTTCTGTAATTAAGAAATCCTCTTCGTTACGACAACCACCAAAATCTTTGTATTCTTCAAGTTTATCGAAATTTAAGAACTCTGTCAAATGATTTTCATTTTTCCACTTGTCAATCAGCTGTGGGATAAAGTAAATACCCGGTTCGATGGTTAAAACAAAGCCCGGTTCCAGCTTACGTCCGAGGCGCAATGATTTCATCCCAAACTGCGTGCTTTTAGTTTCGTTGTTGTAGCCCACATATTGTTCGCCCAGGTCTTCCATGTCGTGAACATCAAGTCCCATCATATGACCAAGGCCACAGGGGAAAAACATGGCGTGAGCACCCATGGCAACTGCATCATCGATATTGCCTTTTACAAAACCAAGGTCTTTCATGCCGTGCATCACCTCACGCGCCGATTCGAGGTAGATCTCCTTAAATGCAATACCCGGTTTTAACATGGAGATGGCTTTTTCGTGCGAATTTAAAGCCACCTGGTAAATATCTTTTTGGCGCGATGTAAAGGTTTTACCAACCGGGAAGGTACTTGACATATCGCCGGCATAGCCCATTGAAGTTTCAGCCCCGGCATCCAGCAGAAATAATTTACCGTCTTCAAGCGTGTTGCCATGGTAATGGTTGTGTAAAGTTTGTCCATTGATGGTCGCAATAACCGGGAAGGAGATGGCACCATTTTTGGCCAGAGCAATGCGTTCAACCTCTGCGGCAATTTGAGCTTCGGTCATGCCGGGACGAGCCATGCGCATGGCTGCCAAATGCATTTCAACCGTTGTGTTAACCGCCTTTTCTATTTCAACAACTTCTTCGGCCGATTTGTAATTACGTTGTTTGATAACAGCCAAAATAAGTTCTAACGAAGCTTTTTTCTGAATCTCTGACGGCTGTATGTTTAGCCACTCCAATAATTTAACTTTGCTTTCGCCTCGGTATACCGGTAAGAAGTGAATGGGGCGACCATTAGTTTTGGCGGCTTCCAGTGTAGCGATTAGATCGGCAGTGGTGCCGGTTTTTTCAATGCCGCAGGTTTTTGAACGCTCGGCAATAGTCGGTTGGTTGCCCATCCAAACAATGTGATCAATGGTATAATCATCACCATATATGCTTGATTCTCCACTTTCAGCATCAACAACACCCACCAGATCGGGATGGTTTAGTCCGAAAAAGTATAGAAAGCTGCTATCCTGACGGAAGCGGTAGGTATTATCGGCATAGTTCATTGGACTCTCCGTATTGCCAATAAATAAAAGTAGTCCTTTGTCAACGTCTTTGGCCAATTGCTCACGACGCTTAATGTAGGTGTCTTTTGAAAACATATGAATTGGGGTTTAATATTAATAATTTGTATTCTGGATAAGCTATTAATTTAGTTGAATATCCGTATTCATGCATAAAATGTAAACTAACGCAGAGACACTGATTCGTTGCGGATTATAAAATGCTTCAATAAAAACTCTGCGCCTTTGTGTCTCTGTGTTTATTGTTTACGTGTAAATGCGGACAATCATTTTATTTTATAATTTTTAGGTGGTTGTATCCCATGTAAATGCTTCACAAAGAAATCCCAGCGCTTACGGGTCATGTATTTATCGTAGTACACTTGCCCGTGATCTTTATTGGGGATCAGCAATAGCTCAAAATCTTTATTGGCCTTGATCAGCTCAGCTGCCAGTCGCATGGACGCCGTGGGATTTACATTTTGATCCTGATCGCCATGTACTAACATCAAATGGCCCTGAAGGTTTTTTGCATGGGTGTAATTACTTTGTTCGTCGTAATTATCGCCTGCCGGATAGCCCATGTACAGCTCGGGCCACCAGGCTTTAGCCGAACGGTGATCGTGGTTGCCGGCAGTGGCTACACCAACTTTATAAAACTCAGGATAAGCCAATAAGGCACGGGCGGCATCGTAGCCCCCGGCCGAATGCCCAAAGATACCTACGCGTGTGGCATCCATCCATGGGTATTTTTCAGCCAGTGTTTTGATGGCAATCATCTTATCGGGGCCTCCAATATCGCCCAGGTTGCGGTACGATACATCGTGAAATGCTTTAGAACGAAAGGCCGAACCCATACCATCGATATTCACCAGTACAAAGCCTAATTGAGCCAATGGAGTGTCGTCGTTGGATAAACCACGCCAGAAGGTTTTGGGCGCGCGAATGGTTTGCGGGCCACTGTAGGTACCTTCAATAACCGGGTATTTTTTATTTGGGTCGAAATTATGAGGTTTAAATAAAACACCGTAAATGTCCGTCTTGCCATCTCGTCCTTTTACCTTAAAAGGTTCCGGTTTTTGCCAGCCCATGGCCAGAATATCTGAAATATCGCCGGTTTCAAGTTTAGCAATGATACGTCCGTCTTTACTGCGGCGAAGCAATGCAATATTGGGTTCCTGAACGGTTGAGTAATTATCGACAAAATATTGTCCGCTTTTGTTGAAAAACAGTGAATGGAAGGCCGGTTCAGTTGTTACTTGCTTCATGCCTGAGCCATCAAATTTGACTGAATAGAGCAGTGGGTAATAAGGATCAATGCCTTCTTCTTTACCACCCGCTGTGAAATATATGCGTTGGGCTTTTTCATCAACGTGCTGTATGCCTCGTACCACAAAATCACCTTTGGTTACCTGGTTGATAAGTTCACCGCTTGCCTGATCAATGCGGTAGATGTGCTGCCAGCCATCACGCTCGGATAGCCAAAGTAGCTGCTTTTGCTTATTTAATATTTTTAAATCGCTTGTATTGGGGTCAACATAGGTGTCGGCACTTTCGGTAAAAACCGTTCTTACCTGGCCGCTTTGGGCCGTTAGTTCGAATACCTCCACAGATTGGTAACCTCTTACAAAACTTACCTGATAGGCTTTTGACCCATCCTTTGTCCAGTCGAAACCATAAGCCAAAAACGTAGCTTTGGCAGGTACATCCAATTGTTTAACCATCTTTTTCGCAACATCAATTAATACATATTCCACGGTTGGCACAATGCTGTCGCCGGCAATGGGACGTTCATATTCTTTCACCATTGCCCGGTGTCCTTCCTTAGGTAAAACCTTATACAGGTATAAGTTTCGAGCCTGTCGTCGATCGTATTTACCGGCAATAATGTACTTGCCATCGGGACTCCAGTTTATATCCAGCTCCAGCGGATGATCCTTTTCCAATTCGATATTTTTGGTTGAATACCATGAAGGAGAAACGCCATAACCATACTTTTGTGTACCGTCTTTGGTAATTTGGATGGAGTCTGTTCCTGTTTTAATCCAGATATTATAGTCATAAACAAGAGCAAGCTTACTTTTATCGGGCGAGGCTGATGATAATTTTTGCTTTTGTGGTTTATCAAATTTATTTAGTGTGTTTTCTGCAATTTGATATTTGTACCACTGTCGATTGGCCTTAAACGTTAAGGTGTTTCCTGCTTTATCAATTTTCAGTGATGCAATGGGTAGTTTGTAAGGCTCTACTTCCTTATCTAATTCTTTGGCCAGAAGAGTTGCCAGTTTTTCCTGATTGAATAAGGCTTGTTTTTGACCGTTTTTAGTCTCGCATTTAATGTATTCGGTTCCTTTTTTAGTGCTAATAGAATACCAAAAAAACGGGGCATCTTTTACCCACTGTGGGTTCACCCAGGAGCGGTAATACTTTTTTGTAATATTCGACGAGATAAATTGTTCGGCTCGTTGGTAATTGCTTGTGTCGATGCTAATCTGACTGCTTGCCGGAGCCAGATAGCAGGTGACACATAAAAGAAAGAGAAACTTCTTCATAGGAATTGATTTACTTTAAAACAGTTTAGTTTGTTTGTGCTGACCACAGATATATGCAGTCAGTTATACAGATGGCAGGTTGCCATTATACAATCTAATTGAAGAGAAAATCGGAACTAGAATATCCAGCATTCAAAAAGCCCCATACCAAATCGACCGTAGAGGTTTTTTAAAGCAATGGATGAAAACGAAAAATGCATAATGCAGTGCTGATAAGATGTTGAGCACCGACCGGAAACAGAGGCATATACTTCTTGTTTAGTCATTATACATTTTGATCTTGGAATTCGCAATGTAATAATTTCAAATTATTTAAGGGCACATAATACCGAAAAAATCACAAAAGCTGATTTAAAGCATATTTTACGAGTGTATGTCTATTGATTGATGTTATTGGCAATAGCTTCTTCCAGAAGTTTTATATTATCCTCGCTATAGCCGGCTTGATAAAAGATGATTTCATTATTTTTTATAATGAGATTGGTTGGCAGGTGTTGAGGTTTCTGACCGGCCTTATATTGTTGGTCAGGATTCAACTGAAAAAGGTAATCAGCCAAGTCGCGATGATTGTGTAGATGGAAATAGATAAAATCATTTTTTTGCAGGTCGAGCCATTCAATGACATCTTTTTCTTTCTCACTGTTGATGGCCAAAAACAACACGCCATCTTCTTCGTATTTATCAACCAGCTTGTTTAAATGCGGTATTTCTTTGGCGCAGAGCTGGCACCAGGTGGCCCATAGGTTGATGACGAAAATTCGGTTGTTACTTTCATCAGCCAGAAAATCATCTTGCTTTAATACTTTACGAATGGGTTCATCAATACTGTCGTAATTGCGATAGACGGCGGTTTGTTGCCATCGCGATATAACATTGCTGCTGACTAATAAGAGGATAAACGAGAAGGATAGTATGAGTGGGGCTTTTTTAATCATGGTATCAGTTGCTTGATTATCTGAAGTTTTTATTAAAAATAGTGCGTTGAATCAGGAAAAGGATGGTCGTGAGGTAGAAGCATACAACCACCAGCATTTCGGGGCTTAATACGGCATTTCCAATTATGGCTTTAATACTGGCCAATGGCGCCATGCGGAAATAATCCGATTCAAATTTACGAACAAGTGAACTCACCAACCATGATTCCATCAGCCAGTAAAAGAAAAAGGGCAGCACAATTAAATGGCCTGGTTTAAAAAGGCCGATAAGCAGCGCCACATTGCCAATGGCATATAAAAACAAACTATAGGACAACAAGCTGTTCAGGTTGAGTTCGCTGAGCAGTTGCCAGGGGAAAACACCAAAGAACAGGCTGGCACATGCATTGGCCGTAAAGCTGATAAAAAGAAAAAGTACCAGGCAGGCTGCCAGCTGAACCTGGCAGTAGATAAACAGTTTGGCTCTTGAACTACCGAAATACAACAAGCTACTGTAATAACCCGTTGTGCACAGGTGAGAAACCATTTGTATCAGCCACATGGCAAAGAAAAGGGCAGGTAAGGTTGATGACATACTGCTGTTGGCTAAATGTTTTGCCAATTCGTAGTCCCTGAGGTGGTCGTTGCTTCCTGACCAAAGGGATAAGAACGATGATAACAATAATATTAAACCAAGAACGAGTAATGGGATAAGGGTTCGCCAGCTGGCCAATAGCTGGTATTCGTATTTTAAATAGCGTTTTAACATATCAGGCTTCGGCTTGTAACCACTTTAAAATGGTTGATTTATCTTCTGCGTTATTTAATTCATCTTTGGAGAGTATTTTTTTAACACGTCCCTTTTCCATTATAAAGGCTTGTTCAATGGTATTGGACAGCTCACTTAATAAGTGTGTGGACAGGAGAATGAGTTTTCCGGCCTGAATCTCTTGCTCGATCAGGGCTTGTAGTTTTTCAATTCCTAAGGGGTCGAGTCCGTTAAAAGGCTCATCCCAAATAAGGATTTGAGGATTACCAATTAAAGAGATAATTAATGACAGGCGTTTGACCATGCCAACCGACAACTCTTTAAAGAGCTTGTTGAGGGCATCGTTCAACTCCCAGAAATCCAACCAATACTCAATGGTTTTAGCGTCCGCTTTCTTTTCCAGCTGTGCCATGGTCAGTATTTGGGACACTGTAAGATTTGGTTCAGTTTTAAACGGCTCTAAAGAAATGCCCAATTGGCTTCGGTAGTCATCGGCATGGCTCATTTGGTTTATTTCAATACTGCCTTTATGAGGCACATCAAAACCGGCAATTAGTCTGAATAAAGTTGATTTTCCACATCCGTTGGCGCCGGCAAAAACATGCAAGCCGCTGCTCTGTGTTTCGATTGATAAGCTGTCGATGATGACCTGTTTGTCATAACGATGGCTTAGATTTTTAGTTTTCAACATTTGCTGTGCTGTTTTCTTCAAATTGTAACTCAAGAGACTTCTCCCATTCTAAATCTTCGATGGCTTTACCGGGTAATGGTTTTTGCTTAATCATGCTGTAGTTGTCCCAGAATTCAGGATTATAGGGATAATTGGTTTCAAAGGAATTTTCATGCTTATCCAATAATTCCCTTTGGCGGATGCGCTCTCGTTGTTGGCGCTCCGTTACCACATTGGTAATAACCAGTATGCTTTCGGCCCATTGTCTTGATTTTATGACTTTATCTTTATTATCTGCCTTGGGGTTTTCGTAAATAGTAAATTTACCTTGCGGACAATCTAAACTGCTGACGTATTTTAAATAGTATTTGCCATTAATTTTCTGAAAACTATATTCGGTATCAGCCATCTTATCATCTCTAATCGCTAAATCTTTGTTTTTATGTGATTTTGGAAATGACCACATGCGATTTATTTTTAAAATACCATAGTCGCTGGCATTAATATAAATGTAGCCACCATCAAAAGAACTACTCAATTCCGATGCACGTTTTCCGCTAATATAAAGCCGGTCGTACTCATACTTTATTTTATAAACCTTCACAGTGTCCATCCACATGGCTCCTTCAAATTCATATTTGAAATCCTCATAGTCGGTTAATGGTTTGTACCACCAACTAACTTTATAGCCTCTTACAGGGTTGCTATAAGCTCTGTAAAACACATTTTGATGACCGCCAAAGTACTTTTCCATCTTTTCGAAAGCCCACTTGTGCTTGGCATCCATTGGGATATAGTAATTCTGACTTTTTCTTACTTCTTTGATTTTAACTTTGCTCGTCGAAGGTGGCATATCGATGCCTTTGTCTTCAATGAGCAATGCGGCTTCAAATAATTGCACAAAGGTAGAATCGCGAAAACCGGTTTGACGGTAAAAAGCGTCCATTTGAGCAGTTTTACGGTGGTAATTGCGCTTGATGCGTTTGGTTGCCATGCGCACTAAATCTTCAGCCGTATTACCATTGGGTAACACCAGTACTTCGTTGAGGTTGTATGGCTTTGGTCGCAAAACAATCTGCAAATTAAGGCTGTCCTGATGAGGTATGACAATGGTTGTATCAGCATAGCCCATGCAAGAGAATTCAAGCGGTAATCCGCACAAAATAGATGGAACATGTAGTTCAAAACCACCTTCGGCATTGGTGATGGAACCGGTTCCCCAATCGCGTTGCAGAATGTGAGCAAAAGGCAATGATTCGTTTGAGTTTAAATCCATCAACTTACCACTCAATAATATGGTTTGCTCATTAGGATTGGTAATAATTAAGTTGTTGCCTTTGAGTTGAATGTCCAGATGACTCTCGTAAGCTACCTGTTTGATGTAAACTTCTAAAGACAAGCTGTCTGATGGCGGATAGATTGTTTGTTGCAGGTTAACCATGTCTTCGCTAAAGCAAAGTTCCAGTTGGTTCAGTTGAGCAATGCTATCCAGGTAAAAGTGTGCTGTTTTTTGTGCTTTCGTAATTGAAGCACTAATCAGCAGGCAGGTAAGAAGAAAGGTTTTATATTGCATAATTTTAGGTTAGGGTTATTATTCGTTGTTGGCTGTGCTGTTTTCTTCAAATTGAATTTCCAGTGACTTTTCCCATTCCAAATCCTTAATGGCTTTTCCCGGAAGGGGCTTTTGCTTAATCATGCTGTAGTTGTTCCAAAAATCAGGATTGTATGGGTAATTGGTTTCAAAGGAATTCTCGTGTTTATCCAATATGTCTCTTTGGCGGATGCGCTCTCTTTGTTGGCGTTCAGTTACCACATTGGTGATGACAAATAATTGTTCGGCCCATTGGCGTGATTTAACTACTCTGTCCTTTTCTTCGGCTTCGGGATTCTCAAAAATGAGTGATTTTCCTTCCTGGTAAACATTCCCTTTTTGGTATTTTAAGTAGTATTTCTGATTAATTTTCTGGAAACTAATTATTGAATGCCTTTCTATGGCTTTTAGGTAGTCATCTTTATACGATTCTCTCTTCCGTTTCATTTTATCGATGTATTCCATTTTATGAATACCATAATCATTGGCATCTATATAAATGTAACCTCCGCTATAAAAATTTTTATTTTCTGATGAACGTCTTCCATCTATGTATAATACATCACGTTCGAACTCAACTTTGTAAACTTTATTGGAGTCTAACCACATGGCGCCTTCAAATTCATACTTGAAGTCTTCATAGTCGGTCAGTGGCTTGTACCACCAATCATCTTTGTAGGTTCTGACGGGGTTATTATAGGCTCTGTAAAAGGTGTTGCGATGACCGCCATGGATTAATTTCTCCATTCTTTTTGATGCCCATTTCCATTTAGCATCATGCTGAACGAGGTAATTTTGACTTCGTCTGACTTCTTTGAGTTTGATTTTCGTTGTGGATGGAGGCATATCTATTCCTTTGTCTTCGATGAGTAAAGCCGCTTCAATTAGTTGCACAAAGGTTGAATCACGAAAGCCTGTGCGACGGTAAAAAGCCTCCATTTGAGCTGTTTTACGGTGGTAATTACGCTTGATGCGTTTAGAAGCCATTCGTACCAAATCCTCAGCCGTATTGCCATTGGGCAGTACCAGTACTTCGTTGAGGTTGTATGGCTTTGGTCGTAAAGTAATCTGTAGCTTAAGGCTGTCCTGATGGGGTATGACTATGGTTGTGTCGGCATAACCCATACATGAAAACTCTAGGGGTAATCCGCTTAATACTGATGGCACATGCAGTTCAAAGCCACCTTCGGCATTGGTGATGGAACCGGTTCCCCAATCGCGTTGCAGAATGTGAGCAAAAGGCAATGATTCTTTTGAGTTTAAATCCATCAACTTACCACTAATTAAAATGGTTTGCTCATTGGGATTGGTAATAATTAAGTTGTTGCCTTTGAGTTGAATATCCAGATGACTCTCGTATGCCACCTGTTTGATGTAATCTACCAAAGACAAGCTGTCCGATGGTAGATAGATTGTTTGTTGCAGATTAACCATGTCTTCGCTAAAGCAAAGTTCCAGTTGGTTCAGTTGAGCAATGCTATCCAGGTAAAAGTGTGCTGTTTTTTGAGCTTTCGAAATCGAAGCACCAACCAGTAGGTAGGTTAGAAGAAGGAATTTTATTCTCATAAATTCAGAGTTAGGGTGTTTTCATTTTGGGTAAGTTTGAGTTTGAGCGTTAATGCAATTATCTCAAGTGCATCCTTGGCTGTCGGTTCTTTCAGTGTTCCGGTGAAGCGTAGTTGGCCAATCTGCAGTGTTTGCAATTCAATCTTAACCTTGTAATATGCTTCCAGTTCGCGAATTACATTTATCAACGGTGTGCTCTTAAATTGCAACTGCTGTGTAGCCCATGATGAGGCATTGAGGTTGTTTTGTTTCGATTTTTGATAGGCTCCGTTTTTAAAACTTATCATTTCACCGGGTTTTAAGATATGGCTCTCAGAGAACCACTGTTTGGCTCGAAAAGCAACTTTCCCTTTATCAAGAAATACGGTAGTTGGTTTTGAATCGTTGGCGGTAATGGTGAATTGCGTACCCAAAACTTTTGTACGAGCGTTATGGGTTTCCACAATAAACGGTTGCTCAGGATTATAAGCCACATCAAACCAGGCTTTTCCGGTGAGCTCTACTTTTCGTTTGGAGGATTTGAAATGTTCAGGATAAATTAATTGGCTACCTTGGGCTAAAATAACCGTTGTGCCATCGGGCAAGGTGATTTTTTGTTGGTGCTTTGCTATAATTTTATTGGTTTCTTCCATAGGTGACAGCATCAGCAATAGGCTGGCTATTGAAATGAATGCAACAAATATAGCCGCTACTTTTACAGTTCTTCTAATGAATAATCTTCGTGAAATGCGGTGATGAATTGTTGATAAAGCCTGTTCGGTATTGGGTTCGAAACGGGTTTGTCCGGTTTGCTTATCGTTCCAAAAGAATGAAAATGCCTTAAAGAATGATTCGTTTTCGTCAGAAGCCTTTCGCCAGGTTTCTAGTTGCTGAGCTTCATCAGGGCTGATTGAATCATCGAGTTTGGATAATATTTTATTGATGGGTGTCTCTTTTTGCATGGGTATTATTGTTATTGCAAGAAATTGGTTTTTACTATGCCCCAAAGGGGCAATTGCATAAGCGTAGGGCATCGCCCTACCTATTATAAAGTCAAGTATATTTTACCCCAAAGGGGTTGTAGAGATGTTGAGGTATTAATCCCACAAATATTTTTCATCATATTCAATATCGTATTTTTTAAGAAATGCCTTTAGTTCATCCTTAAACGTTTTATTTGTGTGATGTTGTTTTTGATGTTTGATGTATTCTATAACAACATCTATTTCAGAGGGGTTTACAGAGAAAATGCCATATCCATCTTGCCAATAGAAATTTTTATATTTATCACCTAAAGTTTTCATCCATTTCGAAGACTCTCTTTTTAATTCTTGGAGCAGATCTGCCTGTGTTATCTTTCTTGATAGCAAGCATAGTAGATGAACATGATCATAGTACCCTCCAATTTGAATGGGATTACATTTAAGCCCATGGCATATGCCACCTAAATAATTGAATAACCGTTCTTGAATATGATCATCAATCAGGTTTTCTCTGTTTTTAGTACTGAATGAAATGTGAACATATACTTTTGATAATGATTGAGGCATGGTTTATTGTTTTATTATTTTTCCTGTAGCCCCCTTGGGGCAATGGGTTTATATTTACAATATAGATAGGACGACGTCCTATCCTGATGCTTAAAGCCCCTTGGGCTTATGATCAAACTTCATTAATTTAAGCTTTTTAATAATCTTTTTTCTTTAAAGAGAAAGCCCAAATCAAATACCCCTAAAGATTTTCGATAAAAAATAAAATTATCAGGTTTTTTATGAAAGGATGGAGCTCCTTGCGGAGTTTCTGAACTGCTATGGTTAGTTGATTTTCAACAGTTTTTACTGAGATGTTGAGGTAATCTGAAATTTCGGAATTTGTTAAGCCTTCGTAGCGGCGAAGCAGGAAGATTTGACGACATTTATCTGGCAAGTTATTAACAGCTCTTTCTATGTGAGGCTTAAAAGCTTCCCAGTTTTCACGTTCTTCTTCACTCAATTGTAAAGGAGCATCTAAAGCATATTGTTGCTCATAATGTTGTTGTGTATTCTGCTTTTTAATCAGCCAAAGGCATTGGTTATAAACGGATTTAAAAAGATAAGATTTGATGTTTTCGGTCTCTTTAAGTTGGTTTCGTTTTTCCCAAAGGCGAATAAAAACATCTTGAACGGCCTCTTCAGCTAATGTTCTGGATTTTATTATTGTCAGAGCAAATCGGTACAATGAAGGATAGAACTCACGAAAAGTAGCATCGAAGGAATCTTTATTCCCGATCAGCATTTTAGTTTGGTTCTTTTTGTTGTTGACTTGTGACATTGAATTAGGGTCTGACTCAAAAATACAAACATTTTGTTACGAGCCGGATTTTGAGAAATAAAAAAAACGACTCATAAAAAATATGAGTCGTTTATTAATGTTGTGATTGTTTACTTAAAATACGTATCTGATTCCTAAGGATAAGCCCATATTAAAAGTTTGGTTAGTAGGCCCAAAGCCAAATTGTGGCATGGTGTCTAAACTGATGTTTATCGGTACTTCGTCGAAGTTGTATTCGGCGCCAATCTGCCCGCCAATTCCCAGGTATGCACCCGAGTCACCCGATCCATCGTATTTACTTTTGTAGCTCCACGATCCAAGCGTAGCGGCCGGACCTGCATACCAATTAAAGCCACTTTCAATGGCCCAAACCCATTGGTACACTCCGGAAAGATTAAAGCCATTACCATCGTTGTTTGAGTTAAAACCTAAATCCACTTCGAGGCGGTTGTAATTGGATATGCCATATTGATAGCTAATCTGCGATCCGAATGTATTGCCACCGCCAATTCGAGCACCAATGGCATGCTCATTTTTAACCTGGCTAAATGCTGTAAAGCTTAATGCAATCAATGTCAGTGTAATAAAATGCTTCTTCATTTGTTATTAAGGTTATTAATATTACAAATATAAATTTACAGGGATAAGTTTGATAATTAGGGCTTTGTTAATGTTTTTTGTTTATTTCCAAAGGGCTAATAGTCGATAACTACTAACTAATGAAACTAACACTAAAATGCTAAAAATATTGTGCTGCAAATCTAATGATTTACCATGAGTCAATCACCATAAAAATAGAATGTCAATACCAACATTAGTTAATTGATATGAATCTTATAGAATTAACAATTAAAAGTCCTATTTAACTTTTATTAAATAAATGTCAAACTGATTTGGCATGTTTATTGGATTATACCAGTCAGATTTTTTTCATAGATTTGGGTTAGGTTATTGATAAGGACTAAAGCAACGGCTTCAAGTCCTTTTCTTTTTTTAGATGTTTATTTAACCAACATTTTTCTGGCTAACTCTTCAGCCACATCAGTCCCACACAGTTCATTAACAAGTTGTAACGAAAATCGCATTGCTGCTCCAATGCTGTTGCCTGTAATTATATTACCATCCTGCACGGTCGCTTCTTTTGAAATGACAGCCTCATTCAGGTGATTTTCGAAACCAGGATAGCAAACTGCCTGTTTTTTCTTTAGTAAATTGAGTTCACCTAATATTAGTGGCGCTGCACAAATGGCACCAATTAACTTTTGATCGTTAGCGAATTCGAGCAAATGATCTTTTAATTTTGGATGGCTATTAAGGTTGTTGGTTCCTGGCATACCTCCCGGTAAGATGATAGCATCCAGGTTTTCGAAATTAACTTCATCAAAAACCTGATCAGCCAATACGGTGATGTTGTGAGAACCGCAAACTTCTTTTTTATCAGTAATTGATACGGTTGTAACATTTACATTGGCTCGTCGGAGTACGTCAACAGGGGTTAAGGCTTCCACTTCTTCAAAGCCTTCGGCTAAAAGTATTGCGACATTTTTCATCTGTTTAAATTTATTTTCATCTGTCAGATGGAACTCCCAAATAAATTTGATCATCCGCCTGAGTGTTAATTTGGATAATCAAATTTGCATGGTCGTTTCATTATCTTTTTTATTTAGTTGAAGATTCGGATAACCCGAATATGCTCCAAATCAAAATTAACTAATCCTGACCAAACTTGATAGTGTAATTAAGGTTGGTTTTTTAATATGAAAATCGAACATTGGGCTAATGTTCAATATTATAGAGAAATAAGTATGTACTATAAAAACAAAAAAGCGGATAGTTTTTCAACAATCCGCTTAATATTATATTACAAACAAAGGTTTAATTATCGTTCATCGAAATTAAGAACTCTTCGTTTGATTTAGTCTTTTTCATTCGGTCATGAAGGAATTCCATGGCTTCAACTGCTGTCATATCCGACAAGTAATTGCGCAAGATCCAAATGCGGTTCATCATATCTGGTTCGATTAACAGATCTTCACGACGCGTACTTGATAGGTTGACATCCACAGCAGGGAAAATACGCTTGTTTGATAAGCGACGATCCAACTGAAGTTCCATGTTACCGGTACCTTTAAACTCTTCGAAGATTACTTCATCCATCTTCGATCCGGTTTCGGTTAATGCAGTTGCGATAATGGTTAAGGATCCACCATTTTCAATGTTACGCGCAGCACCAAAGAAACGTTTTGGACGGTGAAGAGCATTGGCATCCACACCACCGGAAAGTACTTTACCTGATGCCGGAGAAACCGTATTGTAGGCCCTTGCCAAACGGGTGATTGAGTCAAGTAATACCACAACATCGTGGCCACACTCTACCATACGTTTTGCTTTTTCCAATACAATATTGGCAACTTTAACGTGGCGCTCAGCAGGCTCATCGAATGTTGATGATACCACTTCGGCATTTACGCTACGTGCCATATCGGTAACTTCCTCAGGACGTTCATCAATTAACAGAATAATCATGTATACTTCAGGGTGGTTAGCTGCGATAGCGTTAGCCACGTCTTTCAATAATACGGTTTTACCTGTCTTAGGCTGGGCAACAATTAAGCCCCTTTGACCTTTACCAATAGGAGAGAACATATCAACTACACGTGATGACAGAGTAGCCATCGGACCGTTAGTCAGATCAAATTTCTCATCCGGGAAAATAGGCGTTAAGTGATCAAAAGGTACACGGTCGCGCACATAAGCAGGCTGACGTCCATTGATCTGTTCTACCTTGATCAGTGGGAAATATTTTTCACCTTCTTTGGGTGGGCGAATGCTACCCAGTACATTGTCACCTGTTTTTAATCCAAATAATTTGATTTGCGATTGCGACACGTAAATGTCATCAGGTGAGTTTAAGTAGTTGTAATCAGATGATCTTAAGAAGCCATAACCATCAGGCATAATTTCCAACACGCCAGATGCTGAGATAATACCTTCAAATTCATATTGCTTGTCGTTTTTATAATCTTGCTGACGACGGTTGTCGCGTCCTTTATTCTCGTATCGGCGCTTGCCCGCATCATCCTGGTGACGGTTATCACGCTGTCTGTTATCTCGATCATCACGACGTTTGAATTCTTTTGGAGCTTCCGTTTTCTCTGCAGGAGTATTGTCTTCTACAACCGTTTCTTTTTTAGGTTCTTCAGGCTTTTGCTCTACAGGTTTTTCTGCTTTTGGCTCCGCTTTTGGTTCTTCTTTAGGCTCTTTCTTAATCGGAGCTTTTTTAACGGGCTCTTTTTTCACAGGTGCTTCTGCAGCTTCTTTCTCTTTAGGCTCTTCTTTTGCTGCCATAGCTCCGGCAGCCTCTGCTACTTTAGACTTTACTGAAGAAGCGATCGGGCCGTCGTTTCTTTGTGTTCTTGGACGTTTAGTACGCGGTTTCTTTTCTCCTGTTTTTTCTTTCTTAGGTTTTTTATCTGCCGAAACCTGAATGGCCTGTTCATCCAATATTTTATAAATCAAATCCTGCTTTTTATAGGATTCAACGCGCTTAACATTAAGCTCTTTAGCTATTTGACGCAAGTCTGTCAATAGCTTTTTATTCAGTTCTAGTATATCGTACATAACTATAACAACAATATTTTAAAGAAGTATCTTCGGATTATTTTATTTACTGAATTATAAATTCGAGAGTTAAAAGAATTGGTCACCTGACAGGCACCAACGTTATTGCTGCAAATCTATGGAAAGTTTATCTACCCACAAAACATTTTCATCAAATTAATGAATTGACGCTATATTTTTAATTGTCAATCACTTTGTAAGTCGCAAAAAAAAATGCATTTTTAAAGTAGCAATAAACAAAAAAACCTTAATCTGCGTTGTAGTTAATAAGTCCCGACCAAACATAACTGATTCGATATGAGACAACTTAAGATTACAAAGCAAGTAACTAACCGGGAAACGCCTTCTCTTGATAAATATCTGCATGAAATAGGGAAGGTGAAACTTCTGAATGCAGATGAGGAGGTTGTTCTGGCGAAGAAAATCCGGCAAGGCGATAATAAAGCGCTCGAACGCCTGATTAATGCGAACCTCAGATTTGTTGTATCTGTGTCTAAGCAATATCAAAACCAGGGGTTAAGTTTACCCGACTTAATCAATGAAGGTAATTTAGGACTGATAAAGGCAGCTCAACGTTTTGATGAAACACGTGGCTTTAAATTTATTAGTTACGCTGTTTGGTGGATTCGTCAATCAATTTTGCAGGCTTTGGCCGAACAGGCCAGAATTGTGCGTTTGCCGCTGAATAAAATTGGTTCGATAAATAAAGTGAATAATGCTTTTTCGCGTTTGGAACAGGATTTTCAGCGTGAGCCAACAGCGGATGAAATTGCTAAAATATTGGAAATTGCACCGAAGGAGGTCAAAGAAGCCCTTAAGGTTTCTTCAAGGCATGTATCAATGGATGCTCCACTTAAAAAGGATGAAGACAATACTCTTTACGACGTATTGTTGTCCAATGATTCTTTAAGTCCGGATACTCACCTATTGGATGACTCTTTAAGGCAAGAGATTGATCGATCTTTGGCTACATTATCGACCCGCGAGTCTGATATTATTAAATTGTACTACGGGCTAAGTGGCGAACCCCCTTATTCTTTAGAGGAGATTGGGAAATTATTTAATCTTACCCGCGAGCGTGTTCGACAGATAAAAGAAAAAGCCATCAAACGACTTAAAAATACATACCGCAGTAAAATTTTACGCTCTTTTTTAGGTCAGTGATTACATTATTGGTAATTGTCATATCGATATAAACGAATGTGTTGTATTTTTGCAACACATTTTTTATTGAATAAAGCAAAAGTTAAAAATGAAACATTTAATAGCACCGTCGTTACTAGCCGCTGATTTTAGCAATTTAAAGAAGGATGTTGAAATGATTAATAATAGTGAAGCCGATTGGTTTCACCTGGATATAATGGATGGTGTTTTTGTGCCCAATATTTCATTCGGAATACCAATTTTGGAGTCCATTAAACCTTTGGCTAAAAAGCCCTTTGATGTGCATTTGATGATTGAGAAGCCGGAGCGCTATATCGAAACTTTTAAGAATGCAGGAGCCGATTTGTACAATGTGCATTACGAGGCCAGTACCCACCTGCACCGAACAGTTCAAACCATTCATGCAAATGATATGAAGGCGGGAGTGACCTTAAATCCACATACACCAATATCTATGTTGGAAGATATTGTTAGCGAATTGGATTTGGTTTTACTGATGTCTGTAAATCCTGGATTCGGGGGACAAAAGTTTATTGAAAACACCTATTCAAAGCTGGAGCAGTTAAAAGAACTGGTATTAAGAAAAAACAGCCGTGCACTCATTCAGGTTGACGGAGGTGTTGATAATACCAATGCCCAACAACTAATCGAAAAAGGTGCCGATGTGTTGGTAGCCGGAAGCTATGTGTTTAAATCGCCAGATCCAATGAAGACTATTGAAGGGTTGAAGAATTTAGCATTTTAAGCTGAATATATTTTTGGATTAAAACATCATATTTATAATAAACAATGCTTTATCAGGGATATAGATTCTGATAAAGCATTGTTTTTGTTAACAGTTTTTTAGAAGATTTAATCAGGATAAGAGAATATTTAATGATACTCATTGTCACCAGGTATTGAATTGTCTAAAAGGCACCGAAAAACTATTTTTGCTCCTATGAATAATTTCTCAAATAAATCGGCAACAAATGATCCACTTGGAAAAGCAGCCATGGATTGCTTGTCGGGAAAACGAAACCTACAAATAAAAGTACGATCGAATATTGTCGAGGATGATGTAATACCAGTTGATTACTTATTCAGGCATTTTGCTGAGATGCCGTCTTTGGAGCAAAAGGCGATTTTACACAGTAAAGGAAAGGTAATAGATATTGGAGGTGGCGTTGGCTCACATGCCATAGAATTACAAGGTAGAGGTGTTGATGTAACTGTATTGGATTCGTCAGCCGGATGTTGCCAGGTAGCCATGCAACGTGGGGTTAAAAAAGTAGTTAATGCTGATTTCTATACCTACCAGCCGCAGAATAAGTTCGACACAGTTTTACTGATGATGAACGGAATTGGTTTGGCAGCAGCCATTGAGCATTTACCGGTATTTTTCACAAAATTAAAAGAATACCTTAACGAAGGAGGTCAGGTTATTTTGGATAGTTCTGATTTGCGATACCTATACATTGACGAAGATTCATACTGCGATTTGCCAGATGAAACTTATTATGGTGAGGTTATGTATACAATGTCATATAAGCAGCACAAAACAAGTGCATTTGAATGGCTGTTTATCGACCCTGCTCTATTGGCTGTTAAAGCAAAAGAAAATGGTTTTTTGTTTGAAAAGATAGCTGATGGCGAGCATTATGACTATTTAGCAAAACTGACGTTTGTCAAATAAAATCGGCAAGTTACAGATGCTAATGTGGCTTTCGTCAAAGATTCTGCAGGCAACATTTGTTTAACAGAATCAACGAATGCTAATACAAATCAAATTAGTATCTTTCGGGTTGATTGTGAGAAAGAAAATTAAGCGATTATGAAACATATATACTTAGTACTATCTATCGTACTTTGGGCATTTATAGGCAGTTTAACCTATGGGCAAAGTTATACTAGTGGTTATCCTGCGGTAACAGGTATATCTCAGTCTACAGCAACATTAGAGACTAATTTGACTGTTGGTAGTTATATGACAAGTTTTGTAGTGTTACCTGCTGGGAGTGCAGCTCCCACTATTACACAAGTATACAATGGTCAGGATGCAAGTGGTACAAATGTACCAGCAGGTCATTCAGGCCAAATTGTTGTTTTTGATCCAGCGACAACGTATACTGGTTCTATTTCCAATCTTTCTGTTGGTACAGATTATGATTTGTATTGCGTATCACATTTTTTTCAAACTAATCCAATTGAAAGTTCTCCTACTTTAGTTTCATTTACGACACTAACTGCACCTCCTTTTGTTTCATCATATAGCCCATTAAGAGATGCTACTGATATATCTGTTAATCAGGTTATTATCTTGAGTTTTGATAGAGATGTGCAGTTTGGAACAGGCACGCATGCTATTCGTCTTCGTCGGGTTTCAGATGGTAGCGTTTTTCAGAGTTACTCCGTTAATGGAGGTTCAACAGATAGCAATTTAGATATAACTGATAATGTTTTAACTATTAATCATAGTGATTTTGAATTTAATACCGAGTATTATGTAACCATCTCTAATGGAGCTATAGAATCATTGTTAGGAGTCCCATATGCGGGGTTGTCTTTAGATCATGAGTGGGCATTTACTACAGTAGCTCAGGTGCCAACAGTCACAGTATTAAATCCTGCGAATTCAGCGTCTGGAATTAGTCTGAATCAGGTATTAACTGTAACTTTTGATATGGACATTCAATTTAGTCCTACATTAAAGTCCATTCGTATACGCCGTACCAGTGATAATAGTATTTTTCAGTCATATTTGGTTGAGGGAGCTTTAACGGATGGAACATTAAGTATCACTGATGCAACATTAACCATCAATCATATTGATTTTGAAGATAATACTCAATACTATATACAAATAGATGATGGAGCTATCCAGTCATTGAGTGGAGTAAGTTTTCCCGGATTTACAGCTAATACGGACTGGACTTTTACAACCATTGTATTGGCACCAACTATTTCTTCATACATACCTACACAAAATGCAGTAAATGTAGGTATTGATCAAGCGCTAAATTTAACTTTTGATCAAGATGTTCAGTTTGGTGCTGGACCTCAGGTTATTCGAATTCGCAGAGTGTCTGATGGTAGTGTGTTTCAGAGTTATTCTGTAGATGGAGGATCTTCAGATGGTAATTTAAGCATCACTGATGCAACATTAACAATTAGTCACACCGATTTTGAAAATAGTACAGCTTACTATGTTACAGTTTCAAATGGAGCAATTGAATCAACTAGTGGTGTGCCTTTTGTGGGGTTGTCTGCAAATACAGATTGGGCATTTACTTCAATTGCACCACCTCCAGTAGTAGCAACATTAAATCCTACAAACACAGCAACAGGTGTGGCCATTGACCAAAATTTGAGTATAGACTTTGATCAAAATATTCAGTTTAGTCCCACATTAAAGTCAATTAGAATCAGAAGAGTAAGTGATAATAGTTTGTTTCAATCTTATTTAGTTGAAGGAGCTTTAACAGATCCTACGTTAGATATTACTGGTTCTACTTTAACCATTTCGCATAATGACTTTGAAGAAAATACACAGTATTATGTTTTAATTGACGAAGGGGCTATACAATCAGATGTAGGTGTGAATTTTGGTGGATTTCTAAATACAACAGATTGGACATTTACAACCTTAGCATCTGCCCCTCTTGTAGCATCTTATTTGCCAATTCAGAATTCAGTTGATGTATCAATTGATCAGGTATTAAGTTTGACATTTGATAAAGATATTCAATTCGGAGCGGCACCACAAGTCATACGTATTCGCAGAATATCTGATGGGAGTGTTTTTCAAACTTATTCTGTTGATGGAGGAAGTACTGATGGTAATTTAAGTATAACTAATTCCACCTTGACCATTAACCATGCTGATTTTGAAAATAATACTGCTTATTATGTAACAATTTCAGATGGAGCAATTGAATCTTCGAGTGGGGTGCCATTTTCTGGTTTTTCATTAACTACCGATTGGACATTTACAACCATTGCTCAAGCCCCGACTGTTATAACATTAGATCCAACAAGCACTGCAACGGATGTTGTGATTGATAAGGTTTTAAATATCACTTTTGACAGAGATATTCAGTTTGGTCCAACTTTAAAAACAATTCGTATTCTACGTAGTATTGATAATAGTACTTTCCAATCATTTTTGGTTGAAGGAGGGTTAACCGATCCATTATTGTCAATAACGAATGCAACTTTATCTATCAATCATACAGATTTCGAAGAAAGCACTCAATATTATATACTTATAGATGAAGGTTCAATTCAGTCTACTGAAGGTGTTGATTTTTCTGGGTTTACGACTAATGGTGATTGGACTTTTACAACTGGTATAACACCACCTGTTGTTATTACCGATGGTTATACACCTGCCGTTGGAGCTGTAGATGTTTCAATAAGTAGTGTTGCACTAAGCGTGGACTTTGATAAAAATATTGAAGCAGGAGTTGGTGGTTGGTTGGAAGTTCGTCGTTATTCAGATCAAACTCTGTTAAAGCGTTACCGGATTGAGGATGGTAATTCTGATGCTCAAGTAAATATTACAGGAGCCCAACTGGCAATTAATGATGCAACTACCCAGTATCTCCAAACTGAAGAATACTATGTGTTGATTACTAATGATGCTATTAGAGTACAAGGAGGGGGACCATCATTTGTCGGTATTTCGGATAAGGATACTTGGAAATTTACAACTGAGGCAATTCCTCCGTTTGTTGCAACCGATGGATATAGTCCCGCTGTTGATGAAGTAGATGTAGCATATAACTCTATTGCATTGACCTTAACATTTGATCAATCGATTAAAGAAGGTGCAACCGGAGGATATATTTATGTATATCGTTATTCTGATGACACACGATTAAATCGTTACTGGATTGAATTTGATAATTCAGATACACAAGTTAGTATATCGGGTGCCGATTTAATCATCAATGATCCTGCGACTTCTTATGAGCAAGGGACACAGTATTATGTGACCGTGGCAAGCACAGCTATTCAGGCAACATCTAACGATGCATACTTCTTAGGTATTGCGGATAAAGATACCTGGAAATTTACCACATTGGCCGATCCACCCGTTACCACTTTTAATCCAGCCAATGGTGCGGTTAGTGTAAATATTCAATCGGATATAATTGTAACATACGACCAGGCTGTACGTCAGGTTGGAGGGGCCGAAATTGTTGATCCAACTTCATTAGTTACTTTTACCTATTCTGGAGGCTCAGTTCCTTTTAGTGCTTCTATTAATGCAACGAAAGATGTAATAACGATTAATCCAAACAATGATTTAATTTCAAATACAGATTATACTGTTGAAGTGGCTGCTGTAGAAAGTAATCTTGGGGCAGTTCAAACAGGGGCTCAGACTACAGTGTTTACAACAGGCAACTACCTTCATTGGCAAGGTGATGCAAGTGCAGATGTTACAGATCCCGCTAATTGGGATGGTTCACCAGTAGGAGCATTTAGTGCAATAGTTGGTGTGGTAAATGAAGCAACACATTTTTATCCTGATTTTACTGGCACACATACTATCAATAGTATGATTATTGAAGCTGGTGCACATGCTAAAGTTTCAGCTACTGGTACTTTAAATATTACTGATCTATTTGAATTGCATTCATCAAATGATCCGTCAACAGGAAATGCAACCTTCCTCAACATTGGAACAGTTAACCTGGATCCGGCTGCAGAGGTACGGGTTCATCAACAAATTAGTTCTGAGCCTTACGACTATTATGTGTCAAGTCCGGTATCCGGTGCTACACCACAGAGTACAGGTATTAATGGTAATGCTTATCGTTTTGTGCCAGATACAAAATGGGTGGCAATGAACCCAACGGATCAGTTCAATGCAGGTGAAGGTTATTCTGTATGGAGCACAGCAGGTACCGATTTAATATTTTCTGGAGATATTAATGATAACGCTTCGTATGTATTTAATTGTGAAAGGGTAACGGCTCCATATAATAATTACGGATGGAATTTGCTTGGAAATCCTTATCCAGCATCCATTGACTGGATAGCATTAACTCGGTCACCGGAAATTAATAATCATTTTTATTTAAGACATAATGATACTGGTATTTATGGTGTGCATAATGGATCGGGTAATGTGAATCTTGATCCATCAAATCCAACACATATTCCAAGCCTTCATGCTGTTTGGGTTCAGGTAAATATTAGTGAGACAACAGGAAGTGTTACAATTCCAAGAGGAGCTCAAACGGCTTCTCGCTATACTTATCTAAAGTCGGAAAAGAAAATGCCAGGATTAAGGTTTACAGGTATAAATAATGACAATAAAAAGGATGAAACCTTGATTGCTTTTTCTCCAGAAGTATCAAGTGGTGAGGATACATATCGCTCAGAGAAAAGATATGTTTCTAACAATACCTCTTTACTTGAGTTATATACTTTGGAAGCTTCGGATGAACTGGCAATTAATGCTTATGATGATTATATTGACGGTAGGGCTGTTAATGTTGGTTATAAAGCTGGTGCTGCAGGAACTTATTACATTGAGCTAACAGGTATTGAAAACTTCTCAGAAGAAGTAGAGGTTAAACTTGAAGATTTGGAAGAAATAAAGGAGGAAATAATGCTTCCAGGTGAGAAATATGAATTTTATACCATGGCTGGTAAAAACAATAACCGCTTTGTTATTCATGTTAAACCAGCTCTTTCTACGGGAATTGAAGATGGTGAACTAATGCAGAATGTGAAAGTTTACAATCAAAATAGTGAAGTATATGTGCAAATTCCGGATTTAATTGATCCAAAGCTTGAGTTATACGACATGAGTGGAAAGAGATTACTAGGGAAACAGCTTAATTCAGGCTCTTTAAATAAGGTGTTGGCACCTCAAAAAGGCGTAATATTGGTAAAAGTTATTGCAAAAGAAGGTGTTTTTACGCACAAGTTATTTATTAAGTAGTTATATTTGTCAGCGTTAATAATGGAATTTAAAAAGAAAAAGAAATATAACCGCCCTGAATTAGAAGCTTATCAGATAGATAATGAAATCTCTCTGGTGTTGATGACTGGTGAAACAGATCCACCTGATCCACCAAGGAGAGGAGCGGCTCAGCAACAGCCAAACTCATTTGAAGAAAATCCTTTTGAAGAGAATAATTTAAAATAAATAAAAAGGCGACCATCGGTCGCCTTTTTTTATACTATTACATGGTTACTTGCCAGGTATCTTCCAGGTTGTTTTTCCAATCGCCAAACTTTTCTTCGCCTCCGCGAACCTTCCAATCAGAATCCACGGTAAGTTTAGAGCTGATTCCACCTCTCGGGTTACAAATCATTGTAACACGAATTCGTTCCGGCTCATAAACCTCAATCAAATGATCGTAAAATATATTGATTAAACGCTCATACGATACAGTTATGTCGCGTAAATGATGCACATACTCTTTTAGAGATTTAAGCTCAATTATACGCTTTTTCGGATAAAAGGTAATGAATACATCGGCAAAGTCAGGTTGGTTCTTTACACCAAGAAAAGTAAACTCAGGAATTTTAATCTTAATCTCGTAGGCCTGCTCACTTGGATTCGGCAGAGACTTTAAAATTGTTGAGTCAATGTCTTTGAAAGTTAAAACTTTTTGTTCCATCAATAAATAATTTCGGTTAATGTTTTGCAGCATCAAAAATAAGCAATTAAACGATAATAATTTTTGCAAATGGAAGGATATCATGATAATATATTGAAGTTTGATGCAGAAGAACTCTCATTTCAAACACTTAAATCGTATTTATTGCCTTTTTTGGTTAATTTTGCGCCGAAAAAACAAGATAAAAGTGGGACGATCACGAAAAAGTAAACCTCTATTAAAGAAGGTAACCATAATAGATGTAGCAGCCGAAGGAAAAGCTATGTGTCGGTTTGAAGACCGGGTTGTGTTTGTGCAAAAAACAGTGCCTGGCGATGTGGTGGATGTACAGGTAACTAAAAAACGCCGAAATTATTACGAAGGTTTTCCGGTACTTTTCCATGAGTATAGTCCAATACGTCAGGAGCCATTGTGTGAGCATTTTGGTGTTTGTGGCGGGTGTAAATGGCAGGCTTTGCCCTATGAGCATCAGCTAAAGTATAAAGAGCGGGAGGTAATCAATAACCTAATGCGCATTGGAAAGGTGGAATTGCCTGAAACAAGCCCGATTCTTGGATCTGAAAAAACGGAGTTTTACCGTAACAAACTTGAGTTTACTTTTTCCAATAACCGCTGGTTGTCAGAGGCAGAGCTGAAAAGTGATGAACCCATTGAGCATCGAAATGGTGTAGGTTTCCATATACCGGGTATGTTCGATAAGGTGGAGGACGTCAAGAAATGTCACCTGCAGAAAGATCCATCCAATGCTATCCGTTTGGCTATTAAAGAATATGCGCTGAACAATGGATTGACCTTCTTTGATTTAAAGCAGCAAGAGGGCTTTTTGCGAACTTTGATTATCCGTACTTCCTCAACTGGTGAATTGATGGTGATTTTAACATTATTTCATGAGGATAAGGACAAGCGCGAAGCTTTGCTGGATCACCTGAAAAATAGCTTCCCGGAAATAACATCATTGATGTATGTTATCAACTCTAAGAAAAATGATACCATCACTGATCAGAACATTATTCTATACAGTGGTCGTGATCATATTTTTGAGGAGATGGAAGGGCTGAAGTTTAAAATCGGACCAAAATCATTTTATCAAACCAATTCGGAGCAGGCTTACGAGTTATATAAGATAACACGTGATTTTGCCAATATTAAGTCTGGAGAGGTGGTTTATGATTTGTATACCGGAACGGGGACAATCGCCAATTTCGTGGCTGCTAACGCAAAAAAGGTTGTAGGCGTGGAGTATGTGCCCGAAGCCATTGAAGATGCGAAGGTTAATTCTGAAATTAACCAGATTAGCAATACTGTATTTTTTGCAGGTGATATGAAGGATGTGCTGGATCTTGATTTTATTAGAGAACAAGGCCATCCCGATGTGATGATCGTTGATCCGCCACGTGCTGGCATGCATGCCGATGTAGTGCAGACGATTTTAACGACGGCACCTGATCGCATTGTTTATGTAAGTTGTAATTCGGCCACTCAGGCGCGTGATCTTAATTTATTGGATGTGAGATACAAGGTAACTAAAGTTCAGCCGGTTGATATGTTTCCACATACACACCATGTTGAAAACGTTGTTTTACTCGAAAGAAAATAAAACAAGAATAAGACCGCATATAAAAGGAGTAGGGAAACCTGCTCCTTTTTTTATACTTCCTTAAGTATTTGTTCAAGAACTTCAGGTCTGCTTTGCTTCTTCTGTCGTTTATTGGCGATGAACTGAATCCACTTGGAAATAAATTGTGGTTTATTCAGCCAAAACAGAATATTGTTGAAAGCACCGGGAATACATATTACACGTCTGCTGTTAAGATTCATGATGGAGGTATTAACGACCTTTTCTGTGGAAGTCCACAAAAAATCAGGAACTCGATTGATGAATTCCGCATCGCGCTTGATGGAACTGTGAAAAGCTGTTGGTGTAAATCCCGGACAAAGTGCCTGTATTTTTACACCATAAGGAGCTACTTCATTTTGCAGTGTTTGTGAGAATTTGATAATGGCAGCTTTGGTCGTAGAATACATTACGCTGCCAGGGAGTTCCATAAAAGCAGCAAAGGAGGCCAGGTTAATAATCGATCCTGATTCCTGCTGAATCATTGATGGAAGTGCCGCTCTGCTAAAACGTATGGTGCTCGACAAGTGAACGTTAATCATTCGGAGTTGCTCATTCATTGGGACTTCCATAAAAAATCCGGCAACACCAAAACCAGCATTGTTAATAAGCAGGTTAATGCTTTTTTGTTGCCGAATCAGCTTTTCAATTCTTTTAATATCAGCTTCTTTTGACAAATCAGCTATGTGGTATTGCGTATCTGCGTGGTATTCCCTCTGCAAGAGCTCAGACAACTCTTGTAATTTTTTTTCGCGGCGGGCAATTAATATTAAATCATAGCCTTGCCGGGCCAGTTTAATGGTGAATGCTCTGCCAATACCGCTGGTTGGGCCGGTTATAACTGCTAGCTTCTTTGTTGGGTTGGTCATGTTGTTAGGTTTCATATTCTATAACAAATATAGTTATAATCGATCAGAGCTGGGCTTAAATTGGCCCTCACCTGTATGAACTAACAATATTCTTAAACGAAAGGCATGATTTTATCAATGCCAATCAATTTTAAACTGGAGCATATGTTGTGTAACAGGTGTCAACTTTTGAACATTGTTATGGCATGTTTTTTGGATTTACTATCTTAAATAATTGATTAACTGAACTAAAAAGATAAGACTATGAGGATTGGTAAACAAATTAGAGTAGAGCTTTTCAGGGGATTCTTAACCATATTTCTTCTTTCTTGTTTTGTTGTTGTACAGGCACAGAGTGATGTAAAGCAGTTTAAAGCAATTATTGAGAAAGACAGCACCTTGTTAAATGGACTGGCTGGTTATGATACTGAAGTTAGAAAGGATATCCTAACAGTGGCAAGGCACCCGGAGGTGCTGACCAAAATGAGTAATATGCAGAACGAGTCGAAGGCTACTTTTGAAAGTATTATTCAGGGCCTTGATCGGGATACCCAGTTTGGAATATATGAGTTAAGCCGATATCCGGATTTAATCAAAGAGTTAACAGCTCAAGGTAAACCCAAAAAGAAAGATGTGCAGAATATTATTCTGACGTACCCGGAGGAAATTCATGAGGCCGCCTTATCGTATGGTCGTAAGAAGCACAAGTCTTTATTGGCAATTGATAATTTAAATGATAAAAATGAAAATGATTTTAAAGCATTAATTGGCAATTACGATACAAACTTTCAGTCATCAATAAAGCGCCTGGTTGAAACGCCGGAAGTATTATCAACCATGGTGGATAATCTGGAATTTACCCGTTTGGCAGGTAGTGTTTATCAACAATACCCGGCTGAAATGGATCGTAAGTTGAAAGTTTTACACAATCAAATTAAAGAACAGAAAGCTAAAGAGTTGGCCGATTATCAGGAAAAGCTAAAGGAAGATCCGGAAGCTTATCAAGAGATGTTGGATGCTGCTGAACAGTTTGCTTCGGAGGAAATGGCCAATAAAAATATTACAGATCCGGTTACTCAAGAGGTAGATGTGGTGCATGTTAATCATTATTCTTATTGGTATGGTTATCCGCATTGGTACGGTTATCCGTATTGGCGCCCTTATCCCTGGTATTATCACACCGGCTTTTATTATGGTCCGCGAGGAGGTGTAATATTTATAGGTATGCCATCTTATTGGTATGTGGGCTGGCATCATCGGTATTATCCGAATCGCTACCCTCACCTAACGTATCACTACTATCGTCATTCGCACAGGCACCCACGTTCGACCTATAATTTTAATCGAACGGTGAATGTCAATATCGACCGAAATATAAATATTGATCGATCTAATTTGGCCAGAATTGATAATAATAGATCGAAAATTATACCGAAGCAATGGCCCAATGAGCGACCAGCAGCTCGCCCGGGAACACAGCCAGTGCAGCGACCTGTGACAAAACCGTCAACACGCCCGGTAACACGTCCGGAAGCTCGGCCGAGTCAGCCAACGCAGAGGCCGGTAACAAGACCTACACAGCCCTCAACGCGTCCGGCTACGAGACCAGCAACCCGGCCCACAACCCGGCCTGCGACCCGACCAGCAACTCGCCCGGCAAGTCCTCCGGTTCGATATAACAATTATCGATCGAACGAGAGCTTCAGGCAAAACTGGAGCAGGCCAACACAACCTGTACAAAGACCCGCAGCCAGACCATCGGGTGGCTTCAGAAGGCGATAAAGTATATGTTTAAGTTGGAATTTATAAGTTAAATTTAATACAGACTGATTATGAAACGAATAGTATTTTTTGCAATTATAGCGATGATTTTTACAGCCTGTTCTTCTATCCGAACAACGGCAGACTGGGACCCTTCAGCTGATTTCAGGGGATATCAGTCTTTTAATTTCAGCGAAAGCTTTGACGAAATAAAAGTTAACGATTTGGATAAGCGCAGAATTAAAAATGCAATTATTACCGAGATGGAGAAAAGAGGCTACACCTTGTCGGATCAACCCGATTTATTGGTTAATGGTTATGTAACCTCTGTTGAAAGAACGGTGGTAACCAATACACATTACGGTGGTTATGGTCCTTACTATTACGGATGGGGTGGTTGGTATTCTACCATGGATGTGAATAAGTATAAGGAAGGTACATTAATTGTTAGCCTGATTGATGTACGTAATAAACAATTGATTTGGGAAGGACGTGCGGAAGGTATTGTTCCCCCATCGGGAGGCGATAAACGAACCAGAGCAACCGATGATATGATCGAACAGCTATTCTGGAAATACCCGATTAAATAATTTCATATTTAATGAGATAAGGCCTGTATTCTTTTGAATATGGGCTTTTTTTATTAGGGATTATAATCGATTAATTCTTTAAAAATGCTCAGGTAAGCCTAAAAGAGAGGTTTGTTCAAAGTATTTTAATGGTATATGGATTGATGTTAAGGTGTTGTTAATTAGAAAGAGATTTTGAACCACTTCTGAGTAATTCTGTTTGAAACCTATAGTTTTTAATGGATTATTAAGAAATAAACAGATGGTTTTAGTAATGCGAATTTCGTTAATGCTATTCATGTTTAATATTTCGGTCTGGTCGCAGAAGCAAAACAATATGGTTAAACTTAAATATGTGATGGATCCACATTGTGGATGGTGTTATGGTAACAGTGAAAATATGATCTGGCTTGAAGAGCAGCTACAAAATAAGCTGAATATCGAAATTGTAGTTGGTGGAATGTGGTTAGGATCAAACGCCCCATTAGGAGGTAATGAGTTTAGTCATTTTATTCAGAGTCATTCGCCGCAAATGGAGCAAAGAACAGGAGCAATTGTAAGTGAGTCGTTTTATGATCTGGCAAAGAATACTACTTATACTTTTAGTAGTTTGGAACCTTCGGCTGCAATTGTTCTGGTAAAACAAATAATGCCCGAGAAAGCACTATTGTTTGCTAAGGAGCTGCAAAAAGCAACGTTTTTAAGTGGTCATCGATTGGATGAAATTGCAACGTATACTTCCATTTTAAAACGATTAGGACTAGATGAAGCTGATTTTACAGATAAGTGGTTGAAAGTTGAAAACGTTAAAGCAACTGAAGCGGAATTCAAAACTTCTAGACAATTGGCTCGTAGTTACCCAACACTGTTGATTGAAATCAATGATGAAATACGACCATTGGCATCGGGTTATTTTAATAAGGAAGAAGTATTGAATAAAATAGAAGAACACATAAGATTATAACACATGAAAAAGAATTTAGATTTAGGATTGCTGGTATTACGATTATCGATTGGAGTTTTAATGCTGCTGCATGGTTTTGGAAAGTTTGCAGGATTAGGGTTTATTAAAGGCATGCTTGCCGAAGCCGGACTGCCTGGTTTTATTGCCTATGGCGTGTACCTGGGCGAAATCGTAGCGCCATTGTTAATGATTGTTGGTTTCAGGGCACGCTTAGCCAGTGTGGTTTATATTGTGAACGTACTGGTTGCCATCTTCTTGGTCCATGCGGCAGATATCTTCACGTTCAATCAGCATGGAGGCTGGGGTATTGAGTTATTAGGCTTGTATCTGTTTGGTGCCATTGCACTGTTTTTTACCGGAGCCGGTAGACATGCCGTGTCATCAGCTAATGTTTGGGATTAATAGTTGCTAAATATTGACCTTTTGAAGATGAAAGGCTGATGGCAAGAGCTGTTCGATATAGAATCGAACGGCTCTTACTATTTTAACTTAATCTGTTTTTATAATCTCCATAACCAAACTTCTTAACCACTTTCAGGCCTTTTTCATCGTTCCAGATGGCAATGGCCGGGTGGGGAACGCCATTAAACATGGTGGTTTTAACCATGGTGTAATGTATCATATCTTCAAAAATAATTTGATCACCAACCTGTAATTCGTTACCAAACGACCAATACTCCATATAATCACCAGCCAGGCAACTGTTACCTCCCAAACGGTAATTATGCCGGCCTTCGATGGCTTCCATTTGAGCGTTTCTAACCTGTGGTTGGTAAGGCATCTCAAGGCAATCGGGCATGTGAGCTGTAAACGAAACGTCCAGAATGGCCGTTTTAATGCCACTGTTTTCAACAATATCAACCACTGATGAAACCAAATCACCCGTTTCCCAGGCAAAGGCGCTGCCCGGTTCCAAAATAATGTGAAGGTTCCATTTCTGCTTAAACTTCTTGAGTAGTTCAATTAGATGGGCTGTATCATAACCTTTGCGCGTCATCAGGTGACCACCGCCCATATTTATCCATTTTACCTGTGGCAGATAGTTACTAAATTTCTCTTCGATGGCCGCCAGTGTTTTTTCCAGATCGTAGGAACTCGATTCACAAAGGGTATGGAAATGCAAGCCTTCAATTTCTTTTGGTAATTTCTGGGGTAGTTGACTGGCAATAACACCCAATCGCGAACCAGGTGCACAGGGATTATACAAATCCGTTTCCACATCGCTAAATTGCGGGTTGATGCGCAGTCCGACCGAAACATGATCGCAATGTTGCTCTAATTCCTGCTTGAAAGTTTCAAATTGTGATAGGGAATTAAAAGTGATGTGACTGCTGTAGCTCATTAAATCCTTAAAATCGTCTTTTTTATAGGCCGGTGAATAGGTATGCGCTTTCGATCCCATTTCCTCATAGGCTAATCTTGCCTCAAAAATAGAGCTGGCTGTGGCTTTAGGGATGTATTCGGTAACAATCGGAAACGCACTCCACATCGAGAAGGCTTTAAAAGCCATTATGACTTCAATGCCTGCTGCATCCTGAACTGATTTAATTAGTTGCAGGTTGTTGCGAAGCAATTGCTCATCGAGCACATAGCAAGGTGTTTTTATCTTAGAATAGTCAATGGACATGATGATCGAATTTTTCGCAAATAAACAAAAAATAGCAATGAGGTGATACGAGCAGAAAATTTTTTTTTTATCTGCAAACGGTTGAAATAATTCGGAGTATTAAAAGCCTTAATTATAAGTGAATTATTAATGTATCTTCGCCACCGGAAAACAAAAAAAGTAAGTTGTCAATAACAGGAATATCATGATCAGAAAGTATATAACCCGTTACCTTTTAGTTTTATTATTGGGGATAATCTCTTTTACAGGATGTAATAAAAAACATGCACAGGAAGATTTTTATACCAATGAAATTCAACGATCAATTGGTTTTTTTGATTCGGCCTTTGATGCAGGTATAAAGGTGTATTATTCCGATGTTGATGAAAACGGAAAAGCAACCGGAGAGAGCATACATACAGTTGCACTCAGTCGGATGTTATATGGTTTGGCCTATGCTTCACCTCTTAATCCCGATTATGAAAATAAGGCACTTGCGTTGACAAAGTACCAGTTAGAAAACATGATTGGAAGGGATAGTATTGGTACATATTTTATTCCGACTGTAAGGGCTGAGGAGGTCGAACATGCAGATTACCTTGATATTTGGCAACAGTCATATGGGCTATGTGGTTTAACAGAGTTGTATCGAAATAGTCTTGATAAAGAGTTGTTGCCGATAATCAGAGAAAATACGAATTGGTTGATTAAACGCTTTCGTGATGAGAAAAAGGGTGGTTTTTTTGCCGATTACAAAATAGGAGAGGGCGCTGTGTCCGGCTCGAAAACTTTGCAGTCACTGATGTATCCAATCACGGCCTTTATGGGTAATTTATGGTTGGCAGATGTTGAAAACCGTGCCGTTTATGAAAAAGTGATTAAAGAGCATCTGGATATAATCTCTCGTGTGGCCTGGAATGATTCACTGGGTTGGGTTAACCTGCGTTTTAACGACAATTGGGAACCAGTATTTTCAGATAAGGATGTAGTGTCGCCCGGGCATAACTTTCAGTTGGCTGCTTTGTTTTTAAGAAGTGAAAAATGGACGTTTCTTTCCGAAGAAGAGAGACGTCGTTACCAAAGAATGGCAAAGGAAATTATCCGAACAACAATGCATAAACCTATCTGGAGTTGCCGTGGTATTGGTGATGGTTTCTTCGAAAACATTAATCCCCATAACGATCAGGTGGTATCTGCTTACAAATCATGGTGGCAACATTGCGAAGCACTGATCGCTTTGTCCTTTGTAAAAGATGAGTATAATTCGGAATTCGATCAGTTGTTCCATTTCTATTTCAACACGTTTATCGATGAGCAATCGGGTGGCGAATGGGCCAAAGTTGGAGAAGGAAACAGCCCGATAATTGAACCCAAGGGACAAAGGGGGAAATCGGTGTATCACCACATTGAATTGATTCGATTTCTGCGGGAAGCAGATGTGTATTAATCTTTTGTCTAATAAAATGAGACCTTTGCAAAAATAGTTGAAAGAAGAGCTTTTTGTTTTTATGACCATTTCCACCTTTCTATTTAACTATAATTGTATAAGTTGTTCATTTTTCATTCACTTTTTAGTTGTTTTAGTGAGTTTTACGACTCACTTT
>JAOARW010000073.1 GCA_025210475.1 Carboxylicivirga sp. | reverse complement strand
TATAATCATATTAATACACTTACAATTGAAAGAATACTTGATTGTATTCAATAAAATAGGCCCAATGCAAAAACCATCAAATGCATTGGGCCATCTCGCTAAAACCACCATTTAAAAATTCTTCATTAATGCTTGATGCACCGAATTCTAAATGCATCTCCATTCACACAATTACGCATATTATATCGAAACATAGTTATATCCCATCTTAACATTATTACTACGCTTCAATTTTAATAAGTATCTTAAACTGCAATTAACAATATTGACAAAATAGGTTGTATGCTATAAGCCTATCACATATAATACTTTCAGTGTTATATCTTACAATATATCTACCTAATATTAGATACGATATTTATCAGGCACCATATAATTAAACAATTGGATTTCTATCATTAATTTGATATACATTGTTAATCATTTAAATAAAGATGCTTTAGGCAAAAGCCTCATGGCACTTTTGCCTAAAGCTTGTGCATCCCTACTATAGGGGTATCGAGGATGTGGTAGATGCACATAGGGTATCTTTATTTTATGGATGGTTAATATGACAAGCTTTCGTATTATTAATGCAAGTCATTTAGTTCAATTATTTTTTATTCTACCTCTACAATAAAGTCTGAAATAGTAACTTTTACTGTTTTCGATATACTATTACTATTAACATATTGTGTTCTGAGTAACAGGTTATATTGCCCTGTCGATAAAGCAGGAGTTAATCCAATCAATTTTTTGTTAGTATTTGTAGCCAATGTTTCCACTTTAGTTTCCTGTTTATCACTTTTAGCAACAAAAAACAAACCTACATTATCATCACCAGCAATTTTCATTCTGTTACCAGATAATTCGAAAATATTCCCTGGTGTAATTTTGTTATTTACACTTTGAGTAGATACATCGAGTACGTTCTTAAGTTGAGGCGAAGTGCTGCCGGCTTCAACTTTGCTAGGGCGAATATCATCAATTACTGCTTTTAATTCAACAGATGAGTTTAAATTAACATGTAGCTTATGTCGTTCCGGGTCAAAACTATCGTCTTCATCATCAAACACCCCGGTAATTGAGTAACTCATGTTGAATATTGGTAAATTAACATTTTCACCTCTTTGCACGCACATTTCTATTTCTTCAAAAAAAGCACTCAACACGGCTACAATATCAGTTTCGGATACTAAGTTTCGTTTTGACAACATTAACTTAATAAAAGCTTCCAAGTCATAGGATTGATCAACTTTAATTCGTCCCGAATAATTATTGTCTTCGGTTAATTTGTTAGGGGTTAAAAAATACTTCATTATATATATGTATAATACATGATTAAAAACATATTAAATTTAAGATAAATATATTTAACTCCAAAATTAATTGGAACTTTTTAGACGATTATTCTAATGCTACTTTAATTATAATCCCGATTTGTGATATTATCCGTTAGAATTAAGTGATAATGTATAGTGTAAAAGAACATAACCAAATTGAAAGTATTGTATTTTGAAAAACCAAGTTATGCATACCAAAATTAGATCCTAATATTAATGTATTTAAATATACTATACAACGCGAAGTACCGAGGTATTATATCCCTTATTTTATGTATTTTATAGATTTACACAATAAATTAGAAGATCGAACAAATTACCAGCTATGTGAATATTATGATGATATAATGCTTCATTTATATAGAGTAACACTTATCCTAACTCATTTGTAAGGGGTGTAAAAAAGCAGACACCAATCGGGAGTAAAGCGTCTGCTTAAAACTAATTTAAATTCATTTCTTAATCAGAATAAAATCAGTTAAATTCTTATTTTAGAAATATATCATACCAAAGTCGACAATTATGCCATACCTTTTACGTAAAGATATTATTTTTTTGTTGTATTTACATATTATATATGTGTATTTATTTATTCCCATTACATAATCCAGACAATATATCTTCTATAAACTAACATATAGAATAGCTTTTTTATATTTTTGCACCCACAATTAAATGGAATGCTTGTGCTATGCCATGCTTCCACTATTTTATCTGAAAAGTATGAAGATCCTTATTATACGCTTAAGCTCTATTGGAGATATTATTCAATGTATGTCGGTGATTACCGGTTTAAAAAACAAGTTTCCGCAGGCTGAAATACATTGGGTTGTGCGAGCCGATATGCAATCGCTGGTGCAAATCGACCCACGCATTGATAAACTATGGGCTTTTGACCGTAAAGAAGGATTTGGCGGTGTATTTAAACTGGGTAACAAACTTAAGAATGAACAGTTTGACTTAATTTATGATGCCCACAGTAACATCCGTTCCAATATATTAAAGTTGGTATTGTGCCCCTTTGGCCTGTGCAATTTATTTACTAGAAATAAACTGGTAACCCGCCATAAGGATCGCCTGAAGCGACTATTGCTTTTTAAGTTCGGTGTCAATCTCTTACCGAATCCTTTCCGGGCTTTGGCCTCTTTTCAAACGCCTTTAAAAAAGTGGGATGTATCGGAGTTTAATACGCCTTTTACAGACTGGCAGTTTCCACGTGAAACAGAAGAAAAGATTGAGCAGCTGGTGCTAAAGCAATTGCCGGAAAATCAGAAGTGGGTAACACTGGTTCCTTCGGCTGCGTGGGCCTTAAAACGCTGGCCGGTAAAATATTGGCAAGAGCTGGTTACCTTACGCCCCGATCTTCATTTTGTAGTACTGGGTGGTCCGGGCGACGATTTCTGCGAAGAAATACGAAGTGCTGCTCCCGAACGGGTTATTAACCTGGCTGGAAAAACATCGCTGATGGAAAGCTTCTGTGCAGTATGGCATTCGCCCTATGTAATAAGTGGCGATACAGGTTTTCTGCATGCTGGCGACCTGTTTCAGAAACCGGGGCAAGCTATTATTGGTCCTACAGCTTTTGGTTATCCTTCCAATCCGAAAATGAAAATAATGGAGGTTGATTTACCTTGTCGCCCCTGTACAAAAGACGGCAGTACCAAATGTAAGATCAAAGAAGACAGGAAGTGCCTGATGGATATTTCTCCGCGTCTGGTCGCCAGACACATTGACTTCTGAGCTTAATTAATCGACATAACCGTCTTTCTTACAAGATGGCTACCAATACAGGCTGATAGCTATTGACTAATCCCACAATCCCCTTCACGAATAAAGTTCGAGGCGTCCCCTGAACTCTGTCGAAGGTGTTCCCTGAGCTCCGTCGAAGGGAGCTTAATTGTAATTTATTGGATATCGCACCATGGTGCATGGAACATTGAATTCGTTTTAGAAATCGGTTATTAAGGATCGATGTAAATAAAGATACGATCCATATCCTCTTTATTCTTTGGAATATTTTATCAAAACATAGATTGTTCGTCCTTTTTTCTTGAATATTCTAAGCAATACCTTAGTTTTATATTCAAAATAAAACTTTTTAACCAAATCCTCATTGAATGAAAACCAGAATTCTCATCATGGCAGTGCTTTGCCTGCTTTCGTGTACCCTAAGTGCTCAAATTAATTACCAACGTATTTCGAACAAAAGTTTCTCCCTGGGATCGTATGGCCGGGCTGGTGTTGACTGGACTACACAAAGAAGTGGTTCCATAGGCCGCAGGCTTAACCTGAACAACATGGGCTCCATCGGAGGGCGAATGGAAGAACAGGATTACATTGAATTGGTACCAGCATTTCATTTTAAACCAGCAGGAGAAAATGATCCAACAAAGATTCATGTACAAATGCGTTTAGCCGGCTTTTCTAAAGATCTGAGCCGGATCGCCTACACCTCAACCGCTTCAAATCTCAGCCTTGTAATGCCCGAGTTATTTGTAGAAGCCCGTAACATAGGTGGCTCCGGATGGAATGTTTGGGCCGGCGCACGTCTATACCGCGGTGGCGACATACACATTGCCGACCACTATTATTTCAACGATCATTCCGGTCAGGGCTTTGGTGTAGAACACAATAATCTGCGCATGGGTGCCATATTTATTGCCTCAACAGATACTTCTACAACCTACCCACCTTATTTCTACATTAACATTGCCACCGGAACGCCTTCGGCCGAATTGCGCCAGCGGGTCAAAGCTTTTTTCGAATATGATTTCCAGCTCAATAAAACCAATACTTTAACCGCATTGGCTGAAATTCATTACATGAGCACAGCACACGAAACCGATGAATTACCCGATGTTATCGATTATCCGGGTGATTATGGTTATGTGCTTGGTGCCCGGCTCAAATCTGAAATCAACATTCAGGAAGGAGTAACTAACCAGTTAGCGGTGCGGCTTGGGAAGGGTATTGCTAACGGTGGCGACGGTGGCTTATCGAATACCCACTTAACTTTTGGAGCACCAAACATTGAGGACAAGAACTTCCGTAAGGCTTATTCCGTTTCATTGGTTAATGATGTGTTTATTAATCACAACGAACGAAGTAATACGAGTGCTTATGTGATTTACACCAACAGCAAAGGTGCGGCCGACACCAATGGTGAAGCACCCAGCTACTATGGAAAGACGGTTCCGTTTAACAAGAAAGTTGATTTTACTGTTGGCGCACGTAATAGCTACGGCTTTGGTCGTTACTTTAAACTACTGAGCGACCTGCATTATTCGCAACGTAAAGACGGGGATAATCCTTGGGCCAATGTTACCAAGTTTAGTTTGGCACCAACCCTTTGCCCGACAGGTGAAAAAGGCATGTGGGCTCGTCCTGAGATTCGGTTTGTAGCGTCGTTTGCCTATTACAACAGTTATGCCAGCGAAGCCTTATATTCACCCTACTTACAGGTGGTAGGTGATCGCCGCTTTGGACACTACTTCGGCGTTAAAGTGGAGTGGTGGATTTGGAATTAATCGGACCATTATAAAACTATAAGGATCGTATCTATATAAGCATGATGCCAATAAAGATACGATCCTTTGTATTCTGCCTTATCTATTTCAGTTTCGCTTCAATATAACCAGCCACTTCGGTATGGTTTTTCGATTTGGCAAAATCCAATGATGATTCACCATCTACATCCACCATTTTCAGGTCGGCACCATTGGCAACCAACACCTTTAGAACCTCTAACTGGCCTTCAGAAGCAGCCATCATCACCGGTGTCCAGTTTTCGTGGTTATCAATGGCATTTACATCGGCACCAGCCTGTATTAACATTTCAACAGCTTGCACAAAAGGTCCTGTTGCAGCAAACATCAAAGGCGTGCGGTTAGTGGCATCCCGCGCATCTACTTCGGCACCTTTATCAATTAATAGTTTAATAATATGATGATGACCATTGTAGGCAGCCAGCATTAATGCGCTGTGCTGATTTTCATCTTTGGCATTAACATCTGCTCCCTGATCAATTGCCGCTTGAACCTGTTCAATATTGCCATCAAGGGCTCCTTTATAAAAAGCGGCCATATCTGGTTGGCTAACAGTTTCTGTAGCTTCTGTTTGAGTTGATTCTGATTGTACTTGTTCTTTGTCTTTCTTGGCAGGTGTTTGGCACGCGCCCATTAGTACCAATAAACTCAGTACAATAATCTGATATTGTTTCTTCATTATTTGAGTTAAATAGAAAGGTTTTAAACCTTCTTGTTTGCGAATTTCCTATAAACTTCTTAATAAATTGCCTCTGCTACCTTACGCGTGCTTTGTGTAGCCATCATCGTGTAAAAATGTAAGATTGGCACATTGTGCTGCATCAACTCCTTTGCCTGATGAATACACCATTCCACACCAACCTGCTTCACGTCATCGTTGTTTTTACACTTGCGTATTTCTTTGGCAAAGGCTTCGGGTATATCCACATGGAATATTTTTGGCAATACGGTTAGCTGGTTCATTAAAGTTACCGGTTTTAAACCCGGTACAATGGGAATTGTAATGCCCATATCGCGCGCCCGCTTAACAAAGTCGAAGTATTTTTCATTATCGAAAAACATTTGTGTCACGATGTATTCAGCACCAGCATCTACCTTTTGTTTGAGCCAGTATAGGTCTGAATCCATATTCGGTGCTTCTTCGTGCTTTTCTGGATAGCCCGCAACGCCATAACTAAAAGGCGTATCGAAAGCATCCAGCAAGGTTCCGTCGAGAAATTGGCCGGCATTAAGTCCGTTTACCTGGTTAATTAAATCAATGGCATAAGCGTTTCCCTCATCGCTCTGTTTAAAACGGCTTTTATTTGAGTTATCGCCACGTAGTACCAATAAATCGTGAATACCAAGGAAATTCAGATCGATTAGGGCATACTCGGTTTCGCTTTTGGTAAAACCACTGCAAATTATGTGCGGCACCACCTTTAAACCGTAACGGTGCTGAATGGATGCCGCCACAGCCACGGTGCCCGGACGCTTACGAATAACTTTCCGCTCGTATAAACCGTTGCTGGTATCCTTGTATTGCATCTCATCGCGATGCGAGGTAATGTTGATGTATAATGGGTTGAACTCCTTTAGCTGATCAATGGTATTGAACACCTTATCGATGTTGTTTCCCTTTAAAGGAGGTAAAAGTTCGAATGAAAAGCCGGTTTTTGTGGTGTTTTTTATGAGTTCTGCTACTGTCATTTTACTTAATTTGAATCGTCGAGTTGACAAATTGTTGAACTGATTTGTTTCTCGATTCAGCAATTTATCAACCCAACGGTTTTGATCTATTTATAATCCAGGTTTAAAGGAATCCACTTCTCAACATCTTCCATCGATGTACCTTTTCGTTGAGCAACATCCTGCACCTGATCTTTGCCTATTTTTCCCAAGCCAAAATAAATGGCATCGGGATGTGCCAGGTAAATACCGCTTACCGATGCGTTGGGATACATGCTGTAATGCTCGGTTAATGTGATACCCGCATTATCTTCGGCCGAAAGCAGATCGAATAAGCTGCGTTTCTCACTATGATCGGGACAGGCCGGGTAACCCAATGCCGGACGAATACCCCGATAACGTTCACGAATCAGATTCTCATGATCAATTTCCTCATCGGGTGCATAAGCCCAGAACTCTGTCCTTACACGGTAGTGCAAAAGTTCGGCAAAAGCCTCAGCCAAACGATCGGCCAATGATTTTAAGAGGATACTGCTGTAGTCATCATGATCGGCTTCGAAGTGCTTAATCCACTTCTCAATACCAATTCCGGCCGTAACGGCAAAACCACCAATGTGATCAAAGCGACCACTCTCTTTGGGTGCCACATAATCGCTTAAACAATGGAATACCTCTTTACCCGGTTTATCCTGTTGCTCGCGCAGATGGTGGAAGCGCTTTAATACTTCCTGACGCGACTGATCGGTATAAACCTCAATATCATCACCCCCGCTATTGGCCGGGAAAATACCAAATACGGCATTGGCCTGCAGCATGTGTTCCTTCTCAATTCGATCCAACATGGCCTGCGAGTCGCGATACAATTTCAGGGCCTCCTCAGCTTTGGCTTTGGCATCATCGGTACGATAACGCTTCAGCCATTTGGCCTTTGAAGCCTCATCCACCACCGTCTCCATATTGGTGTAGTTACCCGTGAGGCGCCAGGCCTGGTAGAAGAAGGTCCAATCGATAAACTTACGTATCTCACTAATCGGATAGTCTTCGAGCACACGCACGCCTACCTCGGCAGGTAAAGGCATGATGGTGTTTTGCCAGTCGATCTGATGCTTTTTCGTCCTGGCTTCGTCAATCGAAATCAACTTAACAGCTTTCTTGCTGGCATTGCGTTCGCGCAATCCTTCGTATTCATTTTTAACTTCATTAACGAAGTTGTCCTTTTCCTTTTTTGATAAAAGCGCGCTTACCACCTGTGCACTCTTCGATGCATCTTTAACATGCACCACAGGATTATCGTATTCGGGCTCAATCTTAACAGCCGTATGAATTTTAGAAGTGGTTGCTCCACCAATTAAAAGCGGAATATTAAAGCCGCTGCGTTTCATTTCTTTGGCAACGGTCACCATTTCTTCCAGCGAAGGCGTAATTAATCCACTTAGCCCAATGATATCAACTCCATGCTCAATGGTTTTTTTAAGGATTTCTTCGGTTGGCACCATCACCCCAAGATCGATTACCTGGTAGTTGTTACAACCCAGAATCACACTTACAATGTTTTTACCAATATCGTGTACATCGCCCTTAACGGTGGCCATCAAAATTTTGCCATTGGCACCGCTTCCGCCGGTTGCTGCTTTTTCTTCTTCAATGATTGGCTGTAAGATGGCTACTGCCTTCTTCATCACACGGGCCGTTTTTACCACCTGAGGCAAAAACATCTTTCCGCTTCCAAACAGTTCACCAACCACATTCATACCCGCCATTAAAGGCTGCTCAATAATATCGAGTGCAGTAGGATACTTCTCCAATGCTTCTTCCAAATCCACATCCAGATAGTCGTTGATGCCTTTAACCAAACAGTGACTCAGTCGCTCTTCAAGAGTACCTTCGCGCCAGGCAGCTTGTTGTTGCTCGCTACCTTCCTGCTTAATATTCTTAATCGACTCCGCATATTCCACCATGCGGTCGGTGGCATCTTCGCGTTTGTTGAGCACTACATCTTCCACATAGGTGAGCAACTCCTTCGGTATATCGTCATAAACCTGTAACATCGCCGGATTAACGATACCCATATCCAAACCTTCCTGGATGGCATAATACAGGAACACCGAGTGGATGGCCTCGCGCACCACATTATTACCACGGAAGGAGAATGAAAGGTTACTGATTCCTCCACTGATGTGTGCATGGGGCAGGTTTTCCTTAATCCATTTACAGGTTTTTATAAAATCAACCGCATAATTATTGTGCTCTTCGATACCGGTTGCTATGGCCAACACATTGGGGTCGAAAATAATATCCTGCGGCGGGAAATTAACCACCTCTGTTAATAACTTATAGGCTCGACCACAAATTTCTTTACGCCGCTCAAAGTTATCGGCCTGACCTTTTTCATCGAAAGCCATCACAACGGCAGCTGCACCGTATTTTTTAATGATACGGGCATGCTCCAGAAACACTTCTTCGCCTTCTTTCAGACTGATACTGTTGACCACCGATTTACCTTGGAGGCATTTTAATCCGGCTTCAATCACCTCAAACTTCGATGAATCAACCATCACAGGCACCTTGGACACATCCGGATCGGACATCAGCATATTCAGGAAATTCACCATCTCTTCTTTGGCATCGAGCATGGCATCATCCATGTTAACATCTACAATCTGTGCCCCGTTTTCCACCTGGTGACGGGCGATATCAACCGCTTCTTCGTATTTCTTTTCTTTGATGAGTCGTAAAAACTTACGTGAACCGGCAACATTACAACGCTCGCCGATATTCACAAAATTGGTGTCTTTACGCATCTGCAGAGATTCCAATCCACTCAGGTGAGTAATTTTGGATGCCTCTGCTTTTGTGTGCGCATTGTACTTCTCGGCCATGTTTGCCAAAGCAGCAATGTGCGCAGGTGTGGTTCCGCAACAACCACCCAGTATATTTACCTTTCCATCATCGAGCCAGTGACTGATTAATTCCGACATCTGATCGGGCGTTTGATCGTACTCCCCAAACTGATTGGGTAAACCGGCATTGGGATGCGTACTGATATAGAAAGGTGCTTTCTTTGATAATTCAGTGATATAAGGTTCCAGCTCTGAGGCTCCCAGCGAACAGTTAAGGCCGATACTCAGAATATCCATGTGCGATACCGAATCGATAAATGCCTGTAGGGTCTGTCCCGACAGGGTACGACCACTGGCATCGGTAATCGTGCCCGACACCATAATCGGCAACTTGTTTTCCAGCTCCTCAAAAACTTCGTCCATTGCCAATAAAGCAGCTTTGGCGTTCAGGGTATCAAATACTGTTTCGATCATCAACAAATCGGAACCACCTTTAATAAGTGCCCTCACTTGCTCTTTGTAAGCTTCCTTCACCTCATCAAACGTGGTTGCCCGGAAACCGGGATTATTCACATCGGGCGATAAGGACAAGGCTTTATTTAATGGACCAATGGAACCACATACAAAACGTGGCTTATCAGGATTCTTTGCCGTATACTCATCAGCTATTTCCCTGGCTATTTTGGCAGACTCAAAATTGATGTCCCAAACCGCTTCCTGCATATCGTAATCGGCCTGAGATATGGATGTGGCATTAAATGTATTGGTTTCGATGATATCGGAACCCGCTTCAAGATACATACCATGTATCTCTTTTATTACATGAGGCTGAGTGATTGAGAGAATATCATTATTCCCTTTAATGGGCATGTGATAATCCTTAAACCGTTCACCGCGGTAGTCCTCTTCTTCAAGCTTATAGGTCTGTATTAAACTGCCCATAGCCCCATCGAGTATCAACACTCTCTTCTTAATGACTTCGTACAACAATTCTGATCGCGCCATATCGTTACTTAAATTGAAAAATGTGGTTAATGCTTTTTGCTTTGCTTTTACTTCAACTCACTGAGCAGTAAAATGTGGTTACAGCCTTACTTGGTTTTGACAGGTAGTAAGAGCTGAAAAGCAAAATTACTATATTTTTACTCATAACAGCCACTTCTTTTGTTTGTTTGTAAGCAAATGGTGTGATATATCAGGAATTAGCTTTTCCAAAACATAGTTATCGATAGCAAAACGAATAACTATCCGTTGACAAACCGATAAGCATCGCTTGTTAAAAACATAAGCATCGGTTGACAAAAAGATAACTATCGGTTTTTAATCACATAAGCATGCGCTTGGGAGTTCTGTTTTTTTCAGCCCCGGTTGTGCTCCAGATTTTTTCATAACACCATAGATGCGCTGCATAATAGGTTAGGTCAAAGACTTATTGATTAATTACCAAAAACTTTAGTTCTGTAGGAGCGATACATAAGGAAGAAGGGATGATTGGAGACGCTGTTGATTCTGCAAAATCGTTGATTGAAGTCCTAAACCTGTATATACGTAAAAAGGTCCGGCAGTGCCGAACCTTTTTTCATCTGGATTTTATCTGATTTAAGGGAAAGGGCTTAACTTTCGAGGGCTAAATATATATAAAAATGTTATTCACGCACCAGTTAGTTTACAAGAAATTAGCATGTAATTAACTCATATCTAACAAATTATTATTTTCCTAATTGATTTATTTAAATTCCACCCCTCAAATAAATCATGTAAATAAATGTTAAAAGATGTTTTTGAATCGATACCCCCTATTTTTTAGGGGTGGTATTTTATAAAATCATAAAATACCCTAACAAACCCCTAAAGAGGTTAATTTAAATAAATCGGGAAATCTCAAGCTATTTATAACGATTCAAAATAGAACTTACTCAGCGTAGGGAAATTTGATATCTTTTACCATCACCTGAATGGTAGTAATGCCATTATATACATTCTCTTCAACTGAATAGCAGATATCGAAGGGATCGTTGGATTTTATTTTATCGATAACACTCCCCATTGAAAAAGCAATGCCCTGCTTAATAGCAGCAGAATGTTCTTCGATAATCTCCAGTTTTAGGTGATCGCGATCTTTACCCACGCACTTACTGGTTCCATAATCGAAAACGCGCTCTGATGAAAAAGCAGGTTTCATATTTCCGGGACCGAAAGGACGGAATTGTTTTAAGATGCGATAGAATTTGGCATTGATATCCTTCAGGTGCAACTTGGAATCAATTTCAATTTGTGGTATAAGTTGCTCGGGCAAGATGTTATCTTCCACATATTTTTCGAATCGCTCCTGGAAAACGGGAATGTTTTCAATTTTCAGGGTCAATCCGGCAGCATACATGTGGCCACCAAAGTTTTCAAGTAAATCACTGCACGACTCAATGGCTTTATAAAGATCGAAACCTTCAACTGAACGGGCACTACCTGTAGCAAAGCCTTTCGACTCAGTCAGAATAATGGTTGGACGATAGAACGACTCGGTAAGGCGCGAAGCCACAATACCAATGACTCCTTTGTGCCAGTCCTTGTTATAAAGAACGGTAGATTTTTTTTTGAGCAACTCCGGATTAGTCGCAATCAAATCATGAGCCTCAACCGTAATGCTTCGATCCAGATCTTTGCGCGTTTCGTTACACTCGTCGATGTCTTTGCTCATTAAACCGGCATTACCCGAATCGCGACTCACTAAAAGATCAACAGCATCGCTTCCGGCATCGATTCGACCCGCCGCATTAATTCGCGGACCGATTTTAAAGACGATATCACTGATGGTGATTTCGCGTCCTTCCATACCGGCAATTTTAATAATCGAACTTAATCCAATGCCCGGGTTGGAATTTAATTTTTCCAGTCCATAGTAGGCAAGAATCCGGTTTTCACCGGTGATTGGCACGATATCCGAGGCAATACTTACGGCCACCAGGTCGATTAAATCATATAGCTGTGACTCTTTGAAGTCTTTGAAGCGACAAAAGGCCTGCATCAGCTTAAATCCAACGCCACATCCCGAAAGGTTCTTATCCGGATACGTGCAATCGGGACGTTTGGGATCCAGACAAGCCGCCGCTGTTGGCAATACATCGCCAGGTGTATGGTGATCACAAATGATAAAATCGATGCCTTTTTCGCGGGCATAATCCATCTTTTCAACGGCTTTAATGCCGCAATCCAATGCAATTACCAGGGTTATACCATTGTCGGCTGCGTAATCGATTCCTTTGTAGGATATGCCATACCCTTCCTCGTAGCGGTTGGGAATGTAATAATCAATGTCGCTGTAGTGAAGGCTTAAAAATGAATATACCAAAGCAACGCTGGTAGTACCATCCACATCGTAATCGCCATAAATCAGAATCTTCTCCTGATTATCGAAAGCTTTTTCAATGCGATGAACAGCCGCCTCCATATCTTTCATTAAGAAAGGGTTATGTAAATCTGTTAGCTTTGGTCGAAAAAACGCCTTGGCCTCGTCGTAATTGCGCACACCTCTCTGGACAAGCAGGTTTGCCAATACGCGATTAATATTTAGTACCTCTGATAAGTGATTAATTGTTTCATCATCACTCTCGGGTTTTATGCTCCACCGTTTTTCCATCTCCCTTTTTTGCCCATTTAAGAGCATAAATTTTTCGAAAATTTATCTTAAATCAAAAGCAGAATAAGCAATTGTTAATAAAAATTAATTTTTTAACGCCTAATAATAACGCTATATTATTTATGCTCACTAGTTTAATTGCAAATTAAAAATAGCAGATAATTTTTGAACAAGCTTATCTTTTATTTCCTGCATGTCGATTTTGCGACCTAATTCTTTTTCCATGGACGTAACCCCTTTGTCAACAAATCCACACGGATTAATGTGATTGAAATAGTTCAAATCGGTGTTGACATTCAAAGCAAATCCATGCATTGATACATAGCGGCTTGCCTTTACCCCAATGGCGCAAATCTTCCGCGATTTACCCGGCACATCTGTATCGAGCCAAACACCTGTTGCACCATCCAATCGCTCGCTTTTTATGCCGTAATCGGCCAGTGTTTGAATGATGGCTTCCTCCAGGTTATGAATGTAACTTTTAACCTGAAGATCTAAAGCCTCCAAATCTAATATAGGGTAACCCACTAACTGACCCGGGCCATGATAAGTAATATCGCCGCCCCGGTTAATTTTGTAAAACGTAGCGTTAATCTGTTTTAGAAACTGATCGTTGATCAAAAGATTATTTTGGACACCACTTTTACCTAAAGTATAAACGTGCGGATGCTCCACAAACAGCAAATGATTGGTAATGCTTTTTTGTTCGTTGGCCTGATCACGGTTATGAAGTTTCACATCCACCACTTCGCTAAAAAGCTTTTCCTGGTAATCCCAAACTTCTTTATAGTCCTTAATGCCTAAATCTTCAAAAACTGTATAGTTATTGCTCATTACTGGTTGTTTAATGCGTTAATATGCTGTTCGGCATGATACGATGAACGCACCATCGGGCCACTTTCAACATACTTAAAACCCTTTTCGAGGCCTACTTGTTTATATTTTTCGAATTGCTCGGGTGTTATGTATTCAGAAACAGGCAAATGATTTTTTGACGGCTGAAGGTATTGACCAATGGTCATTACGGTTACGCCTGCCGCCAGCAGGTCATCCATGGTTTCAAACACTTCTTCTTCTTTTTCACCCAAGCCCAACATAATACCCGACTTAGCCACCATGCCACCATCTGCAATGTATTTCAGAACTTTTAGGCTTAAATCGTATTTGGCCTTGGTTCGGATAACCGGTGTTAATCGGCGAACGGTTTCCAGGTTGTGCGAGATCACTTCCGGCTTAGCATCCATCACCTGTTGAATCAAATGGTGCAAACCATTAAAATCGGGGATCAATACTTCCATGGTTGTTTTCGGATTCAGCTCTTTGGTTTTGCGAATGGTAGCTGCCCAAATTTCAGCACCGCCATCTTCCAGATCATCGCGATCCACCGAAGTAATTACGGCATGCTTTAATTTCATAATTTGAATGGAACGGGCAATACGCAATGGTTCTTTCAGATCCACCGGATCGGGCTTGCCGGTTTTAACATTACAAAATTTACAGGCCCGGGTACAAATATCACCCAATATCATAAATGTGGCTGTTCCTGCAGCCCAGCATTCAGCCGCATTGGGACATTTACCACTGGTACAAATTGTATGTAGTTTATTATCACGGATGGTATTGTGCATCCATTTGTAATCGGTGGTATTAGGGAGTTGTATTTTGAGCCAATCTGGTTTTACTATTTTGCTTTTAATCTTCACCATGTTGTAATTGTATTTAAGCCTTAACAATGCGACAATATTACTTAAAAATAATGGTCTAAAAAATGAGGAATATTTGCATTTCAGTGTGCCAATTATCAATCTGAGAATCAACTTACCGTAGCTAAACACCAAAAAATTGACATTGTTCATTTATGCAATAGCAGTTAGAATGTGTTTTACGACATAAGTAAAACTGCATTTTGTCATGCTAATTGTTAGCGCCTTTTACCTATCTTGCAAACCTTTCAATGCGCAACCAATTAGTCAATTATATAATTTTAAGACAGATGAGACATTTTCTATTGCTTTCGTTGGCAATGGTTATCGCTATTTCGGCGTGCCAGTCGCCACAGAAAAAGGATCAGGGCGGTGATAATCCGTTCTTCAGTAAATATGATACGGAGTTTAATGTTCCTCCGTTTGAACAAATCAAACCTGAACATTACATGCCGGCCATTGACAAAGCCATGACTGAGCATAAAGCAGAAGTGGAAGCTATTATCAATAACAAAGAAGAAGCAACTTTTGAAAATACAATCGTTGCACTCGACGATGCCGGTGAAATGTTATCGGAAGTAATGTCGGTTTATTATAGTTTAAAATCGGCTCATGGAACCGAAGGCATTATGGCTATTGCATCTGAAGTAGGTAAGAAAATCAGTGCCCATAGCGATGATATTAGTCTGAATCCTGCATTGTTTGCACGCGTAAAAGATGTTTATGAGCAAAAAGATGCTTTAAAGCTGAATGGCGAACAATTGATGTTGCTTGAAGATACCTACAAAGGTTTTGTTCGCAGCGGTGTAAGTCTGGCTGAAGATAAAAAAGGAGAATTACGTCAGATCAACTCCCGATTATCTGAACTGTTCAACCAATACTCAACCAATGTACTTAAGGAAACCAACAAGTTTAAGTTGGTTATTGATAACAAAGAAGACCTTGCTGGATTGCCGGAATCAGCTGTTATTGGAGCTGCCGAAACAGCTAAAGAAATGGGTCTGGAAGGCAAATGGGTGTTTACAACACAAAAGCCAAGTATGTTGCCGTTCCTTTCCTATGCCGATAAGCGCGAGTTGCGCGAGAAGCTTTACAAAGGTTACTACATGCGTGGCAATAACAACGACAGTCTTGATAACAAGAAGTTGATTGAAGAGGTTGTTAACCTTCGTGTTAAAAAAGCCAACCTGTTGGGTTATGAAACATATGCCGATTACGTGTTGGAAGAGCGCATGGCAAAGACTTCGGATAAAGTATATGAATTACTTGAAGAGCTTTGGAACCGTGCATTGCCGGTAGCTAAAAAAGAGCGCGAAGCCATGCAGGCCATTATCGATCGCGAAAAAGGTGGTTTTAAACTGGCCTCATGGGATTGGTGGTATTATGCTGAAAAGGTTCGTAAAGAAAAATATGACCTGGATGAAAACGAAGTTCGTCCATACTTTGAACTAAACAACGTGCGCGATGGTGCTTTTGCTGTAGCTACTAAATTATTTGGTCTTCAGTTCGAAGAAATTACCGGTGAATTTCCAAAGCCACATGCCGATGCTCAGGTATTTAAAGTATTAGAAGCTGATGGTTCTCATAAAGGTATCTTGTACATGGACTGGCATCCGCGTGCCACCAAAAAACAAGGTGCATGGTGTGGTGCTTTCCGCAAGCAAAGCCGTCGTGGCGGTAAAGACATTCCTCCGGTTGTAACCATTGTTTGTAACTTCTCTAAGCCAGTTGGTGATAAGCCTGCCTTATTAAGCTTTGATGAAACAACAACTCTGTTCCACGAGTTTGGACACGGCCTGCACCAATTATTAAGCGATTGTACTTACAGCGGCTTATCAGGTACTTCTGTACCACGCGATTTTGTAGAATTACCATCGCAGGTAATGGAAAACTGGGCCAGCGATCCCGAAGTAATGAAGGAATATGCCCGCCATTATAAAACAGGCGAAGTTATTCCGGATGCTTTAGTGGAGAAGCTAAAAAACAGTGGACATTTCAACCAGGGATTTGCCACAACCGAATATTTGGCAGCTGCTCTTCTTGATATGAATTACCACACTCAGAAAGAGGTAAAATCAATTGATGTGAATCAGTTTGAAGAAGATTATCTGAATAGCATTGGTTTGATTCCTGAGATTATCTCACGTTACAAATCAACGTATTTCATGCACATTTTTGCCAGCAGCGGCTATACAGCCGGTTACTACAGCTACATCTGGTCGGGCGTATTAGATGCCGATGCATTTGAAGCCTTCAAGGAAACCAGCTTGTATGATCAGTCAACTGCTCAATCGTTCCGCACCAATATCCTTGAAAGAGGTGGAACTGTAGATGCGATGGAAATGTATAAAAACTTCCGTGGCCGCGAGCCAAAAATTGAAGCTTTACTTCGCCAACGCGGATTAGAATAAATCCCTTATATCCAATCAACAATAACAGCAAAGCGGTTGCCTCACAATGGGGCAGCCGCTTTTATTTTGGCTTAAAACATCAGGCAACATCGTGTATAAATCTACCATAACATTTTTTAACATTGCATTAATTCCAGTCACATAGCCTGTTACAGCCCACTACACATAAATTCACCCAGAATGAACATTTGTCCTTTGCGAAATAAAGGAGTTCCGTTACATTCGTGCCCCCTAACTCAAGCGAAATTAGATACTGTTTAAATTCATTTGAGACATAGTTTTATGAATTCCGATAAAAATTTTGCCATAGAAATAAAGGCAGGTAATCTTGATGTATTTCAGGAATTCTACCAGCTTTACTTTAATCGTTTGCTCAATTATGCATCATTATTTGTTGCTCAGGCAGACGTGGCTGAAGATATTGTGCAGGAGGCTTTCTTTAAACTATGGAGCAACAGGCAAAAAATTGATACAAAGCAAAGCATTACAGGATTGTTGTATCGCACTATTCGCAATCAATGCCTCAATATTATTAAAGAAAAAAAGGTACACGAAAAGTTCATAGAGTTTGCTTCTCACTACGAAGATATTGAAAGCTTATACAAAGCAGACTTTGATTTGCCTGTTCAGGATAAAGACGATTTCTATGTGTTTTCTGAAATAAAAAAGGCCATTGAGGAACTACCTGAAAAGCAAAGAAAGGTTTATAAACTCGCCAAATTTGAAGGCCAGTCGCATAAAGAAATTGCCGAGCAGGTTAATATTTCCCCCAAAGGCGTTGAACGGCACATTACCCTTGCCAACAAAACCTTACGAACGAAATTAGACCATGTTAAAACCGCCATTTTTGTATTGGCTCTGCTTCCTTAAAAAATAATTGACTTTTTTTGTGGGGGTATTGAATCTTACTTGTATTTAAGTTGTAATAGCACAACATGAGTAGAGGAAGTCAACACATACAAAAGCTTGTTTCAAAATACGTTTCCGGCAATGCCAGCATCGATGAATTAAAGGAGCTGGGACAATGGATACAGCAATCTGCAGAAAATAAACAGCGCTTCTCTTCATTGAAAGATACTGCTGAAAAGGCGGCCAAATCACAGACCCAAAAGGAGTGGACTCGCTTTGAAGCTCGTTATGGAGATCAGTTACAGGCAAAACCCAAAAGAAAGCTGTTCGTTGGCTTAATTGCCATGGCTGCATCTGTAACAATAATTGTTGGTTTGGCATCTTACTTATTCCTGTTTGAGAATCATGCATCACTCGAACAATATGCTGTTAATACTGATGTAATTCCTGAAAAAACAACCCTTAACCTTTCAGACGGAACCAATATTCCATTGGAGAAGAAGCATTCAACCATTGAAATTGATCAGGAAGGAAGCTCAATCATCATCGAAAACAAAAAGGCAATTAAAACCGAGACCAGCAAGAAAAATACAAAGCCTAATACTTTGCGCGTTCCTTATGGAAAAACGGCTCGCTTAACCCTGGCTGATGGTACTATCGTAACGCTTAATGCCAGAAGCCAGCTGATTTTTCCCGATAATTTTGAAGGTGTGGATAAGCGCGAGGTTATGCTAATCGGAGAGGGGTACTTTGACGTTACTCATAATGCCGATAAACCCTTTAAAGTACAAACCAAAGATTTAACTTATACAGTTCTTGGAACCAGTTTTAACATTAATAGCTATCCTAATCAAAAAGATGTATCAGCGGTGCTGGTTAGCGGATCATTATTGGTAGAGAACGGCACTTTTCTGAACAAACAAAAGGTTATTCTGAAGCCCGGAGAGAAAAGCTCTTATTCGCTGGTACAAAAACAAATAAACGTATCGAAAGTGAATACCAGTTTGTTCACAAGCTGGAAAGATGGCTATTTAACTCTTGAGAAGAATAGCATCTCCAACCTGTTGAAACAAATTGAGCAATTCTATAATGTGCAAATAGTAGCTGATCAATCACTTTTAACAAAACCTTCTCAATTAACTGGTAAGCTTTTATTGGAAGATGATCCAATTCTGGTTTATCAGGCTTTATGCGATTTAACGAATTTGAATTTTCAAATGGACGGAAACAAAATTGTTCTGTCTGAAAAGTAAATAGGAAAGGGTGTGCTCGACCAAAAACCCACCCTTTCGTTCATTTTTTAATCACTTAATTAAATTGTTAAATTTATGAATTTCATGGAGAAATGGAAGTCCTTTTTCTCAAGAAAATCCAGAAATTTTATTCAAGCAGGCGCATTGGCTTGTCTTGTTATGCTTCTGGGCTCAAATAATGCTTTGGCAGCAAAGCATTTAAAAGGAGAAAAAGTTAGCCTTAACCTTAAGGAAGTAACTTTACAAGAATGCCTCACAGCAATTGAGGAACAAAGCGAATTTGTATTCGTTTACAACGAGGCTCAAATTGACGCACAGCAATTAGTGTCAGTTTCGGCAAATAACCAAAGCGTGGAAGAAGTCTTAGAGCGTATCTTAACCGATGTCTCTTTCAATGTTTACAACAACCAAGTGGTTATAAAACCAGCTATGGTTGAAGCAGAAACAGCAATTCAACAAGAAGAAAAAATTAAAATCTCCGGAACTGTAGTTGATCAATTCGGTGTGGGAATACCAGGGGTTAACGTTGCAGTTAAAGGAACAACAACCGGTACCATCACCAATCTTGATGGTGAGTTTAAGTTGGCTGTTCCGGCTAATAGTGTTGTTGTTTATTCATTTATCGGATTTGCCAGCCAAGAAATAACAGTTGCAGATGGTGCATCATACGATGTAACATTGATGGAAGACGTTATGAATGTTGACGAAGTAGTTGTTACTGCGCTTGGTATTAAACGTGAGAAAAAAGCTTTAGGTTATTCATCAGCCGAAGTAGGTGAGGAGGCTTTCGAAAACATGAAAGATGCCAACCCTATGAGTGCTTTATCGGGTCGCATGGCAGGTGTACAGATCAATACCTCATCTCAGGGTGCTGGTGGTTCTTCATCTGTATTAATTCGTGGTGCAGCAGTATTATCCGGTTCAAACGAACCTCTTTACGTAGTGGATGGTGTACCTATTTCAAACACTCAATTCACCAATGCCGATGATAGTGGTAACGGTGGTATCGACTCGGGTAATGGATTGTCGGGTATCTCAGCCGACGACATCGAAAATATCTCCGTATTGAAAGGTCCTGCTGCTACGGCTCTTTATGGTTCACGCGCCATCAACGGAGTTGTATTGGTAACGACCAAATCGGGAAACGGCGAAAATGGAACAACAGTTGAGTATAACTCCAACATGACTTTCGATAAAGCACGTATCTACTCCGATTGGCAAAATACCTACGGACAAGGTACCAATGGCATTGCACCTCAGTCAATCGAAGAGGGTCGTGAGCAAACAAGCATGTGGGGAGCCCGTTATACCGATACCAAGTCATTCATTAACTACCGTGGCGAACAAAAAGATTACAAGTACTACGATAACGAAAGTGATTTCTTCGATACAGGTATGACATGGACCAACTCATTGGCGGTAAACCACAACAATGAGAAGAGCAACATTCGTCTATCTTATTCGAATACCCATAATAATGGGTTGGTGCCTGAAACATCATACGATCGTAACACTTTTAACGTAGCAGGTGGTACCAAAGCTTTCAACGACCTTTTGGAAGTGAATGCTAAGATTGCCTTTACACAGGAAGAGTCAAACAACTCAATGATGGGGTCTACTCCGTTTAACCCAACATCACAGTTATTGGGTGTACCTAACAATGTTTCGATCAGCGACCTGAAAGATTACAAAGATCCTGTAACCGGCATGCCTGTAGGATTCGGTATCAACAGCAACAGCAACGTTTACTGGACACTTAATGAGATTGATCACTCTTACAGGAAGAAACGTATCATGTCGTTGGTTAATGCAAAATACCACATCACTAAACATCTGAATGCTCAGCTACGTGCCGGTAGTGACATGACTTTCTTCTCAAACGAAAGCATTTATCCTATCGGAACACCTTACTATCTGGAGGGACGTGCCAGCATGATGAAAGCTGATGAAACAGAATCGAACTACGATTTCATCCTGAATTACGACAATAATTTTACCGATAAGATTGGTATTACTGTGAATGCCGGTGCATCGCGTATGGATCGCGAATATGAAGGACTAAGCGTATACTCTGATACCTTCTTTGATCCGGGATTACAACGTCCAGGTTTTGGATTAAACAACTCACAATCTGTTGGCTATAGCCGTAAGCGCATTAACTCGGTATACAGTACAGCCCAATTCCGTTATGGCAGCATGTGGTACTTGGATTTATCGGCTCGTAACGACTGGTCATCTACTTTACCAAGCGATAACAACTCGTATTTCTACCCATCGGTTAGTACTTCATTCATTGTATCAGAAGTGGTTCAATTACCTGTTTGGATGACATTCGCCAAAGTGCGCGGCTCATGGGCACAGGTAGGTTCAGATACTGATCCTTACCAATTGGCTCAGCAATACAAACTGGATGACAACCCACACCCAAATCACAATGGAAGTAACATCGTTATCGGTGGAATTGATGGCAGTGTAATACCTAATGCAGTGTTGAAACCATCAATTATGACATCCTATGAAATTGGTGCAGATCTGAAATTCCTGAACAATAACCTTGGTTTGGATATCACTTATTACAACTCGGTTGCCGATGATCAGATTATGCCAATCCGCGTGTCTAACGCCTCTGGTTACAATGAAGCCATTGTTAATTCAGGTTCGATTGAAAACAAAGGATGGGAAGTATCATTATATGCAACTCCATACCGCACTTCTTCTTTCAGCTGGAACACAACTTTAAATTTTGCTTACAACAAAAACAAAGTAGAGTCATTAGCCAATGGCGTAAGCCAGTTAAACCTGATCAGCGGTGGTGGCGTAAGCGTGATTGCAGCAGTGGGTGAAGAATATGGTACCATTATGGGAACCACTTTCAAGCGCGATGACAATGGAAAGATTGAGTTGGACGACAACGGTCTTCCTCAGCCAACCAACGAATACTCTGCTTTAGGTAGTGGTTACCACACAACTATGCTGGGATGGTCAAATACTTTCAACTACAAGCAATTTACTTTGAATGTATTAATTGACTCTAAGTTTGGTGGCGAAGTATTCTCGAATACAGAAGCCTCGGCTTACTCAACAGGTAAACACAAAGATACCAATGGTCGTGCGGCCTACGAAGCTGGTAAAGAATGGTTCCCTGCCGAGTTAGAAGGTTTAGGTACAACCGCTCGTCCAGAGGACTTGTATGGTGCCCTAGCATCGATTGATGAGTTATTTGTTTACGATGCTTCGTATGTTTCATTAAAAGAAGTAAGTGTTGCTTACCGCTTACCAGCTAACTTATTTAAGGATTCTAAATATTTCAAGAGTGCATCTGTTGGTGTATTTGGTAAAAACCTTGGATACCTGTATAGAGAAACAGAAAACATTGATCCTCAGTCGGCCTATTCAATCAGCAATGGTGGTCAGGGAATTGAAATGGGAGCGATGGCATTACCTGCCAGCTACGGTTTCAACTTAAATGTGAAGTTTTAATTAAGAGCTTGAAAAATCATTTTAACATGAAGAAGCTAAATATATATCTACTGGGTGCTTTGATTGCTTTCGTCAGTGCCTGTACCGATGAATTTGAAAGCATTAATAACAACCCAAACAGGGTTGAAGAGATCGATCCGGGCTTGCAGTTTGGCGGCATGCAATTGAGCTATGCAGGTAACGGACACGAAGAATGGCGTGGTAACCTGATTATGACTGGTCCCCTTGCCGGTATCACACAATGTGGCTACCGCAACGGACAGGGCTTCACTTTAAGTGATAGCTATTCTGAAGCAAAATGGTCGGCACTGTACACCAATGCCATTAAGAATGGTAATGACATGTTACGTGTACTAAAGGAGAAAAACTCCGATGGTGTTAACGATGTGAAAATTGCACAGACAACCATTATGTTGCAAATTACTTTCCAGCGTTTGACTGATCTTTATGGCGATATTCCTTACAGTGAAGCAGGAAATGGTTATACCAACCAGGTGTTCTTCCCTGTATATGACTCACAAGAGGACGTGTACAAAGGTATGATCAGCCAGTTAAAGAGCAACCGTGATCTTCTATTAAGCAACGATGCCGAACCATTTGGTTCTAACTTCGATATCATGTACGGTCACTTAAGCAAGGCTGATCAAAAGAAAGCCTGGGCGCGTTTGGCTAACTCAATGTTGTTACGTATTGGTATGCGTGCTTCTTCGGCCGATAATGCATTGGCAAAAGAAACAGTAGAAGAGGCCGCTGCTCACACTGCTGGTTTCATCACAAACTACGAAAACAACAATGCAGCCCTTGTTACCCACTCAACAGCTGGTGGCCCCTGGGGTATTCACGAAAACGGAACCGGTTCAGCCATCAATGGTAAAGTGGGTGGTTTTGCTTACGCATATTTAGGTGAAGAGTACCTTCGTTTGGCTCAGCAAAACAAAGATCCTCGCTTGTTTTATACAGCATGCCAGGTTATTAACCAGGATGGAGAATACATCCCATGGACAGGACAAACACACTTCAATCCATTTGAAGAGTCTGCCCGTCCAGGTGAGCCATATAAGTCAGTTGTATTCTTCCCCGAAAGAGGTGGTGCTACTGAATCATTCTCAGTGAGAGGTATGATGGAAGTAAACAACAACCGTGTTTTCTGTGATTATTTTATAGATGCTAACAGCCTTGGTTCAACCAAAGTTGTTGACGAAGGATCGGCCAATGAATATTCGTATGTTTACGATGCTGATTTCGCTCAGTTCCACACTTTGTGTGGCGTCAACCCCGAAACTGTTGGTTCACGCACAGCTTACAGCATTGTATTTGGTGGTGAGGAGTCTTACTTTATTCTGGCTGAAGCAGCTGCTAAAGGTTGGAGTGTATCGGGTGATGCTGCATCAAACCTTAAGAAAGCCGTGGAAATCAGTTTGGCTAAATACCCTGAATTATACGGTGAAGCAAGCTCTCCTTCTGTTTACATGGCCAAATACAAAGCCACAACAGGCGATGGTTCTACTTACGAGCAGTTGTCTGCCAACTATGTGAATAACTTAGGTACAGCGACAGAAGAAGTGATTCACCTGGAAAGATGGAAATCATTATTCCTGAATGGATACGAAGCCTTTGCTTTGTGGAACCGTACTTTAGTGTCGGTTACGCCAGAAGGCATTCCTTACAGCACCAATATTCAGTTACCTAAGTATAACTGGGACGACATTAAAGACGCTGCGCCAGGTGTTGAAGTGACTCCTAATGGTTACTTTGATGCTCCATTCCACAACGGAGGTGTTACAGGTGGTGTTCGTCCACGTCGTTTGGATTATCCAAACGCTGAGCGCATGAACAATACCGACAACATCAATACTGCCATGGAGCGTCAGGCTAACCTTGGTAATGATGGAGACAATTTTGTTACCACTAAAATGTGGATCAGCAAATAAATTAAAGCGGATAGCTTTTGATCAAATAAGGGAGTCTTCGGACTCCTTTTTTTGTTTAAACAAAGTGAGGACTCATATTTTATTGCCCACAGGTGTACCCAATTATTTTATTTTTTTTTCCAGAAATTCAAGATCATTTCTCAGAAGTGCATTTAAACAATCCAAAACATCGTCTTCGTTTTGACCGGTTAAATCCGTCTGATAATCTTCATCTAATTTTTCTGACAATCCGAAAAACCGTTTAACCCTTTTAGGACGCTTATAAAAGATATACCATTCCTTACCATCGATGGCAGAAACAGATAAGCCATTCTTATTAAGAATATTTTCAATTTCCAATGAGGGTGAGTAATAAATTTCCCTGTCTTCAGCTGAATTCATTTGTTCCAGATATTTCTTCCAATCAATTGAATTGAACTTTTCAATTACCTTATCTTTTTCAATCTTTCCAAACTCAATAATTTCCTTCTGAAAAGGATTACAAAAAGAGGCTCTGAATTCCATGGTTGTTATAGTTAAACTTGATTAAATTCTTTCATTTACAGGCTCTCTACAAAAGCCAGAGTCAGAAAACAAATGCTAAAATATTTATCATGCACAATACTTTAACTAAGCTAAACTGCTTGTTTATTGCCAGGCAATACCATGTAAAGTTAACAATACAACAAAATATTACAAGAAGTTCAATCAAAGAACTTTTACCAATTGCCAGGTTAACCTCAATAAAAAAGCGCTTACCACCCATTGGGAGTAAACGCTTTACGCTGTCTTTGTGATATATTCTTAGATAGAACTGGTTTCTTATTCTACCGTAATCGAGATTGTATTATAATAAATGGTAGTGCTTGATTCAAAACCTGAATCGGTGCCTATTATTGCCCACAATTCACCTTTATCGTTGGCCTGCATTTCGATGGCTTTTGAATTTTCCAGATTTTTCAGAGTGTAAATATTATCGTTTGTGCCATTGGCAAAATCACCAATTACCTTCATATTCATACCTTCCGACCTTTGATTGCCCTTATCAATATTTATTCGATAATAACCATCATTATTCTCGATAACTTGTGGCTCATCGGTGGAAACACCTGCTTTAATAAAAACACTTGAACCGGGACTTCCACCTACACCTGGTGATCCATCACTGACATCGGATGCAATTTGTACAGAGAATGAAACCTTGTATTTCTGATTGGGTGTTAATCCACCAAGCTTTCTTTTAATAAACATGAATAGATCATCACTGCGGTTAATGCCCGACAACCTTATCGAACCCTGATTTGCATCCAGTGGTTCAGGCAGTTTACTGTGACCAAATGTCAGTTCATAAATTGTTTCTTGCTCTCGAGGGTAATCAGCAAAGCCTCCTACCCAGTCTTGTAAACCGCTGGCAAAGTCATAATTAAAATGCAAAGGCTTAGTTACAGGACGATCATCATTTTTCGAACAGCTTGTTAGTAACAGGTACATAACAGCAATTAATGTGTATTTGCTCATGTGAGTTATTTTTCCAGATTATACTTCAATAAGCATAGATCGTGCAAAGTGCAAAAGGTTGCGCAGGCAGTACATGTAAAACATTTTTAGTTGGTTCATACGCTACAATAAGACATGGCTCATTTTATTATAGTACTTTGTATATGAATCGAATAAAAGCAACGAAGCTGATCTAAAACCAGCCTCGTTTTTTTTATAATTGTATTAACCTGAGTTCGACATTAAATTTTGGACCCAGGTTATTAAGCTAATGCCAATTTTACCGATTCAGCAATGGTTGTGGTCGGTCTGCCCAATAGTTTCGACAATTGTTGCGATTCATCAAACAAATCACCTTTTGACGCACTTACATCCCAATTGGCCAAAGCATCAGCAAAAACTTCAGGTAAACCAATGTTTTTAAGAATATTGGCATATTCCTGCTCAGGAATGTCGTTGTATGGAATGTTTTTCCCGCTTTGCTTAGTGATTTCTTCAGCTAAGCCAGATAAGGTGTAAGCCTCATCACCGGCCAATTCATAGGTTTTACCTTTATGAGTTTCATCGCATAATATTATGGCTGCAGCTTCGGCATAATCAGCGCGGGCAGCCGAAGATATTTTACCTTCTTTGGCACTACCCAGAAAAGCACCTCCACTTAATGCCCCGGGTATTGATGCCGTATAATTTTCACTGTACCAACCATGACGCAGAAGTGTATAAGCCATGCCCGATTCTTTGAGTACTTTCTCAGTTGCTATATGCTCAGGAGCCAGGTTCAATGACGTGGTTTCGCTTCTTAACAAACTGGTATAAACAATCCATTTTACGCCCGCTTTCTTGGCTGCATTAACAACATTGGTATGTTGCTCAACCCTGCTTCCAAAATCAGTACCGGAGATTAATAATAGATGGTCGATTCCTTTTAATGACCCGGCCAAATTTTCAGCCTTATTATAGTCAAACTCACGAACCTCAACACCAAGCACTGATGCTTTCTCTATATCGCGTGCCAATGCGACAATGTTTTCTGCGGGCACTCGCTTTTTTAACTGTTCTACTACAATTTGTCCTAACTGACCGGTTGATCCTGTAACTGCTATTTTCATCACATTAACTTTTTAGATGTTTTCTGATTAAATTCTACATCACAAAAGTAGAGTGGCAGGAAAGGGTAGAAAAGGTAAAAAAATGCCTTTGAATGGTAAAAGTCTTACATGTATTGTTTTCGATAGTCGGTGGGCAGCATTCCCATTCGTGCCTTAAAATATTTGGTGAAATTGGTTGGATCTTCAAAGCCGATTTGGTAGGCTATTTCCTTTATTGATCGGGAAGAATAAACCAATAGGCGTTTAATCTCTAAAAGCACCCGATCGTCGATGTATTGCTTGGCTGTTGTGTTGTTTGATGTTATTAGGCTGGCATTTAATTGTTTCGCCGAAACATTAAGTTCCTCGCACAGATCAAGCACCCGTAACTTGTAATTAACCTTTTGCTCCAGCAGTTTCCTGAACTTCATAAATAAATTCAATGAATCGGAACAAGCTATATTGCTGCGGTTCCGTTTGTTTCTTTCAATCTGAATCAGGAAGTTCTTCAACAGGTTTCGTTGGTATTCACCGGTATTAAAAACAGATTCTTTTTGTTGTTCCTCAATCATCTCATCTACAAAGGCATAAACTACAGAATTGGCCATGCAAGTAATTGGCTGAATGGCATGCAGGAAGATGGTGAAATCGTATAAATAACTGTAGTCGATATCTTCCTTTACCAGAAAAACGGGAGTAAAAAGTAGGGCGTACCCCTCCAGGCTGGGATTGTGCTCATAGCGCTGTACCTGACCCATAGCCACAGGAATAACGGTGTTTTCTGAATAAGCTATTTTTTGAAAATCAACCTCATGACTTCCTCTGCCCTTTTTGATAATCAGTACTTGGTAAAAGCTTAAACGATGTGCGTTGAATGACTTTTCAAAGGATAGAATGTATTTCAAGTCAACAATTTCAAGGCCCAAATTAGTATGCTTATTATTGAAATTATATGTTGATATTTCGTTTTTATTCATGCTATTATCAGCTCCTTTTATTTTAATATTTGCTCAATTAAATCTTTGTCGATATCCTCTTATCCGGGATGAATTGTAAATATAAATCATGTTTAACACTAAACAATTCATTTAATAAATCCAAAGCTTTGGACATTGAGTCTCCGGTAAGCAAATAGCCTAATGTGTTTATATTAAAGTTTCTTTTCCTTTTTATTGATTTGTTACGAATACAAGATAAAACCATTTATTACTTAACAATATATCTATAAGTATTCTTAATAAAGACTTGCTAATCTTATTCGTTTTATTCAATTATCTTTGCACATTATAAAAGAAAATAAGCGACACTTATAAAACTGTTAATGAACGATCTGAAAACCACAAATCGATTGCTGTTGATATTGGTAATACCCTTTATCTTCTATTTGTTGAAGGTACTATCCTTTATTTTTGTGCCTTTGGTAATGGCGATGTTTATATCCTTATTGTTTCTGCCGATAATGCGCTGGTTTGCAAAGAAAAAAGTACCAAAAACCTTGAGTATTATTATGGTTATCTTAATAATTACAGGTGTATTTAAGCTTGGTGGTGAATTAATAAAATTATCCAGTCAGGAAATACTATCGGCCGATAGTCATTTTTTTCAAACAGCAGAGCATAAACTTGTTGCTATAATTGTATCGATAGAAGACTTTTTTGGCATAACACGTTTGCAAGGAGAGACTGTGTATAGCCATTATTTTAAGAGCAATAACATGCTGAATAATATTGGCATGACCATTGATTTTATTGGCAATGCCTTATCGCTGACCCTCACCACTGCCTTTTTTGTTGTGTTATTACTTTCGGGCTCGATGAATTTTGAAAAGCTGTTAAACTCAACCTTGTTTAAAGTTAAGTACTCATCGGTAAAAGCCTTTAGGCAGGTAGAAAAGGACATCATCAAGTTTGTTCAGGTTAAGTTCGTTATTAGTTTGCTAACAGGTATTGGATTCAGTCTGGCTTGTGTATTCTTCAATGTCAGTTTTCCTATTTTCTGGGGACTATTTGCCTTTGCCATTAATTTTGTTCAGATGATTGGCTCCATCATTTCGGTACTGTTACTAACCTTGTTTGCACTGGTTGAATTGGATCCAAGCGCCACACTAATGTTTTTTGTTTTAAGCATTACTGCAGTCCAAGTGCTTATGGGCGGTGTATTGGAACCTGTATTTATGGGTAAAACCTTCTCGGTTAATGTGATTATTATTTTGTTGATGCTGATGTTGTGGGGATATATTTGGGGAATACCCGGACTGATCATGTCCATTCCAATCACTGTTTTTACCAAAATATGTTTCGATCAGTTTCCTCGCTATAAAATTGTATCGAGCTTTATTGGTGGTAAGTTTAACTAAGGAATAAACAAACCACGAGCATAAGCCGTGGTTTGCATTCATAACTGAGTAAAATATTTGGCCTTACTAATGTTGCTGGTTAAAATTGGATGTTAATTCCAATGTTGTAACCAAGCCAGGCGTAGTGCATATTCTTATTGCCTTTATGATCCCAGAAAGTTTTAGGCATATCCAAAGTTCCGTATTTACCATCTACCATCACATCGCTAATATAAAGGTTCAATGAAGGACCGCCAATTAAGGAAATACACTTAGTCAGGCGGAACTGATATGTAAGGTTAAGCTTGGTTAAGAGATTTACTTCATCCCATTCGTTATCGTAGGCAATGTGATTGGTGATGCCCTCGATTGCCAATGAATGACGCTGATGCAATGGCACTAAAGTACCCAAACCCAATCCGTAACTATAAACATCCTTGTTGTTATAACGACCATAGCCCAGGTTATAGATATTATACAAATAGGATGTTCCCATTTTGTAACTTAAATTAGCATGCATTACTTCGCTGTTGCTGGCCTCGATAGCAAAATAACCATCACGGGTATAGCTAATCAAACCGAGTGCAACACCATCAATGCTATCCGCCACATTAATCAAACCAAGCTGAAAGCCTTTAATTTTCTTGGCATAATTAACCAGCCCCAACTGAAAACCATTCATATCGCCATGGGTTGTGTTTATTAACGACAGCTGCATCCCTGTTACATTAGCCGCACTAACATTAGCAATACCTGATAGCATTAAGCCATTGGTAACATCGCCACTAATATTGGCAATACCTGCTATCTGGGCGCCTTTTGCTGTGCCATTATTGACATTGGCAATTCCAGTCAATTGCATTCCGTCCACCGAGCCTGTTGTGATGTTTGTAATACCACTAATAACGGCTCCAGAACTTGATCCATCGGTTATATTCGATATACCGGCCAGTTGAAATCCCTGAACATCGCCCTGGTTTTGGTTTCCGATTCCACCCAATTCAAAGCTTTTAACACCGCCGTTGATACCATAAAGTACGTTAAACGAAAAACGATTAGTTATATTTTTTGACTGCTGTCCATTGGTGCCCAAGGGGTAGGCAAATGTAACCTGAGCCGGCGAAATTGTTTTTGTTTCTTGTGCTTTTAATCCGATTAGCATCATTAAAAGCAGGGTTAAAGTCATTAGTTTTGTTGTCATCTCTTTTTGTTTTTTGTTATTTCATGAGGATGACAAGCTATTATTAAGATACCCCCATTCATTTCTAAAAAAAGATTGTTTTTTCGGCTGACGAATCCAAATTACGACTTTCAACACAATTACTACATATTGATTATGTTGTGATTACAACTCCTTATTCAACAGAACTTTGGTCTATATTTTTTCAAAAACTCGCAGAAAAAACCGGGATAATTGCTAAACTCGTCATTGGTTTAGCAGTCACCCCGGCTATTATAATTGTATCTTTTTTGGATCTTATCCGGCTTGCGAAAAAGCTTTATTGTCTTCGCGCTTTAGTTTCCAACGTCGATGGCTCCAAAGCCAGGTAGAAGGCGATTGAACAATGCTTTTCTCTAAATAATTTGAGTAACTCTCGGAAATATCCTCAATGGTTTGCTCTTCGATTTTTTGCAAATGAATGCTGTATTTCCCCCTCTTTACTTTTTCGATAAACGAATACAAAATTGTTTGATCGAACTTTAATGCCAAACGTGCACTTCCGGAATAAAAGGCTGTTTCCTGGTTTAAAAATTGAGTCCAATGGTAAGTACTTTTGGGTCGCGGACACTGATCGCCGATGATGATAAATATTTCGGGCTGTTTATTATAGCGCGATTTAGCAATACTGCGGTGTGCTTTATTGGATGGTATGCAGTTAACGCCAAAACGGGAACGGATTGTTTTAAGAAGGCTATCAAAATAAGGACTGCTTAATGGTTGATATACTGCATTCACCTTGTATTTCGTCAATAGGGGCAGAGTAACCAGCCACTCCCAATTTCCCTGGTGGGCAGCATAAATAATAATGTTCTTACCATTCTTGTACATTTCGTCCAGAAGATCTGCGTCCGTTAAATCAATTTTCGACAATATCCTTCTGCGCGATACTGTCAGACACTTGATGGTTTCGAAAAAAATATCACACATATGCCTGTAATAGCTTCTGGCAATTTTCTCGTTGTCTTGCCCGATAAATGCCTTGTCTAAATTCTGAGATACAACTTTTCGCCTGTATTTAAAAACATGGTACAGCATAAAAGCCATGGCATCGGATAAACGGTACATGATCGTAAACGGCAAGGCCGAAACCAGGTAGAAGGGTGTAAATTTCAGGTTTGATAAATTTGTTGATAATCGTTTCATTTTTTTTAAACGCTAAAATTCATTTTAGATGATGACAAGCAATGCTGTGTTTACCCCTATTGTGGTAAAGCGGTAATACGTGAAGTATTTCGAAATGTTTTAATGCTTTGGTGTTTAGCCCCTAAATTTCGTTATACTATTATTAAAACCTAACGCTCATGTGCCATCCGAGCCAATGTTTATTTTTTAGTGATGTAATCGATTTATTTAGGTAATGGCTTCCATAGTAAATGTCAGACGGGTTTATCAGTTTATCGGGAGGGCTTGAACCCGTTTCTTTATTCAGCATAAAGAAGTTAAAGGCAGGTCCTGTAGATAAAGTCAGTTTATTACTGATTCGATAATTAAAGGCCGGCTGCAAACGATAGATTGTTCCCATGTAAGAGTTAGTGTTGGCGTTTGGATCGAAAGTGGCAATACCACTCAAATCGATATTAAAGGATGTTTTTTTATGGTAGTTGCTTGTGTAACCAAACCCCAAAGATGCACCCAGATACTCACCAAAACCAACACTCAGATAACTGTAGATATGATTACCACCGGTTTTAAAAGCAACATTGCCATAAAACAATTCGTTGCTTGAAATCTCCAGTTTACGATAGCCCGTTTTTACTACATTTATCAACCCAACAGGTAAACCTGTTTCAATGGTATCGGCAATATTAACAATACCTATCTGAAGGCCATTCAGCTTTTTGGTATAGTTATAAAATCCGCTAATCTGGATACCTTTTACTTGTTCAGCCTGGTTCCAAACCCCTGCAATCTGTATATTACTGGTATCTTTTAAATGAATGTTCGTTACCCCCGATAGTTGTGTTTTAAGGCCTTTTATCGTATCATTTTTACTGATCCCTTCTGTAATATTTACCACGCCGGCTGCCATCACACCTGTATGTTTTCCTTTCACATGATTAACACCACCACTGGCCTGGCCTCCTTTTACATCGCCAAGCGTTAAATTTACCACCCCAGCTGCCTGAAAACCAACAACATCTTTCCCAACAATATTACTCACTCCGGCCGCCTGAAAACCGTAAACACTATTTTGAATAAAATTGGAAACAGCTCCAAACTCAACGCCTTCTATCTGGGCGGTATAGCCACCAATAACATTAACCGATACATTGTTTGTTGTTAAGCCATTGAGCAGATCATTGGTACCAAAATAGGGCAGCAATGAAATTTGTGCTGTTTGCCAGTTAAAAGCATTCAGGTTACCGGAAACATACAAGGCATCATCGGGTACCATAAATTTCACCAACTGTATTTCGCTCAAAGTTTTAACATCACTACTGCTTAATATACTACCTTTCTGTGGCTCCATCACCGTAAAATTACTTGGCAGAATACGCTGCTCTGGTAAAGGAAAACCTCGCTCCTGTTGCAAATCTTTCTGGCTGATGTGTATCACCGTATCACGGTAACCATTGCGACTAATATTAAGTGCTAACGGATGGTTTTTATCCTGAAAATTAAAACGGTAATAACCATCGAAGTTGGTTACAACAGCCGTTTGTCGGTTGGCCTCGTAAACTATGGCATTTTCCAATGGTTGATTATTGGCATCGAGTACCTGACCGCTAAAGCTAAAACTTTCGCCGCGTTTATTAATGGGGGGCAGCTTACTTTGAACAATCACGTGCGTGCCTACCACCTTGTATTCATAACTTTCGCCAAGTACAGTGGTTAAGGCCTTTCTTAAGGGGCTATTAATGATATGAATATCAACTCGCTTACTTTCATTTATAAGCTGAGCCTCGTAGGAAAAATTAAAGGCCAACTGTGTTTCGAGATCCTGAAAAACCCTTGTGAGCTCACTGTTGGTATGCTGAAGCGTCACGGGCATCTCCAAAAAGTTTTGCCCGATGGCTGGTATCCAGATTAAACCCAGTATAAAAATAACAATGCTTTGCTTCATGCTTAAGGTCTGTAAATACGATAAGTTTTTCCTTGTTGCTGGTAGGCAATATCAAAGGTTGCAGCAATCACATCAAGTACTTCATTCAACTCTTTGTTTTTAAAAGTCGTTGATAAATTGGTGAGCAATATATTATTGTCATCGCAATTGATCTGAACATGGTAGCACTGCTCCAATACTTCAAAAACGTCTTGCAAAGGTTTATTTTTAAAGATAAGGGTATTATCTAACCAAAAGAACGACGATGAGGAAGATTGCTGACTTTTCAGCTGACTGCTTTGGTGCGAAAGCTGGCCGCGTTCACCCGGGTTAAGCTCTAATCTTAATGTATCCGAACTGTTAACAACCGGATAAAACAACTCAACCAAACCGGATTCAACATCAACTGTTACATCGGTGGTATTGGTGATTTTAACATTAAAACTGGTACCCAAAACCCGCACACCTCCCATACCTGCTTTAATCACAAAAGGACGAAGTGTATCGCGAACAACATCAAAAAAAGCTTCACCTTCCAATGTCATTCGACGGTGCATATCATCGCTTTTACTAAGATAAACCAGGCGGCTACCGGCATTTAAGGTCACGATCGATCCATCGGGTAAAGTATCGGTTTTTTGACCATGACTCAGGTTCTCAACACTAATGGGGGTAAAAGTTGATTGTTCATCCCGTGAGATATTGAACAGTAAAACAGCGACAATAATGGAAGCTGCCACATAAATTGCTGGCCGTATGAAGCGCATTAGGCTTTTCTCTTTCTGTTCATAACTATCAATCCTCGAATTGAGCATACCCCAGGCATCTGGTACATCAACAGGCAAAGGTTGAGGATCGAGCCGACCACTCATAACCCAACTCTCTTCCAACTGATCAAACGCCGCCTGATTGGCCTGGTCAGCCTCCAACCATTCAATTACCTGAAGCTGTTCTTCTTTACTGGCTTCACCGGCAATGAACTTCGTTAAAAGTATAGCATCAATATGTCGTTCTTCGTTTTGCATAGATTCTAGCTGGAGGCTTTTAAGCCTTCGCAAACAATTCTGTTAGTATGACATTCAATATCGACCATAACCCTATTTGCCATTTAATATTTGATGAAAAAATATCATTATCAACGGGAGATAATCCTTCAGTTCCGTTCTCATAAACTGCAAAGCTTTTCCCATTTGGTTCTCAATTGTTTTCTTCGACAAACCCATCTTTTCGGCTATTTCCTTATAGGTCATTTCCTCGTAACGACTCATCAGGAAAATCTTTTTACGCTGCAGGGGCATTTTATCAATGGCTGATCTGATTTTTTTATCCAGCTCATCAATCGTTAGGTCATCAGTAAAGTCTGCATCGGCCTTTTCAATTTCATTGCTGTTAAACTGTTTATAGTTCTCGCGTATTTCTATGTGCTTTATCAGATTGATACAGCGGTTTCTCACTGCCCGATACAAATAGGAACTAATGGCTGTTTTAATGTCCGTTTTGTTACGGTTAATCCACAATTGGTAAAAAACTTCCTGTACCACCTCTTCCGAGGCTTCTTGCTCTTTCAGAAAATTAAAGGCATAAGAAACCATCCGGCTGTAATGCTCATTAAAAAGCTGTTCATAGCCTTCACGTGTTTTCCACTTGTCTCTTATTTGTGTATTTCCTACCAATTCTCCTCAGAGTTTGCTGCAAAATTATAGAAAAAGCATGCCTAATTGTGCATTATACAAGAGTTTTAAAAAATATTTCAAAAAAAATTAAAAAAACAGGTAGGGTAAAACTCACTTCATGCGGTAAGCTAGTGTAAGAGCATTCAAAAACGCATTCAACGGAATCGATTTTAAATCTTTTCAAACTGAAATTAACTAATCACATAAAATAGAAGATTATGAAAAAGGTACTATTATCATTAGCTGTTATTGCCGCTTTAGCATCTTGCGACAAAAATGAAAACATTATTGACATGCCAATGGCCGAGGTTGATTTAAAGTCTACTACCGAATCGGTTGTTACAACAGAAGCATCTTTGGATGATGTGGTTGAAGCTACCGAATATGAGATTGACTTATTTACCGGCACCGATGAAGTGGCCGAAACTATCGCCATGGAGCAGTCGGGAGCAATCCTTAAATCGGGAGACGATGATAAAAAGCATTACCGCTGGCGTTATAAATTTGGCAAGTGTCCCGATATTCACATCGTTAAAGAAGAAGGTGGCTGGCCACGCACCATTAACCTGAATTATGGCGAAGGCACTGAATTAGAAAACGGACGCGTAATTGCCGGAATTATTGAAATCTATCAAACAGCACCCCGAAGGGTAAATGAAGCTACCAGAACAGTAACTTTCAAGGATTTTAGTGTCGATGCAGTTGCGATTGCCGGAACAAGTGTCAAAACCTTTTTAAAGGATGAATTCAAGGTAAATATTGATCGCGATATGACCTTTACTTTGGAGGATGGAACGACAATCAATCGTGAGGCACAGCGCACACGCACCTGGACAGAGGGTATGGATACACCTTTTGATCATTCCGATGATATTTTCCAGATAGAAGGATTTGTAAACTGCGAGGATTCAGATGGCAACGTGTACCGACGAGACATAACTTCTCCATTAATCAAAAAAGGTGGATGCCGTTGGATTGTTGCCGGCGAGGTTTCTCTATCGAAAAATGGAGTTGAGTTTGCCACCGTTAATTATGGCGATATGGAATGCGACCGTGTAGCTACAATGACCACAGCTGAAGGTAGCAAGGAATTTAAAATTGGCGAACGCAAACGCGAAAAGCGCCAGGATGATGAAAATAATGAATAACAACTCCCGTTCACTCATAAATAAAAATCCCGGAGAAGTAAACGTACTTCTTCGGGTTTCGCGAAAAAAAGCTTTGATATTGAAACATATGGGTTTAACTTTTACGTATTAAATCCTGTTTGTGATTCAGAGATTTATATCACGAATAAAAAAGCGAACAAAAAGACAATCAATTTTACTTATTTTGAAGCGGGAAGAGTTTAAAAGTTTGTTTAATGAGCATTTCGATCCACTGCGTAACTATATCTATTACCGATGTGCCGATGCCGAGCTGGCAACGGATATAGCCCAGGAGGTGTTTATGAAACTGTGGGAGAAACAGGTGGATAAACCACCTAAAGAATTGGTTGGTTTACTTTATAAAATGGCAAAGGATTCGTTTATCAGTAAATACAGGCGCAGTCAAACAGAGCAGGAATTTATTGCAAGGCCACCGGACCAGAGAGAAAATCAATCACCAGAAGAAGAGCTAAATTACAAGGAATTGAAAAACTCCTATGAAAAAGCTCTTCGGGAGATGCCGGAGATTCAAAGAGAAGTATTTTTGATGAGCCGAAACGATGAACTCAAATATCACGAAATAGCCGACCGACTGGAACTAAGCATCAAAGCGGTTGAAAAACGAATGAGAAACGCATTACAATTTTTAAGAGAAGCACTGGCAGTATCATGAAGCAAGAGAATTCACATAACGAACAATGGACCAATGACGATGACTTTATGAAGTCTATGCCAAAGGTTGAGCTGCCTTACTCGCGTTCGAAAGCTGATGTTTGGGAATCGATGGAAGAGATGCTTGGAGACGAGAACCAGGCAATAGAGCCAAAAATCGAAATGTCCCAAAAGAAAGGAAAAGTTCTTCGTCCGTTATGGTTATCAATGGCAGCGATTTTTCTTCTTTTGATAGGTACTTCTGTATTTTTCCGCTTATATACCAAAACAGTTCATGCCAATGCGGGCCAACATTTAACGGCTTTACTACCCGATGGTTCAAGCATTGAGTTAAATGCGGGTTCTGTTATCAAATATAAACCTTTATGGTGGCGCTTTAACCGGGAGGTACAATTCGAAGGAGAAGGATTTTTTAAGGTGCAAAAAGGCGAATCATTCGAAGTGGTTTCTTCAATGGGACGTACCATTGTGCTGGGAACCAGTTTTAATATCTATGCCCGTAAAAATGAATATAAAGTAACCTGTTATACCGGCAAAGTTCGCGTAGTTAGTGTTGTCAGCGGTAACTCAACCGATATCACACCCAATATGCAGGCCTCCGTTCAATCCAATGGACAGGTGTTTAGCTCGGAAGAAGGCAATACTGAGGCAACTATCTACTGGATGCAAGATCAATTTCATTTCACTGCCACTCCTTTAAATTTGGTGTTTGAAGAGGTGGAACGTCAGTATGGGGTTCAGATCGTTCTGAAAGATAATTTAAACGAAAACTATAGTGGTAATTTTACATTGGATCGTTCAGTAGAAGATGTGATGTACAATATCTGTCGCCCAATGGGTTTAACATTTAAGAAAACGCCCAATGGCTTTTTGGTGAGCCAAAAGAATTAGTATTGTTATTAATACGTATTGATAAAAAATTCATGTGAAGAAAATAATTACTTTTTTCATATATGTTTGGTTCTTATCCATCTCAACTGTTTGGGCACAATCAATTGAGGTGGATTGCCAGTCTAAGCCCCTTAATGAACTCCTGATTGAGTGGCGCAATCAGTTCGATTTACAATTATCGTTCAATGACGAACTGCTATCGCACTATAAAATTACCATAAAGAAGAAATTTAAAAGTATCAACGAGGCCTTGGCTTTCATACTTAAAGACCTGCCTTTAAGCTTCGAAAAGAATCAGGATGTTTATATAATCTTTCAGCATAAAAAAGAAAAGATTCCTAAGAAGTTCCATTTAGTCGGAAAAATTATAGAAAGGGGAACGGGCGAACCGTTGCCCTTTTCGCATATAAAAGCCAACGATCAGCAGGCCGTAACCGATGTAAAGGGTATGTTTAGCTTTAGCTTTGATAACGATAGTGTTTTTGATGTAGTTGCTTCCCATTTGGGTTGCTATATGCTGGACACACTGTTAAGAGCGGGATCGAATCACAAACTGACGTTAACACCTTCAGCCATTGGGATAAAAGAAGTGGTTGTAACCAATAATATTGTTGAAAAATCAACTCAGATAGGCGAGTCATCCGGACTTACCAGTTTAAATCACCACATTGCCAATTACCTGCCGGGCAATGGTGATAACTCGGTTTTTAACCTTCTGCGACTTCAACCGGGTATATTGGCTGCAGGCGAGCAAGCCAACGACCTCATAATCTGGGGAAGTCCCGAAGGAACCAGTCGTGTAAAATTTGATGGGTTTACCATCTGGGGCTTAAAAAACTTTAGTGACAACATCAGTGCAGTTAATCCATATCTGGCCAAAAACATCGAAGTTAACAAAGGAGGCTATGATGCTACAAACGACGATGTGGTGGGGGGAATTGTTAACATTAGTGGTAAAAATGGGAGTGTATTGCAACCCGGCTTCAACTTGTTTATTAATAACCAAACCATTAATGGTATGGTTGAGTTACCAATGAGTCAAAAATCTTCGGTAATGCTGGCTTTCCGGCAAACTTATTATAATTTGTTTGGCAGCGAAGATCTGAATTATCTACACAAAATGGTGGAAAACAGTAAAAGCCTGAGTGCAACTCCGGAATATGATTTTCGTGATTTTAACCTAAAATATTCTTTTCAAGGCGATAATGGTGATCTCTTTTATATAAGCCTGTTACATGCTGACGATAACTTTGAAGTGGATATTGATAGTGAAGTGGAAAGAGAAAGGCAAAATGGCGAATGGGTTCCAGTTGATATTAAGAATGAATCAGAGGAAGATAACACACAAATGGGTGGCACCGCCTACTACGGTAAAACATGGGCGAATGGTCATTCCACATCAATAAAATTAAGTTATTCGGCACTACAATCTAAATACTCATTATTGCGCCAGGCCAGTTTAAGCCGAAAGAACAACAACCGTATAACATCAGATTTGGAAACTCATAACGATGTAAACGAACTCAGTCTCAAGTGGGAAAACAAATTACTTCATGGAGAGCATCATGCCGTTACCCTTGGCACTGAATGGGTAAACAATGACTTGACTCTGACAGAAGATACCTTTAATACCCAGTATATTAATGTATCGGAACGAGCGAATCGCTTAATCTTATTTGCTCAGGATAAAATCCAGATGTCGGATCGATTTAGCTTAACAGCGGGATTGCGTTACAACCATTCGTTTTTTGTCGATAAAATCTACTTTGATCCTCGTATTAGCTTATCATACCGAGCTTCAGGAAATATAAAACTTAATGCATCATGGGGCCATTACCACCAATATCTGGTTAAAACATCTATTGATGACGACAACGGCAACTACCGCTATTCATGGACTTTAGCAGATGGTAACGAAGTACCGGTCATTAAGTCAGAACACTTTGTAATTGGAGCAGCTTACACTCCTCAGGATTTCTTATTTAGCATCGATTCCTATTATAAAACAAACGAGGGATTAACACGCTATATAAGGAAAGAAAATATCATCATTTATGGCGACAGCCGTTCGTACGGAATCGATTTCTACTCTAAAAAAGACTTTAAGGGGCATTCTATCTGGGCTTCCTATTCTTTGGGTAAAAACGAAGAACATTATCCTTTGATTGATGGAAGATACCGCCGTGCCTTACAAGATCAGCGACATGAAGTAAAGCTGGCAACATTGTTTAACCTGGGATCATTTCACTTATCGACCATTTACGTTTTTGGCTCCGGTTTTCCCATTTATAGTCATTACAAAAATGAACAATACATTGAACCGGATTATAATCGCTTGGATGCCTCCATTGTTTATCGCCTTGCGCTCCCAAAATTCAATGGCGAAGTGGGTATCTCTGTTCTTAACGTTACCAATGCCGATAACATTAAATACAGCCAGTTTAGTCGAATCCCTATAGAACAATTAAATACCGTATACATAAATGGAGATGCCGTTCCTTTTACACCATTGTTATATTTGAAACTTCATTATTAATGTAGACTGATTAATTATCATCTTGATGATATTCATCCCATACAAGTTGTATCACCAACTTATCTTTCTTCAAATCAATAACTTCCCATTTATATTTGGCGGTACCATTCCAATCTTCAACATTAATAGTTAACTGACTTTCATTCTTTTGCCAGGTACCATTAAAGTTTTCCAAAACAATTGGAGGAGTGCCACACCAACCAGGATTCTTTCGTTCAACAAATTTATTATCGTAATTAAAGTATACGCCGTATTCGTCGTCAATAAAGCCTTCCACCCTTTGAAAGGTGCTTTGGTTATTATCGCCACCTTCGCGGTACGACCAATGACCAATCAATAGATTATCCGAATCAACAGGCTGAATTGTATCATCAGACTTATTACAACTTGTTAATAAAACCAACAGGCATAGTACCAATAATTGTAAATATTTCATAGTAAAGGATTTTAGATTAAGATGCAATTCCTAAACAGAGGTTGCGTTATGGGCCCAAAAAATATGTACGTCGAAACTTTTTTTATTTATTTCAGATTATCGTTATTATTGTAACTCTTTCGAGGTATTAACGTAAGCTCGAAAGTTGTAAAAATCAGAGTTTTATTAAACTTTGTCACATACATTATTAACTCAAACTATTTAAAGACATGAAAAAAATTCTAGTTGTTTTAGCGGTTGTTGCTTTGGTTGTTTCATCATGCGGTATGAAATCAAATGCTCAGGGAGATGAATCTAAAGAAAAAGCGGCGGTAGAAACAAAAGCTTGTTGTTCTGAAGACGCAAAAAAAGAAAAGGCCTGCTGCTCAAAAGAAGCAGATAAGGAAAAAGCTTGTTGCGATAAGGACAGTACTAAATGTGAGAAAAGCTGTGCCGAAAAGGCAGAATGCAAAGATAAAAAAGGTTGTTGCGACAAAGACGGTGAGAAAAAAACTGACTGTGAAAAAGCTTGCGACAAAAAAGACTGTGAAAAGGAGTGTGAGAATAAGGGATAAGCAAAACGCTTATTTGGAGATCGTCTCATCATAGAATGAGAATAAAAACCGTTTCAATTAATAGTTGTAACGGTTTTTTTATGCTCTTTTTTAAGTGTAAAAGTTGGATTTGAATCTTTATGTAAGCTGTGACATCAATAGTCTCAGCCAGTTGCATAATTAAAGGGAATTATTGGATTTAAGTTAATTTAACAATATCATTTCGATCCAGAGTGCTTCAATTGATCGAAATAATTTCTACATTTATAATGTATTATTAACTCTAATCCCCTTTTATAATGAAAAAGCTTTTTCTTCTTAGCCTTTGCCTGATAGGCTTATTAAGCTCTAATGCCCAAAAAGTTGTAAACAATCCCAAGGTTGGTGGTTCAACAACAACTAATATCCTAATTGAGAAAATCACGCTGGCAGACAGTGCCACAGTATTTGACTGCAAAATTAATTATCGCCCGGGCTACTGGGTGAGTATCCCATCCAAAACATGTCTTAAAGTTGATAATAAAGACGAGTCATTTTTTGTAAAACATGTAACCGGACACAAGCTGGATGATAAAATATTTATGCCAGAATCCGGTAAGATGGATGTTCAGATTGTTTTTCCACCCATTGATAAAAACGCTGCCATTGTTGATTACTTAGAAACCAATGGAGGTGGCTGGAATATTTATGATATTCAATTAGTTCCTCAAAAATATACGGGCGCAATACCTGAAGCCCTTTCTGGTGACTGGTTTTTAAACGATGGCAGCCAGAGCTGGATAGCAGGTCTTTATGAAGATTGCATCATCTACGATAACGCCATTTGGAACTACACCATAGCCAGTCAGAAAGCAAAACAATTAACCTTTCAATTACAAAATGAAACGGGTGAAAAAGTCCTGATAATTAAAAAGAAAGATGATAACACCTTATTGATTGGGAGTGATAAAAAACACCTGGTTTATTGCAGCAAAAAACCGGTTAGCAATCCTGAATATCAATTAGCTGATAATACCGGTTTATCACAACCCGATTTTAAAACAGTGATGACACAATATTCGGGGTACCTGAAAGGGTTTTCGCCTAAAATGAAACAACGTACCGGAATGTTATACATCAATAACATTTTTACGGGAGAGCAAGTATCGCACTTGGTTAAAATAAACGACGATGGTAGTTTCAGTACACAGGTTCCTTTGAGTCATACACAAATAATATACATCCGTTTGCCATTATACAATGGCATGATCTATCTGGAGCCTGGTAAAAGCCTGGTACATTGCATTGATAAAGACCGGAAAACTGCCGGTGAAAGTGAACTGGTAATGGGAGAAAGTGCTCAACTAAACCGCGACATGGCCAAATACCATAACATTAGAAATTTCAAGCACAACGAGGTAATGAAAATGATCGGCGGTATGACGCCTCAGGAATATGTCGAGTATTGTAATAAAAGTTCAGTCATGGATCAAAAAGAGTGGAAGCAGCTGCAAGACTCTGTCATGATATCAAAGAAAGCCCTGGATTTAGCCGAGATGGATTTTAAATACAACAAGGCAGTTACAATTCTCAGTTACAGTCTCAACCTACGGTCTCAGATGCGTAAAGATCCTTCTATCAAACCACAGCAGCTAAAAAAGGAGCACCTGTCATTTTTAGGTGAATTACCGCTCAACGATGCGCGAAGTGTATATTGTTCATCTTATAAAATATTTATCAATTACTCGATGTTTAACAATTTGTTAACCAATCGGGATTTATACAAGCCGGACATTGTTGCACTGGCCAATCTACTGAAAAAGAAAGATGCAGTTTTAAGCGAAGATGAGCAAATGACGCTCGATGCAACAATTCAAAACCAACAGGCGGATTACAACCTGAAACTTAAAGAGTTGGATGCTAAATATCAGAGTATCAAAGATGCCATGTTCACCAAGAACATGAAAACAGTGCGCTCGTTTATGCAAAAAAGTGGTCGAAGTGGCTGGTCCATGAAAGAATTGGCCGATGAAATAATTGCATCAGGAGGTAGTATTAACGATGAAGAACAAAGCATGGTTGATGCTTATTCAGATGTTTTATCACCTGAAAATCTGGCAAAAGAAAAAGAATATCAATCGCAGTTCGCCGATAAACTTAATCAGATTCAGAAGAAATTTGAAAAGGAGATTAATCAAATCCGAAACACAAACATCCGTAATTATCGCACAAATCAACTCAAAAATAATTGGGGAATTGAGCACAACTTTACAATTGACGTAATGAATGCACAAAGTGTTTGTCCTTCAGATCAGAAGTATAATACCTTATCCGAATCTGAATTAGCCGCCATACCCGAATTTATTAAAACACCTGAGATTTTAGAATTTATTACATCACAAAATCAAAAGGTACTGGCGCAAATCGAAATCAATAAAAAGAATTCAAAAGCCGTTGTGAATAAGGTTCCTGAAACAGAAGGTGAGAAACTATTCGATGAAATCATTAAGAAATATAGAGGCAATGTTGTTTATGTAGATTTCTGGGCAACCTGGTGTGGCCCATGCCGAAATGCTATAACAACAATTAAACCATTGAAGGAAGAACTTAAAGACGAAAAAGTGGTATTTCTGTACATCACCAATCCCAGCTCTCCGAAAGCCACCTGGGAAAACATGATCGCGGATATTAAGGGCGAACATTACCGTGTGAGTCAGGATGAATGGAACATATTGTCCAGCCAGTTTAAGATTTCAGGAATTCCGCACATTACATTAGTTGGTAAAGACGGTCATGTTATTAATCCACACTTAAGCCACGGCATGAGCAACGAAGCTGTAAAAAGTCTTCTGCTTAAACATGTCAATGAGAATTAAATATTTCCAGATAAACTTAAAGGCTGTCCCTTCGGACAGCCTTTCTTGTCTCCATCAGATTCCAATTATATTCAAACAATTCGAGTTAGCTTCTAATCCATCCATTTTCGGATTTCAAATTCAATTTTTTTGTTCCAAAGGCGCTTAAGTTTCCTTGGTATTATAAATAAGAAACGCCTTATAAAAGACATTTGTTTAGTTAAAAGTTGCCTGAAATCAACAAAAAAAAATTCAGGTTATAATTTATCGTGTAAATAAGCTTTATCGATTTATAGGTAGAACAAAAGAAATCCAATTATCTTAGTAATTCGAATGCAAACAAAGCAATCCTTACACTGTTTAAAAGTGTAAATGAATCATAAATTAAAGTTGGACAAGTTCTATGATAACTAAACCCACCAAAAGATTTTGGAATTTATTAATCAAGTACAAGTCGATATTAAAACAAATATACCTGTATGCCTTTTTTATTGGGATTATCAACCTGACACTTCCGGTTGGTATACAAGCAATTATCAACTACCTACAAACAGGTGAGCTAACTTCCGCCTGGATGATTCTGGTTGGGTTCGTGCTGATTGGTATCCTTTTAACAGGTATACTGCAAGTGTTGCAATTACGTCTGGTAGAAAATATTCAACAGGATTTATTTGCCCGATCGGCTTTTGAGTTTGCTTTTCGAATGCCCAAAATTGCTTTTGTTAAACTTGATACCATTCATGCTCCGGAACTGGTCAATCGTTTTTTTGACACATTAACCTTGCAAAAAGGTTTGCCCAAAATATTGATCGATTTCTCATTAGCGCTCTTTCAAATCTTTTTTGGACTGATATTATTAACCATTTACAGCTCTTATTTTGTCATTTTGGGCATGGTACTGGCCGCCATCCTGTGGATCATTTACAAATTAACCGCAACCAAAGGCTTAAGCACCAGTTTACAGGAAAGCATGGAAAAATACAAATTGGCCCATTGGCTGGAAGAAGTCGCCCGGGTTAATGCCAGCTTTAAAATATTTAACAAAGACCGCTTGCACCTCAAGCTCGCGGACGATGCTGTTGCAACCTACCTGACTGCAAGGCACAAGCACTTCAAAGTATTATTAAATCAATACTGGCTTTTCATCGGTTTTAAACTAACCATTGCGGCCGGTTTATTAATTCTTGGCAGTATCCTTGTATTCCAGGAAAAGATTAACCTGGGACAATTTGTTGCCGCAGAAATTATCATCATCCTTATTATCAATTCTATTGAAAAGGTCATTCGCCTGGTTGAAACCATCTATGATGTATTAACCGGCCTCGAAAAGATTGGCTACATTACCGATCTGGAGTTGGATACCAACAATGGAACCACAGCTGTTAAAAACACAACAGGACTTTCCGTGTCAGCCAAATCAATATGTGTTAGATTTCCAAAGGAAGATAAAACGGTTATCGACAATCTATCATTCGAAATTAAACCGAACGAGAAGGTTGTATTGCAAGGAAAATCCGGAAGTGGTAAGTCTGTACTGACAAAAGTTCTTTCTGGTTTATATACCATAAGCAAAGGCGAATTATTAATCAATGATGTACCAATATCCCATTACGATCGCGATAATTACTTCGGGTCAATTGGTGTCAACCTGCCAACCAATCAACTATTCGAAGGCTCTATAAAAGATAACATATTGATGGGGCGTGAATTTGATGAAACAGAAGTAAGTGAAATTCTTCATTTCTTAAAACTCGATTCATTTCTGAATTATCAACCACATGGCATCAACACCATTATCGACAGTGGAGGAAGAAGATTACCCCGGGGCATTATTCAGAAGATACAGGTTGCACGTATCCTGATTCATCAGCCAAAATTATTGTTGTTAGAAGAACCCTTGCAATTTCTCGAAGAGTCTGAAAAGATAAGAATTATTGATTACCTCACTTCCGATTCATACAAAGCCACCATTATTGTGGTATCAGACTTTTATTATTGGCAAAAAAAGTGTCAGCGAACCATCGACCTAAATTCCTAATGATTTGTAGCTATGTTGAATATTTCCAAAAACAGCATTCGTAAATACATTCGTCTCAGTGACTTTAAGGCCTATGAGTTGGTGAAGCAAAGCCAGGTTAAGCAGCTTCCATTATTGGTGATGCTTATTTGCTTTATGGTTTTACTGATTGGGTTATTTTTACCCTGGACACAAAACATTGATGCGAAAGGCTATGTGACTACACGTCAACCCGAACAGCATCCACAAGCCATTCAATCGGTTATCTCCGGCCGAATTTCAGATTGGTTTAAGCGCGAAGGCGACCATGTTAATAAGGGTGATACCATTCTTTACATTACCGATGTTAAAAATGAATATTTTGATCCAAAACTCGTAGAACGAACCAATGAGCAGTTGCTTGCCAAACAAAGCAGCCTGAATGCCTATGATTTAAAGATTAATGCCCTCAAAAAACAGTACGATGCTCTTAAAAGTACCTATCGCTTAAAACGTCGACAGACTTTCCAGAAGATTGAACAGGCCCGAAATAAAATCAGCATGGATAGCATCGATTTAAAGGCTTTTAAAAACAACCTGGATATTGCCACAAATCAATTAGCGCGTACTGAAGATTTATATAATAAAGGGCTCAAATCCTTATCAGAACTGCAGGACAAACAATATAAACAGCAATCGGCACAGGCCAAAATGAGTGTACAAAAAAACAAACTGTACAACCAACGCAACAGTTTGAGTATTTTAAACATCGAACTGCTGGCCATTGAGCAAGAATATGCTGATAAACTGGCCAAGTCTCAATCGGATCTGCAGACGGCGGTATCGGCCAAACTGGAGGGAATCGCTACCGTTTCAAAACTGGAAAATACCCTTAGCAATTACAAGCAGCGCCAAAACTATTATTACATCACAGCCCCTCAAACCGGGTTTATCACTAAAATAATAAAGAAGGGCATTGGTGAAACCGTAAAAGCCGGAACCGACATTGCCATAATTGTTCCCGATGAATACGATTTAGCCGTTGAAATTTATCTCAAACCAAATGATCTGCCCTTGTTAAGTAAGGGGCAACACGTTCGGCTACGTTTTGACGGATGGCCCGCCATTGTTATCAGTGGATGGCCCGAATCATCCACAGGTGTTTTTGGCGGAACCATAGTGGCCATCGATCAGTTTATAAGTCAAAATGGCTACTACCGTGTTTTAATCAGCCCTGATGAAACAGAGAAACAATGGCCGGATCAACTGAGGGTTGGAGCCGGTGCCGAAGCTTTTATTCTACTCAATGAAGTGCCGGTTTGGTATGAAGTATGGCGACAATTAAACGGCTTTCCGCCCAACTTTTATCAAGCCAACAAAGGGATTAACAGTTTGAAGTTAAAGCCCCCAATTAAGTCGATCAAATAATCATTAATCAGCATGTTAAGTATTCTATCTGTTTTAAAAAACAAAGCAAGTAAATGGCTGATTGCATTATTGTTGTGCTTCGCGTGTTTTAAGATGAATGCACAAACCGACAGTCTTGTTTTAAGTTATCAGGAATATGTGGATAATATCCTGGCTTATCATCCGCTTGCACAAAAAGCACGTTTAAAATTGCTGTATGCTGACGCACAGATGATGAGTGCCAAAGGAATGCTTGACCCAACAATTGATGCTGGTTGGAGCAGTAAAGAGCTCAATGACAAGCTTTACTATGAAAAACTAAAAACAAAGCTGAGTTTTCCAACCAGTCTGGGCTTGGTTTTTTCCGGAGGTTATGAAAACACCGATGGCGAGTACCTGAATCCGGAAAACAAAACCGACGAATATGGTCTGTGGAATCTGGGAGTTGAGATGAATGTGCTCAATGGATTACTGGCCAACGAACGCAATACAGCCATTCGTCAGGCTCGCGAGTACCAACACCTCTCGCTTAATGAGCAAAACATGCTGCTGAACGACCTGCTCTACAATGCCCTCTATGCTTATCATACCTGGCAGTTGTATCATTATTCGATGGAGATATTGAGCGAGAACATTGGTATTGCCCACACTTACTACATGAATACCCGCAGTGCCTTTAATATGGGAGAAAAAACGGCCATGGATACTCTCGAAGCCGGTATATCTTACCAGGAAGCCATCAGCTTGTTTAATAAAAATGAGCTATACCTTATAAAAGCTCGTCAGAAGGTAGAGAACTATTTATGGTTCAATGCCCAACCATTATCTTTGCTAGCAGAAATTCGACCTGAAGATTATGAATCTCTGTATAAAGATGGTGTCGCAACACTTGACTCAACACTGCTCAGCAATCATCCAAGCATATTATCAGCCATCGGTAAACTATCCTTAAAAGAAATTGAGCAACGCCTCAAACGGGAAAAGCTAAAGCCCAAACTTAAGGTGAAATACAATGCGTTATTAACCACTTCGGATAATGCTCATATTCATCAATTTGACTTATCCAATTATAAGTTGGGAATTGGTTTTTCGATGCCTTTGTTTCTAAGGAGTGAAAGAGCCGGGGTGAAGAAAGGTAAACTAAAGATTCAGGAGCTGGAACTTGATTTGATGTATAAAAAACGAGAGCTATTTAATAAAGCAGAAGCCAGCTGGCAACAACAAGCTGTTTTAAAAGATCAGATTACAATTTATCAGCAGAATGTAATGAATTACAGGCGACTGCTGGAAGGGGAAAGTGAAAAGTTTAAGTTTGGTGAGAGTTCTGTATTCTTGCTTAACAAACGACAAGAAAAATACATCGGTGGAAAACTAAAGCTTACCGAGGCCTATGTGAGTTACCACCTGGAAGTACTTAATTACCTGTTGTTGTCCAATCAGTTGTTTCAGCAGTAATAACAAAGGCGGAAGCATTGTTAACTCCCGCCTTCTGCGCTTTATTATTTTATTCAGTAAAACTCCATTCAATGGAAATCGACTTTTGAATCTGTTGTTCTTTTGGATTTAAATCCACACCACCAAAGTTATTCACTCTTGCAGCACCTGTAGCCGAGTTAAACTCTTGTTTATAAACCATGTCAAGTTGACGAAACGAAGCGCTTTGGCTTCCATAGTTAATCGATTGAATTCCTGCAAGTTTTAATCCGGCAGCTTTGGCTATCGTCTCTGCCTTTTGACGGGCATCGGTTACGGCTAACTCAATGGCTTTTTGTCGAAGCTTTGTTTTTTGCTCATCACTAAATCCAAAACCAATATTGTAATTAATGTCCATACTTTCGTGATCGAGACTGGTTAACAACGCGTTTGAAAACTTCTGTGTAAAAGGTGCTTTAATTTCCAAAGCGATATCTGCTACATAGCCTATTTTCATCCGCTTGTTATGGCGGTATTCAAAAGCTTCGTTAACAGCAACATTTTTCGATTTAATCAACTTAGGATCAATACCATTCTTCTTAAAATAGGCTTTAAGTTCTTTCAATGATTGCATCGACTTGTTAAAACACGTCTGATAAAGACTATCCTTAACATTTAAGTTAATTGATACAATCACTTCTTCAGGCACTTCTGTCATACGTGCAATCCCTTCCACACGAAGTAATGTTGGACTTTGTGCAATCGATAACTGTGCGAAAAGAAGGATGAAGAGGCTAATGTAGGTTGTACGTTTCATAATTCAACTGTTTTTATATTTAACTTGTAATTGTTGCTAAAAGGATGCAATCGCCTGATGAATTCCATAAATGAAATTCATTTTTTTTACTCAATATGCAAATTACGGTATTTTGAATATTTAACCGAATAGCGTAATTCTAATTCCATAAAAATGAAAAAAACCACCTCATCATTTGTACATACAACTATAACCTTTATATTTGCATCAAATTTTTATTAATGAGTAATTCAGATCCTTCATATCAAGAGTGTTGTCTTTATTTTACCGCGAACTCTTTAGCCAGGTACATTAATGCAATGGCTGATGATGCATTTCGTATTACCGGACTTGCACCATCTTACGCACATTTGATGCTAATCTTGATCGAAGAACCGGGTTTAAATCAAAACGAATTAAGTCACCGGATGAATTTAAAGGCCTCAACCATGACCCGATTCATTGATAAGCTCATTGGTATGAATTTGGTCGAAAGAGTACAAGAAGGGCGCAGTTCATTTGTATACCCTACCGAAGAAGGAAAAAAACTGAAGCTTGTTATTAATAAAGCTTTAGGCATATTGTTTGATAATTATTGCGAAATACTCGGCAAAGATTTGGCTGTAAAACTTACTGCTGACATTCACAAAGCCAATGAAATAATCAGAAAGCAAAAATAGAATCCTGCGGGAACTATTTTTTTGCTAATTATTTTGTATGTACAACTAATATTAAATACCAATGAAGACTTTAGTTATTTTATCTCATCCTAAGTTAGAGGAGTCGATTGCAAATAAAAAGATTGCAGAAGAGTTACAGAAAAAAGAAAATGTAGAAGTCAGAGATATTTTTGCGCTCTACCCTGACTATAAAATTAATGTTGAAGCAGAGCAGAAAGCATTACTAACTGCAGATACAGTAATTTTTCAATACCCATTTTGGTGGTATAATATGCCAGCCATCTTAAAGGTGTGGTTCGACGAAGTATTCTGTTTCAACTTTGCTTTTGGCCCCGAAGGCGATAAGTTAAAAGGAAAAAACTTCCTTTTAAGCTTTACTATTGGAGGGCCAGCAGATGCATATACGCCACTTGGTTATAACCATTTTCGAGTTGAAGAATTTACAAAACCCATGGAGCAAACTGCTTACCTGGCACAGATGAATTACCTGGCTCCTGTTTACGAACATGGTATGGTTTATATTCCGGGAGTATACAACACCAAAGAAGCAGTTGAGGAACGTGCGCTTCAACAAACTACACAAATCATTGAAATACTGGACGATCTTGAGAACGAAAACCCAGAAATAAAAATTAAATCATTTGCTAAACAGTGGTTTGAACATTTTGATGTACTAGCCGACGATGGCTACTTCAACAACTACATAGCCAATGGTGCTAAATTGCAGTTTGCCGAAGGTGAATTTGTTGGTCACGAAGGTTTCTCGGAGTGGTATGCAGGTATTAAAAACACCATCAAACCCAATAATGAACACCGCATCGAATCCATTAATGTGGTGGCTAACAATGGCCATTATGCTGTGGATTTATCTGTAAAACTAAAAGCCGAAAAACTATCGGGCGAACCATTACAACTAAATGTGAAAGAAAACTGGAAAGTAGAAATTACACGCGATGGTCGCATTAAAATCCATGAGTACATAGTCAATACTGTCAACTAATTAATACCAGATAAAAACGAAATCACATGAGACAAGCTATCGAAGATGTTGTAACAAAAATGTTCGTGTACAACGATGAACATAACTGGAAGGGTTTAGCTGCTGTATTTGCTCCTGAGGTAAAAATGCTTCACAAGCTGGAAGGCAACGAAGAAGAACATACCATGACACCTGAGCAAATTGTGAATGCCTGGCGTCCGATTATGGAAAAATTCGACTCTGTTCATCATCAGATTGGAAACTTCCTGATACGTGAGATCAATGATGAACACGCCGTTGTAAGCTGCTATGGCACTTCAACCCATTATAAACCCAATAGTAAAGGAAGTATATGGGAAGTGGTTGGTGATTATGAATTTACGCTTCACAAAGAGAATGAAGGATGGAAAATTGCAGGTGAAGTTTTTAACTGCAAATACCAATCAGGGAATTTAGAACTTCACTAGTGGGTATTAAAAATTAAAAAACGTTCTTTGAAATTCTTTGTTAGTCGTACTTGTAGCGATTTTTAATAGCGTGACGATTTGAATTGGATAATGGATATTTTGCATTCAAACAAGCAATTATCCATGAACCAAG
>JAOARW010000072.1 GCA_025210475.1 Carboxylicivirga sp. | reverse complement strand
ATTTAGCTGCTGCCGGGTTTAATTTCAAAGGATTACTTCGTAAAATCAAAGAAGAAATTCTTTGGCTAAAAAAATTACTGGAGATATACTTCAAAACTCATTGCATAACTCCAGTTGTTTTTAGTTCGTAAGGGTTAACTGACTAATCCAGAAAAGAATCTTCTACTCATTATGAAAGATGGAAAGATCTATAAGAATACTTTAAAGTAATGGAAACCATCAAAGAAGGGAAAACGGTGTATAAGAATTAAAAGGATTATACCCATGGTATACCAAAGAGGCTGTTTCAAAATTACCTTGAGACAGCCTCGCTTTGTATTGTTAGTAACAAAAACGGATAGATTCAAACCTTTATAGGATATTTAGAAACATATATCATTATAGAAATAGCTTTATTTGAGGTGTTGACATCTGACAATTGGAATCGAATTAAGAACGTTTAAAATTACTTACTGTAAAAAATAAAAAGTGGAAGTTAAAACAACAGTTAAGCAAAGACTCATTTCTCTCGATGCTCTCAGGGGCTTTGATATGTTCTGGATTATCGGTGGCAGGGAGATGGTCCTTAGTTTTTTGGTGCTGATAGGTGTTGGTGGCGAAGCAATGGGGGTATGGGAGCACCAATTAAGCCATGCAGGATGGGAAGGTTTTAGAATGTGGGATTTGATATTCCCGCTGTTTCTTTTTATGTCGGGGGTGAGTATGCCATACTCCATCATTCACCAAAAGAAAAAAGGGATAAGCCGTAGTAAGTTACATCTTAAAGCATTTAAGCGCATGCTAATACTGGTTGGCATTGGGCTAAGTTTTACTGCATTTCGTTTTCAGCCGGAAATAATAAAACTGTATACGGTTTTGTTTTTGATTGGGGTTGGTAACTACCTTGGCAGCCTCGTCATCATCTATCGGGATAAAACGCTTTCACAGTTGTTTTGGGGCATTGGTATGTTGGTTGGTTACCACCTGGCCACCTATTTAATTGCTTATCCCGGGCAGCTTAATGGTGTGTTATCGCCCGCTAACCATTTAGCCGGTTTTATCGATCAGCACTTGCTTCCCACCGCCCTTTATATGGATGTATTCGACCCTGAAGGTACTATTCGGGTTATCCCGGCCGGTGTGATGTGCATATTGGGAGCGGTAGTAGGAAGTCGTATAAAAAGTTATGCAATAGCATCCCTGCGTTGTGCAACAGAAGTATTTGTGATGGGCCTTGTAACTTTGTTAATTGGATATATTTGGGGCGAATTCTTTCCGATTATTAAATCCATCTGGTCCAGTTCGTTTGTGTTGTATACCGGAGGTATATCCATGATTTTATTGAGCCTTTTCTATCTTTTGATTGATGTGTGGAAGCAAAAATGGTTGGGCTTTTTGTTTATTCCTATTGGCATGAACTCCATCCTGATATATGCAGGTGTTCGTTACATTAACTTTCGCTATACATCTGAGTTCTTCCTGGGAGGTTTAGGGCATTATCTTGGAGAAACCTGGCATGCGTTTATCGTTATTTTCGGTACAGTTGCCCTGGAGTGGTGGTTGCTTTATTTCTTGTATCGAAAACGTTTATTCCTCAAAGTATAATTTCTATTTACCGGTAATAAAACAACACCCATGAGATTCATTAAGGATAATATAAACACAATTAAAGGCTTCTTTTACAACGCAATTGTCGAAGGCATTGTGGCTTGTCTGTTGGTGATCGGATTGGTTTGGTTATTAACGCAAGTGGCAGTTTATAACTCACAAAAACCTGAGCTTATTACATTTGATGTTGAGAATGACGAACTTATTCTGACGCCCTATAATGCTATTGTAGGTGGTCATCTGCAATTGAGTCCCAATGATTTGGAATATCAAAGTGGCGATTATAGTTATATGTATGGCCGGGAGTTGCTGAAAGAGCGAAAGTCGCGCTATGTTTCCCATTGGGCCGACAAGGATGCGACTTTAACCTGGTTAATAGAATTTGAACAAGCAGGAAATTATCAGGTAAAAATCGTTTATAAGGCAAATCCACACAAGGGTGGAGTCGGAGAGTTTGTTTGTCAGAACCAAAGCTTAGAATTTGTAAGCCATAACGATGAGGTAAGCCATGAAATGATTGATCGGATCATTGGGGAAGTAAGGATAAAAGAAGCGGGCAAATATCCTTGTTCATTTAAAGTTTCACATTTAAGTCAGCAGTCTTTTGTTGAATTAAGTAAGGTTACGATTCAAAAGAAAAGAGATTAAAGAACCACAGCTTGGGATATTGTTATGATTGAGACTCTGAAGAATGGTTAATAAACTTGTTTTTCAAAATCTCTTTTAAATAATTCTATTTGTTTGTTAACCAGTTGGATGTATCTGGTGGTTTTATAATCAAACCAATGTTGGCGATACACAACTGATTTATCGATTTCCCATTTGAAATTCCTAAACGGTTTAGCTCTGTTGAGCGCTTTTATTAAGCGTTCTTTTAGTTGAATATTATCGATGTAATTAGTGAAATCAACCATTAAGTTAAAGGACTCGTGACTATTCATGCCTTCAAATTTAAAATAGTCTTCAGCATTTTTTTCGATCTCATTTATTTCGTCCTGCCAGATTTCTTCATCAGCTATCTCCCAGGTATCCATGTTGATTATAGTCTTAATTTCACCTGTTTTAAGGTTGAAATAACATCGCATGCCGCATTCAAGATGTTCGGCAATTTCATTGATTTGTTTGTGAGATGGTTTTATTGCCATGTTTTAGAAGATGATTTCTAGTTCGTTTTTTCAATCCTTAGGTATAATAATAAAGCTCTTCCTTGGCCTAAAGTGGCGTAATAACCATTTTTGTTCACTGTCCAGGTCTTTGTAGTCCATACCATATTTCTTCATGGCAAAGTCTTGAATGCCTTTACTATTGCACTGTTTAAATAAATCAACTAGTTCAATCACATCGCCAATAGTTGTGTGAAAATTGGGCTGCACCAAGTAGACAAACTCTAGAGTATCCATAATATTTAGGGTGAGTTTGTTAATAAAATCCTGTTGTTTTATTATTTTATTATTCAGTTGGAGAGAATTTGATGAATGTTTATTAACTGCAAATACTTTACGTGTCGTTGATGGTTGGCTAATTTCTTTTAAAAGTAACATATCCAAACTGTCAGTTAATCCAAATGCCGGAGGATAAATGATTTCCATATATGTTGAATCCTCAAGTGAGTTCGTTTTATAATAACATCTAAATAGTGCGCTTTCCCTTAATTTTCCAATGATTTTATCTATCCGATGATAGAAGCAATTTTTGTCAGCGCTTATAATCGCATTCAAACGAGCACTTTCTTTGGAGGTATCCCTTGCTTCATTAATTAGCCGGGGGAGCTTATCAATGTTTGTTACCGACTGATTGTTGAATGTTAGTTTTTTATTGGTGATCGTTAGATGCACATTGGCATAACGACCACCTTGTTTTACTTGATCGCTATGCTCAGCTTTGGGTAGCTTCAGATTGGTGCATGATACCAATAAAATCAGCCATGCCACAATAATGTCATTTTGAAAAGGCTTTGACCGGAGTATAAACATAGCGACTATTTTTTCTGAATTGTTATCGACTTCTTAGCTTACTTAATAAACGTAGTATTTCGATGTATAACCAGATAATGGTTACCATCAGACCAAACGCACCATACCATTCCATGTATTTGGGAGCATTGGATTCGGCACCGTTTTCGATAAAATCGAAGTCGATAACCAGGTTAAGGGCTGCGATGGCCACTACAGCCAGTGAAAAGATAATGCCGATGGTCGATCCTTCGTGAATCATTGGCATATACACACCAAACATGCCGGCAACCATTGAAATAACATAAAAAATAGCAATACCTGCAGTGGCTGATGCTACCATCAGCTTAAAGTTTTCGGTAGCTTTAATCAATCCGGTTTTATAGATAAACAGCAAGCTAAAGAGTATACCAAAAGTTAACAATATGGCTTGCATCACGATGCCCGGATAAATACCTTCCATAAAGGCAGAAATACCACCAAGAGCGAGACCCTTAATGGCACAGTAGACGGGGGCCAGATAGGGTGCTGTTGTTTTTCTGAAGATGATAATAATCGCAACAATTAATGCCACAACCGATGAACCAATCATGATGGGTTGAAGCAAATGGGCATTGGTTCCACTCATCACCATTTCCCAGGTAAACATGGCGCTGAGAAAAACAAGGGCTGCCAGTAATGCTGTTTTGTTTACGGTTCCCTGAATCGTCATGGTTTCACCTTGTGTGTATGAGCGTGCTGCGTTGGCAAAAACTTTGTCGCTTAATGCCGGATTTTTTGATTTGTAAAATGACATTGTTTAATGTTTATGTTGTTTTTAACTATTCAAATTGTGTAAAGAAATCAATCATCAGTTGGCTGTAATTATCAAAATAGCTCAACGGAAGGGTTTCATTACGATCGTAAATATCATGATAAGCCTTGATACCACCAAGCGTATAGATGTAGAAACACGGCACACCTTTCTGATGAAACAGGCAATGGTCGCTGTTACAGGCTTCTCCGCGCTTTTGCACCGAAGGCAAATAATGCAGGCGATCATTAATCTGCCGTAATTCATTAAAGGGCTTTTGATGAACACTGCCATTTACTACTTTAATGCCTTCATCGCCTGTGCCGGCCAAATCAAAGTTCACCAGAAACTTGATTTTATCCAGTTGAATAAGCGGATGCTCAACAAAATGGCGGGCACCCAACAGGCCAATTTCTTCGGCGCCTGTGGCAATAAATACCATGGAGTATTTAGGTGGATATTTTTGAAAATGACGGGCCAGTGTTAATAACATGGCTATGCCACTGGCATTGTCATTCGCTCCGGGAAAATAAGTGTCGGCTCCCATTAGGCCCAGGTGATCGTAATGTGCCATGGCCACCAAAAAGGAATCGCTTTGGACACTGCCTTCGATATAGCCTACAATGTTTTCGCTTGTGTAGTTGATAAGGCGGGCACTCACCTGAATATCCACTGTTTTAATCTGCGATAAATCCAGCTCTTTATTTAGGATAAAGCTTGGCTTTGCTGCTTGCATGTTGGCTGTACTCCAGGTTAGTTTTTTATTGGTATATACAATCACAGCGGCAAGTGGTACTTGCGGGTTGTATTTGAGTACATTTAGTAATTCACCGGCCAGCTGTTCTTCTTTTTTGTCTTTGGGATTAAACTTAGTTACATCCACCAGTAATACCTTTCCTAAGCCAGTATTGATTGTCTTTTTAAGTATATCCTCATTTAGCAAGTCTTTCATTTTAAGCTGCAACACCTGGTAGTTACCTTTTAATGATGATGAATAAGGATCGATGATATAATCCTGGCCGGGTACCAATTCTAAGCTATCTATTTTGAGTGACATATTGGAAGGAAACGTATTCACCTTAAGGTCGAAGGGCTGTGCAAAACTTTCCTCAATGGGTTTTAATCCGATGGACTGAAACTGGTTTTTTATATATTCAGCCGCTTTTTTATTGCCATCGCCCACGTAAGCTCTTCCTTTAAAGGCTTCTGACGATAGGGTTTTAACAATTTCTCTGGCATAGCCGTTTTCCTGAGCCATTAAAGCAAGGCCTTGCAATACAAGGAAGGATAGGAGCAACAATCTGTACATGATGATTACGATCTATTTCTGATAAAAATGTTCATCTTTGGATTTTTCAAAGTAGCGACTATCGGCTCCGCCATAATTGCTTTCCACCTTTTCTTTAGGTACTTTTTTAACTTCTTCGTGGGTTGTATCCGGATCGTCACTTAAATAGATTTCATCGTCGTTGGGTTCTGAAATAGATAATACACGCCCGAATTTTTCCGGCAGGTTTAGTTCAGTTGCCGACCGCCAGACTCCTTTTCCATAAACGGCAATTTTCTCACCTTTCTCCAGCACACCTTCCTTGTAACGCATTGTTTTATTGAAACCAAGCATGTTTTCACTTTCATAGCCTTTGCGGTTCAGGTAATTTTCAAGGTGGTCAGCTGCATCGTTTAAAAATCCCGATCGGTAGTTACGATCCTGAACGATGTAACTTTTGATATGTCGTCCGTTGATATAGGCATAATTGGCTCCGTCGCGAATCACATATTCCCCCGAAACTTCTTCTTCAATAAGGGTAGACCAGCTGGAACTTTTGCCCGATGATTTTTCCTGTTCAACATGAACGTAGTAATAAGCACAAGGCCGACCTGATAGGGGAGCAATCAGCGGTTCACCAACAAACTCAACCTCACCAACAATTCTGGCCTCTTCGTTGTCCCTAAACTGATTGATTGGTTTTAGTTCGGCCTTTTTAAGTTTACGTTTGATAATCGCTTTTTTATTAAAAAAGATGGTAAAGAATGCGATGATGGCTATCACTGCAATGACAATAAAAATTATAGATGCATCCATAATGTTTTGTTTATAGAATTAGTTAGTTTTTTTGATAGTTCTAGTGCCAGAAAATTGATCGTGTGCCCCAGGCTCGAAACCCAGTAAATACGACATCCAGTCAAAAGGATTATAGCGCAACAAGGTTCTGAATAGAATCCGCCAGAATCCTGGCTTCGAATTTCTTCGATCAATAACAATTGTGTTGGTAATGAGTTTACCAATGGTTTGCCCAATTGTCGATTCAAGTATCAGGTAGTAAAAGAAACCAATGAAATATAGAAAAAGTCCGGGGTGGACGAAACTGTTAATTAATAAGGAAACAATATTGTAAACGATTGAGATAACAATCAGATCAATGGCGAAATTGATTATTCGAAGTCCTTTGTTAGCGATGGTCATGGTTAAGTAGGTTGGATTGGTATTTATCTAATTGGTTTTTATTGGTTAAAGTTGTGTTTAAGAAGCCTGATTAATTCTTCTAATTCATAAGAATTCATTTTGGTAACACATTCTATTTTAGAGTTTTCTTTCCCTATTGTCAGGGCTCCTTTATGATCATCAATGAAACCAATGGGCCTGATTGAAAACAAAAAGATATCAGTTTCCAAAGACCTTTGTGGACCCTTAAACCAACCGTAATCAGCTTGATAGTCAATTTTATTATTATGAATTATTATTTCTTCTTTCCCAAAGCTATTCCATAACGCTAACCGTAGAAGATAATATCCCATGATGCTAAATAGGAAAAGAAAAACAAATGATCCCATGTGTAATCCTTTTCTCAGAATCAATGATGAGGTAAAGCTGATTATTGGGATTAAGAAGAAAAGAAGAGAAAAAATGTATAAAGTGATGCGTTGAAATAATGAAGCTCTCTTGACTTTCATTATCAGATGGTTTTTATCAAGTATATATTGCTTCATATATGATAAGGTTTAGTTGTAATATGGCAGGTTATGAGATTTTGACTTCATCAATATTTAAATCAAAAAAATCAATTCTGTGCCTTTTGCCTAACTTGTTATTAAATGCTAAAATAATTATTTTAAGAATAAGTAGAGGGGTCTGTTATATAAATATAAGTAAGAAATGTTGCCAAACATATATTGTGATTTATTGATTGAGAGTTAAGGCTGAGAACGATTTAGATCAAAGAAATTAAATGAAAGAGCTGCTTTTTCATTGTTGAATTGGCATAATTAGTAGACAGATGTTCAAACACAGGCAGATAACATCGATTGATCCATTTTATCATTGAATCATTTTTTGTAAGCTGTCTTATTCTTACTATTTTGTATGTCAGTTTAATACGTGCAATGATCAGGATGTTCTACTCTGCTTTGAGGACCAGTATTGATTATTGAAAGAAAATTTAAACACATGAAACGAGCCATGAGTAAAAGTTCTGACACGCGAGGATGATTATCTTTCAGGCGAGTTCCATATGACAATTGAAAGAAAATTTAATCATATGAAAAACACTTTCCAAGCTAACGGATGGCAACTCTTTTTCCTGGTTGTTGTGCGTGTTCTTCTCGGGTGGTACTTTCTATACGAGGGGGTGATCAAGCTCTTAAATCCCAATTGGACGGCCTTTGGTTTTCTTAAAAGTTCTGAAGGGGTTTTGAGTAATTTTTTTAATCAACTGGCAGATAGTTCCACAGCTCTTGAAATTGTTAATTTTATGAATGTTTGGGGATTGATTGCAATTGGCCTGGGACTGATGACCGGAACTCTTGGGCGTTTGGCTGCTATTTCGGGTGCTATTCTGGTTTTTCTTTATTACCTGGCTCATCCGGCTACCATCGAAGCTCAGCAGTTAATAGGTGCAGGTCAAGCTTTGTTGGTGGATAAAAATCTAATATTTACAGTAATGTTGTTGGTGTTATTCACCATTCCTACTAGTTATATTATTGGCTTTGATCGCTTAATATTTAAAAAGAAAGTTTATGGAAGATAATAAGCGCAGCTACTCCAGAAGAGACATCGTAAAAACTCTAGCAACAATTCCGGTTTTGGGAGCTTTCGGATATGCTCTGTTTAAGAAGATCAGGCACCAAAAGGAACATTCTTATAATATTGCCAAAGAGCTGGGACTGAATTTGTATGATGATCCGCAACCACTGGCTGTGTCGGATGGCAGAACAATCAGGCTAGGAATAATTGGTTCAGGAGGACGTGGCAGGTATCTGATGGAAGCGGCCGGTTTTGCTCATCCTGATACTTTAAAGCATTGGTATGAGCAGTCGCAACAAAACGAAAATGACACCCGTTATGGGGATTTTATCGCACAGGATAGTCTTAATATTGAAATACGGGGTGTGTGTGATATTTTTGATACCAATGCTGAAAGTGCTTTGTTATCGGCCAGTAATATTGATAAATCAAAGGAATTAAATAAAGTATCCGATGGTGTTAATCGCTATGCAAATTACCGTGATTTATTAGCAGCTCCCGAAATTGATGCAGTAATTATTGCCACTCCCGATCATTGGCATGCACAAATGGGAATTGATGCGGCAAAAGCAGGCAAGCACATATACATTGAAAAAGGTTTAACCCGAACGGCGGAAGAGGCTTTTGCCTTGCGTCAGGCAGTAAAAGATGCGGGTGTTATTTTTCAGCTGGGGCACCAGGGAAGGCAAACAGCTAGTTTTAATAAGGCCAAACAACTAATTGATAAAAACATACTTGGCAAAATAACATTGATCGAAGTATGTACCAATCGCAATGATCCAAACGGTGCATGGGTTTATCCAATCCATCCCGATGCCAATACAGAGACGATTGACTGGCAGCAATTTATTGAACCCACCAATGCACACCCTTTTAGTGCCGAGCGATTTTTCCGTTGGCGCTGTTGGTGGGATTATGGCACTGGTTTGGCAGGCGATTTACTAACGCATGAATACGATGCCATCAACCAAGTAATGCAATTGGGCATACCTCATTCGGCGGTAGCTTCAGGGGGCATTTATTATTTTAAAGATGGTCGTGAAGTGCCCGATGTTTTTCAAACGGTATTTGAATATCCCGAGCGGGACTTGACTTTGTTGTACAGTGCTTCGTTGGCCAATGATCATTATCGCGGTAAAGTACTGATGGGGCACGATGCCACTATGAAAATGGAGAACACACTGGAAATATTTCCTGATAACCGATCGACCCAATATCGGAAACAATTGGATGCCGGATTAATTTCATCCGATAAAGCTATGATCACCTATCAGCCTGGCAGAAATTCCCTGGATGGTTACAGTTCAGCTACCGAGCAATATTTCGCCAGTCGTGGCCTGCTGTACACGCATGTGCAGGGCAAGCGGGTTAACACAGCTCATTTACACATCAAAGAGTGGCTTAATGGAATACGGAAAAGCACACAACCCAGTTGCGATATCGATCAGGCTTTTGAAGAAGCCATAACGGCTCATATGGCAACCATTGCTTATCGCGAAAATCGCAAAGTATATTGGGATGCTGAAAATGAACAAATCAAATGATAATCCAATAAAATCACCCAGGGCTTAGAGTGAGAGCCAGAGTCTTACTGTCAAAGCCTTACATTATTAACCCATCTATTAGAAATTAACATGAGCACTAATGAAAAATGGGCAGAGATGAACCGCAGACGGTTTATCACCAATGCGGGTTTAGCCGCCGCAGGATTAACCATTATGCCTTCAATGGTCGCACAAAAGAAGCGTCGTAAATCAAAGAATGACAAATTAAACATTGCCGGCGTAGGTGTTGGTGGTAGAGGATTTGGTGTTCTTAAAGCCGTCGAAAGTGAGAACATTGTGGCCTTATGTGATGTTGACTGGCGTTATGCAAAAGCTTGTTTCGATTACTTTCCCAATGCAAAAAAATACAAGGATTGGCGTAAGATGTTTGATGAGATGGCGAAGGACATCGATGCCGTGGTGGTGGCAACAGCCGATCATACCCATGCCATTGTAGCAGCCCATGCTATTACTTTGGGGAAACATGTCTACGTTGAAAAACCGTTAACTCATACTGTTTATGAATCACGCCTTTTAACCAAACTGGCTGCCAAACATAAAGTAGCCACCCAAATGGGTAATCAGGGCGCATCGGGCGAAGGCGTGGCTACCATTACCGAATGGATTCATAATGGCGAAATTGGCGAAGTACGAAAAGTGGAAGCCTTCACCGATCGCCCCATTTGGCCTCAAGGCCTAAACCGTCCTACAGAAGAGCAGGCTGTTCCGCCAACCATGGATTGGGATTCATTTATTGGTCCTGCCCAAATGCGTCCTTACAACGAAATATATACGCCTTGGAATTTCAGAGGCTGGTGGGATTTTGGAACAGGTGCCCTGGGCGATATGGCCTGTCATATTCTGCACCCCGTTTTTAAAGGCTTAAACCTTGGGTACCCGGTTAAAGCACAGGGTAGTTCTACTTTGTTATTGACCGATGCAGCACCTGTGGCGCAAAAGGTACGTCTGGTATTTCCCAAACGAGAAAACTTACCAAAGGTAGCCATGCCCGAAGTTGAAGTGCATTGGTATGATGGAGGCTTACAACCGCTTAAACCAGAAGGATGGCCGGCAGGCAAGGATATGAATTATCAGGGCGGTGGTGTATTGTTCCACGGAACAAAGGATACATTGGTGTGTGGGTGTTATGGTCGTCGTCCCTGGTTGCTGTCAGGACGTAAACCGAATGTACCGAAAACTCTGCCACGTATCAGTACGAGTCACGAAATGGATTGGGTAAGAGCCTGTAAAGAATCGCCGGAGCAAAGAATCGAAACACTATCTCCGTTTAGTGAGGCAGGACCATTTAACGAAATGGTGGTAATGGGTGTGTTGGCCGTTCGTTTGCAAGCCTTAAATAAAGAGTTGGAATGGGATGGTGAAAGCATGCGCTTTACTAATATTGACGATGATGAAACCATTAAAACAGTTATTAGCGATGGCTTTAAAATTCATGATGGTCATCCCACTTTCGACAAGGAATGGACAAAACCGGTAAACGCCAATGAATTTGCTCAAGAACTGATAAAACATAAATACAGGGATGGTTGGACCTTGCCCGATATGCCTGTTTGATAATTACCTACAAATAAATTAAAACCTAATAAAAATGAAAAACTTATTTCTAATTAGTCTTATTGCGATTTTTTTTGCAGCCTGTTGTGATAAACCACAGGCGCCTAATACGCTTACCAAAAAAGAAAAAGCCGATGGTTGGCAGTTGTTGTTTGATGGTCAAACCACTGAAGGATGGCGCAATTATGGTAAGGAAACTTTTCCTTCGGGATGGGAAATTACAGAAGATGGAACCATTTATTGCCCGGGATCGGGACGAGGCGAAGCAGGTGGTAAAGATCGTGGCGATATTATTTATGGTGCCAAAAAGTTTGGGAATTTCCACCTGAAGCTTGAGTGGAAGATCTCGGAAGGCGGCAACTCCGGCATCTTTTACTTGGGACAGGAAACCGATTCATTGGATTTTATTTGGAAGACAGCTCCTGAAATGCAAATATTGGACAATATTAATCATCCTGATGCAGAAGAAGGTATTGCGGGTAATCGTCAGGCCGGATCATTGTATGATTTATACCCGGCTGTTCCACAGAATGCCAAGCCATTTGGAGAATGGAACTCGGTGGAGATTAAAGTTTACAAAGGCTCGGTATGGCATATTCAGAATGGTGAAAGAGTGGTTGAATACCATTTATGGACACCCGAATGGAATAAGCAAGTGGCCGGAAGTAAGTTTCCTGATTTAAATGCCAATTGGGCAGATGTGGCTACCGAAGGTTATATAGGCCTGCAGGATCATGGCGACGACGTGTGGTTCCGCAATATTAAAATTAAAGAATTATGATGCGCCACGCTGTTGTTCTGTGCATGGTGCTATTGTTATTAAGCAATTCACTAATGGGAGTTAGTCAGAAGCAAAATAAACGCATTGGCATCCAATTGTGGTCGGTGCGCGAGGACATGAAAAAAGATCCGGAGGGCACAATCAGGCAATTGGGCGAAATGGGTTATGTCTTTGTTGAAGCGGCCGGCTACGATATAGGATAATTCTATGGCATGGAACCGTTGGTGTTTAAGCAACTGCTGAATGATAACGGGCTTGAGTTTACAGCTTCCCATTGTGGGCAGGCCTTGCCCGAGAAACAAAATTGGGATAAATCAATGACTTGGTGGAAGGAGTGTATTGAGGCTCATGCCAAAGCCGGAGTGAAGTACATGGTGCAACCTTTTATGGACAAAAAAGGCTATGGTTCATTGGAGGATTTACAGCGTTACTGCGATTATTTTAATACCATTGGTGAGCTGTGCAATAAAAAGGGTATTCGCTTTGGCTACCACAACCACGATAAAGAGTTCGAAGAGTTGGATGGCATTGTTCGCTATGATTATATGCTGGAAAACACCGATCCTCAGAAAGTCATGTTTCAATTGGATCTTTATTGGATAATGGTTGGAGGAAAGGATGCCATCGATTATTTTAAGAAATATCCCAAGCGCTTTGAATTATGGCATGTGAAAGATGAAAAAGAACTGGGAGAAAGTGGTAAGATGGATTTTAAGCCCATCTTTAAGAAAGCCTCTCAATCAGGCATGCAAGAGATTATTGTTGAGGTGGAACGATACAGTTTTGAACCACTTGAAAGCGTTAGGCAAAGTCTGGAATATTTGATGAATGTGCCGTATGTTAAATAGTTTATTTTATTATTTAGTTAGTGGTAAGAGGTTGCCTGTTTTGGGGCAACCTCTTTGTATTGGTGATTGCGACTGGTTTGTTGTTGGTCAATTATTATAGTGGGTATAATTGGTTTTTACTTGTCCTGAATGGACAATACGTAATAGCGTAGGCTGAAGGCCTATGGTAAAGTTGAAGTTTCATTGTTAGGGCTGAAAGTCCGTTACATTATGCAATGAACTTTAAACTAGGTGTATTTATTACGTGTCGGCCTTTCACGCCTACTGGATTGCTAATTCTTTATAATAGGCCTTCGACCTATCCTGATACGTAGCGACCTTACAGGTCTGAAAAATAATAGCTTGCTTTCCATTGGTTTCACCAATGGTTATTCGTATTTAGTCCCTTCAGGACTTAACTATATTTTTAACCAAGCCAATAGGATATAGCATTATGATTTTTTATTTTGCAAGCTTATCACTGGTAAATACCATTATTAAGTCCCGATAAACACTCTTGCAAGTGTGCCGGGTTGATGAACGGTTCATAAAGTGCTTCTCGCAGGTGAACAAGGTGGTTAAACGATTCATGAAATCGCTCTCGCAAGTGGTCAGTATGGTTAATCAGTTCTTAAAAATCTTTCCCGCAAGTGTGCAAGGGGGATGAACGGTTCATAAAGTGCTTCTCGCAGGTGGACAAGGTGGTTAATCGGTTATGAAATCACTCTCGTAAGTGGTCTGTATGGTTAATCAGTTCTTAAATCTTTCATGCAAGCGTACAGAGCCGATGAACGGTTCATAAAGTGCTTCTCGCAGGTGAACAAGGCGTTTAAACGGTTCATGAAATCGCTCTCGCAAATGGTCAGAGTGGTTAATCAGTTCTTAAAGTCCTTCTCGCAAGTGTACAGAGCAAATGATCGATTCTTGAAGTGTTTCTCGCAAGCGGTCAGAGCGCATGAGTAAATCTAAAAGTTCTTCTCGTAGTTGCGCAGGCTGATTTTGGAGTTCTTAATTTTCAAATCGTCAAATCAGCAGCTTACCAAATCAACTTATAAAAACTATCTTTGCAAAAAAAAAACAACATATGACAACTCGTAAAGTACGTGTGCGCTTTGCACCTAGTCCGACCGGACCATTGCATATTGGTGGTGTTCGTACCGCTTTGTTCAACTATCTGTTTGCTAAAAAACATGGTGGTGACTTTATCCTTCGTATTGAAGATACCGATTCAACACGATTTGTTGAAGGTGCCGAAGAATACATCAACGAAAGTATGGAATGGTTGGGCATGACCATTGATGAAGGTGTGAAACAAGGTGGCGAATATGGACCTTATAAGCAAAGCGAGCGTCGCGAGATTTATAAAAAATATGCCGATCAGTTGGTTGAAACAGGATGGGCTTATTATGCATTTGATACACCTGAAGAGTTGGATGCGATGCGTTCACAGGCCGAAGCTGATAAAAAGACTTTTGCTTACGATATGCATAGTCGCGAGGGCTTAAAAAATTCATTATCCTTATCTGAGGATGAGGTGAAGCAGCGAATGGAAGCGGGAGAGCCATGGGTGATCCGTTTTAAAATGCCAGTAGATACTGAAGTTCAGACCAACGACATGGTGCGTGGTTCAGTAACCTTTAATACCAATACGCTTGATGATAAAGTACTTTATAAAAGTGCCGATCAGTTACCAACTTATCACTTGGCAAATATTGTGGATGATCACCTGATGGATATTTCACACGTTATTCGAGGCGAAGAGTGGTTGCCATCAGTGCCATTGCACATCATGTTGTATCGAGCCTTAAATTGGGAAGATACCATGCCACAGTTTGCTCACTTGCCATTGATCTTGAAACCAACCGGGAAGGGTAAATTATCCAAGCGAGATGGTGATAAAGGCGGTTTCCCAGTGTTTCCATTAAACTGGCAGTTGGAAGATGGCATTGCAGCCGGTTATCGCGAGAGCGGATATTTCCCCGAAGCAGTGGTTAACTTACTGGCATTATTGGGATGGAACCCGGGAACAGAGCAGGAGCTATTCTCGATGGATGAGTTAATAGAGTTATTTTCTATCGAGCGTGTTAATAAATCGGGTGCCCGTTTCGACCCGGATAAAGCCAAGTGGTTTAATCAACAACATTTGGTACGTAAAGATGATGCTGAATTAGCCGGGCTTTATTTAACTGAATTAACAGAAAAGGGAATCGCAGCAGAGCCTGAATTTGTGGCTCAAGTGGTGGGCATGGTTAAAGAACGTGTCAACTTTGTTAGCGAATTATGGGAGCAGAGTGCCTTCTTTTTTCAAGCACCGGGCGAATACGACCCTAAAGTGGTAAAGAAACGCTGGAAAGGTGATGTGCCTGCTTTTATGGCAGAACTAACTACCGAGTTGGAGAAAGTGGAAAGCTGGAAAGCGGATGCCATTAAGGCAAGTATTTCGGCTCAGATTGAGGCTAAAGGCCTTGGGTTTGGATTGGTGATGAATGCATTCCGATTGGCACTTGTTGGAGGAGGCTTCGGTCCCGACCTGATGACGATTGCTGAAATGATCGGAAAAGAAGAAACGATTAATCGCGTGAAAGCGGCTGTTGAAGGTTTAGCATAAGAATCGGTTAAAATAATTTAAAGCTGTTTGGTAATGCAATTTGTGTAATATTGTATATCAAACAGCTTTTTTATGTCAAAAAACAAAACAAATCCAGAGATCCAGCCTCTGGTGTCTGTTATAATTCCTTTATTTAATGCCGCACCTTATATAAGTGACTGCCTTGAGTCTGTTATTAATCAAACGTATGTTAATATCGAAATCATTGTTGTTGATGATGGATCAACCGATTGTAGTCTTGAGGTGGTGAAAAGTATTGGTGATGAAAGAATTCACATTATTAAAACTGAAAACAAAGGTGCTCCGGCTGCCCGAAATATCGGTTTTCAAAATTCCAACGGATCACTTATTCAGTTCTTAGACGCCGATGACTTAATTTCAACACATAAGATTGGGAGGCAGGTTAATGAAATCAAAGCCATTCCAAATTCAGCTGCTATTTGTTCAACTCATCATTTCTACCATGATGTTAATAAAGAAATTTGTAACGATGATTATTTGTTTTCTACAGATAAGCCAGAAGAACTGTTTAAGGTCTTATGGGGTGCTAATGGATTTGTCGGGATGATAGCAGCACATGCTTGGTTGGTGCATCGTTCATTAATACAGCAGTATGGATTATGGGATGAATCTCTTAAAAAAGACGCTGATGGAGAATTTTATGCCAGAATTTGTATGAATGCTTCTGAAATAATTTTAACAGAAGGTGTAAAGTGTTATTACAGAAGGTTTAAAAATGGAAATAACCAATCGGCAAAGATGGGTAAGGAGCAATTTACAAGTAATTTGAGAAGTACTGAATTAAAACAAGAATACCAGTTTAAAAAAGTAAATTCCGATGAATCGAAACTGGCGATTGCAACGCAATACAAGCTCTATGCGATGGCATATTATCCGAAGCATAGAAATTTATGTAAAGAAGCTATGAAGCGTTGTGAAGTTTTGGGAGGCAGTAATTATGTATATGGTATTAGAGGTTGCTTTATAAGCCGGGTAAATCGATTAGCCGGCTGGAAGGTCGCAAGATGGCTGGCATTTTATAAAACAAAATTACTTTGTTCGAAATGCTTTTAGAATTGATAGAAAATTTATAATTTTTTCCGTGGTGTAAAATCCTAAGGAGTTGAATAGGAGGGCATACAATTTCTTCTTACCGCTGACCATAGAACTATTAAGAGATAGAATTTCAAACTTTTTACGATAAATATCGGCTAGTTCAAAGTCGTTGCGAGCCAGTGCTCTTATGTGCTCAAAAATATAGTTGTTGAACTGTTCTCTATTTGCTTGGTAATACTCAGGTTTAATTTGTTGAAGGAACTTAATTAAGCGGTATCGAACTTCAATAAAACCAATGTGTTTTTTTGTTTTATCTCCTTTGTTAATCGAACCATAATGACGTTCTCTGATGATTGTTAGTGCTTGTTCATCTGCTACTATTTTAGGACAGCATTTTAACAAACTAAACATGAAATCAGTTTCTTCACTAAAACTTAAGGATTCATCTTGTAAGTTGGTTTGTTTTACTATTTGGGCATTGTAAAGATTCGAGCAGGTATTGCCGAGTAACTGAAAAAATAAATTGAAGACGAGGTTTTTGTCATTGACCTGATGATTAATTTTCTGACCATTAGTCTTCAGATAGGTGCTGGCTCCTGCTACAAATGCAATATTATCCTTTGCTAAACTAATTTGATGTTCAATTTTATTCTTCAAAATCAAGTCGTCGGCATCAAGTAACTGAATCCATTCACCTTTACAATTGCGAAGACCTGTGTTTCGAGCAGCAGCAGCTCCTTGTTTAGTTTCATGCAACAGAGAAATTTTGGGATATTGACTTTGAAGTGATTTAATGATGGGCACAGTGTTGTCACTACAATTATTATCAATGCAGATAATCTCAATGTTTTTATAGCTTTGATTAATGCATGATTCAATACATTCTTTGATGTATAATTCAACGTTGTAACACGGTATGATAATCGAAACTAGAGGATTGTGCATTTAGCTAATGAATATCTTAGAACTTGAAAGGTAGCAAAAATCCCGAACCAAATGGAACGGGATTTATGCTTTTATCTATAATATAATGACTATCGTCCTTTTCTTAATCTAAAGTTATTTCTTTTTCTTCGCCCACGAATCTTTTAACGTCACGGTACGATTAAAAATAACCTGATCATTGCTCGATTCCTTATCAATACAGAAGTAACCCAAGCGCTGGAACTGGTAACGCTCAATACCATCCTCAAACCTGGAACCTGCATCTTGGTAATTAGGCTCAATAAAAGCTGTATTAATGACTGATAACGAATTAGGATTTAAGAATTCGAGGAATTCTTTGTCTTTGTGTCCGTCGGGTGCTTCGTCCATAAATAAACGGTCGTATTGCTTAACCTGGATGGTTTTGGCATGCTCAATGCTTACCCAGTGCAATGTACCTTTTACTTTACGGTTGCTGCCTTCCATACCGCTCTTGGTATCCGGATCGTAAGTACAATAGATTTCGCTGATCTCACCATTTTCATCCTTTTTAATGTCTTCACATTTTACGATGTAGGCATTTTTTAAGCGAACTTCACGTCCCACATCCATACGGAAGAATTTACGAGGTGCATTCTCCATAAAGTCATCACGCTCAATGTAAATCTCACGACTGAAAGGTAGCTGGCGCGAACCCATGCTTTCATCTTCCGGATTGTTGATGGCTTCCATCCATTCCACCTGACCTTCCGGATAATTGGTAATAATCACTTTCACCGGATTCAGCACCGAATACACACGTGGGGCACGTTTATTTAGGTCTTCGCGGATGCAATGCTCCAATAAGGCTACATCAATTACATTCTCGCGTTTGGCCACACCAATCTGGTCGGCAAACTTGCGAATTGCTTCCGGCGTGTATCCTCTGCGACGATAACCTGAAACGGTCGGCATTCGCGGATCATCCCAACCGGCTACATAATTCTCATTAACCAATTGAAGCAGCTTACGCTTGCTCATAACCGTGTAATTCAAATTAAGTCGTGCAAACTCAATCTGACGCGGTCGTGGCAACTCTTTTAATTCAGGCTGTGCTTCAATAATCTGATCCAAAAACCAGTTATATAAAGGGCGGTGTACCTCAAATTCAAGGGTACAAACCGAATGGGTAATACCTTCTTTAAAATCACCTTGTCCGTGGGCAAAGTCATACATTGGGTAAATGCACCAATCGTTACCTGTGCGGTGGTGATGGGCATGAATAATTCGGTACATCAATGGGTCGCGCATGTGCATGTTCGATGAGGCCATATCAATTTTGGCACGTAAAACACATTCGCCATTCTTAAATTCGCCTTTGCGCATGCGCTCAAACAAGTCCAGGTTTTCTTCTACGCTGCGGTTGCGGTAAGGACTCTCCTGACCGGGTGTGGTTGGTGTTCCCTTTTGAGAAGCTATCTCGTCGGCACTCTGATGATCAACGTAGGCTTTACCATTTTTGATTAGCAAAACAGCCCATTGGTACAATTGCTCGAAATAATCCGATGTAAATTTAGGTTCATCGTTCCACTGAAAACCCAGCCAATTTACATCTTCCTTAATGGAGTCAACGTATTCGGTATCTTCTTTTGTAGGATTGGTATCGTCAAATCGCAGGTTGGTACCTCCCTTGTAATGCTTACCTAAACCAAAGTTCAGGCAGATAGATTTGGCATGACCAATGTGTAAATAACCATTGGGCTCGGGCGGGAAACGTGTTAATACGGCTCCACCATTTTTATTTTCGCTTAAATCCTTATCAATTTCCTGATGAATGAAATTTGTTTTCGGCGTTTCGTTCAATTCCATCTGCTCTATATTTTGTCTTAAAATCCTAAACTTAAATTATCGGATGTTTTAACATCAGGCACAAAAGTAATTGTTTTTCGACTTAAAAATCTGATCATTCAGTGATAAAAGATTATTTTCGCCAAAAAAATAAAACAACAATGGAGGAGAAGCAATTGATTGGGGTGATTGAGCTGGAGGAAATGGAGTTTTATGCCTATCATGGCTGCTTTAAAGAAGAGCAGGTTGTAGGGAATCGTTTTTTAGTGAAAGTAACTCTGGAAACAGATTGTACCATTCCGGCAGCAACAGATAATATTCAGGATGCGTTAAATTATGTGAGTGTTTACGAAATTGTTCGCGAACAGATCATGCAAAATTCGCATCTGCTGGAACATCTGAATAAACGCATTATCGATGGAATCTACGAACGATTTCCAAAGCTGTTAAAGGCAACCGTTAAGGTGTCGAAGATGAATCCGCCCATGGGAGGACAAATGAAATGTGTAAGTGTTACTTTTTCAAGGTAGTTATATGAGTCAAGAAGAAGGAACACCCAAAACTTGCCCGAAATGTGGCGCCGGCTATACTTGTTATAGCGAGTCGAACATTAAGTGCTGGTGCAATAATTTTTTCATAAAAACTGAAAATCTTAAAGTGTTGGCTGATAAATATAACAGCTGCCTTTGTCCCGATTGCCTCAGCATTTATGCAGAAAAGAAGAAATAAAAATTTGCTCAGCAAATAAATTATTACTTATTTTGCAACCCGAATCACAACGGTTCCTTGGCCGAGTGGCTAGGCACTGGTCTGCAAAACCAGCTACGGCGGTTCGAGTCCGCCAGGAACCTCTCAAACTCCCGATTTTCTTCTGAAGATCGGGAGTTTTCGTTATATACAGGGCTATAGTTTTCGCCTGACGCAATTGCATCCAAACCTAATGCCATTAAATGAATTGATCTAAACCAAATAATTAAGACGTTGTAAGATGGATGGCAGAGACAGACGAAACATCAAAAAGGGAACGAAAGTAGCAATTTTACAAAAGCAGGACGAGCGCTCGGGCAACTTAACTCACGGAGTGGTTCAGGAAATACTTGATGAGGTAGCGTTTCACATTAAAGGGATAGAGTGTAAGCTAAAAACCGGTCAGGTAGGCAGGGTGAAAATGATTAAGTTATAATTTCATTTTTCATTTTTTGATGAGGCGTAAAGAGGATGGCAAGGTTGTTATCCTTTTTTTTGTGTCCGTAACCTAACGTATGACATCAGTGAGTTTTTGAATGTCAAGCGTTAACTTTTTATCTCAATTCTTTTTAAAATCCCCATTTACAGCCACTGTAAATCAAATGTCTTTTAAATTGATACCTTATTGTGAGTTAATGTAGTTGTTTAAATGTGTATGTGGCAATGCTATAGGTATTTAAAAATGTGATGATTTGTAAGTTTAAAATCATTTTTTTGCTCTAAAACTCAAAAAAGACATTGATATCTTAAAATAGATTACTTAACTTGATTGAGAATCTATTTTGGATATACTATGAATAACCTCACATTCACAGAAACTGATTCAATAGCCACAGTTACGTTTTCTCGTCCCGAGGCTTTAAATGCTATTAATAGCGAAACACTGATTGAGTTAAATGGTGTTTTGGATCTTATAGAGGCTTCGGAAACCATTCGTGTTGTTATGCTAACAGGCGAAGGAAAGGCCTTTATCGCAGGTGCTGATATTGCCGAAATGAAAGGTAAATCGGAAGCAGAAGCATACTCCTTCTCTAAGTTGGGGCAGGATGTTATGCGACGTATCGAAACAATGCGCATTCCCTTTATTGGCGTAATCAATGGTTTTGCTCTTGGAGGAGGTCTTGAGATGGCTTTGTGTTGTAGTTTTTTGCTGGCAGCTGATACGGCCCGTTTTAGCGCACCTGAAGTGAACCTTGGTTTAATTCCTGGGTTTGGTGGTAGCCAGCGTTTGGTCAGGGCTATTGGTTTAAACAATGCCCGCTATTATCTTTTTACAGCAAACATGTTTAATTCCGAGGAGGCCCTTCGAATGGGTTTGATTCAAGCCTTCTTTTCGAGCGATGAATTGTTGCCCAAGGCTCAGGAAATAGCTGAACTTCTGATTTCTAAAGGTCCATTGGCTTCTAAATCCTTGACCTCTGTTATTAATACTGGACTGGAGGCTGGCTTCGATGCAGGTTGTGAATCGGAGAGGCATGTTTTTGCTTCTTTATTTAATAACGAAGCACAAGAAGGCATGTCAGCTTTTCTGGAGAAACGAAAACCAAATTGGTAAACCTAAAAATAAATATACATCTATGAGTCATCTGGATCGATTTAGAAACATTAGCGTATTGGGTGCTGCCGGTAAGATGGGAAGTGGAATTTTATTATTGAATGTATTGCATTCAGCAAAGTTAATGCACCATTCACCATATATTGGAGAAACGTTTGTCATCAATGCCATTGACCAAAGTTTTGAACGCTTACAAGGATTGATGGACTACCTGAAAGTGCAATTGCTTAAGTGGGCTGAAAAAAACATCGTTGAGCTACGAAAAATATATGTCAATCGTGCTCATCTGATTGATAACAAGGATATCATTGAAGCTTTTGTTTTTGAAGCGATGTCAATGGTTAAACCCACTATTAATACAGAGGCGGCTTATCATTCCAGCTTAATATTCGAAGCCATTATCGAAGATGAAAACATCAAGGCTGAGCTATTTAAGAACATCAATGAGCATAATGCGCATCAGCCGTATTTCTTGACTAATACAAGCGCCATACCTATTAAAATATTAAATGAAAAGGCCGGATTGGATGGCCGCATTATCGGATGTCATTTTTACAATCCACCAGCCGTTCAAAAGCTCATTGAAGTGGTAGAGCTGGAAAATCCAATTCCTGAGCTCACAAAGATTGTGCAGGGATTGGCCAAGCATATGGATAAATTAATTGTACCGGCCAATGATATTGCAGGCTTTATTGGCAATGGTTTTTTTATGCGCGAAATAATCTATGCTATTAATCTTTATGAAAGCTTGTTGGGTGAGTTAAGCCCTGCAGAAGCGCTCTTGACAGTCGATAAGGTGAGCCACGAATTACTCCTGCGCCCCATGGGGATATTTCAGTTGATGGGGTATGTAGGTGTCGACGTTTGTTCTTTGATCATGAATGTGATGGATCGTCATCTGGATGAGGAACTAAAATGCCGGTTTTTAAATGACTTATTGGATAAGGGTGTGAGAGGCGGACAAAATGCCGATGGTACACAACGCGATGGTTTCTTTAAATACCATAAAGCTAAGGCAATTGAGGTTATTGATCTTGAATCATCCCAGTATATCAACATAAACGAACTAATGCCAAAAATTGAAGCGTTTTTAGCTATGAAAACTAAGCCCTACAGTTGGAGCCAGTTGAGCCGGTCGAAATATAAAGAAAAGCACATTCAAGAGTTCTTCGATCGGCTAAAGGAAGAGGAAAGCAAGGGAGCCCAGCTGGCAAAGGATTATTTATCAGCGATGAAAAGCATAGCGCAACAATTACATTCGAATGGTATTTGTGATTCTACTGATCATGTGAACGATGTCATGAAAAATGGCTTCTATTACTTATACGGACCGGTTAATAACTTTATCGATTAGATTATGCAAAGAAGAGTATTTATAGTAGCCGGATATAACACCATTTCGCTGGGGAGCGGCCGTTCAGAGTTTAATCCGAAGAAAGAAAATCCCGGATTGGAATACTATATTCAGCAAGCCGGTCGTAAGACTTTGGAGCAAATAAACGGAGCAGATAATGTGGACGAAAGCGTTATTGGCAATTTTATTGCTTCGCGCTTTAATAATCAGGCGCATTTGGCGGCTTTTATACCATCCATCGATCCCCAATTAAAATACAAACCATCAGTAAGGGTTGAAGGAGCTTGTGCCTCGGGTGGTTTGGCGGTAATGACTGGTGTAAAATCAATATTGGCTGGTACGGCAGAAGTTGTATTGGCAATTGGTGTTGAGGTTCAGAATACAGTCAAAGCCATGTATGGTGCCGATTATCTGGCACAGGCCGATTACTTTAAGAAGCGTAAAGAAGGGCACGCATATTTCTTTCCTGGTAAATTCAGCGATCGGGCAGGAGCATATGCTAAAGCCTGGGGCGAAGAGTATATGCGAAAGGGAATGGCACAATGGTATGTCAACTGTGTTGAAAATGCACGCTTGTGTGAAACGGCTCAGGAATATGAAAATAAAAATGAACACTTATTGGAAACCGGTTTATTGCCGCCTGATGCCACTCGTTTTGTTGATCATCTTAATTACACCGATTGTTCTAAGGTGTCGGATGGGGCATCATCCATCGCGATAGTATCAGAAGAAGGACTAAAAAGGTGCGGCATTGCCTTTGAAAATGCCATTGAGTTAGTTGGTTTTGCCCAGGCTGAAGATAACATTATGGAAGAGCCGGATGACCCATTGGAGTTATCAACAACCAAGGCGGCGGTTCAAAGAGCTTTAAAAATGGCCGGAATAAGTAAGGAGCAATTGGCAACGGTAGAAACACATGATTGCTTCACCATTGCCGGACTGCTGGCTACTGAAGCAATTGGTTTTGCAGAAAAAGGTCGCGGAGCTGCATTTGTGGCTGAAGGAAACACAGCCCGCGATGGAATAATTCCTTTCAACACCACAGGTGGTTTAATTGCCTGGGGTCATCCGACAGGTGCCACCGGGGTTCACCAGGTGGTTACGGTTTGGGAGCAGCTGAGTGGTCGGGCAGGAGAGGCTCAAATTCAAATAGCTACTGATAAACCATATGCGATGACCGTTAACATGGGCGGAAATGACAAAACAGTGGTAAGTATGGTTTTTAAAAAATGTGTTTAAAAAATCTCCCCTAAACCAATTAATATGAACTTCCAATTAACAGAAGAACAAATAATGATACAGCAGGCGGCGAGTGATTATGCGCAGCGCGAACTGATTAATGATGTTATTGAGCGTGATGAAAAAGCCATATACCCCAGTGAACACATTCAAAATTTGGCTGAACTGGGATTTTTAGGCATGCTCGTCGATCCCAAATACGATGGCGGTGGCATGGATACCGTTTCCTATGTTTTGGCCATGGAAGAAATTTCAAAAGTTGATTCGTCAGTAGGAGTGATTATTTCGGTAAATAATTCGCTGGTGTGTTTTGGTATCGAAAAGTACGGGACGGAAGCACAAAAGGAAAAATACCTCAAGCCATTGGCGCGTGGTGAAATAACAGGAGCTTTTCTGCTGTCGGAGCCGGGTGCTGGTTCAGATGCTACCTCGCAACAAACCAAAGCGATCGATATGGGCGATCATTACCTTATAAATGGCGTTAAAAACTGGATCACCAATGGAAATACGGCTGGGGTTTATCTGGTTATTGCACAAACCGATCAGGACAAGGGACACCGTGGAATCAATGCCATTATTGTTGATCGTCATGCTGAAGGGGTATCGGTTGGACCTCACGAAAATAAAATGGGAATGCGCAGTTCCGACACGCATTCGGTTCAATTCACCGATGTAAAAGTGCCAAAAGAAAACCGGATTGGTGATGACGGATTTGGATTTAAGTTTGCCATGAAAACACTTGAAGGTGGTCGAATCGGCATTGCTTCTCAGGCATTGGGCATTGCTTCAGGCGCATACGAGTTAGCCCGGAAATATGCCATGGAGCGCAAAACCTTTGGGAAGGAAATCATAAAACATCAGGCCATTGCCTTTAAATTGTCAGATATGGCGACCCAAATAGAAGCAGCACGTTTTCTGTGTTTGAAAGCGGCCTGGCTAAAAGATCAGGGACAACCCTATGGCATTGCCAGTGCCATGGCCAAACAATATGCAGCTGATATGGCCATGCAAGTAACGACGGAGGCTGTACAGATTCATGGCGGTTATGGTTATGTGAAAGAGTACCATGTTGAGCGACTGATGCGGGACGCGAAACTTACCCAGATTTATGAAGGAACATCTGAGATACAGAAAATCGTTATCTCACGGGCTATCGAAAACGGAGACATTTAACATTATAAAACAGGAGAACTATGCGTATACTGGTTTGCATGAGTTATATACCCGATACCACCACCAAGATTCGCTTTGTTGAGCAATCGACCAGATTAGATGATACGGGCATTCAATGGGTGATTAATCCATGGGATGAATTAGCGCTAACACGTGCTGTTGAGCTAAAAGAAGATGCCTCCTCTCCGGTAACGGAAGTGGACATCATAACAATTGGAGCCTTGCGGTGTGAGCCCGTTTTACGAAAAGGTCTGGCAATAGGTGCGGATAAGGCGGTGCGTATCGATCAGGAGCCTTTGGATGCTTTTCAAACAGCCAGTCAATTGGCAGATTATATCGAAGGCAAAGATTATGGTTTTATCATTTGCGGCATCGAATCCGGTGATTATAATGAAGCTTCGGTTGGCGGCATGTTGGCTGAGTTGTTGGATTATACTTCTGTGTCGTCCGTGTCATCCATTCGTTTTGAGGGAGATGTACCCATTTATCAGCGCGATGTGGCCAATGGTAAGGAACAATTAAAAGTCCAGGGACCAACTGTTTTAGTGGTACAGAAAGGTTTTGCGCGGGTACCCAAAATACCTAATATGCGTGGGATTATGACGGCCAGAAGCAAACCTTTGGAAGTAATTGAAGCGACACCTGCCCAGCCTTTAGTGGAGTTTATGGAATATGCCTTACCTCCTGAAAAAGGAAAAGTTAAAATGGTAGGTAGCGCCAATGACCTGCTGAATAAATTGAGTTCGGAAGCGAAATTGATTTAACCCCTAAACCTTTAGAAATGTCGATACTAGTATATATCAGAAATGTTAGCGGACAAATTAAAAAACAGAGCCTCGAATTAACGGCTTATGCCAAAGCAATGGCTGAGACAACAGGACAGGAGGTCTGTGGACTGGTGATTGGTGAGATCGAGGATCAGGCACTTTCAGCTCTTGCTCGCTATGGAATAAGTCGAATATTAAAAGCCGGTGACGCCAGGTACAACAAGCGGGTGAATCGCGTATACACACAAATTGTAGAGCAGGCAGTTTTGCAGATTGATGCGAAGTATATCTTGTTTCCGGATAATGCCCAGGGCAAAGCCATAGCACCTCGACTGTCGGTGCGCCTCAATGCTGGTTTTATTCCTCAGGTATTGGATTTGCCATCATCCTATGAACCATTTGTGGTGAGTAAAAGAGCTTTTACAGGAAAAGCGATTGCCAATGTAAAGGTTGTTTCGGAGCGAATAATTCTCACACCGATGCTAAATAGCTTTGGTTTAAAAGAAACTCCGGTAGAAATGAATGTTGAAGCTTTTCAGCCAACAATTAGTGAGCCTGAATCAAGGTTGGAAATCATCCATAAAGAGATGAATGCTGATGGTGTGCAACTGGTCGATGCAGATATTGTGGTGAGTGGTGGCCGTGGTATAAAAGCAGCTGAGAATTTTAAAATGTTAGAAGAATTATCAGAGACATTAGGCGCTGCAACAGCTTGTAGCCGTCCGGTAGCCGACGATGGCTGGCGACCTGCCGATGAGCATGTGGGACAAACAGGTAAGATCATCGCCCCCAATATTTATTTTGCTATTGGTATTTCAGGGGCGATACAGCATGTGGCCGGAGTAAGTGGTGCCAAATGTATCGTGGCCATCAACTCCGATGCGGATGCACCAATTTTTGATGTGGCTGATTATGGTCTTGTTGGTGATGCACACACCATTGTCCCCGAATTGAATTCACTGTTTAAAAAGTATCTGGCCGAAAATAAATAATCATTACTTATGCAACAGATTTTATTCGCCCTGGCTTTTTTAGCAACGATTATTTTCCTGTTTCGTTCGTTTTGGCGAATCAAAACCAATTTTAAGAGAACCAAAAAGCAGCCATTTGACGGACAGTTTGGTAAACGCCTTAAATTAACCATGCAGGTGGCCATGGGGCAGTCCAAAATTTTACGAAAGCCTTTGGTGGGATTGATGCATGCTATGGTCTTCTGGGGATTCATTGTCATCACCATAGGAAGCCTCGAAATGGTGATGGATGGACTGACAGGGCAACATCGGGTTTTGGGTGTATTGGGAATTGCTTATGACATTATCATCGCAAGTGGTGATGTGTTTGCTTACATTGTTCTCTTGGGGATTCTGGCTTTTTTGTTTCGTCGGGCTTTTATGCACATTCGTCGATTTGAAGGCACAGAAGTGTCCAAAGCCAATAAAAGGGATGCCAATATTGCACTTGCATTTATTCTTTTCCTAATGCTTTCGCTGATCGGCCTTAATATTTACGATATTAACTCGCATGGTGATGCTTTGGCAGGCTATTATCCTATTAGTAGCTACTTTGTCAGCTTTATAGAAACGGGTAAAACGAATTCGATTTTCTTATTCAAGCTATTCTGGTGGATGCACATTCTTTTGATTTTTGTGTTTGCTAATTACCTGCCATATTCCAAACATTTTCATGTATTTATGTCAGTTCCCAATGTATTTTTCAGTAATCTGGAACCATTAACATACCTTCCTTCAATGCCGGAGGTTAAAAAAGAAGTGGAGCTAATGATGAGTGGCCAGGCTTTTGAAACGGCAGCACCTGAAGAGCCAATCCGTTTTGGAGTTAAGGATGTGGATGATATTACCTGGAAAAATTATATGGATTCTCTGACTTGCACGCAATGCGGGCGTTGTACCGAAGTGTGCCCGGCCAATATCACAGGGAAATTATTGTCGCCGCGTAAGATTTTTGTCGATTTAAGAGCGCGTATGGAAGAAAGAAGTCGAGAGCATGAGGGTACTCAGAATTTTTTATTGGGTGATTATATTACAAAAGAAGAGCTATGGGCTTGCACCACCTGCAATGCTTGTGCGCTTGAGTGTCCCTTAAATATTAGTCACCCCAATTTAATTATGGATATGCGTCGTTACCTGGTTTTGGAAGAGGGAGATGCTCCTGAAGAGTTGAATGCCATGTTTGCCAACATTGAGAATAATGGTGCGCCATGGAAATATTCAGCCCAGGATCGCCTGTTGTGGACCGAAGCCTGATGACAGAATTAAAAACAGATTTTAATGACAAAGATACATGTGCCAATAATGGCCGACTTAAAGGCCCGAAATCAACAACCGGAATATTTATTTTGGGTGGGATGCGCCGGTGCTTTCGATAAACGCTACCAGAAAGTGACAAAAGCATTTGCCCGGATTTTAAATGCGGCCAAGGTAGATTATGCAGTTTTAGGAACAGAAGAAACCTGTACCGGAGATCCGGCCAAGCGCGCCGGTAACGAAATGTTATACCAGATGCAGGCTATGCAGGTAATCGAAACATTCAATACCTACCATGTAAAAAAAGTGATCTGTACTTGTCCGCATTGTTTCAATATCATCAAAAACGAATATCCTGAGTTGGGTGGAGAATATGAAGTCATTCACTATTCATCGTTTATCAGGCAATTGCTCGATGAGGGGATCATTAAAGTCAAAAAAGAATTACTTAAAAATAAGCGTTTGACCTACCACGATCCTTGTTATCTGGGACGCGGCAATGGAATTTATGAGGCACCCCGAAAAGTTTTACACAATCTGGATGTGGACTATCGTGAGATGAAGCGAGCTAAAAGTTTTTCGTTGTGTTGTGGTGCCGGTGGTGCACAGATGTTTAAAGAAGCGGAGAAGGGCAATAAGGAAGTATACGAAGAGCGGACGGCGGATGTGCTGGCAACAGGAGCTGATATCGTTGCGACGGCTTGTCCGTTTTGCATGACCATGTTAAGCGACGGAATAAAGTTTGCCGGTAAAGATGTTGAGGTAATAAACCTGGATATTGCCGAATTGATTGCTCAAAATATGGAAACAGATGTCAATGATGAAGGCAACGTTTAAATCGGAAAACAGAATCAGAATTGTTACGGCCACTTCTTTGTTCGATGGTCATGATGCAGCAATAAATATCATGCGACGCATTATGCAATCTTTGGGAGCAGAGGTGATCCACCTGGGTCATAATCGCTCCGTAGCTGAGATTGTGGACTGTGCCATTCAGGAAGATGTGCAGGCCATCGCAATAACTTCTTACCAGGGTGGTCATCTCGAATTTTTCAAGTACATGCATGATCTGCTTCAGAAGAAGGGGGCAGGTCATATCAATATATTTGGCGGGGGCGGTGGCGTTATTTTGCCCGAAGAAGTAAAAGAACTTCACCAGTATGGTATTGCTGGTATTTATACACCTGATGATGGACGGGAGATGGGTTTGCAAGGCATGATTCAGGATGTGCTTTCAAAAGCTGATTTTGCATTGCCATTAAACAAAGAAAACCTTTCAATACCGGATTTTACCCAAACCACACAACTGGCGCGTTACCTAAGTCATATCGAAAACGAAGGGGATGTATCGGATGATATAATTGAATTAATAAGTAAATATCGAAATAAGAATGTTCCGGTAATAGGAATCACCGGCACTGGAGGAGCAGGTAAATCGTCCTTAATCGATGAACTGATTCGTCATTTGTTGGCAGATTCCTCCGATCTTAAAATCGCCATTGTTTCAATCGATCCCAGTAAGCGACGTTCTGGTGGTGCGTTGCTTGGAGATCGTATTCGCATGAACAGCATTCACCATGCAAATGTATTTATGCGATCAATGGCTACGCGTGATGCCAGGCAACCCATTGCACCACATCTGGAAGATTGTGTGACACTGTTAAAAGCGACAGGTTCTGATATCATTATCCTGGAAACATCGGGCATTGGTCAGGCCGACTCACAGATCATTGATTATAGCAACCTTTCGCTCTATGTTATGACGCCCGAATTTGGTGCACCTTCCCAATTGGAAAAGATTGATATGCTCGATTTTGCAGATTTAGTGGTAATTAATAAATCGGATAAAAGGGGAGCTGAAGATGCTTTGCGCGATGTCAAAAAGCAAGTTCAACGCAACCGTCAGTTGTGGGATCAATCCTTTCATGATATGCCGGTTTATCTCACCAATGCGGCTCACTTTTTTGACAAAGGCGTTAATCAGTTTTATCTGGCGCTGAAGCAGGTGTTAAAAGAGTCCTATCCGGATCTACCACTTTCCATCGAAGCGAGTTCTCCGAAAGATTCGAATATTAATGTGATTATTCCACCGGAACGCACACGCTACCTGGCTGAAATAGCAGAAACAGTTCGGAATTATAATCAGCAAGCGGATGAGCAATCAGTGATAGCCGGTCGCATACACGCATTAAAGAAAAGTGCGGTACTGTTGGAGGATAAGGGAGGTGATACTACCAGCCTTTTGAGTGAAATTTCAGAGCAAGAAGGTTTATTGTTGGCCGAAAATCGGTCGATGATTGAGCAATGGGAGGAACTGATTAGGACTTACCGTGATGACTATTTTTTCTTCAAGTCGAGGGATAAAGAAATTAAGATAAAGACATATGCAGAGACTTTGTCTCATTTGAAAATTCCGAAAATAGCTGTTCCTGCTTATAAGAATTGGGAAGATATTTTAAGATGGCAGTTGAAAGAAAATTTTCCGGGTAAATTCCCGTTTGCCGCCGGAGTATTTCCATTTAAGCGCGAAAATGAAGAGCCGACACGTATGTTTGCCGGCGAAGGAGGTCCGGAGCGAACCAACAAGCGATTTCATTATTTATCGGCCGGTCAGCCTGCCAAACGTTTATCCACGGCTTTTGATTCAGTTACGCTCTATGGTGAAAACCCGGCTACACGCCCCGATATCTATGGCAAGGTTGGTAATTCGGGTGTTTCAATTGCTACCATTGATGATGTAAAGAAGTTGTATTCCGGCTTTGATTTGTGCCATTCATCGACCTCTGTCAGCATGACCATCAATGGACCGGCACCTGTTTTAACGGCTTTTTTTCTCAATGCTGCCATCGATCAGGAAGTGGAGAAATATTTGGCAGCAAACGATTCTGGCAATGAAGTCATCGAAACTAATAAAGTGCGGTACAATGGAGCCATGCCTGAAAATAATGATGGATTAGGATTACAATTATTGGGTGTTTGTGGTGACGAGTTGCTGGATAATAAGCTTTATTCAAAAATCAAGGAAACCGCATTAATGGCTGTCAGAGGGACGGTTCAGGCGGATATACTGAAAGAAGATCAGGCTCAAAATACCTGCATATATTCGGTCGATTTCTCACTGAAGATGATGGGCGATATGCAGGCCTATTTTATTCAGAATAAGGTTAAAAACTTTTATTCCGTATCCATTTCGGGCTACCACATTGCAGAGGCAGGAGCCAACCCGGTAACACAGTTGGCCTTTACATTAGCCAATGGATTTACTTATGTGGAATATTACCTTTCACGCGGCATGCACATCGATGATTTTGCGCCGAGCCTGTCTTTCTTTTTTTCCAATGGTATTGATCCTGAGTTTTCGGTAATTGGTCGTGTGGCACGATTAATTTGGGCGAAGGCCATCAAACATAAATATGGCGGCAACGAAAAATCACAGAAGTTAAAGTATCATATTCAAACATCCGGTCGATCCCTGCACGCCCAGGAAATTGAGTTTAACGATATTCGAACAACCCTACAAGCTCTATATGCCATTTATGATAATTGCAATTCCTTGCATACCAATGCTTATGATGAAGCCATAACAACACCTACGGAAGAATCGGTCAGGCGAGCGATGGCCATCCAGTTGATCATCAATCGGGAATTGGGATTGGCGAAGAACCAGAATCCGCTTCAGGGCTCTTTTATTATTGAGGAACTGACCAACCTGGTTGAAGAAGCTGTGCTCCTCGAATTTGAGCGCATCAGTAGTCGGGGAGGAGTATTAGGAGCCATGGAAACCAATTATCAACGCAGTAAAATACAGGAAGAATCACTGAATTATGAACACCTGAAAAACAAAGGTGAATTACCGCTGATTGGTGTTAATACTTTTTTATCAGGTGAAGGATCGCCAACCATACTGCCGCGCGAAGTCATCCGAAGTACCGAAGGTGAAAAGCAACAGCAACTGACTTCATTACATCATTTCCATGAGCGACATGTCGATAAGGCCAATGAAAAACTGAAGAGCCTGAAAAAAGTGGCATTAAGCAATGGTAATATTTTTGAAGAGTTGATGGAAACGGTTAAGTATTGCTCACTAGGCCAAATAACGCAGGCTCTCTACGAAGTTGGTGGTCAGTATCGAAGAAGTATGTAAATTCATCTCTGTATGATGTTAGGTAACATATAAAAGGTTTGAAGCGCCCTGCTTTTAGTTGTGTCATATATAAGTACCTCTTAATACTCACTTTTTTGTGGGAAGATGCTATTAGTTTCTCAATTTTTACGTTGAAAATAAATCTTTATAAAGGACAGTCAAAAGCTATTGTTTGGTTTGTTTCGGGATGAATGAATTCAATTTGTTCAGCATGCAACATCATGCGCCTGTCTTTTTTACCATACAATTGATCACCAACAATTGGAGTGTTTAATCCTTCTTTGTGGGCTGAATGCACTCTAAGTTGGTGTGTACGCCCTGTTTCGGGGTAAAAATGAATGAGTGTACAGTTGTTTTTGTATTCAATAACTTCCCACTTTGTAAGGGCTGGTTTACCATGATTGTAACTAACCATTTGTCGCGGACGATCCCTTGTATCAACACATAACGGTAAGTTAATAACACCACTTTTTTCTTTAGTAATACCATCAAGAAGAGCAGTATAGCGCTTTTTGACTGTGTGATTTAAAAATTGTTTTTGTAGGTTTTCGTGGGCTGTTTTAGTTTTGGTGAGAACCATTATGCCTGAGGTTGCCATATCCAGGCGATGAACAATCAAGGGGTCTTCAGATTCGGGAAACAGTTTTTTAACCTGTGTATAAACAGACTCTTCCTCATCTTTCCCAGGCACAGACAAGAGGCCCTCTGGCTTATTAACAACGATTATGGCTTTATCATGATAAAGGACTTCAACCTTTGGTTTTCTTTTATCTTCTTTTTTTTCGATTCTTAATCCCTTTAGCATAAAATCCAGTATTGGTTCGCATTTACTTTTGCAGGCGGGATAGAAGTAACCATGCTTACGAATTTCGTTGGCAGGTGATGGTCCCCACCAAAATTCGACCATGGTTATTGCTTGAAGATGATTGTTATATGCGTAGTGTAAAAGTTTGGGAGCGGCACAGTCACCGGCACCGGCCGGCGGAACGCTATTGTTGTAATGCTTAAAGATTGAGGTGGCACTTTTTTGTTCCCCAAGAGAATTCAAAAAAATATAGCTGTCGAAAATTCTCTGTTGCACTTGCGCCGATTTGTTACGTCTTTTTAGTTTTAGATGTTCGATCTCAGTGAGCTTATTGTTACGTTTAGCTTCCAGTTCAGTGATTTCGTTATTAAAGCCTTTCTTTAACCGGTTAAATTCACTTTTCTCGCGCTGGCTTTCACGTATTAATTCAGCCAGAACTTTTTTGTCAGTTAACTGCTTTCTTTTTTGAGCCCGCAATTGCTTGGCTTTTTTCATTTCCTGTTTAGCTTGCTCAATAAAAGCTTGCGATTCTTTTACTTTTTCAGATAGTTGAACTTCAATGTGCTTTAGAAAATCAGAATGAATTAATGATTCAATTTCTTGGTTCAGAGCATTCAGAACTTGTTCTTCTTTTCGGAAAAAGCCATTGGGATCGGTAATCTCAAAAACCTGAGATACAAAGGGGATTTCTTGATTTTCTTCTGTTTCATTCCCCGAATAAGCAACGATCATGCCCGTTTCTCCCAAATTGTTTTTAACAATCATCAAGCCATACATTTTACCCTTCGGCATCTGTTCAGGATCGGGGAGGTGGCATTTGAGTTTTTCCAGAGCCAGTATACACGATGGGTGTGTTTCGTAATCAAAAGGATTTGGGAACGCATCAGGTAAAATATCGGTACGAATATCTGGCAGGGGAATAAAACAATCCATTTAAATGAAGCTCATTAAATTTATTCGGCAAATATCTGGTTTTTGAGGCATTTGTAAAAAGGTAATGGTCTAAAGTATTTGAAATATATTAAATTTGATAACTCATTACATTAACCATGCATAGACTACGTTTCGCCCTTATCTTTATATGTATTCATCTGTTTTTGTTCACTGCCATTTCGCAGATTAATAATGAAAATGCAGAAGAGCAGTGGCTTAAGCGAATGATCCATTTAACGCAGATTGTTCCCAATAACATTGATAGTGTTGTTGCACTTGGTAAAGAGCATTTGAAAAGTTGCCCTTACAATCAGGATAAGAAGCAAGGCTTTTATCACTCGATGATGGCAGAAGCCTATTATTTTCAACAGGATTTAAGTCGTTCTTTAAGTGCCTACAAACAATCGTTAGAATCTTTTGAGCAGGCAGGTGATCAATCCAGGCATGCTGTTTTGTACAACAATATTGGTCTGATTCACTACTTAAAAGCCAATTTTGATAGTGCTTTGGTGGCTTATAGCCATTCATTGGAGATTGAGAAAAAAGCTGATAATAAAGAAGGTATTGCTCAATCGTTACAGAATATAGGAATTATCTACGGAAAGTGGGAGCGGTATGCTTTAACCGAAGAATACTATCAACTGGCAATGGAAATATACAAGGAACTGGATTATACCATGGCAGTGGCAGATATAAATAATAATCTGGCAGTTATTTCGGTTCGGCAAAAGAACTATAAAAAAGCGTTAGCCAATTATAAGGATGCTTATGAACTTTATAAGAAAATAGGACATGAAAAGGGCGTTGCTTCTGTGGCATCAAATTTAGGTCACCTTTTTACCATTGAGCTACAAATAGAAAGAGCAATGCATTACTTTGATGTAGCTCTGGAGGTGTTTCACCGGATTGATGACAAAGTGGGATTGGTCCACACCTACAGCATGATGGGGGAGATGCACATGAAGAACGGTAAGTTGGAAGATGCTTTAAAGTCCTATAACAAAGCAAGTGAGTATAACAAAAAAGTTGGCTTGCGAGAGATACAACAAGGTAACCTGGAAGAATTGTATAAAGCCTATAAAGCCATGGGGCAATTTGAATTGGCCAACGAAGCTCTGGAGGCATCTTACCTGCTAAAGGATTCGATCTTTGATGAAGAGAATTTTGATAAAGTCTTGGAGCTGGAGAAAAAATACCATGCCGAGAAAAGCCAGAAGGAACTGATAATGTTGCGTGCAAAAGAAGATCGTAACCGAATGTATATGTGGGGTGTTTCTATTTTGTTTTTGCTGTTAACGGTGATCGTGTTGATTTGGGTTTACGTTTTAAAGATCAAGGAGAAACAACGGCAGACTTCCATGGAGCAGAAGGTTCTTCGCTCTCAGATGAATCCGCATTTTATATTTAACTCCCTTTCGGCATTGCAATGTATTATTTTGGAAAATAATAAGGAAGATGCAATCGATTTTATTGCCGATTTTTCTGGTTTGATGCGAATGGTGCTTCAATACGCCAAAGAGGAACACATTACCTTGAAAAAGGAAAAGGAAATATTGGAAATGTATATGAGTTTGCAAAACAAACGTTTCGATAATAAAATAAATTATAGCATCGAAATTGACGAGCAGATTCAAATTGATGAGGTTTTGATTCCTCCAATGTTGACCCAACCTTTTATTGAGAATGCCATTGAGCATGGCCAGTTGACCAAAAATGACAGTTACATCAACGTGTCTCTAACCAAAAATGAAGATATTCTGGAATTTTCAATTGAGGACAATGGGATCGGTATTAAAAACTCAATTGAAGCGGCAAAAAAGAATAAAAAGAAGCATAAGTCAATTGCTGTGGGCATTACGCGTGAACGACTTAATCTTTTAAATTCAAAAGAAAATACCAATGTGACTTTACTAATTGAAGATCTTTCGGAATATGGAAAGCAAGGTACACGTGTTGTGTTTAAAGTACCATATATTACTCTTAACTGATATTATTGGTACCATTAGCCTAAATTGGCAGAAGGTGAATGGTATCACCCCCTGCTTATCTTGTTAGTCAACCGCAATTACTTCGGTAATCTGAGGGACTGATTTTTTTACAACCATCTCCACACCTCCTTTAAGCGTTTGCATGCTTAATGGGCAGCCATCGCAAGATCCTTCCAGCTTTACCTTCACGATGTTGTCATCTGTTATTTCAATTAAGCTGATATCGCCACCATCACCCTTGAGGTAAGGACGAATTTCTTCTAAAGCAGCTTCGACCTGCTGCATAAGCTGTAATTTATTCTCTCCCATGACTATTTTATTTCTTCATTTCTACAATTTTGGTCTCTGGCATCGTTGCATTTCGCAATTCAACCCGCTCAACCACTTTCTGAGCTAAATCGGCAAATGCCAATCCGGTAACGGAACTATCATTAAGAGCTGCTGGTTCGCCATTGTCACCACCTTCGCGTATGCTTTGCACAAGTGGAATTTGTCCTAGTAAAGGAATATTTAGTTTGTTGGCCAGTTTTGAGCCACCATCTTTCCCGAAGATGTAATACTTGTTATCGGGTAACTCTGCTGGTGTAAACCATGCCATGTTCTCAACCAATCCTAAAACAGGCACCTGGATGTTTTTACTTTTAAACATGCTAACCCCTTTAACAGCATCGGCCAATGCCACATTCTGAGGCGTGGAAACGATAACAGCCCCGGTAATACCAATGGTTTGTACTATGGTTAAATGAATGTCGCTGGTACCAGGAGGTAAGTCAATCAACAAATAATCCAGTTCGCCCCAGTTACCATCGTTAATTAACTGACGAATGGCATTGGTTGCCATGGCACCGCGCCAAATTAATGCATCTTCAGGATTGACAAAATAACCGATGCTAAGCATTTGAACTCCATACTTTTCAACCGGAATGATTTTATCTTTACCATCCACTTTTTCAAGCATTGGTTTCGCATCTTCTGTTTGAAACATAATTGGTACAGAAGGACCAAAAATATCAGCATCCAATAAGCCAACCGAATAACCTGCCTTAGCTAGTGCAACTGCCAAATTTGAGGTAACAGTTGATTTACCAACACCACCTTTACCAGATGCCACAGCAATAACATTTTTTACTTGTGGCAGCGACTTTTGAACAACTGGCTTTTCTTTTGGCTTTATTTTAACGTATATATTTCCTTCAATCTCAGCAGCTTCGTCGACATAGGTTTTAATGGCCTGAATACAAGCTTTTTTAAGAGAACCTACTAAAGGATCGTTAGCCCTGTCAAATAAAAGACTGAAACTAATGCGTTTTCCATCAATTCGTATGTCATCCTCCACCATACCCAACGATACAATGTCTTTGCCCTTACCCGGATGCTCAACGTGTTTGAGAGCATCCAATATGAGATTTGGATAGTATTCCATTCTTATCTTTATTTAAACCTTGTAAAAATTAGAACCAAAGGTATAAAAAAAAGAGAAATTCGCTTCCTCTTTCTAATGCTAAAACAACTGCTTTAAAGCAGCTCTTTTGACGGATCCCAAAAAACATCCTTAAAATTGATGATTTGGTTGTCCTCTATAATAATTCCTTCGTTTTCAAGTAGCTCTTTCATGGTTCCGCCACCCGGGAAGTGTTGTTTGCCGGTTAGTAAACCTTTGCTGTTAACAACCCGATGTGCCGGAATGTAGTTGTGCCAGCTGCTGCATTTATTCATAGCCCATCCAACCATTCGTGCTCCACGATAGCTGCCAATATAATTGGCGATAGCGCCATAGCTGGTTACCCGGCCATGGGGAATTAATTCGGCCACCTGAAATACACGTTTGAAGAAATCTTTTTCAGCCATTATAACCAGGTCTTATTTTCCTTTGCGTCGCGCATCGGGATGCTTTGAAAATGATTCTTTTACTTTTACAACACCCCTACCGGCACTGTGATAATTGTCAAAGTCAATTTCAATGTCTGGTTCAATCCATTCGTCACGATTTTCTAATTGATACTGAAGGTATTTAATGGATAAGCCATGAGCAATCCATTTCGATTCGTAATGTGTTTGGATCGACAGAATCTCATTCTGATAATCGGAGTTATATAAATCATCCTCATTAACTTCGATCTTAAAATTATTGGCTTTCACCATCTCACTGGTGTAAGTGTGCAAAAAGTAGGAGTCCGTTTTGAGGTGAACAAGACCCTGTGGTTTCATAAATTGCTTATAAAGCTTCAGAAAACGGGTTGAAGAGAGGCGCTTGTTAACTTTTTTCATCTGTGGGTCAGGAAAAGTTAACCAGACTTCATCCACTTCATTTTCTGCAAAAAATGCTGTAATGAATTCAATTCGTGTTCTTACAAAGGCCACATTTTTTAAGCCTTTGTTTAAAGCATCAGTTGCACCGCGATGCATGCGTGCCCCTTTAATATCAATGCCAATAAAATTTTTGTCAGGAAATAGCTCCGCCAGTCCAACGGTATATTCGCCTTTTCCACAGCCAAGCTCCAATACAATTGGGTTGCTGTTTTCAAAAAAATCCTGGTTCCATTTTCCTTTAAGGCGAAAGTTTTCTCCTTTTAAATCACTATAATCAGCTTCAAATACATGGTCGTAATTTGCCATCTCGGCAAATTTCTTCAACTTGTTTTTTCCCACCTTTTTTTACTCTTTTATTCCTGCCGCTTTTTCTAATCTCAATCCAATGTTATGTATGCCCTTAAGGTCTTCTTCGCGCATTCCCTGTATAATGCGGAAAGTATATTCGCCGGTCTCGGCAAATTTTACATTTTGTTGATAGGGTATTTTAACGTGGTATAAATCCCCCCAGCCTGAGCCGAGCCATCGCCCGGTGTCATCGGCCAAGATGCAATCGACTTTATCTTGTACTTGTTTGCCCGAAGGACTGATCACATCTACAAACAACCACAGGTTACTGTTGGGGTAATTGGAACGATTTCGAATGTTGATGTTTACATCATAGGCCATATCGGTACGCTCAATATTTAATTTAAACACGGCCATCGAGTCCATGTTCCAACCACCATCGGGGATGGTTACATACTGATCAAATACCACGTTCTGATCGCAACTGCTGAATGTAATTAGGCCGATCAGCATGGCCCATAAAAGCCTACTTATCTTTATTTTGTCCATTACCTCCTTGTTGTTTGCGTTGGTTGTTAGGTCGGTATCGACGCTTAGATTTATTGTGGGGTTTTCCCGAGCCGGATTGATTACCACCACTTTGCTTTTTATCGTTGCTTTTAGCTTTTCTTTCGCTGTTTTTGGGGTTGTTGCTTTTGCCTTCGTTTTGATTACCACTGTTGTTTCTTCGCCTGCTTGGACGTCTTTTCTTCTTTTTCTGTTCATCAAAACGTGTCAGACTTTCCTGACTAATAACGTTGTCATAAGTCGGTTCCGAAATCATTATTTTCGGCGCTTCATTGGCCAGCTTTTCAACTTTTTTGCCTTTGCGGTTAAGCACAATCACTTCTTTAACCCGATCAACAGACACGGAAACGATGCCTGCGGGTACCTCTTTACTGGTACTGTACCACATGGTACGCGAGAATATATCAGTTTTGAAGTGATAATAACTACCATCAACAGTTTCCAGTACGATGTTGGTTCTCGGGAAATCCTGTTGCGCATCGATGTAAACATCCAGTTCGTAATTGAGGCAACACTTTAGTTTACCACATTGGCCTGCCAATTTTTGCGGGTTTAACGAGATTTCCTGATAACGGGCAGCATTGGTTGTTACCGAAACAAAATTGGTCATCCAGGTAGAACAGCAAAGTTCTCGTCCACAGGGGCCAATACCACCAATTCGACCAGCTTCCTGTCGGGCTCCAATCTGGCGCATCTCAATCCGTACCCGGAAGGTCTCTGCCAGAACTTTAATCAACTGTCGGAAATCCACACGTTCATCGGCAATGTAGTAGAAAATAGCCTTGGTTTTATCACCCTGGTATTCAACATCACCAATTTTCATGTTGAGGTTCAAACGTTCAGCAATGCGACGCGACTCAAGCATGGTTTCATGCTCCAGGTTGCGTGCTTCTTCCCATTTTTCAATGTCAGCCTGCTTGGCCTTGCGATATACACGTTTAAATTCAAATGTTTCAAGGTTGATGTTGTGCTTCTTCATTTGTAGCAGCACCAATTCGCCAGTAAGAGTTACTGTGCCAATATCATGCCCCGGTGATGCTTCAACAGCAACGATGTCGCCTTTATTAATACGCAGAGCATTGCTGTTTCGAAAATAGCCTTTGCGGGTATTTTTAAACTGAATTTCAACAATGTCAGTGCTGTTAATGCTATCTGGCAGGTCATCCAGCCAGTCGTAAACATTAAGTTTACCACAGCGGCTGTTGCATCCTGTGCATCCTTTTTTATCAGTATCTTGAATAACTTCTTCCATAAAAAATAATATAAAAGGCTCAAAGAGCTTGTGAATTCACGCCTATTACTGCTTTAGCAGCATAATTACTTTTAAGCATAAATCCATTAATATAATACGAGCATTCCCATTTTGTTCAAGGTGGGAATGTGCTAAACTAAATTCTTCGCTTAATTGAAGGATATTTCCATCGTTAATAAAAGGTGCAAAACGCACCGAAAAATTCTCTTCTTCGGGAGTAAGGTACAATAAATCTTTTTCTTCGATGTTCATCATGAAGTTTTCTCGAATCAATCGTAATGAAAAATCAAAGAAGTTTTTTTGCCTTTCTTTCGACTGCCGGTTCATTTCGTCGCACCAGTCAATCAAATCAAAAAGCTTGCGGCCATATGCCAAACGCATCATCGAAACAAACTTATCGAAAAAGAAAGTGCGTTCTTCTCCCTGGCTAATTATTTCGCGGGCATTGACGTAATTACCAACCGATAATTTGGCAAAGCGCTCGCATTCTTCAGTACTTATATCGTACTCTTTTTGCAGCGCCTCGGCTATCTCTTTAATTTCAAGCGATGGAATATTCAAACGTTGAGCGCGGCTTAATATGGTTCCCAATATTTCGTTGGGATTATCTGAAACCAGCAAGAAAACAGTTCCTTCAGGAGGTTCTTCCAGCAGTTTCAGTAATTTGTTAGCGGCAGCTACATGCATTTTTTCGGGAAGCCAAATGATCATTACCTTATACTTGGCTTCAAAAGTTTTAAGGCTTAGCTTTTTAATAATTTCCTGGCTTTCCTGACTATAGATTAATCCTTGTTTATCTGCTTCAAGGAAATCAAACCATTGATGCACATTGAAATAAGGGTTTGTCAAAACGAATTGACGCCACTCGCCAATATAAGAGTCACTTACCGGATTTTTGTGTTTGGTGCTTTTAACCACCGGAAAAACAAAGTGTAAATCGGGATGGATTAACTTGTTGTATTTAAGGCAAGATGGGCAAACGCCGCACGAATCATCATCGAGCCTGTTATGACAATTGAGATACTGAGCAAACGCCAGTGCCAGATTAATTTTTCCTATCCCTTGTGGACCACAAAATAACTGTGCATGACTCACACGGTTTTCTTTGACCATGCTTATCAAATGTTGCTTTATTTTCTGGTGCCCTATAACCTCGTTAAATTTCATGAAGTCGCCTAAAATTCAAGTCATCAAAGATAGCAATTTAGTTGATTGTGTAAAATGGCATTTGTAGGGAGGCGGCATCAACGTCAATACAAAATGGGCTCAGGTATTCTTTTTATCCCTACCTGCTGAAGCATGAGTCAAAAATGTATGTAATCAAGCCAGATGACATGTGTCAGTTATCAATAGAACTTTCGATGAAAGGATTACATTTGCATAAAAATTGAGTATAGTATGTCAGTGTTTTTATTTGAAGATATAGTATTTGGTCCGGTTAAGAGTCGCAGACTGGGAGTTTCTTTGGGGATGAATTTGCTACCGGTTAGTCGTAAAATCTGTTCGTTTGATTGTATTTATTGCGAGTGTGGATTAAACGGTCAGTTGGGTGATAAAACCGGACAAATGCCAACCCGAACGGAAGTAAAAAAGGCTTTGGAAGAAAAGTTGAAGAAAATGTTAGATGAGGGATTAAAGCCTGATGTAATAACTTTTGCCGGCAATGGCGAACCTACTTTACACCCTGAATTTAATGGTGTTATTGATGATACCATAGCATTAAGAAACAAATATTGTTCGGCGGCGCGTATCGCGGTTCTGTCAAATACTTCGCGTTTGCATAAGCCTGAGGTTGTTGAAGCTTTGCTGAAAATTGATGACAACATTCAAAAGCTAGATTCCGGATTAACGGAAACGATACTTAAACTGGATCAGCCAAATTATCCTTTTGATCTTGAAAAAACCATTAAACAACTTTGTGATTTTAATGGTCAGCTTATTATTCAGACCATGTTTGTAGCCGGAGAACTAAACGGCGAAGTGATTGATAATACTACGGAAGAAGATGTGACGTCGTGGTTAAATGCCTTGAGTCGTATTAAACCGGATAAAATAATGATTTACACCATTGAAAGGGATACGCCCTATAATTCTTTGAAAAAAGTACCCTTGGAAGTATTAGAAACTATTGCACAAAAAGCCAGATATAAAGGTTTTTACGTGTCAGTTTCTGGATAATAGAAAGCATCTTATTTATCTTTGTAAAGTGACGGACGGTGGTTTAAATAAAAGAAGAATATTGATCAGTCCCCTAAATTGGGGATTGGGCCACGCTACAAGACTAATTCCTCTGGTTAATAGTTTACTGCAACAAGGTCATTATGTGATGCTGGCAGGAGAATGGCCATCTTTGCGGGTGCTTAGTGAAGAATTTCCTTCTTTGGACACCGTTGTTTTAAATGGCTTTCGTGTTAAATTATCAAAAGGAAAATACCAATGGTTCAGTTTACTTAAGCAAATACCAGCTTTAATCAGAAGTATCCGATCAGATCATTCGGATGCTGAAGAGTTAGTCAGATTAAAGAATATCGATTTTATAATCTCCGATAATCGTTATGGTTTTTATTCCAAAAGTGTTCATTCGGTAATTATTACGCATCAGACACATCCTTACATAGGGCGATTTTTTTTCTTTCTCCGACCCTTAACCAGTTTAATTAGTCGAATGTGGATTCGCCGCTTCAATGAGTGCTGGATACCCGATGATATAACTTTAAAACTGGCAGGTTCCCTGGTGCGACAGGTAAAAGGGATTGATACCACTTACATGGGGATGTGTTCGCGGTTAATGTTGGCTAATAAAATGTCCAATGGACTTGATAAAACCGAGGTATTGGTGATTCTATCAGGTCCCGAGCCACAGCGAACAAAGCTGGAAGGTTTGTTGCTTAATCAGTTAAAAGAAAAAGGTTTAAGAACTGTTATATTAGGTGCCCGTCCGGGAATGGAGTTTCGAATGAGTGATAATATTTCCATTTTTCCGCACTTGAGTGCTACCAAGCAAAAGTATTTAATTGAAAATAGTGGCTTTATCATATGTCGTTCGGGTTACTCAACTATTATGGATTTGGTTTATTGCCAAAGAAAAGCTTTGCTGATACCAACGCCCGGGCAGTATGAACAAGAATATTTGGCCAGGCGCATGTGTGATCAATTCGGTTTTGTCACCATTCAGCAGGATCGTTTAAAGTCGGAATCGGTTTTTGATTGGTATGCACAATTGAAAGATGCTAAATGCGATCTTAAGTATCAGGAATTTATTACGCCATCGATTACCTAAATAATTTAACCTAAAATTTCCCCTTTTAATCCTTTAATTAGGTCGTCTCGTCAAGAAAAATGTAACTTTTATTTTTTCTGTAAGTATTAATAATCGAAATCACGACATAAAAAGTAGTGTTAATTTAAACTTCTTTTAATATGTGATTGGAGCCATTAGCGGGCACTTAAAACCCGCTGATTATTAATTGTTTATTTTTAAGTTCTTTGACATTTTTGTAATCGTATTTTATAAGCACCTCTCTTACAGGAGTTTTGTCGAGTAGAGATATGCTGAGAATTTGTAGAATTTCGT
>JAOARW010000071.1 GCA_025210475.1 Carboxylicivirga sp. | reverse complement strand
TTCACTGTGCTTAATATGTATTGTAGATTATACCTAATAATCCGGGTAAGTTAGTGCAGTGAATGGAGCTTTTCCAATATGAACAATGATGAACTCTATTGTTCTTGTGTATTTAAGATTTTTACAAACTAACGATAATCCCGGTTTGATTCAGATGCTTTTGCTATTTCAATAAATAAAAAAAGGGTGACAATCGCCACCCTCTTCCTGAAATTTTATTTTGCTTATTTGATTCCAAGCTTTTTCTTTAAATCTTTTGTTAAAGCATTCTTATTAATCATGATCGACATGGTTTTATACTTTACAAAAGCTTCTGATGCGTAAAAATAACCATCATATTTATTGTTGGTATTCCAAGAGTTTTTCACTTTAAAATACTTGGTTCCGTTCTGATCTTTTACTAATCCTGTTATCTGCATACCGTGATCATCAGTCGTCAGGTAATTGTCGTAGGCTTCTTGACGCATTTCAGGAGTGATCACCTTTTCTTTTACCGGCTTATCAAAGCTGTATAACATTTTGTTACGATCAGCACGTGACATATTTTCCCAACGTGAACGTTCAGAACCAGACATTTCTTTTGAATCATTTTCAGGTACAATCGCCACACCATTTGTATGCGAGAATCCTTTTTCACTTACATCGGCTGCCCACCCAATGGTATAACCTTTTTCCAAAGAATGCTCGAAAATGGTCATTAAGTCATCAAGGGTAACATTATAAACTTCGCCCCACAACCAGTTATCAGGCACTTCAATAATAAAAGTCTCATATGTTGGGTGATGCGTATACGATGTTACCTGGATATAATCATCCATATCCAAACCAACCACATCTTTCATATAAGTTTGTGGTGTATACTTTTTACCATCTACTTCGAATGATTCTGGCTCTTCACCTAAGTATGTATCCAAAACACCATCAAATCCTTTTTTCCAAACCGGACTTAATTTCTTGTTTGAATTTTTGATTACGGCATCCACATACCCTTTAAGAATCTTATCCATTTCGCCATGCACATGTGACTCTTCTCCATATTTCAATCCGGCATATACTTCCTCGGGTACCATACCGTATTTTTTCATTACATAAACAGCATCGTGAAAGGCGCCACCAGGGCCAAAGTTCAATGAACCGTGCAAACGAACATATTTCTCAGCCTTATCGGAGTAACAATGACGTACCACATACATTTCAGATAAGTTTACAGGATCTTTTCCCATACGGATCATTTCTGATTCGAAAAATCCCAATGCTGAGAAACTCCAACAAGTACCTGAACGGTGCTGATCTTTAACACAAGTTGCCTCAAGATCATAAATAGTTTCAAACTTATAGCCTTCACTTTTATCCTGCGCCACAATTGTGAGGCAGAACAAACTCAATAAAACTGATGATAATAATTTCATATCCTTACTTTATAATGTATTACTTAAATTTCAATCAACTATCTCAGTACAAATAAATAAAAGATGTCGCTAACGTATCATGACATATTTCATAAACAGAACTGAAATATATTAGAGTAAAAAAAGTGAGCGATGCTTAATTCATCGATAATTCCTCAATTAAATCTTTTCCACTTTTCACCATCTGGCTGGCACTTTCGCGTGGTATACGATCAATAACAAAATCACTCAACACCTCATCTATGAGCTCTAATTTTTGAGTATTTGAAGCAGATTCGTTCGAAACCAGCCCTTCTTTTAAGATTACAATTTTCTCGTAATCCTGAATCCCCTCAAGTAATTGCTCGTACCTAATTGAACTTCGCCCCCCCGGATAGATTAAAAAATTACTTCCGCTGGACGATTTTGGTAACCTGGCATCTGTGAGTGGATATTGTCCCCAATTATTAAAATTATCGATGTGCAATCCATCCAGCCCCTGAGCGGCCACATACCATCCAAACCAAGCCGCTTCGCTCGAAGGTGAATGCAAATATGTATTTGGAAAGGCAACCTTATCATCGAGCTGATAAGAGGTTTCCAGTCCTTGCTGATGACGCAATTTAAACCACTCTTTTAAGTTACTGAAGCCAGAAGGTACATTGGCCGCATAAACATCTTTGAGTAAACCGGATGTCCATTCGTGTGCCACCAATTCCAATCTTATACCTGATTCAATATTTTGCAATAAATCCTTTAATTTAGAAACATCATCGGCACTGCCCTTACCGATGGCAAAAACGGCTTTTCCATACCAATCTCTTTCTTTTAAGTGTTCAATTACTTGCTTCAGGCACTGTTTAATCAATGCCTTATTTTTATTTACATCGAGCTGCTCTCTAATAGTTATTTGCTTGGTTTCGTCGGTATAAATCACTTCACTTACAAGCTCAGGATTAAGAATATAACAATCCAATTGCGAAGAAATCCCATGGTTCATCATGAATTTTATCCATTGATCGAATTTTGTAAAGTCAGCCTGCAAACGGTTATTAGCACTCTTTTTCCAGGTGATTAAGGCATGATTTTCATTTGCACTATTAGCCTGCGGAAAGATCGATACATTAATGGCCTTCTGCCCGGCTTTTTTCATAAGACCCACATAAGGCAGCATAGCATCATAGTGTTTCTCCGACCAAACATCTACCTTGTGCCATTGCGCAATCGCTACCGGGTTAATGTACATATTGGTTTGGAATCGCCAGTTCTCGGGTCTTGGCAGTACCTTGTCACATACCTTCAACTTTAAACGCAACTCCTGTGGCGGATTTTTCCGTGAATACACTTTAAGCGATGTTGAATAAACACCGGCCTTCACATCTTCAGGCACATGTATTTTTACCCAAACAGGTCGTACCGATTGCGCCATCATATCCATACATGGTAAACTATCCAGCATATCGGGCAATAAACATGAGTCGCGCCAACTGGTCTGATCCGACTCCTCATTCACAAAATTCGTATCACTTAAAACATATCGTACATAACGCGTTTGAATAACTGAATTTGGAATAGTATCCCCATTCGACGCTATCAAATTTTCCCATTCGCACTCAATTTGACTAACCGGAAAAGCACTCCATAACACAGCCTGAAATGATACAGTTTCGCCTTTCCAGGCAAGAACTTCTTTATCTTTAGTAACCCCAAGCATGGGCACCTTGCTCTTTTTATATTTGATATCTTTTTCGCCAAAAGAAAGATGTAAACCGCGTCCGGTCGCTTCCCACTCCTCCAGATTCTTTGCCTCTGGATCTTTCGGTTCGTTATATGTTTTGCATGTTATCTCTGGTCGTTGATTATAACACGACGAAAGAATAAGCGCTATTAAAAGTAAATTGATCTGTAAAAAAACTTTCATTATTGAGTGATTCAAAATATCAGCAAATATAATACTTAAGGCAGTTTTAAAAATAATCTATTCCAACAGAAGTTTCGTTTTTATTCGATGTAATTTCCCCGATTCGGTTCTTGGAAACTCATCTATAAAAACCAGCTCTTTCGGAATTTCAAATCGCTTAAGGATGGAATAATCAGGATCAATGAACGCCTCCCGGTTTTTCGATTCCAAAACCAAAACAAGCTTCTGCCCCAACACTTCATCAGCTTTTGAAGAAATAATAAAATCGAATGGTATTTGGTTTTGCAACTTGGATTCAATGATTTCCGGAACCAATTTTACACCTCCCGAGTTGATGATATTGTCGTAACGACCTTTGATGGTAAAACGGTTGTGACTGTCAACTTCAACAAGATCATTGGTCACTAACTTTTGATCGTTAACATCAGATGCTTCAATAACCAGGCATTGTCTTTCATCCACAGAAATATTTACATTGGGTAATAATTGAAAACCTTTATCGTATAACTTAATGGAACGCATGGCAATGTGTGAGACGGTTTCGGTCATACCATATGTTTCCCAGGCATTAACATCCATATTCCTTAATTGCTTCACACAAGTGCGATTTAAGCTTCCCCCTCCAATAATCAGATGATTAATTTGCTTTAAAGCATCATGATTTTCCTTCAAAACCTGATAAACCTGCATGGGCACCATTGCAGCGAAATCTATTTTCTGCTGATTGTTCTGTAAAGGATTGGATGCGACATTGCCCAACAACAGATTAAACCTTCCAAGTAAAGCACGAACGATCATCATTTTACCGGCAATGTAATTCGCCGACAAACACAAAAGTGCTGTAGCCCCTTCAGTTAATTGCAAAAACTGAATCGTCTTTTTTGCAGAAGCAAGCATAGCTTTTTTCTTAACAACTATTTGCTTTGGCTTACCTGTACTTCCGGATGTCTGCAGCTGTATTGTATCTGAATCATCAAACCATTCAATCAGAAACTCTGCAATACTTGCCTTTTCTTTATCGCCATTTGATTTTAAAGTGTCAACTAATTCATTAATCGCCTCGAAACCATTATAGGAACAACCATCAACGGTGAGCACATTGTATTTTTTATACAAGCTATCTCCTGTCATTACTTACGAATCGAAAGGATTAGTCCAACCTGCTGCTTTATCATAGTATAATTGTTCTCCCATGAGGTAAAGCGGCGACTGGATATTATTACTAAACACCTGTCCGGTACCCAAACCCTGTTTAAGTGGGTTCTGCTTTTTGAACACCCATTGCGCAATGGCATTAAGTCCTACGTTCCCTTCCAAAGCCGATGTAGCCCACCAGCGAATTCCATTATGCTCGGCAGCCCTTATCCACTCTTCTGCCGATTGGAAACCTCCGAGTAAACTGGGTTTTAATATGATATACTGAGGTTGTATGGTCTCTAAAATATCAAGCTTTGCACTTTCTCCGTTAATGCCAATCAGTTCTTCATCAAGAGCAATATCAATGGGACTTTTATCGCATAGTCGTTGCATGGCTTCCGCTTGTCCGGCCATAATTGGCTGTTCGATTGAATGTAAATCAAATTTAGAGAGTGCTTCCAATTTTACCAATGCCTCTGTTGGTGAAAAGGCTCCATTGGCATCTACCCTTAATTCCAGTTCTTTATTCGAATAATGAGAACGTATGGCCTGTAATATTTTTAATTCTTCATTAAAATCAATGGCACCAACCTTGAGCTTCAAACAAGTAAACCCCCTTTGCAGTTTCTGATCGATGCGCTTTAACATTTCATTGGCTGAACCCATCCAAATCAAACCATTAATGGTAATGCTGTCATTTCCTCTGGTAAATTCTGAAGGAAATAGTTCAAATGCCCTATTATTGTTTAAATCCAACATGGCCATTTCGATGGCAAAGCGCAAAGCCGGAAACAAAAGCAGACTTTCGTGGTAAGTATTTAGATAATTATTGATATCGCGACAAACTTCTTTTATTTTGTTTTCCAACAGTTTCGGATCGTCCTTACTCAGGCCGGGAATAATGGAACATTCTCCCATACCACTTCTCCCCTTTTCATCATAAATTCGAATAAACCAACTTGGTTTCTCATAAAGCGTTCCTCGCGAAGTACCACCCGCTTCGTTAAAAATTAAAGTTCGTTTGATGTATTCTGCTTTATACATAGTTACGATATTACCAAACCCAAAGTAAATAACAAAACAAAAAGGAATGTACTCAATGCCAGCTTTTTTAATTCAGGATCGAAATCTTTTGAACCCCTTGCCCTTTTAACAACCAACAGATGCCTTATAAACAATGGCAAACTGATCAAAAACAAATAGGCAAGTAAGCTTGCATGATTTAAAACCAGGAATAAGACGGAACAGATAATAGCTCCAAGTACCATTGTATATTGATACTTCCTAGCCCACTGCAATCCAAATTTCACCACCAGGGTATTTTTATTCGCCGAAGTATCACTTTCCACATCACGCATATTATTCAAATTCAATACACCAGCACTTAAAAAACCAACTGACAAAGCCGGTAATATTGCAGAAAAATCAATTTTCTGTGCATGCAGGTAGTAAGTACCTCCAACACCTATCAAACCAAAGAACAAAAGCACATAAACATCACCTAATCCTCTGTAGCCATAGGGATTACTTCCCATGGTATATTTTACTGCTGCACCGATCGCTGCAATACCAAGAATGAAAAATATTAAGCTGGTAATACTAATATCCTGAAAAGCAATGGTAATTAAACCAAGACCCGAAATTAAGGCCAAAGTCCCCATCACAAAAATACCTCTTAACATGGATTGTTTTGAAATAAGTCCAGACTGAACCATGCGCTCAGGCCCCTGTCGTTCTTCATGGTCAGCTCCATTAATGGTATCACCATAATCATTTGCAAGGTTCGATAACACCTGCAAAAACAAGGTGGTTAAAGCCGCCAAAGCCAGTATATTCCAATTGAAAGTTCCGTGGTAAGCAGCAACGCCACTACCCATTATTATTGAAGAGAGCGCTAATGGTAAAGTACGCAAACGAAACGCATTTACCCAAGCTTGTACTTTTGTCATATTCGAATTTTGTAACAAAAGTATATAATAGAATTAATACGCGCTATTAAAGATCGATAAACTCAAGCACTATCCAATATTCTTATTGCCATATACGAAGCGATAAAGTAAGCTTCGTAAGTCTTTAAATTGAGGATACGTAATAGGCACTGGATAACTCATAATTCGCTGGGGAAAAGTCGCTTCCCCTTTATGATAAGATGGTTGAATATAAACAAACGGATTCTCAATAAAACCTGCTAATTTATATAGCTCTTTATAGCGTTGTACAAAATCAGTTTTTAAAATATCAACCTCAGTAATTAATATGACGCCGTTATCAACTGAATTACGCAATATTGATAATAATATTGGCACAATTTTATATGGATTCTCGCCTTTTTGAACAGCCAAATGTTCAATAACAATCCACTTACCCAAATTCCAATAACCGATAAAACCGAGTAATTCTCCTTTCTCCCGATGTTCGATTAATTGATAAGAACTTCTTTTGCATACTTCTTCGAAGTGCTTTCTACACCTTCGCCGTTCATAGTCAAAGGTATTTGCCATTAACTTCCATACATCTTCAGCCATCATAACCTTCTTTTAATAAGGCTATAAACAATTGATGTACCATAATTCTTAAATAAATCAAAAAAGATGTGAAAGTTTCATATGAATGTGCATAATCTTTCGCTATGTCTATTTTTTAACTTACTCCATAATCAATTTTAATTTTTAACAAAGATGTTATTGAAGAAACTTTTCTCTATTAATCCCGTATCTTGTTTTCGGGAAATATAAATCGGAAAATTTTTATCCATGAAGTGGAATAACTTAAAATTGAGCAGAAAGTTCCTTTTTGCTTTTGGAATCATTATCTCTTTACTTACAACTTGTGGCTTATGGGCTATATTTGGCATTAATGGTATTGTTGGCAATGCCTCTGAGGCCATTGATGGCAATAAGCTCCGATCAGATCTTGAAGGTAAATATGTTGATCATTTAATTTGGGCCAAAGAGCTTAATAAATTACTCTCCGATGATAGTGTAACTAAGTTAAATGTTCAAACAGATCATAAACAATGTGCTTTTGGCCAATGGTATTACGGAGAAGGGCGAAAAGAAGCATTAAGATTAGCTCCTGAGTTAAAACCTATTCTTGATGAGTTTGAAGAACCACATATGCACTTGCACCATTCAGCTATAGAAATTGCCGATGTTTTCAAACAAGTGGATTGGCACATTTCCATTCAGCTTAAGCAAGCACAACTGGATCACATATTGTGGATGAACAATGTTAAAGATGCCATTTTTATAAAAAATGCTAAGCACATTGATGTAACCAAAGATCCTGAACAATGTAACTTTGGTAAATGGCTACATTCAGAGGCTCTAAATAAGCTCATCACGAATAATCCTGAGCTGAAGCAAAGTGTTGAACAAATTGTAAGTGACCACAATAAACTTCATCAAAGTATTCATTATGCAGAATCATTGCAAAAGAAAGGTGACAATGCAGGGGCTCGAAAGTATTTTAATTCCACCATCAAAAAAAACACGGAACTGGTACTGAATGAACTAGGTACATTTGCCGATTGGAGTGCCAGAAACCAGGAAGGGATGGATGATGCCAAGCACATTTATCACAATGAAACGATTAAGTACCTGGAAACAATGGGCAAATTATTTGATAGAACCATTGAAGAATCCAAAAAATACGTACTTACTGATGAAGTCATGCTAAGCAAGGCTAAAAACACCCAATTTGTTGTGCTTTTAATAATCATTGGAGCCATTATAATTGCTATTTTAATGGCCTACTTTATTACAGGCAACCTGGTGACTCCAATTAAAAAATCATTGAAATTTGCCAACACCGTAGCCAAAGGGGATTTAACTGCAACAGTAGAAATCGATCAGAAAGACGAAATAGGGCAATTAGCTGATGCACTTGTTAATATGTCTTCTCAACTTCAGGAAATCGTAACTAACATTAAAACTGGCTCTGATAACCTGGCTGTAGCCAGTCAACAACTCACTGTTGGTGCCCAGCAGATATCCAGTGGCGTTAGCGAACAAGCTGCTTCCGCCGAAGAAATCTCGTCATCAATGGAAGAGATGACTGCCAATATTCATCAAAATGCTTCAAACGCCAAACAAGCACAGGAAATTTCTGATAAATCCTCAAAGTCTATTCAGGAAATGGCCAATGCCTCAGAAAGAAATGTAAAAGCATCTGCTAATATTAATGGTAAAATCCAGATTATTGTTGAGATCGCCCAACAGACAAATATTCTCGCTCTCAATGCAGCGGTTGAAGCGGCAAGGGCTGGTGAGTATGGCAGAGGATTTACTGTAGTTGCAACAGAAATAAGAAAATTAGCCGAGAGAAGTAAAGAAGCCGCTAAAGATATCGTACAACTCTGCAAAGAAGGTAGCCTTATTTCTGAGAATTCACATAAGCTATTGCAGGAAATCATACCCGACATTAATAATACATCCATGTTGGTAGAAGAAATTGCCAGTGCAAGCATAGAACAGGAACAAGGCGTTAATCAGGTAAACTCAGCTATTCATCAGTTCAGTTCAGTAACACAACAAAATGCTACTTCAGCTGAGGAGATGGCAAGCAGTTCTGAAGAGTTATCTGGCCAGGCAGGTGAGTTAGATCGAATGATGCATTTTTTTAAAGTCAATAATTCTGAAAATCATCAACAGGAAAAAAAACAACAAATAAGCTCCGCAGAATCAACTACGGATGCAGTAGAAAAAAACGGGATAACTTTTAAACCCAACGATCAGCTTAAGGAAAGCGAATATATCAGCATGTAATACCAAATGCATTACGAAACGCACTTTTAGCCGATTTGCTATATACTTTGGTAAATGCCGATACGACCAATTTAGTTGATTCACTCATACTTCAAATCCATTATTTTTACCTAATAAGTTAAAAGCAATGGGTTTATTTTATCCTTAATATTAGGGGCATCGAGCAAAATGGGTAAAATTAAAACTTAAACAAAATGTAATCATGCGCTACGGTTATTCTTTTATCTTTGCCTGTTCAACAATAGAAGTATGATTCAGAATCAACAGAATTTTAATCTGGCATCACTCAATACTTTTGGTTTCGATGTAAAAGCACGCAATTATATTGCCTGTCATTCACCTCAAGAAATTAAGGAGGCCCTATCGTGGGTTAACAACAAGCAAGAAAACCTGTTAATTTTAGGTGGTGGCAGCAACATCCTATTCAAGAATGATTTTAATGGAACAATCATTCATCCGCTTCTAAATAAAATTGAAGTTAATAAAGAAACTGATGAGCATATCTGGCTCGAAGTTGAAGCCGGTGTTGTTTGGGATGAACTGGTGGAATATAGCGTTAACAACAATTGGTTTGGCCTCGAAAACCTTTCCTACATTCCGGGGAATGTTGGTGCATCGCCTGTTCAAAACATCGGTGCTTACGGAGTAGAAGTCAAAGATTGCATCGAAAAAGTTAAGGGAATTTATATCGATCAACAAACCAATTTTGTATTCAACAATGATGAATGCCAATTTGGTTATCGTCAGAGCATATTTAAATCTGAACTAAAAAATAAAACCGTTATTACATCGGTGGTATTTAAACTCAACAAAAAAGAGCGATTCAATTTAAGCTATGGTCCGGTTAAGGAACTTCTGGATGATCAGAAAGCAATTTCGTTGAAAACTGTCAGACAAACCATTATTGATATACGAAAAAGCAAACTACCCGAACCTGAGGAGATGGGCAATGCCGGTTCTTTCTTTAAAAATCCGGTTATCTGCATTAATGATTATACGCTATTAAAGGAACAATATCCTGATATTCCGGGTTATGTAATCGACGATCAGCAAATAAAAGTACCCGCCGGATGGTTGATTGATCGCGCCGGATGGAAAGGTCGGTCAATTGGCGATGCTGCCGTACACAATAAACAGGCGCTCGTATTAGTTAATAAAGGTAAGGCCAGTGGACAGCAAATTTTAAATTTGGCCGATGCTATTATCGATAGCATAATTGAAAAATATAATATTAAAATAGAACCGGAAGTCAATGTAATCTAACATTTAATCCGCTTAACAATTTGTTATGACAATCCAGCAAAGAAATAAAAAATCAAAAGTGAATAAGACCTTTCTTCGACTTATTTACCTGATGGCCATATTAATGCTTATTGCCGTATACCTTGGTAAAAATTACTACGACCGCATTTATGCTCCCAATGTAGTTGTTAGCGAAGGCAACGAATTGTTTTATATCTCTAGCGGATCGGATCTGGAGGATGTATTTGTGGCATTGGAAGATGGCGGCTACCTGAAAGATACAAAAGGATTTAAGTGGGTTGCCGAGTTAAAGCAATACAACACGGTTAAGCCGGGACGTTACCGAATAAAAGATGGTTGGACCAACAATAAACTGGTGAACACCTTAAGATCGGGAGACCAAACAGCGGTTAAAGTGACCTTTAACAACATTCGAACACTACCCGAACTAGCTGGCAAAGTAAGCCAATACCTCGAATGCGACAGCACCGAACTTATAAATGCATTAAATTCTGAAACAGCTTTTAAAAATTCAGGATTTAACAAGGCCACCGCTCCGGCCATGTTTATCCCAAATACCTACGAGCTATGGTGGAATACGTCGCCAGAGAATTTCATTAAGCGCATGCATAAAGAATACAAAAAATTCTGGTCGGATAAACGCCTTGCACAAGCTGAAAAAGCCAAATTAACGCCTGTTGAAGTAAGCACGCTGGCTGCGATTGTGGATGAGGAAACCATTAAACATGATGAAAAACCCAAAGTTGCTGGTTTATATATTAACCGATTGAATAAGAACATCAAGTTGCAGGCTGATCCGACGGTTAAGTATGCGTTGGGTGATTTTTCTATTCAACGGGTTCTATCGAAGGATCTGAAAATAAAATCGCCTTATAACACATACATTCATGCCGGTTTGCCTCCGGGGCCAATCCGTATTCCATCAGTTTCGGGTATCGATGCGGTTTTGAACTATGCACAGCACGATTATCTATACATGTGTGCCAAAGAAGACTTTTCGGGTTACCATAACTTTGCCAAAACACTTAAACAGCACAATGTCAATGCACGAAAATTTCGACGTGCTCTTAATAAAAACAAGATATATCGTTAAGCTACCTTCAAGCCTCTTATAAAGGTTTGTGCTTTTAAGCTAAATTTGACTATTTTACAGCTATCTTTTGATGAAAATAAAAGTGGAACAATGGAACAAGAGATACGTCAACTCATTGGTAAGATTCATAATCATCTTTGCGAGCTGAATCCGGATAGAATCAACTTACTGGAAGTTTGCAAGGCCATTGGTTGTGAACTAAATGAAATAAGCAAATTGGCTCCAACACCCCAAAGTTTAATTAAGCAAATACTGGATTACAGGATTCTGGCTTTCTCCGAAGTGCTCGACTTCGAAAAATACGAATCTGAGGGAGCCGTTGACAGTATGATCATCAGCGGGCAGGAAATATTTGAGCACTTTGAACAACTCTCGCCATCCAAATATATTTTTGTATTTAAGTTGAATCCTGAACTATATCAAAGCCACCTGACTCAATTATATGGTTTTATCGAAAAACGCTTGACAGATAACCTTGAAAAAGGCATTCTCAAGAACGAATATAAAGCTGACCTCGACAAATCTTTAGTAATTAATAAGTACATCGATCGAATTAAAACCATTCACTCACAGGCCTATTCTACCTCCGAAACATACTCATTTGCCAATATTTTCAGCAATATTTTCGAAGATTACCTCGAAGAAGTGGCAACAGAAGAAAATTGGCACTATTTTCGCAAACGGAAACAATTCTACGAAGCCATTAGCTTTGCTAACAGATAAGTAACCTTAAAAATTTTTAAATATGCAATTGATTAAAGCCTTAACGTTAACCACTCTTACTTTTGTTATAGTTTCATGTGCATCGCTAAACGGCGGTACTTCGAGCTTTGAAGACAGCGACAGCCCGTACGTAGAAGAAGAAACCACACCGGTTGTAAAAGAAGATAAACAGCCTGAGCAAACTAAAATTGTGGTAAAGGAAGAAAAAGTAAAAGTTATTGACGAGAAAGAATCTGAAGTATTTAAATACTACGTAATTATTGGCTCATTCAGGGTGCTCGATAATGCTAAAAACTATAAGAAACAACTTTTTGATGAAGGATTTTTACCAGTGCTTCTGGAGAATGAAAATGGCCTATACCGTGTTTCCGTTTCAGCCTATAACGAAGAAATGCCAGCGCGACAAAGAATTAATTCAATCCGAAATAAGTACAGTAAATACGACGATGTTTGGCTGTTGATTCGTCGCCAATAAATACAGAATAAGAAAGAATTTTAAGCCGGTATCGACGTACCGGCTTTTTTGTGGTCAGTTCCGATCAATCATTTTGATATACAATTGGTATAAACCATTAATTTAAATTTTAGAACTCAGTTTATAAGATGACATTTATTCTTTCAACTCACTAACTTTTTTCTATTTTTGCGCATTCAAATACCGAAATAAATAACATACAATATAAACCAGGCAAATATGTACAGACCGGTAAATCTTTCTGAAGATATTTTTTATGTGGGTGTAAACGACCGTCGCACTAACTTATTTGAGAATATGTGGCCGCTCGATCGTGGCGTATCGTACAACTCATATGTGATAGCCGACGAGAAAGTAGCTATTGTTGATACCGTTGAAGCAGGTCATTTTGAAAAGTGGATTGCTAAAGTAAGAGCCATACTTAATGGTCGCAACGTAGACTATCTTGTTGTTAACCATATGGAGCCAGATCACTCTGGTGCTATTCGTATTCTTACTGAGCTTTATCCTGAGATGAAAATCGTTGGTAACAAAAAAACTGTTCCAATGATTGAAGGTTACTACGGCATCAGTGGCAATTTTGAAATTGTAAAAGAAGGTGATTCCATCGATCTTGGTAAAAACAAACTAACTTTCTATACAGTGCCGATGGTACACTGGCCAGAATCAATGGTTTGTTTCGAAGAAAACAATCAGATTCTTTTCTCATCAGACGCCTTCGGTAGCTTTGGTACTTTAGATGGCGGAATATTCGATGATGAGTTGGATTTTGAGCACTACACGGATGAAATGCGCCGTTACTACTCCAACATTGTTGGGAAATACGGAAATCCGGTTCAAAAGGCCCTTCAGAAACTAGGCGGGCTCGATCTTAAAATGGTGGCTCCGTCTCACGGCCCTATCTACCGCGAAAACATTGCCCGAATGATTGAAATGTATGATCAATGGAGCAAGTATGAAGGTGAAGAAGGGGTTGTAGTAGCATATGCTTCTATGTATGGAAACACTGAAGAAATGGCCGAAGTAACAGCTCGCGCCATTACTGAAAGCGGAATTAAAAATGTTCGTGTATACGACGTCAGTAAAACGCATCCTTCGTACATTATTTCAGACGTTTTCAAGTTCAAAGGATTAATTATGGGTAGTCCGACTTACAGCAACGAATTGCATCCAAACATGGAGGCTTTGGCCAACAAACTTCACCACATGGGTGTTGCCAACCATTACTTTGGTGTGTTGGGTTCGTTTACCTGGGCCGGTGCATCGGTAAAGAAACTTAGAGAGATTGGAGAAAGCCTTAAATGGGAAGAAGTGGCTGATGCCGTTGAAGAAAAACATGCTTTAAAAGAAGATAAGTATGAAGCTTGCTGGCAGCTTGGTGTAGCAATGGCTGAAAAGCTAAAAGCCAACCGATAGAGCGGCAGATTCAAAATATATTGAAAGGGTAATCATTACGATTGCCCTTTTTTTGTGCACAAAAAAAAGGTGCTCAACAGAACACCTTTTCTTATCTATTGTTTATTCTCCTACAAAAATTCGTATCGAACAAAAGCTTCTACCGCCTCGTATTCAGCCATACCCAACTCATTGTACAGGCTTGCTGTTCCACGGTTTCGTTCCTCTGCTCTTTGCCAAAATTCACGGTTATCGCCACCTAAGAACATGGCTCCATCTTTCTGCGATTGGTGCTTAAAGATGGCATTACGCTTACGCATCAATTCATCGGGACTGATTGGCACTGCCATTTCAATGTTATGAATTTCCCACTCATGCCAAGCACCGCGATATAACCACACCCAACAATCCTTCATCCACGACTCCGATTTAAGCACATCAACTGCCTGGAAAATTGCATCCAAACAAACCCGGTGGGTACCATGTGGATCGGATAAATCTCCAGCTGCAAAAATCTGATGAGGCTTAACTTCCTTAATTAAATCAGCCACAATTTTTACATCTGCTTTGCCCATTGGGTGTTTTTCAACACTACCAGACTCATAAAACGGCAAATTAAGGAAATGTACGTTTTCATCTTTCACATTGGCATAACGACATCCGGCTTTAGCCTCTCCTACTCGAATCAATCCTTTAATACGACGTACTTCAGGTAAATCGATCTGATCAGCTTTTTTGTTCGCTAAGAACTTACGGATTTTATCGTGCTCTTCTTTTATCTTCTTGCTATCCTCAGTTAATCCATCGGTGTAGTCGCTAATAAAATCAAGATATCGCAATACATCATCATCCGATACCGCAATACTACCCGAAACCTGGTAAGCTACATGCACTTCATGTCCCTGATCAACCAAGCGTAACATGGTACCACCCATTGAAATTACATCATCATCCGGGTGAGGACTAAAAATAATGACACGTTTCTTTGCTGGTGATTTTCTTTCCGGACGGTTGGTATCATCTGCGTTAGGCTTACCTCCTGGCCATCCGGTGATGGTATGTTGCAGCTCGTTAAAGATTCTGATATTGGTTTGATATGCCGATCCTCTTTCAGCCAAAATATCACCCATACCATTATCGTTGTAATCACGATCGGTAAGTTTCAAAATCGGCTTATTTACCTTCTGGCACAACCATAGAACAGCTTTCTTAATCAGGCGATCATCCCATTCTACACTATCAATTAACCATGGTGTTTGCACACGAATAAGATCTGCAGCTGCAGCCTCATCCACTATCATTTTGCAATTTTCATGATTCTGTAAGAATGAAGCAGGAATCTCTTCCTTGATATCGCCTTCAATGGTTTTCTTAAGGATTGCTGCCTTACCTTCGCCCCATGCTAATACTCGAATTCTTTTGGCATTTAATATGGTTTTAACACCCATGGTAATTGCCTTACGAGGCACACTGTCAATACCAAAGAAATCAGAAGCCGCTTCCGTTCGTGTAATATTATCAAGCGAAACAATGCGTGTTAATGAATTACCTGATGAACCCGGCTCGTTTAATCCGATATGGCCGGTGCGACCAATACCAAGAATCTGCATGTCGATGCCACCAACCTTCTGAATTTGCTCTTCAAATGAATGGCAAAATTCATAGATTTTTTCTTGTGGCAAGCTGCTATCTAAATAATGAATATTCCCTTGTGGAATATCAATGTGGTTAAAGAACTTCTCTCTAATATTACGGTTAAAGCTCTGCAATGCTTCCGGAGCAATCGGATAATATTCCATTACACTAAAAACAATCACGTTTTTAAAGCTTAAACCATCTTCTTTATGTAGTCGAATTAACTCAGAGTACACTTCGCTAGGCGCTGACCCCACTGCCAATCCTAATACACACTTGCCACCTTCAAGTTCCTTAATCTTAATGATTGAAGCAATTTCGGAAGCAACAGCCTTCGATCCTTCAGTTGAAGAACCATAAATCTTAGTGGAAATCTTTTCGTGTTTTGTAATTAAAGCACGTAAATAAGGGTCATCGTGATAACCTTCATTTTTGAATTTTCCTGCGGGAGAGATTTTCTGATTGAATTTTACTATCATATTACTCTAAATTGAAGTTTTGTGGTTTTAGATCAGCTGCAAATTTACAATTTATAATGATTAAAAATAAATATAATAGAAAGTTTTAATAACCTTTTACATTTAAATTAAAAGCTATCGAAACTTTCAAAAAATTATTTAACACAATTTTCAATCAATTATTGAATTATAAATCACATCCTGAATACGGGTACGCACATTCATTTCCAAGAGTTTTTTATTGTAGGAATTAGGATGTATTCTGTTGGATAAAAATATGTACACCAATTCTTGCTCCGGATCAATCCACATCATGGTACCTGTAAAGCCGGTGTGGCCAAATGAAGCATCAGACGCTTTTAATGAAACATGTGAATTTTCGCCTGGTTCCAATTCGGGTTTATCTACGCCGAGCCCCCTGCGATTGCCATACTGGTTATGCTGCGTAAAATAGCCGATCGTTTTCTGATTCACGAATCGTTGGCCACCATAAGTCCCTTCATTCAGCATCATCTGTGCTAATTTGGCTAAATCACCTGCATTGGCAAATAGTCCGGCATGAGCAGCCACGCCTCCTAGCATGGCAGCACCCTGATCATGAACATAACCATGTAACAATTCCCTTCTGAACGCCAAATCCTTTTCTGTTGGCACAATTTCATCGAGCGGGAAATAGTCAAGGGGTTTATAGCGAAGCCTGTCTGCTCCCACCAAAGAAGCAAATCGTTTATAAAACAATTCATCAACCGATGATTTCTCTTCCTTTTCAATAATCTTTTGCAAGATGTAATAGCCCAAATCACTGTAACGATAGTTTTTAACCGACCTTAATGGCGAAGCATAAATGCTATTATACATAGAATCAACATAGTTAGCATTCATAAACCAATCCTGGGTAAGCTGAAGTTTATAATCTCCATATGACTTATGCGAAAAGGCATCTTTTCGGAACCTTGCATTTTTATTTTGATACAAGCGGGTATCGACTCTTATATTATAAAGTCGTGAATAATGACGACTATACAGACGACGCTTACGCAATGATTCTTTATCGAGATAATTTGTATGAAAAGGAATGTAGCTAATCAATCCGCTTTGATGCAAAAGCAATTCCCGAATGGTTATATCCGCCTTATCAGTTGTATCGAGTTGTGATATATAATCGGAAATCGGAGCATCCAAATCCAATCGTTGTTCATCGTAAAGCTGCATTACCAAAGGAAATGTAACCGCCAGCTTGGTAATCGATGCCACATCATAAAGGTCACTATTGCGTACTTTTCGTTTTCTTTTATAAGTATGGTGTCCGTAACTTTTCTGAATAAGCACCTCACCCTTGTGAACAAGCATTAACTGACAGCCAGGCATGGCTTTTTGTTGGATGGCTTCCTTTATTATGCTTTCTATTTCTGCAATCGAATCGGCAGGAATCGAATGTTCTGATGTATTCAACAAACCTAAGCGTATTTTACCTGCATCATTGTTTCTTAAGCTTTTGCCTGTTAATTTTTCATGATTCATTGAACGACCATTAACTGCCATTCCACCATACACCGACTGGGCAAGCATCGACCATGATTGATCTAATTTATGTGGCATGCTTAAAACAGCTGTGAAGAATCCTAAATATGATTCTATACTTTTACCGATACCTCCGGCTGTAACAAGCACATACTTTTTCGAATAATTCGACTGCCTCCTGTTCTGACTCACAAATGCCCTAAGGCTATCAGAACTTGAACAGACTACCACCTGAAGAGTCGGCAAACTATCTGATACCTGAACCGTTGATTGATATTTTCTTGCATCATCAATAAACTGTTGCCCTTGCTCACCAGCCAGATTTGTAATTGATACACTAATTGTATCGAGTCTTTTAAGCGGCAAAATCGATTGCCTTTGGTATAAAGAAACTGATGCTTTTGCTGCCTGATAAGCCAATTTTCCAAAATCATCGGCAACAGGAAAGGTTATTGAATCATTTGAATGTACCTGTAATTCCAAAACCTTTCGAACTCTTTCGTTAAGCAAGGAATCGCTCACTATATTGCTTGCAATAGCATCTTGCAGAAAAAGTTGGCCATATAAATCCTCAGTATTATTAAATAATACATTTCGTTGTAACAATTCGTTCAGTGAAATCCTCAATTGTGGAGGATGATTCCAGATATTTAAAATGCCATAACCTGACTGCTCGATTTTTTGCTGTGTTATTTTCTCACTTGGATTTTCATATAGCGGTTCGTCGATTTTATATTCTTCGAAAAAAACATCGCGTGGGAAATCAATAATTTGATGTCGTTCAAATGAAGAAATTGAATCCTTTGGTAGGTCAAGATAAGAGCTTCCCGGATGATCGCCCGGCGTTAATACCCCCTGAAAACCTTCTTCGATACATAAGTGCAGACTTGCCTGCCTTAGTTTTTCTTTAAGTTCATTTTCTTTCAGTGAATAATATAAAGTATCATCCAAAAAAGAAAATTCACTGATCCCATGCCGGGCATCGTAAATCATGGTCTTACTTATACTATCCAACCCGAACACAACATGCTTATCCTTACTTGTTGGTATATCGACAAAGAGCAAGTCAATTTTTTCTTCAACCGACAGATTTTGAATCAATGAGTCAATTCTCGAATCACCCCTTCCCGATGATATAAAAACAAAAACAAATGTAAAAACCAATAGTACCTTCATCCCTTATTATTTCCCTTAAGCTAATCGGTAAACGAAAATAATTAATTAAGTCCACAACTCCGATAAATTGGCCTACAATCACCTAAATGAAATTTATTGAAGAATTGTTTTTACCTGCTTTTTTGGATAATAGGCAAACATCAGCTATTTTAGAAAACTGAAAAGGATATTAACCCATCTATATAGAAATGAGTGTAAGTGATTCGATTAACAATTCGCTGGTTCAAAACTGGGCGGATAAAGTAATCTTAGTTGTTGAAGATGTTGACACAAATAAGATATTTTTTGATGCAGCATTACGAAAGACAAATGCTAAAATTCTATGGGCCAAGGACGGTAAAGAGGCCATCGACCTTTTTAAAGCTAATACAATCGATTTGGTTTTAATGGATTTGCAACTTCCTATTATGGATGGATATACGGCCACTCGTGAAATCAAAGCTATTAACGATGCTATTCCGGTTATTGCTCAAACCGCTCATGTAATGTCGGGCGAAAGAGAGAAATGCCTTGAAGCTGGTTGCGATGATTACTTGGCAAAACCCATTCGCTTGCAAATACTGATGGATACCCTCTCAAAATATTTGAATAAATAAAAAAACTGCCCTCGGGCAGTTTTTTTTTGCTTATTACTCTATTACTTTTAATTCTGTTCGGCGATTAATGGCTTTGCCTTCTTCGGTATCGTTGCTTTCCAGTGGATGAGCCATTCCATAGCCCTTGTAGCTTAACTGCGAAGTATCAATTCCCTTTGTAAGAATATATTCGTACACGGCTTTAGCCCGCTTACCCGATAATTCAACGTTATAAGCCACACTTCCTGTATTATCAGTATGACCTCCAATTTCCACCTTGGTATTCGGGTTTAATTTTAATAAACGTACCACATAATCCAATTCGGTGTGCGACACAGGATCCAGACTATATGAATTTGATTCGAAGAATACATTACGCAGCACAAAACTGGCGCCTGCTTTAATCTTGCTCAGGTATACATCCAGCTTTTGTGGTTTATTAATACTTGCATTTTTCTCAACCGTAAAATTATCGGAATAAAACAAATAGCCTTCCTTTTGAATGTTTAAGGCATATTGTCCACCGGCAGGCAGGCAAAACAAGAATTCACCTGAGTGAGGCGCAGTAGTTGCCAGCACAGACAATTGTCCATCAGACATATTATTTATGCGAATATCTGCCGACAAAACATCATTGGTTTCCCAGTCGATAACCTTACCCTTTACATAGGTTACCGGCTTTGGTCTTATTTGCTGAGGTATGGTAAACTGGTACAAATCTTTATCATCACCCTCATCAAGTCCGTCGGATGAAAAGTATCCCAAATCACCTTTTGCATTAATCACCAAACCAATTTCATCATTCTCGGTATTTAGCGGATACCCCAGGTTAACAGGCCTCGACCATTCTCCGCCCACCTCACGCTGCGTGTAAAACAAGTCCATGGCTCCCATGCCAGGCCATCCATCGGAAGAGAAATACAGGGTTTGATTATCGTGATGAATAAAAGGAGAATTTTCATTCCCTTCAGAATTCACTTTAGGTCCCAGGTTTTCAGCCTTACCAAAAAATGGGGTTCCATCTCGTTTAAAACCAATGATGGTTGATTTCCAAATATCTTTTTGACCAACGCCTCCCGGACGGCTACTCACAAAATACAATGAACGTCCGTCAGCCGAAAAACTCGGTTGTGATTCCCAAAAAGGCGTATTAACAGGCGAGCCCAAATTTGTTGGGTCACTCCAACCCTCATTGGTTCTGTATGAAAACCAAATATCACAGCTCCCTTTTCCGCCGCTCCGGCCACAAGCAGTAAAAAACATCCAGTTACCATCCGCACTTAAAGTTTGAGCACCCTCATTACTGTTGGTATTTAACGATACAACAGCCTCTCGCTTTTGCCAATCATTATTTGCACGGTTGGATGCATAAAAGTCTTCCTTAAAATTGATTGCATTTTTAGTTAATCCCTGTGCATCCGTCACAAAAGGATCTTTGGGAACCAAAACAGTGAATATCATGGTTTCGCCATCGGCACTTAAACTTGGCCAGTACTCATCCAGATCGCTGTTGATGTTTTCACCCAGATTGACCGGTTCTATAAATATCGGATTAACAATCGCTTCTTTTGCAAATACGGCCTTTTCAACCCAGAAATCAGGATTTAATTTGGTCTTTTTTCCCTTGTTATATTTTTTAAAGGTGTCCATCCAAAACGCCACCTCATCGTATTTACCGGTATTGTATTTGGCCACTCCCATATTAAATAAGGCTGGCTTAAAAAAGCTACTGTCAATGGTAATTGCTTTCCCCAATGCTTCTTCTTCCAATAAATACAGTTTTTGATTGAAATAGATATCAGCCTTAAGCAGGTAGGCTTCGATAAAAGCCGGCTCTTTTTTTATGGCTGCATTCAGGTAATTGATGGCATTATCAAACTGATTATTGGCATAACTCTTTTGCGCTGCTTCGAAGCCAGCTATTGCCTTTTTGGATTTAACACTGTATTTCTGCCCGCTCACCCCCAGGCAACAACAGCTAATAATAACAATTAGTAAATATCTCATAACCGTGCACTACGTTAATCAAGCGTTTTTGTTTGCAATCGAAGCAGCTTAATTTATTGCTGATTGTATAATTGCATGCGTTTTTTCAATAAGTGCATTTTGATCGTCGACATATTGTAAGGTATCAATCGGATCATGAATTTGCATTTGCACTTTTCCGGGCAACAGATTTAAACCCTTATTATATACTTTATAAGTATCCACAATACTAACCGGTAAAATGGGTAAGCCCAGCTCAAAAGCTATTTTAAAAGCTCCCTTTTTAAATCTGCGCATTTCATTAGAACCACTTCGTGTTCCTTCGGGGAAAACCACAACAGACGTTCCGTTCACCAACTTTCTCTTGGCCTCTTCAATCGACTCCATGGCGGCTCTCGGTGATGAGCGATCTAAAAAGATGTGGCCAACTTTATGACTGGCGTAACCAATACCGGGAGCTTTCCGCAATTCCTTTTTCATAATCCATTTAAAATCGACACCTAACCAGCCGTATAAAAGAAAAATGTCATATCCGCTCTGATGATTGGCAATAATTACATAAGACTGCTTATCTTGTATATTTTCACGTCCTTTTACATTCACCAGCATTGGGGTCATATACCCGGTAACACGTGCCCAGGTTGCTCCCCAAAAACTTCCTATCCGGGGATTAACCAAAATAGAAAAGCTGGCAGCCAAAAAGGAAAACAACAAACTAAAAACAGCAAAAAGTGGCAAGAATATGAGATACTTATAAGGTTGATAAAGCCAGTATATCAATTTCTTCATCTTAAAATCTATTTATTATATGGCCATGATATAATCACAACCATCCAATACAAACTATAATATAAAACAACTGTACTTACTGTTAATGTATGATACAATTGTGTTGAACAAAAATAGGAATTCGGCAAATGAGAGCAAAACAAAAGCTTTTTTAATAAAGTATTTTCAATGTGTATATTTGTGCACAATCAGACGTAAACAAATGAATAACATTGCAACAGAACGATGCCGAAAATGTAAAAAATGCGAACGTATTTGTCCTGTATCAGGCATCGATATAGCGGAACAATCCATTAGCGACGACTGCATTGAATGCTATCAGTGCGGTGCTATCTGCCCTGAAAAAGCCATTAACACCGACAAAATTATTGGTGAAAGTTCACAAAACAACATTCAACCCTACGACTTTGAACTGCTGATGCAACAGCGTCGTTCGCATCGAGTTTTCAGTAATCAGAAAGTTTCGCCTGAAATACTTCATGAATTTGTCGATCGTATGCGCTACAGTCCGACAGCAAGTAATCTGCAAAGTTTAAATTTCACAATCGCTTGCCATCCACAAAAGCTAAAGGAGGTTAATGATCTGAGTATACAAACTTTAACAAAAGCTTTCAAGCAAATTAACTTTCTAACAAAACCATTGATCAGAATGTTCCTTGGCAAGCAAAGGCTTGATCAGATGATTAATTCTAAGAACAAGTTTATTCGAAAGTCGAAGCTTAAAAAGGATATGATCACTTATAACGCACCGGCCATGATACTTATTCACAGCGAAAAATCGCCGGTCGGGATGCCTTGTCATGATGCCAGTATTTGGACAGGCATGGCCATTTTGTATGCCGAATTATTAAATCTGAAAACTTGCGTTAACGGCTACATTGTTAATGCTGCCAAACGAAATCCTAAAATAAAAGCTGCTTTGCAAATACCGGATAAGCATGAGATTTTTGGTGCGATATTAATTGGCTATCCGAGAGAAAAATATTTAAACCGTGTAGAACGCTTATCGCCAAAAATTAACATTATTGATAATGACGAATTATAAAAATTTCCTAATTACATTTTATAAATGCTTCCAGGTGCTTAAACCCTGAAGCTGAGCCAATATTTCAATCGCTTCATCCCTATTGTTACCACAAAAGGTATGCTCCGGTGTAAATCCGGCACAAACACCTGGACGCTCTGGCGAATCAAAAATTTCGCATTTATAATCACTCGTTAAATGCGGACAAGGTACGCCTCCTGGTTTACCTTCTTTCATTTTGGGCAAAGCCGATGAAATACTTGGTACAATGCAACATGCTCCACATTTATCCCTACACTCCATTTTCTAAAAAAATTTTGAGCGACAAAAATAAAAGATTCATCGATAATTACATTGAACGTTGACTATTTTAAACATTCGTTAAATATTTTATCTTTACAAAATATTTAATTTTACTATTTAGAAAACTCAAGAGAAATACCAGCTCTATATAGTTATTATAAGCAATACAGATAATCCTTTCAATTAATAACAGAACCATTAGTAAACAATATCATCAGCAAATACAACGTTATTGTAAAAGGTCGGATGTATTATTTTACGGATATATCATCACCCGCTAAAATCAGTTGAAGTATGAAGTTTGAAACGCCCCTTATTCATGGAACTTTAATTAAACGCTATAAACGTTTTTTGAGCGATATCCGCTTAGATAATGGTACGGTGGTTGTTGCCCATTGCACCAATAGTGGCTCAATGAAAACCTGCATCGAAGAAGGGGCTGAAGTATATTTATCGCCGGCTAAAGATCCCAAACGAAAAACACGCTATACCTGGGAAATGATTAAACTCAATGGTAAATGGGTTGGTATAAATACGATGCACCCAAACCTAATTGCCTATGAAGCGATTAAAAATGGAGATATCCCCCAACTTAATGGATATACCAACATCCAAAGGGAAGTTAAAACAGGAAATAGTCGCATTGATATAATGGCTCAAAACGGTCGTGAAGTTTGTTTTATCGAGGTAAAAAACGTCACCATGAAAGATGGCGATTATGCACGCTTTCCCGATGCAGTTACCAGTCGTGGAAAAAAGCACCTTGAAGAATTAATTAAACTAAAGGAAGAAGGTATCAGGGCCGTTATGCTATACATTATACAACGCTGCGATGTATCATCTTTTGCTTTGGCACATAATATCGATCCAGGGTACGCCGAAACATTGCTCAAAGCACATCAGTGTGGAGTAGAAATAATTCCTATACAAGTAAAAGTAACTCCTAGCGAAATTACAATTCACAAGCAACTCGATTACGACTTAAAATCATAATACCAAAACGTTAACAAGGACTCATTACTTTCATTTTACTTTTTAGTAGACTAATTCCAAATAACATATTATAACTGCTATTACACACCGAAAGAAAAATATATTTTATACATTTATGTCAACATTATTTTTAAAACCATCCCTATGAAAAAGAATTTTCTCATGATGCTGCTATTAATGGCAGTTACATCCCTGTACGCAGAAAAAGCTCCAATCAAATTTGGAAAAGTTAGTGACGAAGAATTAGCCATGACAACATATGCGCCAGACACATCTGCGGCTGCTGTTGTATTATGTAAATACGGCTATTTTAATGCAACCGAATTTTCGTTTACTCAGATTGAAAGAATTAAAGTACTTAAAAAAGATGGTACCAATTATGCCGAGTATGTTTTACCCGGTGGTAATGATGATTCATTCAGAGGACGTACCTACAATTTGGTAGATGGTGATGTTGTTGTTGATAAACTAAAACGGGAATCCATTTTTAAAGAACGTGTTACCGAAAACTATTATCGTTACCGGGTTGCTTTACCGAATGTGAAAGTTGGTAGTGTATTCGAAATTGAACGTACATCAAAAGGTTTACCTGCTGAATGGACTTTTCAACGCACCATACCAGTCAAATGGTGTGAACTACGATTAGAAGAATCGCAATACGTGAACTTCCGTAAGAAAATGGTTGGTTACGAACCTCTTGCTATTTCAGCAAAAAACAGATTCGTGGCCAAAGATGTTCCTGCCTTTAAAACGGAAGCATACATGAATTCAAGAGACAACTACATTACCAAATTTGAATTCGACATTCTGAATGTTAGCTTTCCGGGCTATTACAAATCATATACAACCACCTGGGAGGCAGTTAATGATCGCTTAATGGATCATGAACGCTTCGGAGGTATGATTAAAGGCGGATCGAGCTACATTTCTGATTTGGCAAAAGAAATTGAAGCCAAAAACCTAAATCCGGTAGACAGAGCCAAAACAGCTTTTGAAGCAATTAAATCTGTTAAGTGGAATAATGAAATCTGGATTTTTACATCGTTAACAACACTTGGCAAACCATATAAAGACAAAGTTGGAAATAGTACCGATATCAACTTTATGCTGCTTCACTTACTTAAAAAGCTGGATATCGAAGCATATCCTGTTGTGATAAGTACCAGAAGTAACGGTCTACTCAATAGTTTCTACCCTAGTTACGAAAAACTTAACTACACCTTGGTGTGTGCCATGATTGATGGGAAGGAATACTTACTTGATGCCACTGAACAAGAACTTTGTTTTGGCATGTTACCAATGAGATGCTTAAACAGTAACGGGCGCGTTGTTACCAATAGCATGGGCAAATGGGTAGACATTAAACCTCTGTTTAAAGAGCAGGAAAACATATTATACGAGTTAACTCTGGATACCGATTTGAATCTTGAAGGTAAAATTAACTACAGCCGAAACGGTTATGCAGCCTACGACTTCAGACAAGACTATAAAGAATATGCAGGCGAAGAAGATTACCTGACTAGCATGGAAGAGCAGTATAGCGGTCTTACGGTAAAAGATTTTGAAATCAAAAACATCGATAACCTAGATCTGCCTTTACAGGATAACTACACCATTAAATTAAAAAACAAAGTCGATCAGATTAACGACATGATCCTGCTTAATCCTTTCCTTCTTGAGAAAATAACAGATAACCCGTTTAAACTTGAAGAAAGAAAATATCCGGTTGATTTTGCCTATTGCCGTAACAAGTACCTGGTTTCGACCATTAAAGTTCCTGAAGATTATGTTATCACAGAGCTTCCAAAACCAATCAGAATAACACTTCCGGATAAATCAGTCAGTGTAATGGTTATGCATCAAAAAATGCATAATAAAATAACAACGGTCTACAAATTCAACATTAATAAAACCTTGTTTTTACCTGATGAGTATGAACTGCTCAAAACTGTTTATGAGCAGATTATTAAAAAACATGCTGAACCAATCATTTTAAAGCCAAACACCGATGCAGCCAGCTTATAAAACGATAATAGCAGTTATAATGATATGCCTTAGCTCTTTCTCTTTAAGAGCTAAGGATACACCCGATTACTCTGTTGACAAAATTCCGGCAGAACTAAAGAAAAATGCGAATGCAGTTGTAAGAACAAATGAAGTTATACTGGAAATAGTTTCGGAATCAAAAGCTAATCACAGAGTAAAATATGCCATTACGATTTTCAAAGAGAATGCACTAAGTGAAGCACTTTTCACCCAGATGTATGATAAATTCATTAAATTAAACAATATTGAAGGTACGATATACGATGGGAATGGTAAACGTGTCAAACGCATTAAAAATGAAGATATAAAAGATTATAGTGCCATTCAGGGATTTTCTCTTTATGAAGACAATCGAATTAAAGCAATAGACCCTGAATACAGGACTTTTCCTTTCACAATAGAATACACCTATTCTATTGATTATAAATCTTTATTTTTCATACCATCCTGGTATGCATTTCCAGGTTATAACGTTTCAGTCGAACAATCATCATTTACAGTTATTAGTCCGATAAATTATAAACTACACTTTAATGAGCTAAATATAAAGCATGAAGCAGAGGTAACGAAAGGCACTGAGCAAAAGACCCATAAGTGGCAAATTGAAAATTTTGCAGCTATTGATTATGAGCCATTCAGCCCCAATCCATACTTTTCACACCCTTGCATTCAACTCGAACCCAGCAAGTTCAATATAAACAACTACCAAGGAGACTTCTCAACATGGGAAGATATGGGAAAGTTTATGTGCAAGCTTAATAAAGACATGGATGTATTGTCTGACGAAACCAAAAATGAAATTCTTGAACTTGTAAAGGATGCTAAAAATGAACAGGAAAAAGTTGCACTAATTTATCAATATTCACAAAAGAAGAATCGATACATTAGCGTACAAGTTGGAATTGGCGGGTGGCAACCTTTTCCAGCAGATAAGGTTGACCGTTTATCTTATGGTGATTGCAAAGCACTTACAAACTATACCAAAGCACTATTAAAAGTAGCTGGTATTAAGTCGAATTATACCCTCGTGAATGCAGGATCAAGCATACGACCTATTTCACCGGCTTTTTCGGGAAATAATTTTAACCATGCATTTTTATGCGTACCACTAGATAATGATACCATTTGGCTGGAGTGTACAAGTAGTTCATCTCCGTGTGGCTACATTAGTAATTTTACAGACGACAGAAATGTACTTTTAATAACTGAGGACAGCGGTAAGCTTGTTAAAACACCCGCCTACACTGCTGAACAAAACAGACAAAGCACAAACTGCCAAGTGCAATTTTCAGAAGACAATAACCTGATGGTAAATGCGACCATTAATTATGGTGGAGCCAGATACGGCAAAGAATACCGCTTATTACATAAGGACGAAAAAGATCGGCGTAAAGCTATTATCAATCGAATTGACATCCCTAATTTCAAATTAATCGATTACAAGCTGACCGATAACAGTTGCCGAAAACCCGTATTAACAAAGTCGATTCAGTTAGAAGCCACAAACTATTGCACAACACTTGGCGAAAGAAAAATATTAAAACTGAATCTGCTTAATGCCTTTAACGGTGTTCCTAATTATGCACGCAAGCGTCGTAATCCGGTTAATATTCAGCGATACTACAGCGAATGCGACACAATTACTTACGAACTGCCAAGTAACCTTAAAGTGGAAGCATTGCCTAAGGAGAAAGTACTTGAAACCAAGTACGGCACCTACAAAAGCCATGCTAAAGTAGTTGATGACAGCATTATCTACTACCGCTATTTGCAAATTAATAAAGGTCTGTATCCTAAAGAGGAGTTCAATGATTTCAGAGATTTCCTCGAGTCGGTTTCAACAGCCGACAATGCAAAAACAGTTTTAATTCCTAAAACATAAAAAAAAGCCGGCAATGCCGGCTTTTTTATGTTTTAGGTTCATTAAGCTAGAAGCTCGTAAAAGTCGATTCTGAATTGATCTTCATAGGCATTTCCATTGGTGTAGCTAACTGAGGCGACTCAATTGCAACAACACCATCCAGATTTTGATTCATTTTAATTTCCGAAGGCCAGCCGGTTTTAGCATCAACACTAGCCGTAAAGCTTAAATCTCCTTTTAAATCAAAATGCTGTGTCATGCCCATCTGTTGCATGGTTTGTCCTTCTTCGGTAGCCATTGTTCCCGATCCCGACAAACTAACATTCTCTTTCCCCATCTGATCAACCGTATAATTAAAAACATTGTTAATAGTTACCGGCTTCTTCACCTGAGAATTATGGGTCCATTTGGTACCGACCTTTATTTTCTCTTCAGGGTAAACAATAAACATAGTACTCAAAGAGCCTTTCATATTTTCATCGGAAAACTGACTTCCCAATTGCTTTTTCATCATCTCAGCCTGCTGCTGGTTTTCGCCAAAGGTATTTGTTATTTTATCACCAACGGCCTCAAAGCCTTTTACCTCAAGAATATTACCACGATCATCAAACTTTAACAGAAACTTATGCCCCACAATCAGATCAAAAGTTTTATTTAGCGGATTCGAAGCATCAGCTGTTTCATCTGTTGAATCATAAGACATGTTCATCATCGGGCTTTCCATCTTAAAAATCATCGACTTAAAAATCATTTCCGAAGAATATACATCTCCATTCTTTTCCAGAATCGTAACCGTTATATCCCCACCCAAGGTATTCTTTATATTCTGGGTCATACCCGAAATATTCTGCTCAATATTCTGAACCGTCATTTGCTTAAGCCCATAAGTCTGGCCAATTTTTAGCTTATAGCGCAAAGTATTTTGTGCCGATACATTAAGTGTAGCAATCACCATAATTGCCACCAATACCATCCAATTTAGCTTCTTCATAATTATAAGGTTTTATTTATTGTAATACGAATCTAAGAAAAATAATCGAGCGCCGGTTTATTTATCAATCTCGAAACCATTATAGGTTTCAAATTGCCAAACTTCGGCAATATTCCTGGCCGATATTTCGTAAGGCTTGTAAATACGATTGGTCGATACCAACAACAAGGTTCCATTCTTTTCCAACTGATTATAAACGACCTTGAATACAATCCCTTCATCGCGGGTTACTACAATACATGGTGTGCCATCCTTAAGCCTCTTCCAGTTTTGAAGATACGACCCCGTCACCCAGGCTCCTTCTGGTATCGGTAACATGGAATCACCCTGAATCTGAAAACTACGGTAAGTTTTATCCGGCGATAAAAAAGGCAGTGAAAACTTTGGCAGCGAAGCTATAAAATCGGTATCTCCATAGCCGCCGGTATAACCCGCTTGTGCCTTCACCGGCACCATTTCTATATTCTCCTTCCCCTCTTTATCGACCGATACCGTTAACAAGCGCAACTTTTTCCCGGTCACATCAATATCAAAGCCATCTTCAATCTGCGATAACTGAAACTCGGATAAAGCATCCAGCTTATAACGCACCAGCGCATCAATGGATACATTAAAATACTCGGCAAACTTAATCAGCGTTTTAAATGGTGGCTGCACACTTTTTTCATAACCGGCCAAAGTCGTACGGGTCAATTCCAAAATCGACGCCAAATCAGTCTGTGACAAACCCTTTCGCTTTCTTAAAAATCTAATATTCTCTGCAAAATACATATCTACAATGCTCATTTTAATAACCTATGTTCAACCCTTTCCGGGTTGTAATATTCTTTTTTTTAATTCACCCCGGATTATCATCCGGAGCTAATCACGTCCCCCCCCCTTCGGGGGACATCCAAGTAATTCTGACACTTTACTTATACCTAATTAAAAAATAACATAATCATTTCAGAACAAATACTTCTCTTCAAATTTAATTCCATGCTCTTTAAGCAATTGCCTATACTCACCTTTAAAATCTACCAGCTGATGATGAAGTTCTTGTGTTTTCACATATTCTATCAATACATCCTTAGCATCAGAATGGTAAGTAAATGCACCATACCCTTCCTGCCATCCATTAAACTCAGGAAAAATACATTCCGTTTTTATATATTTTGATGAAGAAAGCTTAATATCTTTAACTAACTGTGCCAACGCCACTGACGGATGAATACTTGTAATTATATGAATGTGGTTATTTACTCCTCCAATACGGTACAAGTAACATTTTTTATTATTTAAAATACCCCAGATAAACTTATATAGGCGCTCTTGATCTCCGTTCAAAGTACATTTTCTGCCTTTTGTAGAAAACACAATTTGATACAATATTTGCGTATAAGTACTCATATCTTTTTATGTTTATTAATCCTTTATTTTCCATCAAACATTGTATAACAACAATTTCAATCCCGGAGGGATTATACACAAATAACCACGTATGAAATGCGTGGCTAAACACACAAGGTATAAACAACCCCGAAGAGGGTTGAATCCTTCTTTCACCACTATTTTTTTCGCTCTAAACATCAAGCACTTCAACCTGAAATTAAAAAACTCCTCTTCGTTTCACTTTATAAAGATAGCAAAAATGACTATATTATTATCAGGATAATGACGATATAATCGACAACAATGAACAAATCAATATTACACCTGGATTTAGATACATTTTTTGTATCGTGTGAGCGACTGATAAATAAAGAGTTGATAGGTGTACCTGTACTTATCGGAGGAACCTCTGACAGAGGCGTGGTAGCTGCCTGCAGTTACGAAGCTCGTGTTTACGGCATTCATTCGGCCATGCCCATGCGAATGGCCCGGCAATTATGTCCCCACGCCAAAGTAATTAGAGGCAACAGTCAGGCTTACAGCGAATTTTCGAACGAAATAACAGAAATCATCCGTGAGCGATCACCTTTATTTGAAAAGTCGTCCATCGATGAGTTTTACATTGATGTTACCGGCATGGATCGCTACATCAAAACAACCTATCTATGGGCCAAAGAGCTGCGCGAGAGAATTATTCACGACACCAAACTGCCTATCTCCTTTGGCTTATCCACCAGCAAGACAGTGGCCAAAGTCGGTACCGGCGAAGCCAAACCCAATAATCATATTCAGATAGAGACCGGCTACGAGAAACCCTTTCTGGCTCCTTTATCCATCAAAAAGATACCGATGGTGGGTAATAAAACCTATCACCTGCTACGGCGCATGGGCATCGAAAAAGTACGTACGGTACAAGAAATGCCGGTGGAACTATTGGAACGGGTACTGGGCAAAAACGGCATTGCCATCTGGAAAAAAGCGCAAGGCATTGACAATACGCCGGTGGTAGCCTGGAGCGAACGCAAATCCATTTCCACCGAACGTACTTTTGAGCAGGATACAACGGATGTGTATAACCTGAAAAGCATCTTGCTGGGTATGGCCGAGAGCTTGGCCTACCAACTGCGCAACAGCAATAAACTCACATCATGCGTATCGGTAAAAGTACGTTACTCCGATTTTCAGACACACACCAAACAAAAGCGTATTTCCTATACCTCACTCGATCACACATTGATTGAAACGGTAATGGATTTATTTGAAAAGGTATACGACCGGCGTGTTTTGGTGCGACTGATTGGTGTACGCTTTAGTAACCTGATTGGCGGCAGTTACCAAATCCGGCTTTTCGAAGATTCGTTTAAGATGATTAAACTCTATCAGGCCATGGATAATCTGCGCGGACGCTATGGCGAAGATGCCGTAAAACGCGCTCAGGGCATGCGTGCCCGACATGTAAAACAAATGAACCCGTTTAACGGACAGATTGATGGCCAAATTATTAGTCCCATACCTAAACAGATAGCACAGAGGTAGAGATAAAAAAAAGAGATGAGAGGTGAGGGATGAGAAGTGAGAAGGAAAAATTATACAAATAGGTTTTGAGTTCAGAGTTTCGGGTTTTGGGCGCTTTGCTGCAGACTTCGAACTTCAAGCTACTGACTACTAACTAAAAACAACTAACAAAAGATGAGAAGAGAGAGTGAGAGATGAGAAGAGAGAAGGAAAAATTATACAATTAATAATAGGCTTTGAGTTTCAGGTTTTGAGCGCTTTGCTGCAGACTTCGGACTTCAAGCTACTGACTACTGACTAAGAACTAACAAACTAACTAACAACACATGCTAACAAACTGCCACTCATACTACAGCTTTAAATACGGCACCATCTCCACCGAGGATTTAATAAAGGTACTAATGCATCATGGTTACAATACTTTTGCCCTGACGGATATAAACAACACAGCAGCCAGCATTGATTTTGTCCGGCTGGCAGCTCAGCATAAGATAAAAACTGTTGTTGGTGCTGATTTTCGAAACGGTGTACAGCAACAGTACCTTGCCCTGGCCAGAAACAATGACGGATTCAGAGAAATCAACGATTATCTGACACCGCACCTGCATGAAAAGATCAACTTTGACGCACAGGCACCGGCTTTTAAAAATGCTTATGTAATTTACCCTTTTTCATATGCCGACGATGAGCTGCGCGATAACGAATTTATTGGCATTTCGCCCGAAGACTTGCGACAACTGCCCTTTTCGCATTGGAAACACAGGCCGGACAAACTGGTGATTAAGCACACCTGTACCTTTCGCAATAAACATGATTACAACGCTCATCGCTTGCTGCGCGCCATTGACAAGAATACCTTGCTGAGCAAACTACCCAAGGATGAACATGCTTCTGAAGCTGACACCATCATTCCCCAAGGCGATCTGCTGAAATTATATGCCGACTATCCACAGATTATTGAAAATACCCAAGACCTACTGGCATCCTGCACAATCGATTTTAATTTTGGCACGAATAAAAACAAGCAAGTATTCGCTCAATCGAAAGAAACCGACTTTGAACTACTGAAAAAAAGCTGTGAAGAAGGCCTGGCATACCGTTTCCCCAACAGAGAACCGGAGGTAGTTAAACGCATGAACAAGGAGCTGGAAGTGATTCGAAAACTCGACTTCTGTGCCTACTTTTTAGTCACACTTAACATTGTGGATTATGCCCGTAGTCAAAATTACTACTACATTGGCCGGGGCAGTGGAGCCAACAGTCTGGTGGCTTACCTGCTGCGCATCACCAATGTCGATCCCATCGATCTGGATTTGTATTTCGAGCGCTTTATCAACCCCTTCCGTAAATCACCTCCCGACTTCGACATTGACTTTTCGTGGACCGACCGCGACGATGTAACACGCTACATTTTCGAAACCTATGGCTACGACCGGGTAGCTCTACTGGGCAATTACGTTACCTTTAAATACAAATCGGCCATCCGCGAAATTGCCAAGGTATTTGGTTTGCCCGATGATGAAATTGTAGCCTTGCAGAAAAATCCGGCATCGGCCAGTAATAATAAGTATGGTCAGTGGGTGATTAAATACAGTCAGTTTATCGATGGTTTCCCCAGCCATTGCAGCATTCACTCCAGCGGTATCATCATTTCCGAAGAGCCCATCACCTGCTACTCCTCCACCGAGCTGCTGCCCAAAGGCTTTCCGTCCACCCAGTTTGACATGTACATTGCCGAAGATGTGGGCTTGCACAAATTTGATATTTTGAGCCAGCGCGGCCTGAGTAAGATTAAAGATTCGCTAGAGATTATCCGGGAGAATACCGGTACAGAAATCGATATTGATGACATTGACAAATTCAAAAAAGATGATCAGATAAAAGAGTTACTGAAGGTGGGTAAAGCCATTGGCTGTTTCTATGTGGAATCGCCGGCCATGCGCATGCTGCTCACCAAGCTTAAAGCCGACGACTACTTACGGCTGGTGGCAGCCAGCTCCATTATTCGTCCGGGGGTGGCCAAGAGCGGCATGATGCGCGAATACATTCTTCGTTTTCAGAATCCGGCACGGCGCGAACAGGCACAAAAGGAGCTACCCGAACTGTATAACATCCTGGAAGAAACCTATGGGGTGATGGTGTACCAGGAGGATGTGATTAAGGTGGCTCACTACTTTGCCGGATTATCGCTCGACGAATCGGACGTGCTGCGTCGTGGCATGTCGTGGAAATTTCGCCAACGCAATGAATTCTGGAAAGTACGCGAAAAATTCTTCAGTAATTGCCGCAACAAAGGCTATGCTGAGCAAACCATTGCCGATATCTGGCGACAGATTGAAAGTTTTGCCAACTACGCATTTGCCAAAGGCCACTCGGCCAGTTATGCCGTCGAAAGCTATCAGGCCCTGTATCTGAAAGCCTATTTTCCCCGCGAATACATGGTGGCTACCCTCAATAACGGTGGTGGCTTTTACCGCCCCGAACTCTACCTGCACGAAGCACGCATGCACGGCGCCATTATCGAAGCACCGTGTGTGAACCGCAGCGACTGGCCCTGCATTATCCGTGGCAAACATTTGTTTTTGGGTTTTTTTATGCTGTACGGCTTAGAAAAAAAATCGGTGGAAATGCTACTGAATGAAAGGGGTTTGTTTGGAGAATTCTCCAGCCTGGCCGATTTTGTAAACCGGGTACCCATCTCTTTGGAGCAGCTACTGATTCTGATCCGCATCGATGCCTTTCGCTTTACCGGCAAAACGAAAAAAGAGCTGTTATGGGAAGCGCACCACCTGCTTGGATACAGCAAAGTAACAAAGCCTGAGCCAACCCTTTTCCAGCCCGAGGTGCGCGAATATGAATTACCCGATTTATGGGAACATGAACTGGAAAGTGCCTTCGACGAGCTGGAATTACTGGGCTTCCCCCTTACTTCGCCCTTTAATCTACTGGCCAGGCAGGCACCCAGCCTGCTTAAATCGACCGATTTACCAAAGTTCATCAATCAAATGGTGGCCATTGTGGGTTATTTAATCACGCGCAAGCCCACTCGCACCAGTAGCGGCGAAAATATGTCCTTCGGCACCTTCCTGGATATGGATGGTTACTGGCTTGACACCGTTCACTTCGCCGATTCCTTTAAACGTTACCCATTTCGGGGGCCGGGTTGTTATCTAATTCGCGGAAAGGTTATGGAGGAATATAGTTTTATTTCTATAGAAGTTAATCAGATGTATCGATTAAATAATCAAAGCTTAGAGGCTAATACTCGTTTAAAATCGCCTTCTTATATTACTTAATCGTTTATTATTTTAATCGATCTTAATTAAATTTGATTTATTACATATCTCATTTAGATAACTAGTTTTATCATTTAGATTTCTACATTTATTAATTAGATGTATTCATTTCATAATCTACTTATTTAACTTAACTAGAATATAAATACATTTAATAGTTAGTTATATAGTTATTTAAATTAGAAGCATCCATTCTCTATTTAGACTATTGATTCATCATTAAAAATAACCAACAACCCATCCATCATCCTTGATTGCGTATAAAACAAAACGGATCATCACCTTATTTAAACCAAAGTGATGATCCGTTTATCTTAAATCCATTTGAAATCCCCTACTCCTCTTTACTTAGCAGTTTCGGGCCAAATATTTTGATACCGATGGCTCCCAGCGGTGCGGTTGTAACAATGCTCAAAACGGCCATGGCCAGAATCATCTGCCCCACTTCGACCGATACATTACCCAGCTTACCTGCCAGAATAAGGGTTAATGGCACAGCTCCGATGGCGGCCTGAACGGTTGCCTTGGGCCAATAGGCAATGATGCAAAACAGCTTTTCTTTATTGTTGAGCGAGGTACCCAGTAACGAGATCCACACACCCAGGCTTCGGAAAGCCAGACCTGCCAGTAAAATCAATACCCCTGTTCCTACCAAAGAGGCATCCAGCTGATTAATCTGCACCTCGGTGCCGATGTATACAAACAGCAATATCTCGGACAATACCCACACTTTATTAAACTTGGCTGATAAACGCTGTGCCAGCTTTCCGTATTTTTCGAGGATGATAAAACCAATGCCCATAATACCCAAGAGACCTGCCAAAGGAATGATGGCTTTGAGGCTTTCCATCTCGCTTATTTCGTAGTAAATAACGGCCACAATCATAAATATGATGACCTTTTTGGTATCGCGGATATGAAATTTTCGGAAGAACCACACCAAAGCCAAACCTAGCACCATACCAATTAAGGCTCCTAAAATAATACCGGCCGGCACACTCCAAAGGATATGCCCGACATTAACGGCCGAACCGGCTGCCAAACCGGTAAATACACTAAAAATAGTAATGGCAAAAACATCATCGACGGAAGCCCCGGCCAAGACAAGCGTTGGAATTTCCTTTTTCTTACCAAATCCTTTATCCTTCAGTTCGAGCATGGTGGGCACAACAACAGCAGGCGAAACGGCTGCGATAATAAAACCCAACATACCACCTTCGACCCACGAAAAGCCAAATAAATAATGGGCGGCTAACATCACAATGCTTCCTTCGATAACCCCCGGTATAAAACTCATGTTAATGGCCGGACGACCTACCTTGTGCAGGGTTTCGCGGTTAATGCCCAATCCGGCCCGGATCAGAATAACAATTAAAGCGGCTGTTTTTAGCTCTTTCAGCAAGAGGCTAACCTCGGGATCGACCAGGTTAAGCACACTTGGCCCGACAATAATACCGGCTGCTATCAAGCCCAAAATACCCGGTAACTTCGCTTTTGAAAATAAGTAGTAGAGAACTAATGCCAGGGTGATGATTAAAGCAATGTTGAGGAGCATGGTATGATCGTTTGGTGAATTGTCGATGTGGTTATTTGTCGAACTGTCGAACTGATTAACCGATGAACTGTGGAATTGTTAAATCGTTGAACTACTATCTTTAATCTATACAGCAATTCGACAGTTTTAACAATTCGACAGTTTAACAAGTAATTCTATTTAGTTTTTCTTCACATACTTTGTCAGGATGTAAATGTGCTGGCCATTCACTTTTCCTTCGATGTGTTCGGGGTCGTTGTGCGAAAGAATGATATTACGAACCGCCGTTCCGCGTTTGGCTACAAAGCTGGTTCCTTTCACATTCAAATCTTTGATCAGTACCACGGAGTCGCCCGCCTGCAATTTGGCACCATTACTATCGATGTATTTCACTACCTCATCCTCGCTAAGTCCGTCGCCATCGGCTTTGGCCCACTCCATTGTTTCCTCGTCGAGGTACAACATATCCAATAAATCCTGTGTCCAGTCGGCCTTTAGTCGGTTCAGCAAACGCCAGGCCATCACCTGAACAGCCGGTTCGGTGCTCCACATGCTGTCATTCAAACAGCGCCAGTGGTTGGCATCCATGCTTGCCGGCTCATTGATCTGCTGCTGACACGTTGCACAAACCATTACACTCTGCTGAGCACCGGCCTCTTTTACCGGAGGCACCGGGTAAACAGTTAAGTTATCTTCACTTCCACATAACTCGCATTTTGATCCGCTGCGCGTCATTAACTCCTTCTCTACACTCATACTGTTTCTTTATGGAAAAGCTCACAAAGTACTTCTTTCACATCTTCCATCGAAGGTGTAATATCAAATACATGAGCTGGTTTTAAATAGTTTATTTCTTTTTCGTTTTTAAATCGCTCTTCACCACCACCGGTGATATTAAGCATGATGCAATCATCCTTCTCCACCACACCATCTTTAACGGCCTGAATTAAGGTTGCTACTGCTACTGATGCTGCAGGATGAATATCGTTTCCTTCGGTTTCTTCAAAGATGCATGCTGCCTCAGCCGCTGCTTCGTTGGTTGCTGCCAGCACATCGCCACCCGCTTCTTTCATGGCATCGTACAAGCCACCAAATATGGCATACGGCGGTTTGCGGTTCGAAAGCACTTTGGCATCGATGGTTTCCACCTGCTTACGCGCTACATCATCATCCAAAGGCAACATTTTGCGCGATTGGGCTTTCCAGGCATCGTGAATTGGTAAAAAAGGAATGTTTTGCGACACCATCAACTTCATAAAATGGCTACCAAAACGACCATCTTCGATCAAACGCTTATTGGCCTCCCAGGCAGCAATAGCACCTGTTCCGCTTCCTACCGCCTGAAAGTAATATTTCGGAATTTCGCCGATGGTAGTCACCGCCGATAAGGTCGTTGTTCCCATTCCATCGCGACGTGCCACATTTTTAGCACCTCCCTCGGCTACGAATCCATCCAATTCGCAAGCCATGTTCGACAAGTGAATGGCATCGAAATAATCGCTACCCGATTTGGTAACAACCAACTTAACGTTATCCTTAATTGGCTCATCGAACCACATGGCGTTGATGTTATCTTCGGGTACACAAAGTAACAAGGGAATATTATTATCGGAACAAACACGGGCAAAAGCACGGGCTGTATTACCGGCTGATGCCACTACTAAAATGGTCCCATCGTCTGTTTTTAATCGTCCGCCCACCGAGTAAGCTTCGGTTTCTTTAAACGAGCAGGTACGGAAATTAGCTCCTTTTTCGGGCCAATAGCCGCTAAATGTGATGTATAAATTTGTTAAGCCAAGGTGTTTGGCCAAACCTTCACTTTTATAAGTCACCGGAGCCGATGATCCTTCGAGCATCTTGTGAACCGGCAACCAGTCGGCAAATCGAAATACGCCATACGACGGATCCTTTACTTCAATTTGCTTTTTTTCATAAATGGCCCTGACCAAGCTACATTCATGCTCATTGGGCGCATCAAGCGTCCACCCCGCATCTTCAAACTGATTTCCGCTTTTAACAGATTCCAGCTTGTATGGGGTTGCTTTGAATTCTTTATTCATAGTTAATTAATGTTCTTTGCGACACAAAAATAGAAGTTTTGCCCGGCTTGATAAAAGATAAACCGGAAAAACCTAGAAGATTAATAGAGTAAACCCTGTAACAACTAATCAATAAGGCATTAACAACTTTACCCCATTCTTATAATCGATGATAAAGTTTTAAAAAGTCACGGTTTTATCGGCCCATTCAACCATTTCAACGCAATCAATCATGGTGGATATAGGGCAAGCCGCACTTTCGTCCAATTGTCTTGATTTAAGACATGTACCACAGGCTAATAGCTCGCCTCCTGCCGCCACAAATGTTTTTAACTGCTCATCCACATTGTATTTCGCATGCGTTAAACCTTCGCATTCAACAGCCTCACCCATCAGAAATACTTTAACATCGTGTTTGCGCTTAATTGCAGTAACTGCAAAGCGAAAGGCATTCCAGGCCTTTTCATATTCTTTTGTTTCAATTATAATTCCCAGCTTCATACTATCTGTTTTTATTTTAATTCCGTTACTGCTTTCACTATTTCACTGACTGCCCGATCTATTTCTTCCCTGGTGGTGTATTTTCCAACAGAGAGACGTACAGTGCTTAATGCCCGTTTTTCGTCAACCTGCATGGCTTTTAATACAGATGATACATTGATTGTGTTGGCATGGCAGGCCGAGCCGGTTGAAATCGCCACTTTTGAGCTTAATTTTTCGGCCAAATGAAAAGCCGACACCCCTTCAATAGCCATACTCAAAGTGTTTGGCAAACACATTTCTGGCTGCCCATGCACCCAAACATTGTCCAGATGAACTTTTAGCCCATTCAATAATTGCATTTTCATGGCCAGTAAATGATCCTGACTCACTTTTAGTTGCTGCCTTGCCAGTTCGCATGCCTTGCCCAAAGCCACAATGTGTGCTACATTCTCGGTTCCCGGCTTAAGACCTTTCTCCTGACTGGCACCCCATGTTATATTTTGCAAATGAACCCCTTTCTTCACATACAAAGCCCCAACTCCTTTGGGCGCATACAATTTATGTCCGGCAATGCTCAGTAAATCCACATGAAACAAATCAACCTGCGTTTCAATTTTACCCAGCGACTGAGCAGCATCGGTATGAAACAGCACATTATTCTGCGAGGTAATTTCTCCAATCTTCTTTATTTCCTGAATGGTGCCTACTTCATTATTGGCATGCATAATCGAAACCAAAACCGTATCGGGCCTTATCGTTTCTTCGACATCTTCCGGATTTACTCTTCCGTTTTTATCAACTGGTAAATAAGTCACTTCCCAGCCTTTCGACTCAAGGAATTTGCAAACGTTTATGACTGCAGGATGCTCAATTGATGACGTGATAATGTGCTTGCCTTTGCTTTGATTCGCATAAGCCACACCAAGAATAGCCAGGTTATTTGATTCGGTGCCTCCACTTGTAAAAACAATTTCATCGGCTGATACATTAATCAGTGCCCCCACCTGCTCACGTGCCTGCTGAATAGCTTTATAAGCCTGCTGACCAAGAGGGTAATTACTGGACGGGTTACCAAACTGTTGACTCAAACAAGGCAACATAGCCTCAAGCACTTCCCGATCAACCGGTGTTGTAGCATTATAATCGAGGTAAATATAGTTTTCCATTATTGTTTCTTTTGTTGTTGCAATTTCCACTCGGGATAACCCTTATCCAATCGACGAACCTTATAACCGGCTTTCTGCAAAATACTAACCGCCTCATCTGCTAAAACACAAAACGGCCCCCTGCAATAAGCTACAATTTCACTCTTTTTAGATAACTCTTTCAGTCGTTTTAGTATTTCATCAACGGGCATGGACACAGCTCCGGTAATGTGATCATTGTCGTATTCGGCATAAGGCCGAACATCGAGTAAAACCACATTGTTTTGTGCAACCATAATATCCAACTCCGAAAGACTAACTGCATTTAAAGAGTTCGATTCTTTTCGCTGACGCATTAAATTTCTCTCCAAATCGGCAATCTCACTTGTTCCATAATTAGTGATATGGTGGTATAATGCAAGTAATTTATCATCATAAACGGAGTAATAGACATAACGCCCCACCTTTCGGCTTCGTACGACATTGTTGGTTTTAAGAACCTGTAAGTGCTGCGATACATTTGCAACCGTTTGATTGGTAAGCCCAACAATACTTTCTACCGTATTCTCACCCTGACTTAAGATTTCCAGTATTTCTAAACGAATGGGATTTGACAAAGCCTTTAATAATCTTGCCAATCCTTCAAACATGGATATTTTAAATTCTGATCTTTCCATTTTTAACCTGAGTTCCTCATTAAATTTAATCTCAGTCCGCTTCTGAATAGTAATTTACCAGTATAAGGTATGAAGTAATAGAGAACAACTCCAAAGTCATTATACGAAGTAAATTGCTATTTATAAAGGGCTCCCACTTGGTCTAATTCTGAGTTCTAAAATCTAAATCAAACTCAGATTATTACAATTACAGCGGACAAAAGTACTATTTATTCCAACATTCAATATATTTATTGAATAATAGAATTTAAATTTCAACAATATTCCCCATCAAAATAACATATGCCCTCCCCTCAGGAAGATAACTTGATTAGCTTTGCTTATTTACAAATCATATATCGCGATGAACCTAAATTTATTAAAACTCCTAATCATTTTTGTACCGCTCTTAATCAGCTGTCAGAAACAAAAAAAAGAAGATTTACCAAACATTGTTTACATTTTAGCCGACGACATGGGCTATGGAGATATTAAAGCCTTGAACACAGACTCTAAAATACCAACGCCCCATCTGGATCGATTGGTCGAGAATGGCCTTAATTTTACCGATGCCCACAGTAACTCGGCGGTTTGCACCCTACCAGGTATGGGACCTTAACCGGCAGGTATTGTTTTAGAAGCCGACTTAAAAGCGGTGTACTGGTAGGTCATGAACCTGCATTGATTGAAGATAGCGTAATGACGGTAGCACAGCTCTTAAAAAATGCCAACTACCACACAGCTTGCGTTGGCAAATGGCACTTGGGACTAAACTGGCAAAAGAAAGATGCAACTAAGCCCTTGTTTGAAGGTGGCAATTTATGGGACATTGAAAACACAAACAATGTTGACTATGCGGCTCGTGTGGGTGGTGGCCCGGGCGATGTTGGCTTTGATTACTCTTACATCATTCCGGCGTCATTGGACATTGCCCCTTATGTATATCTTGAAAACGATCAGGCGACGGCTCCGGTTTCTAAAGAAGCTCCTTATTTTAAGGATGAACGGGCTCGTGGCATGTGGTATCGCAGAGGTGATGTAGCCGACGACTTTGATCACAACACCGTTCTTCAGAACCTAACAGATAAAGCCATTGCTTATATCGAATCGAGAGATGCCAAACAACCTTTCTTTTTGTACTTCCCCCTAACCTCTCCTCATACCCCATGGCTACCATCAAAAGAATTTGAAGGCCGCTCTGAAGCAGGGGTGTATGGCGATTTTGTTGCAATGACCGATGACGTGGTTGGACAAGTTATGAATGCTTTAAAGCAAAAAGGATTGGATAAAAATACCATTGTTGTTTTTACATCAGACAATGGCTCCCACTGGATTCCTTCTGATAAGGAGCAATTTAAACACTTTGCCAACGCCAACTACAGTGGTATGAAATCTGACGCCTGGGAAGGTGGACACAGAGTTCCGTACATTGTAAGCTGGCCTAATAAAATTGATGCGAAAACAGAAACCAACCAGTTACTTTGCTCAACCGATTTGATGGCTACCTGTGCTGAACTTTCCGGCCAGAAAACCCCAACATCGGCCAGCGATAGCTATTCATTTCTGTCAGCCATTAATAAAGAACAATCAAAAGAAGCCCTTCGAACATCCTTAGTACACCATTCCATCAATGGTACTTTTGCTGTTCGCAAGGGAGAGTGGAAATTAATTGACGCCAAAGGTTCCGGCGGCTGGAGTTTGTATGAAAATCAGTTCGAAGGCATGCCAAATCAGCAATTATATAATCTTAAGAAGGATGTGGCAGAAAAAAATAACCTGCTTGATCAGCATCCTGAAATTGCAAAAGAATTAAATGCAATGCTTGATGAATTCAAATCAGGTAATGAGGCGAGATAATCCACATTTATCGTAAAAGAAAGGCTACCCAGATGGGTAGCCTTTAATATTTCTCAAATTTTCCAATTATTTTGGACCATTTCCATATTTCGGATTGTTCTTATCAAACCATAAACGTTCTGAGTTTAACGTTGCCGGCAGATTTGTACCGGTTGTAAAACCCTGAGCTTCGATACCTGACTTCTTATTGGCATAGTTTAAGTCATCTTCTGTTGGTGTGTTGATTACATTACGTCTAGGTAATACAACCTCTGCACCAGAATCAATGAATGGCACCCAAGCTAAATACGGACTGTTCTTCTTTGGAACACCTGAACGACGTACAGTTGTCCATAAGTCATAAGGAGTATTAATGAAGTTCACATACTGCTGAATATATACCTTTTCCAATCCATCTACAGACAAATCACAAATTGGTTTTGCAAGATAACTTGCTACCTCACCATCACGTAATTCTGTTCTTGCAGCAGCTGCTTCTTCAGCATTAATATAAACAGGATCACCTTTAAAATAAGGTAATTGGTGATTTTTCGCAATTAGATTCGCACGCTCAATTGATAAGGTAACACCTTGATTAAAGTATTCCTGAGCCGATTTTGGAAGATTCGCACCTAAAAGTTTGAACTCTGCCAGGTACAGGTTAGTTTCAGCAGAACTTCCTAATATAACTGTTAATGGAGGGTCATTGTCCTTTAACTGAATAACTCTACCGCCAACCTTGGTAGGATAAGTATAATCATACGTCGTACGGAATAGTTTTTCGTTTAATTGCGAAGTTGCCGCATAGGTTTTCTCCAGAGTTTTCTCATCTACCTTTTTCGTAATCTTATATAAATCAGCTTGATTAAAATAGATATCATTATCACCTATATTTTTTTCATCAGGCGAAATGGGAATACCATGGTAACGAACCCAAGGCTCTCCAGGTGCTTTCCAGCCATCAAAATTACCGTCAGCATCTGTGTTGACGTATTTTGCAACGTATGGAGGTAATGCTTTACCTTCATCTATAAATTCCTGAACAACTTCTCCGTTAAAATCATTCTTCCTAAAATATAGTTTAACCCTAGGATCAAGGTTGTCCATTAAGAAATCTGCTAAAGCCTTATTCACTGTTCCGCAACCAAGACCATTACCTGTTCCATAAAAGTTGGTACCACGCTGATAAATAAAGTCGTCAGCAACTGTATTCATATAACCAGCAGATGAGTTAACAACATCTTCTGCCACTTTAAGAGCTTTCGCTTTATCGTGATTAATGATACGTGCAGCAATTTTTAATCTTAACAGATTACAATATTTAGCCCAACGAGCATAATCACCACCATAGATTAAATCCTGATTACCTAAACGCTGCTGATTCTCAGCGTCGGCAAGAACTTTTGCAGCAAGAGCTAATTCATTTAACCATGTATCAACCAACTCAGCCTGAGTATCCATTGTTGGTTTTAACAAAGGAGGATTTGTATGCTGCGCATATCCCGCTTCTGAATAAAATAAAGAACCAACATTGTCGAACTGCGTTAAGGCAGGCTGGATCGTTATCGGGTAAGTAATCGCTTTCATTGCCTGATGACGCGCTTTTTCCTCTTCCGGCATCTTATCAACAATGGCTTGAATATCACGAACTGCTCTGATCAAATCACCAAGGTAACCTTGTCCGGCCTCTGCGATACCCATTTCATTAAAATCGGGTCCATTACCATTACCGGATGCGGTTACCTGAGTCCAAGGATAGTAGTAGTCGTTGTTATTATAAAACCAAATAGTATAATCGTTACGATACATCTGCTTAATGGCCTGTGTGGCAGAGTACTCAAGAACAGCCTCATCTAACTCAGATACAGGCGTATTAATTTCTGCTAATTTATCTTTATCACATCCAAATGCGACAAGAAGAATTACAAAAAGGGATAATATATTTATTTTTTTCATCATTTCTTAATTTAAAGATTAGAAATCGATAGCAACAGTAAATGTGTAGGTAGCTGTGTATGGGGTCATTGAACGCTCAAGGTATCCAGCTGCACTTGAAGTTCCCCTGAAACTTTCAGGATTCAAGTTGTTAGGCAGTGAATTGTATAGATAACCAAGGTTACGAGCATTAAATGCCATGTTTACATTTTCTGCTTTAATCTTATTTGCAAAGCTCTTTGGTAAGTTATAAGCTAATGTAATATTACGTAACGCAATATATTTAACCTCACCAAACCAATCGTCATTAATAGTACCTCTACTCCACGAGTTGTTGAAGTAAGTATTGAAACTTGCATGCGTTGGTTCTACATACCCTTTATCATAAGCCTCTTGATAAGTCATACCGCCTACATCAACCTTTGATCCGTTTGGTGCAGTTACTTCCTGACCTTCTTTAAATACTCCATCTGGAATCATACCATCTGAATAAGTTCTTCCCTTAGTATCGGCATATTCCGAAGTCCATGTAATACCACCGTGGCTAGCATCTCTATACTTTAATGACGTCGCAAGTAAACCATTTGCTGTACCATATTTATTTGTGAAGGAACCAATATTTCCACCAAAACGAGCATCTAACAATACAGATAATGAAAGACCTTTATATGTGAAGCTGTTGTCCCAAGAACCTTCAAAATCAGGCTGAATTTTACCAACTTCTTCAACTTTATAGCTTCTTGTATTGAAAGCACCTCTTTTTCCGTCAGACCAAGTCAGAACTTTCATGCCGTTACGAGGATCATTAGGATCGCTTTCGTTATTCCATTCTAAAGGCTTAGTATCAGACATTAGAACACCATATTCTCCACCGTCAAAACCAACTGAGGCAATACGATAGTTTCCATAGCTTGCCAAACCATCAAGCACTTTATATGCTCCAAAATCTTCGTGCAGATTTTGTAAAGTAGTTGTATTGTTCCAATAGTTGAAAGTTGTTTTCCAACTAAAATCAGACACTTTTACAGGTGTAGCATTAACTGTTAATTCAATACCTTCATTTTTCAATGAACCTACGTTAGTAAAACGACCTGTAGCTCCTGACTCCTCAGGTAAAGGCAACATTCCAATCTGATCGTTAATTGTTTCATCATACCAAGCGAAATCAAAACCTAAACGACCATTTAAGAATCTTACGTCCAATCCAAGTTCAATTGAATTTTTTCTTTCAGGTTTAATATTAGGATCAATCATTTCTGATGGCTTCACTCCAATATAGGAATTGCTCCCTCCATCTAAAGGAATGTTTTCCAACTTATACCCTTTATTTAAGAAATAAGCTTCGGTATCATTACCTACTTGTGCCCAAGAAGCTCTTAACTTACCAAAAGTAACCCATGAAGGTAACTCAAAAGTCTCACTAAACAACCAAGATGAACTTACTGATGGGTAGAAGTATGAATTATTACCGCTTCCGTCTTTATAAACCAAAGCAGAACTCCAGTCATTTCTTCCGGTAATATCTAAATAAACCTGATTTCTCCAACCAAAATTAGCTAAGAAGTATAATGAGTTGATTTGCTTAGTACCATCAACAACACCTTCAGTTAAAGCTAACTTTTTAGAGTTATTAATAAAGAATTTACCTGGGGCGATTAATCCTCCATCAGTCCATGCTTTTGTATACTTTCTTTCGTTATCCCAGATTTCACCACCAAGTATCAGACTTGAAGTAATATCTTGCGTAATATCCTTATTAATATTAAGGGTTAACTTACCAGTTCTACTAACATTTACCTCATTGCGGATAACATATTTTCCACCATCGTTGGCATAACCTTGACCTAAATATTTTTCTTCGGCTGAAATAGTGTAGTGGTTCATGTTACCTTCTGCAGTAACAGATAACCAGTTTGATAAATCAGCTGTCAGTCTAACAATAGGACGAGTTACCTGTTCGTTTCGGTAACTTTGATCTTTATTGTATCCGAACCAAAGGCTATTTCCAGGAATGTTTGTGTTTTGATCGCCATAGGCATTGCTTGGTACACCACCATGTTTAGCCACATAAATATCTGACTTATTCCATTTTTTAGTATCGTACCAGTTCGTGAACGGTCCATTAATATAAGATGTACCCAAGTCGTTACGTGGATTTTTTGGTGTCGACGTAGTAAATGAAATAGATGCATCAGCTTTTAACCAGTCTGCTAACTTGTATGATCCTGAGAACTGTAAAGCATTACGAGTAAACTCATTCTGAGGAAAAATACCCTTACGTTTTTGATAGGAGTCTGATAAATAGAAAGTTCCTTTTTCGTTACCACCACTTAAAGCTACAGATGTATTGGTATTGAACCCTGTTTGGTAAGCATCACGAGCATGGTTCTTTGCCGGGCTAAAAGTAGTAGCTGAGCCATCAAAGTCAATTAAATCACGACCATCGAACTTTGGTCCCCATCCAGCCCAATCGCCAGGGTGTCCAATTTTTGTGAAATTACCATCACCATCGCGATAAACCTGATTGATGTCCCACATATAGAATTTACCATCAGCATCTTTCTCTCCATAATTAACATAACCGGCTATGGTACCAGGTCCATATTCGTATTGGAAATCTGGTTGGTTATAAACATGATCAATACCTATTGACTGAACAACCTTAACACCTAATCCTTTTTGTCCTGATCCATCTTTTGTTTTAATAACTACTGCACCGTTGATACCTCGCGAACCATATAATGCAGTTGCAGCAGCACCTTTAAGTACCGAAACAGACTCAAAATCATCAGGGTTTAAGTTTTTCAAAACATTACCAAAGTCATTAGAACTACCATCCCAGTCGGCATGAGCGTTCGAAATTGGATTATCCATGATGACACCATCGATAACAAAAATAGGGTTATTGTTACCTGAGTTTAATACAGATACACCACGAATCTGAATCTTCTGGCTACCAAATAAACCACCATCTGATTGACCAATCGAAACACCAGCAGACTTACCTTTAAGTGCATCAACGGCAGTTACTGTATTTACTGCGGCAATATCATCTCCTTCTACCTCGGTCATTGCGTATCCCAGTTTCTTCACCTCACGCTTAATACCAAGAGCAGTAACAACCACCTCATCCAAATCCGTCATTTCTTCCATTAAGGTAACATTGATCTGACGTGTTCCGCCTACAGTGATTTCCTGATCGTCGAAACCAATGAAAGAAAAGATTAATAAATCTTCAGGAGAATCTACCTCAATCGAATATGTTCCGTCAATACCGGTAATCACACCATGTTGAGGATTCGATTTTTCATAAACATTAACACCCGGAAGTGGATCACCATTACTATCAACCACTTTACCGGTAATTTTAATTGTCTGCTGAATTCCGGTATTATTACTATTATTATTACCCGGAATAATTGCGATATACTTGTCAATAACTCTGTAGTTAAGACCTGTATCCTGCAATAAATCATCAAGAACGCTTAATACCGAAGCATCCTTATAATCAACATCAACAACTTTATCTAATGCAGGATCATTCTGCTTCATGTAAAAATGAAAGTCCGATTCTTTCTCTAGACGATTAAGTACATCTTCGATTGAAACGTTTTTCATATTGAAGCTAAACTTCTTAGACTGACCATATGTGTTGGCATATGCCCCAACTCCAAATGTCAGAATTAATAATATTGCAATTTTCATGATACGCAATAATTTTCGTATGCCTATAGAAGGATAGGCAAATTCATGTTTTTTTTTCATAAATTTGTATTGTAAGCGTGAATAATAAGCCTCTACCAAAGGCTGTTATTTTTGTTAATTTCATGAGTGCGACCAACACTCTGATAGAAGGACCGGGAATACGACCAATATTCCCGGTCTTAACTTTTTAAGAACTATTCATTTAAATTATATCTTCAATTTTATTTGTTTTTAGTTAGTACCATATAATTAAATCTCTTTGATCTGGTCGGCGAACTACCTCATACTGTATACCAGCAGTTAGTTTTAATATTTCCAATATTTGTATTATCGGCTTGTTTTTTAAGATCGTTCCTTGGTAAATTTCATTGGCTTTTTCTTGATTCCGTATTTGAATCTCAACGTTATACCACTTTTCCAGTTTTTCAGCTAACTCAGCTAATGGCGTTGCTTTAAATGTAATTTCTCCTTTTTTCCAGGAAGTATATATGCTTGTATTAACCTTTTTAACAGAGAACGATTTATTCTTTTTATAATAAATCAAATTCTCATCAGGCTTTAATTTGGTTAGCATCTCTCCTTTCTTATTCAATAAACCAATGCTACCTTCTACCAATGTTGTATTAATCGAATGTCCTTCGGGATAGGCCTCTACGTTAAAAACAGTTCCGAAAACCTGAATATCCACATCTGATGTTTGAACAATAAAAGGATGTAAACTATCATGAGCTACTTCAAACAATGCCTCACCGGCAATATTTACAATGCGTTTTCCGTCTTTCAGGCCCGGATAATATGAAAAAGTACTACCTGAATTCAGAGAAACATCCGTTCCATCTGACAATTGCACATTAACCATCTGCCCTTCTGGGACTTTTATAATGGTAGCATCGTTATATACGAGTTGATCTTTTGTATTTATATCAAAAACAACACGCTGAAGTACTACTCCCAGTCCTAACATTACGAGCATAACAGCAGCATACCTGAGAACTGATCCTATCTTAAACGTCTTATTTGATTTTGCTGAAGCTACTTTTAATGAATTCCAGGCGCTGGTAACATCTACTTTTTCAGATGCTGTTATGGCCCAGATTTTTTTATACTGTATAAACTCACGCTTGTTATCCTCACTTTCATCTATCCATTTATAGATCATTCGGATATCCTGCTCTGTTGCCTCGCCCTGTAAATATTTATTTATTAATGTCTGATCCACCTTGTACATTTTGCACTTACATAAATAAGTACACCCCTTGCCCCTGACACCCTATATCGAAAAGACTATTTTTTTGAATAAAAAACAATAATTGCTATATCAATCAGAAAAACAGGCAGATAATTAGATAACTTTTTCCTCAGCAAACTCAAAGCTCGTGTCATATTTGCTTCCACAGCTTTTTCGCTGATATTAAGTTCCTGTGCAATCTCCTTCGTTTTTTTATCCTCAAAGCGTTTTTTCTCAAACACTTCCCGACACCTATCCGGCAATTCAAGTATACTTTCTCTTATTAATTCATCTAACTCCTTATACTCAACATTATCAAAAGAAAAAGATTCCAATATCTCGCAGTTGAGATTTTCTTCATAGGATTGTAAGAAGGAATCCTGATATTTCTTTTCTACTTTTTGGTGGCGAATATGGTTCAAACAACCACTTTTTGCAGCCGTGTACAGAAAAGACTGGATACCATTGAACTTGTTAATCTTATCCCTATTCAGCCACAGTTTCAGAAATGCTTCCTGAGCAATTCCCTGGCTACTATCTAAATCAAATAAGAAATGCTTACAAAAGCCAACAATACTTTCGTAATATTTCGTAAATAAAATCTTATAAGCCGCCTCATCACCTTCTTTTAATTGGTGCAATAACAGCAACTCCATTTCATTTACAGATTCATTATCTGACATATAAGTAGGTTTTAGAAATATCCCTAAAGTTTCTCCTGATGATTTATAGCAGCGCAAAGATAAATTTTTCTTAACATGATGAAAATAAACCCCAAGAATTAATTTATTTAATCACTTACGTTTACTTTCTTTTGATTACTAAAGATTTAAGATGTAGTTATTGATCTCCAGCCTATATTCTTACCGAAACGAATGAAGCGATTTAGAAGTAAACAATCTGTTTTGATAAATCTTCTAACAAAAGGCTGATAGCTATGCAAATCCTCACGCGCCCTTTCCATAAAGAGTTGAAATGAACTTGAATAAGATAGAAGTTACGAAACAATTAACTGAGCCAATCGCCCGATATTTCTGTTTCTACATCCAATCTTTAGGGGTAGTGATAACCTGATACAAAATGTAATCTTTTATACGAATGGCATCGCTATACGGAATGTATTTAAAACTAATGCTTCCGCCAGCGATTACCAGGCGTAGGTTGGCAGTATTTTTTCGTCGCTGAAATAGGGTCTGCTTAATCCTCACCGTCTGAACCTTGTAGAGTTCAATGATTGACAAATCTTTGCCTACCAGGCCGGAATGAACCCTAGCGTACTCTCCGTTTATGGCATATTTTCGACGACAGTAAATACCCCAGGCAATAAGTATTGACAAAGGCAAAACTCCCATTAGTGACCATAAAACAGTAATGTTAGTAAAAGCGATACTTACAATGGGTAAGCTCATAATCAGAGCCGAGATGAAGAATATGCGATAGGCAAATACTTTGTCTGGTTTTAGTTCTAAAAATTCATTTTCAAGCCAATTACCCAAAAGGCATTTACTAATTTCGTTGAAATGCTGAGGATTACACCCGGGAATGGTGGTGAATACCTGATCTTTCTTTTGAGTTTGAGCTGTACTATTGGCCTGTTTTATTTTACAGGTCGAAATTCCCGCCCATTTTTGCAAGGGGTTGATGGACTGAATAACCATTTGCACTCTTGAAAATGGGATGGTTATGGTTTTCTTCTTAAGTAATCCGGACGAAATGGTAAATATGCTTTTTTGCTTTACCATTTTAAAATTGTAATAACGTAACCATGTATCAATCATCGATATTACAAAACTTATAATAATCAAGAAAACGATAAGTATGGTCAAAACAATTATATTAGAATGTTCGATGAAGCTACCTGTTTTTTCGGCCACCATATCAACTTCCGACTTGAAAACATCTTTTATTCCCTGGAAAATATTGTAGCCAAATACTGCTACTAATAATAATCCTCGCAGGTGATTTTGCGTAATTCCAACTCGTAACAAATCTTCCAATGACAAGCTTAGGATTCCTTTCTTAACAGCTGGCGTTGCTTCTTCATCCACAGCCAACGCTCCCCCTGACTCTTTACTTTGCCCTTGTTGCAGAAGGCCTTGTAATTCTTGTGCAATCCGCATATTAATGGCCGAGATGGAAACTTCTTTGGTCTTTGATCCGGCAGAATCGATCTCCAACTGCACAACTCCCAATATTTGATGAAAGATTCCCTGCTTAATATTAACCGATACAATTTTCTCCATTGGTAAGGCTATTACCACTTTTCGCAGGTAGCCTTTACGCAAAACAAATTCATCATCTTTAATAAAAAAGTAGAAATTAAGCCACGAAAGCACTGCATTAACAATCATCAGGACCACTAATCCGATTCCAATATATATAACTGTACCACCGAGCAGTTTAGATGCATCGCCTTTGAAAACATAAATAAGTATTAATGGCCAAAATCCTCGAATAAACTTTTGCAGTGAATAGATAAAGAAAAACAGGGATCCAATGGCTGATTGTCTTTGGGGCTTGTCTAAAGAGTAATCAGTCATGAATCTTTATTTTTTGAGTCAATAATGCTTTTATGTCCTCAGCCGTTTCCAGTGAAATTCCTTTAATGGAAAGATCCATATTAGCTTCGCCTGCTGTGTATACTTTTAGTTTAGCCAGTCCGAGAAATTTTGAGATCATTCCCTGCCGTATTTCTAAATGCTGAATCCTCTTAACCGGTACCGAAGTCTCTTTTAATGTGAAGTAACCGCTTCTATAATGAATATCATGCTCTCTAACGGCATATCCTTTTCGTTTTAAACCCACATGAATTAAAACCAATTTTAACGCGAACCATATTCCCCAAGCTATTAAAACACTTGCAGCCCAAACAATTCCTAAATTTTCAATGAGAAAGTAAAATGTGATTCCACCAATTAACAGGATGGCAAAAAATATAATCCAATGAATATTTACCAATCTTTTGTATTGAGCCAATAAGGGCGTATACTCAATCTCCTCGCACTTTGGTATATCAATAGGGAATAGTTGTTCGTTCTCAAGCATTCTGTTTTGTTTTAAGTCAAATCTGGATTGTATCAGCTTCGTTGCATGCAACAAAGCTGCATGCTAAAGTACTAAAATTAAAAAGGCAGCTGATAAATACCAACTGCCTTTCTTTAATAAAGTCTAATATCTATTAAGATTCTGCTAAATCAGGCTTATAGAATCCAAGATCATCAATTGACGAGTTGAAGATAAAACCTGCTTTTGCATGGTTATCAGCTTTACCGCGGGCAATGAAAATCTCAGCCGAAGTCTTGAATGAATCCTTACGCTGTGTATCGTGCAACAATAAATAACCCATAACGATGTTACCAGCCATTTCCACCATACGGCGCGCCTGGTAGTCAACATACTCAAGGTCTTTAACACCAACAACCGCTTTAACAACACGCTCATACTCATCTGTCATACCGATTAATGTGCGACGTAATGCGTGTAATTCAGGCTTTAATTCCATCATTTCGAATTCGCGGATACGGTCTAAGTAACCACCAGTTGTTACACCACGGATAGCCGCTACCACCTGCAACTGAGTTGTTCCTTCGTAGATAGAAGTAATACGGGCATCGCGATAGATACGCTCAACCGGGTAATCCTTCATAAATCCGGAACCTCCGTGAATCTGCACTGCATCGTAAGCCAACTGGTTACTATACTCCGAAGTCATACCTTTCAATAGTGGCGTGAAGAAATCAGCCAACTTCTGGTAACGCTTCATCTCTTTGCGCTCTTCCGGCTCAAGCTTGCGCTCTTCCGAAATGTGCATGTATGTTTTGTAGATATCTACGTAACGTGATGTTTCGTATAATAATGTACGACCCGCATCTAACTTGGCCTTCATGGTTGCCAACATCTCGTATACAGCCGGGAACTGAATAATCGGCTTGCCAAACTGCTCACGCTCCTTGGCATAAGCCAAAGCTTCGCGGTAAGCCGACTCACAAACACCTACCGATTGAGCACCGATACCTAAACGAGCACCGTTCATCAGGGCCATTACGTACTTGATTAATCCCATTTTCCGGTTACCAACCAACTCAGCAGGAGCATCTTTGAAAACCAACTCACAGGTAGGCGAACCTTTGATACCCATTTTGTTCTCTAATCGACGAACGATCACCGATTTGTGGTTACGGTCGTAGATAAACATCGACAAACCACGACCATCTTGTGTTCCTTCTTCTGAACGGGCCAATACTAAAGCAATGTGTCCGTCACCATTGGTGATAAAACGCTTCACACCGTTTAATACCCACTTACCGTCTTTCAACTCAGCTTTTAACTGAACAGCTTGAAGGTCAGAACCAGCATCCGGCTCTGTTAAGTCCATAGCCATTGTTTCGCCATGCGATACACGCGTTAAGAAACGCTCTTTCTGGTCTTCATCAGCAAATTCGTTGATTGTTTCAGCACAATCCTGTAATCCCCAGATGTTCACAAAACCAGCATCGGCACGCGATACGATATCAGCTGCCATAATATAAGGAACGATTGGGAAATTTAAACCATCGTATTTACGAGGTAGCGTAATTCCCATCAAACCAGCTTTTACCAAAGCATCCAGGTTTTCCTGAGTACCTTTGGCATAAACCACTTCGTTATCAACAATTTTCGGACCTTCCTGGTCCACACTTTCAGCATTTGGAGCAACGATATCGCCACAAATCTCCCCTACAATCTCCAATACTTTGTCATAGCTGTCCATGGCATCTTCAAAGTCCATGGGCGCATAATCGAATTTATCTTTGTCAGCAAAATTGCGCTCTTTTAAAGCTACAATCTTCTTCATCAACGGATGTTCCAGGTGGAATTTCAAATCCGGGTTGTCTGTGAAAAAATTTGCCATTTTGTTTTTTATTTTGAGTCCCTTGCGGGATTCTGATCCAACATTTTTTTAATTATTAATTATTAATGTTTAAATATTAATGATTAGTGATTAATTAATCATTATACATTCACCATTAATAATTACTTCGTGTTCTGCTTATAGAACTTAATTAATTTAGGCACCACTTCGCCAACATCACCAGTAATGGCGTAATCGGCCAACTTATTAATTGGTGCATTAGGATCATTGTTAATGGCAATGATCATAGACGATTCTTCCATACCAGCCGTGTGCTGAATCTGACCAGAGATACCACATGCAATGTATAGCTTAGGACGAACAGTAACACCTGTTTGACCAATCTGACGCTCATGAGGCGCATAGCCGGCATCAACAGCAGCACGCGAAGCTCCTACTTCACCACCAAGTACTTCGGCTAATTCTTCCAACTGGGCAAAGTTCTCTTTTGAACCAACACCGTAACCACCGGCAACGATGATAGAAGAATTTTTGATGTTCACCTTCGATTTTTCCATGTGGCGCTCAATTACTTTCACCACTAAATCTTCAGGCTTAAGGATTTTATCTACTTCAATGTTGTTAACTTTTCCTTTGTAGTTAGCATCGTAGATTTCTTTTTTCATCACACCCTCACGCACGGTTGCCATCTGTGGGCGACAGTCTGGGTTAATGATAGTAGCAACAATGTTACCACCAAAAGCAGGACGAATCTGATACAATAGATTTTCGTATACCTTCTTCGCTTTTTTATCTTCGTGAGGACCAATTTCCAATGATGTACAATCAGCTGTTAAACCACTCACTAAGGCTGAAGATACACGTGGACCAAGGTCGCGACCAAAAGTAGAAGCACCCAATAAAGCAATCTGTGGCTTCTCTTTTTCAAACAAGTTAACGATAATACTTGTGTGTGGTAATGTTGTATAAGGATCCAAACGCTCGTCGTCACCAATGTGAACCACATCGGCACCGTATGGATACAATTCTTTTTCTACTCCTTTTAAGTTGTGACCTAAAACTAAAGCCTCCAACTTACAATTTAATTGATTGGCAAGAGAACGACCTTTCGTCATTAATTCTAACGACACATCGGCTACTTTTCCCTCATCTATTTCGCAAATAACAAATACGTTGTTCATTTTTTCGAATTTAAAATTTAGTAACTAGTTTTTAGTCAGTGGTCAGTAGTTCTGTGAAGACACAAGGTTGAAGACATAAGACATAAGACATAAGAAGTTTTGTATAAATTCTGCGCCTTGTCATTCGTCTCATTACTCATATCTCACTACTCACTTCTTTTTAATTCTACTGTCTATTATCTACTGACTAATCACTAAATTAACCTATCGTGTGATTAGCAATTAATTCTTTCATTAACTCATCAATCTCTTCGTCGGCTGGCGTTAAGCGCTTCGCTTCTTTTGCCTGGAACACCACGTTTTCGATTTTCTTAACCTTGGTTGGTGAACCCGACAGACCTAACCAGTTTGTATCTGTCTCAATATCGTTAACACTCCACTCCTCAATGTTAAGATATGGACGATCAGCAGTTAAATCAATATAATCTTCTGATTCGCTCTGACGCTCAGTTATGGTTTGAGCATGCTTGTATTTCATCAATAACTTAGCGTTACGCGGACGACAATCCGGTGCACTGGCGTTAACTGTGATAACACCTGGTAAAGGCATCTCAACCGTTTCAACACCGCGCTCTAAACGACGCTTAATTACAATTTTCTTTTTATCAGCAGATAATACTTCCTCAGCATAAGTTACCTGTGGCAAACCTAATTTTTCGGCTACCTGTGGTCCTACCTGTGCCGTATCACCATCAATAGCCTGACGGCCAGCGATGATTAAATCACATTTTGCCATCTTTTTAATGGCACATGATATAGCGTAAGATGTTGCTAAAGTATCAGAACCCGCAAAAGCTCTATCTGTTAATAAATACCCATTATCTGCTCCTCTATATAGACCTTCGCGAATAATATCGGCTGCACGTCCGGGTCCCATCGTTAAAATAGTTACTTCTGTACCCGGGTATTTGTCTTTTAATCGTAAGGCTTGCTCCAGGGCATTTAAATCCTCAGGATTGAAGATAGCCGGCAAGGCCGCACGATTCACTGTCCCATCAGCTTTCATGGCATCTTTGCCTACATTTCGGGTATCAGGTACTTGCTTCGCAAGAACTACAATTTTTAATCCCATTGCTTCAATTTTTGGTAAAAAATTATTATCGGATGACAAATATATAAAATCGGTTCAATTAACAAAGAGAAGACTTAGCTTCTGAATATCTGACACATACATCAATATGTTTATCTTTCAAACAATTAACACATTAAAAATACCCAAATACTATTTCATCCATATACCTCTACATCACTGATCTTTACAGTGCATTATGATTTAAAATCGACCAAAAACCAGCATCGGCATAAAAGCTGAACAAATTTGAATTGGAATTGCTCTATTTAAAATGAGTTTAAGTAAATTTTAAGTAAGGATTTAAATTCTATTTCGTCCAATATACTACCAATTAAAACGAATTGACAAATTTTAAAATTAAACATTATGAGGTACTATATTATAGCGATTTTAGTCATTTTAGGTAAAGGAGTTATGGCACAAGATTCAACAAAAGTAAAACTGAATCCTCTTAGCAAGGAAGAGCAAAGGGTGATTCTTCATAAAGGAACCGAGCTTCCGTTTACTGGTGAGTACACCAATCATAAAGCGGAAGGTCAATACGTTTGTAAGCACTGCGATGCTCCCTTGTATAATTCGAGTGATAAATTTGACTCACATTGTGGTTGGCCAAGTTTTGATGATGAAATAAAAGATGCGGTAAAACGCCTGCCTGACCCTGATGGGAGAAGAACAGAAATTGTTTGTGCCCGTTGTGATGGTCATTTAGGACACGTATTTATTGGCGAAGGTTTTACACAAAAGAACACGCGCCATTGTGTGAATTCTATTTCATTGAAATTTGTTCCCAAAAAAGAATAATCTATCAATTCATTTTTTAAGTGAATCAAAGTGATTTAGTTTAAATAATGGCCACTTCATCGAAATCAGATTTTAACTTTTTTCTGGTTTTAATGTCACAAATATCAAGGTAAAACAGACATGTTAGTAATACAATATTATTAACATTTAATCCTTTCTTATGAAAATATTGCGTTTTACCTTGATTACTTTAATTGCCATCGCATGCCTAAACTCATGTAATTTCCAACCAACTGGTTCGCACGCTAAACTAATTGACATTAATGGACAAAAACTAATTGACTGCAACATTAGTGAAGTTACTGATACCATTAACCTGAAATTAAGTGAACTGGTTAAAAACTGTGAGCTGATCCCACTGGAAACCAATGATAGCTCACTTTATAAAAGAGCCTGGCACATCGGAATTTCTGATAATTATCTGGCCATACACAGCAGAGGTCAAATGCCCATAAAACTTTTTAATCGCCAGGGGAAATTTATCCGAAACATTGGCAAAGTGGGTCGTGGCCCGGGCGAATTTGGAACGCTTTATGATATTCAGCTGGATGAAACTGCCAATAAACTCTATTTATTGCCATTTGCCCGTGCCAATAAAGTCATTGTTTATAGCCTCGACAATGAGATACTGCCAGCCATTCCATTAGCCTATCAACAAACCAAGTTTAAGGCACACGTTGATAATGGAACACTTACCGTATTATCAATGCCATTTAAAGTCAAAGACCAAAAAACCATTCCTTTGGCGTATCAACAAACACTTGATGGGAAAATTATTCAGGAATACCGTGGATCAGAGCATTTATTAATTAATCCGATTAATGCCGATGGTCAGTTTGTTGGTTTTAACAACGAGATTTCTTCATCATTCAATACTAATTCTTTTGATGTATTCACCCTTAAATTTGGAGGAAAACAATACGATACGCTTTACCACTATAATCCCAAATTAAATGAACTGCATCCTCGATACGTGGCCACCTTCAACGAAGAAAAACAACCTTATTGGTCGTATGAATTAAAAAATCATTTCTACACCATCATTTTTGGTGATAAATACAAAGGCAGTAAAGTTATTGTAGACAAACAAACGCTCAAATCTGATTTCTTCAAAATCGAAAATGATTTTTGGGGAGGCCTCGAAATGAAATCTTTTTACATGAGTAACAATGGTTATTTTGTTTGTTCGATGCTGGCTGTTGACTTAAAAACGGAATTCGAAAACATTTTGGCCGGCGGCGACATTGATCCCAAAACAAAAAATAAGATTGAGAAGCTTCAGAAGCAAATTGATGAAAATGACAACGAAATCCTATTCATTGGAGAAATGATATGATAGTGTTTAATATGAATAGATGCATTGGCTTTTTGATTACCCTCATTTTGCTAATGCATCTTTTTTCGTGTACAACCAAGACAGATAACCAGGACCAGCAAAACGTCAATCAACTACCCATTGAAACAAATCAGGTAGATGTTTTGGTGCTTAACGAAAGCCTTTTTATGCAGGATGTTCTAAGCAACGGGAAGCTGTCGGCCATCGAAAAAGCAGATTTGTATTTTAAATCGCAAGGAACTATTGCCGCCATTGATGTAAAAAACGGACAAACAATTGAGGCTGGTACTCCAATTGCGCAGCTCCATAACGCAGAGCAACAGTTTAACTTAGAAAAGGCCAATGAAAAACGTGAGCAGGCCATTATCAATAAGCTGGATGCGCTTATCAGCATGGGCTATACCCGAAACAGTCAGGAATTCCAACCGGAACACGAGAAAATTGCCAACATTCGCTCTGGTTATAAGCTGGTTGATATCGAGTATCGCGAAGCTGAGTACCAGTATCAACAAACGATTATTAAGGCACCATTTTCTGGTATCATTTCTGGCATCATACAGCATCGGCATGAAAAAGCCAATGTTTCCAATGCCTTTTGTACCTTATTAAATACCAGTCGCTTTCACATTCGTTTTCCTTTATTGGAGACCGAGATTTCAAAAATAAAAATTGGTCAAAAGGCGCTGATATCTCCCATTTCATTGGAGCTAACAACGGTAGGAACCATCAGTGAAATCAGTCCGCAAGTGGATGAAAATGGCCTAGTATGGCTTAAAGCTGAAGTTATTAATCCGGGGGATTTCCTTGACGGTATGAACGTTAAGGTCAGCATTAAACTTCCCATCAACCATCAGCTCATCGTCCCCAAGGAAGCGGTGGTTTTACGACAAAACAGAGAAGTGCTTTTTAGGTATGATAAAGGCATTGCCTATTGGACTTACATTAAAATCCTTCATGAGAATGAAAATCATTATGCCGTTTCAGCTATTGAAGGTGCATCGCTGGCAGCCGGAGATACTGTAATCGTTTCCAACAACCTTAATCTGGCACATGAGTCAGAAGTTGAGATTGAGAAGCTTAAAAACCCCACCTTGCCTATATCACGCAATATGCATTAGAAAATCTATTACACATTGAAACTACTTCAAAACAAGAAACTTCGTTGCTTCACTTCAATTCACCAGAACGATGCTATGCCTCATTTCAGTAAAGCCTTGTTTTATTGTATTTTCAATGTTCAATACGAAGTTCTAATACATATACTCTATTAAAAAACAAATTTAAGCAACTCTTTTTGGTGAGCTATTACTATTTTTTTCTCTCGGGTCAGTACATATATAATCCTTTCTATATGGTGTTTTACTATTGACAACACTATATACTGTTCG
>JAOARW010000070.1 GCA_025210475.1 Carboxylicivirga sp. | reverse complement strand
CGAAATTCTACAAATTCTCAGCATATCTCTACTCGACAAAACTCCTGTAAGAGAGGTGCTTATAAAATACGATTACAAAAATGTCAAAGAACTTAAAAATAAACAATTAATAATCAGCGGGTTTTAAGTGCCCGCTAATGAGTTTATCTTTAAGATAAAGTTTATGAAAAACATAACTTGCTATGAGAATCAACAATTTGACAAAACATTTATTTGCAGGAACGTTATTATCGGTTCTGATTTTCTTTTCCATATCGTTTATAACTGTACTCTTCCATATTAATTCGCCACTGCACAGAATAAATGATTTTCATGAGTTAAAAATCGGTTTTCCCTTCATCTATTATCATGAATTTATGGTTGAATTTCCGATTCCCAACTCCGGATGGTATCTCACAAACCTGATTCTTGATTGTTTCCTTACCTGGCTAATTGTAACAGCAATCTATTTAAAAACAAAGAAGCTCCAGAACCCCAATCGTCATTAAACGATAGAATCCTGAAGCAATCTATTTTGTTTACATTGTTTTATACTGATAAAGGACTAATCACTAAATTCCCATCTTCACCTTTTTCCTGACCTGTTCCGGCATTGGTTTTACATTGTAACTTACACCGGGTAAAGCATAAAAGAAGGTGGCCGGTGCATAATCCATAGCTGCGCGATAGGGGTGCCATATCTCCATATCAAACTGAAAGGCTGTGGTAAAAGGGATGGCATCCAACAGGCGGTAACGGTTATTACTTGTATGGCCCGGAGTTTTATTTCCTTCGCCGCAGGGTTGCGACACATTGGGTGCCGAAAAGCTCTGCGGACGACACCAGGCGTAGCTGTAATAGTCTTCGGTGCCTGTTCCGAAATGTGAGGGAAAGTCCTCTCCATCCACATATATCTTCTCATCGCCTTCGCCCCACCAGTTAATGCCGGTTGAATCGGGGAAAGTGTTAAACAAGGTCAGGTTATCACCCACGAAAATGCCCTTGCCTTTAATACTGACATAGTTGTAGTCGCTTCGCAACTCAGAGCTAAGATCCTTCGTTTCTCTCCAAGTGGCATAAAAGTGCATGCTGTTGGCTTTCCACTCATAGTCTTCTGTTTGCAGATCCAGCTTTTTAAGCTTTACTGTCTGATCACCCAGATTCTTGATGCGCAATACCGCCTTCTTTTTAAATGGCATCAGCCATGATGCATGCATCTCCCCCTTTGTGTTTGCTTTTATGTAATAGGTGCGATGAGGCAATGCTTTGTAACCAACTCCAAAAAATTGACCAATGGGGCACCACACGGTTTGGTTGCCATCAAACTCAATGCTTAACACCGTTGATCGCAAGGCCTGATTGATATCAGCCGCATCGATCTGTGTCATTAACTCACTGATGGCCTTCTCGCCTTTCAGAATAACACGGTGCTCTTTCCCCGGCTGAATGGTGATTTCCTTAAAATCTAAATTCGCAGTCAGTTTTTCATCTTTTATCAATTGCTCACCAGCCGTTTTTATCGCCTCCTTATACTGCTTTATGCTTTGTTTTGTAAAACTTTCCACCTTTACTCCCGACTCATATGTACGGTAATTAATCTGGTAATAGTGACCGCGCCAGCCACCGATATGTGCGTATTTATGCTCGCCGTCGTAGGTAATTTTACAACTTTTGGCATAAGGAATGGGCAATATCAGGTTTCGTCCGCGCCAGGTTGGATTTTCGGCCTTCTCCGGTGCGAAAAATGAAAAGGGCTTAGCAACCAATCCGGCTTCCCCAATCATATTTTTATTGTGCATCTCAATCACTGGCTCAGGATTGCCGTCGATGTATACCCGGTAGATTCCGCCATATTGATCGGGCACCCCGCCAAAGGTAGCCCAGAAACGTACAATGGCACCTGGCCCCTGCGCATCAAACATTACATCTTCCTTTCGTCCATTGTTGGTCTCAGTTCTTATGTATTGGCTGAAATCGTGGTTTTCGAACCATCCCACACCCCAGTCACGTCCTTTTGCCGGCTTAAACTGTCCGTCTTCATTGGCTGTTGTTTTTGTTTTTGAGTCGCGCGAATAACTCGAAAACTGTTTACAGGTATATGCCGGTGTTGGAAAATAGCTTAAACTGCTTTTGTTGGTCATCTCGTTCAGGAGCGACTCCATGTTTATTACTTTATTTTGGGCCATTAATGTAAAGCCGGCTAAAACAAAGCTTAGTAGTATGGACGTGTATTTTTTTTTCATTTTCGTTAGTATTTGTATTATGGGGTGAGCATTAAAATGAGTTATCATGTGGCGCACCTTCAGTTAACACAGGGCTTCTAGCCCTGTGCTGTTATGTTTTGGCCTTGTACGCCGTGTTGTTATTAATTTACCCTCTAAATCGCCCTAAAATAGGGAGACCAGAATAGTAATGATTTGCATTTTGAAATTCATCTATTAGTTAGCATAAATTCCTATAAATGTTTACGTATTAATAACGTGGCGCACCTTCAGTGCTTTATTTTATTGTACTTCTTACGCAGAGCTCTTCGCCCCGCGCTATTATGTATTGGTCTTTCAGGCCGTGTTGTTATTAATTTACCCTCTAAATCTCCCTAAAATAGGGAGACCAGAATAGTAATGATTTGCATTTTGAAATTCATCTATTTGTTAGCATAAATTCCTATAGATGTTTACGTATTAATAACGTGGCGCACCTTCAGTGCTTTATTTTATTGTACTTCTTACGCAGGGCTCTTCGCCCCGCGCTATTATGTATTGGCCTTACAGGTCAACATCCTCTTTTAGGTGAATTATGGGGTTATATAAGAATCCATTATTTTATCACATACCAGGTGGTGCCTTTGGCGGGTATATTCAATTGAATTGTTGCATTGCCCTGCCCATCCAGTTTGTGTTTTTTTGCTTTGGCACCCTGCTCACTAATTGTGGCACTCTTCTCCAAACCAGTATAATACAGATTCACATTGATTATTTTCTGTATCGGTTCGTTCAAAGGATTATACACCATTAAAAGTCCTTTTTCTTCCCCGGCAGGGTCCACATGCAGGATGGCGTCATAATCCCGTCCATCGGCCCGGCGCACATGTACTATGTCTGCATCCAAAATGGCCCGGTGCTGCTTATAAAAATCCACCCACTTCTTTACCAATGCTTTTGTTTCGGGGGCATCGTACAGCTGAGGACCACGGTAACAAGCCTGCACTCCGGCACCAAACAAATTGGCCATTCGCTGTCCGTAATGCGGCAAATGTTCTTTCAGTGGCTCAATGGTGGCTGCTGCTCCACCTCCATGGTATTGCACCAATGGCACAAACATCCAGCCCATGGAAGGCGTTTTCTCCCAGGTACCATCGTAAATATTCTGTCGCTCAATAATCTCCTGCTGCTCACGTGGCAACGACCAATTGGTTTCGCGGTAACCCATACCCGTTTTGCTGCTTCCGCTTAAGAAATAATAATCGGGTACATTCAGGTAAATGCCTTTTGCCCGGCACCATTTGTAAAAGTCGGTAATCCGTCGGTATTGATTCCATTGCGAATCCTCTAAGCCTTTGTGACCGGGGTGTTCCGTTGAGGCACACACATCACCCGGATAGGAGCCATCGTGCTCAAAATTATCCAGTCCCGTATATTCATATAACTTATACAGCTTATCGAAATAATCGTGTCCCCACTGACTCTCGATACAAGGTGAATTACCAAACCGAGGACGCATGCCTTCGGGCATAATTACATTATGGCCTTTAGGTGCACGACGGCTGGCCAGCAATGAATAGCCACCCAAGGTAATGTTTTTCGAGTGGGCATAATCGGCCAGAGCTTTCATACGGTCGAGGTTGCCCTTCGAAACATCTTCGGCATTAAAACCACTGCCAAAGGTCATGATGACTTTTTCAAAACCCACTTCAGCACACTGATCGATGGCTTTTTTAACTGATTTATCATCTGCTGATCGAACGTGCATCAGTATTGGATTCTCGGTTACCCAAGGCGCCATGGCCCTTAACATTTTGCGATGAGCCAAACCTTTTCGTTCCCTGTCCCAGCTATCGTTAAGCAGTTCCCAGGTACGGAAAGTCTCAAAAACCTCGCCCGGTTTAAGATCCTGTTCAGGACCATACTTCGGATAAGCTTCGAGCAAACATGGTGTGACACGTGAGTAGTTAACCTGCGTTTTATACTGTGGATCTTTATTCCAGGCAACACTTGAATTATACACATTTTCGTCGGACATGCCACCAAATACATAATCGGTTTCGATGGTGATGTTGGGTTTTGTCCAGGCATTTTTCGGGTCAACCACACTCTTGGGCTCTGTGGCTGCCAGTATCTCGCTTTTAAATGTATTGATAAGAATCTCCCGATCTGAAGTGTTTTCCACGCTTACCCACTTACAAAACACAGGCAGGCCATCGTACAATTCATGATGAACGCTCACCTTTAATTCTTTAAGGTAATTCAGGTTGCTCAATTGGGCATCCTTGGCTCCTGCTGCCACCTCTCCCAATACTTCAACCGCTTCCACCAGGCAACGTCCACGTTCTCCTTTATCGCCATGATCGCTGTTTTTACCGGCCCAATCCATTTTACCAACCCGCAGTTCAAAGGCTTTCTTCCCGGATACTGATGCCTGGGCCACCTGTGTCCAGTTCTTTCGGTTGTATGAATACGAAGCAATTATGGTTTCACCTTTTTGCTCCAGTCGCAACCACACTGCTTCACCGGACTTCATACCTTTTAAACGAGTTTCATGCTCACCATCGTAAAAACCAAACTCCTGATGGCCGGGACGCAAATTAAGTTTTACCACCTGATTTTTAAATACCAATCCGATGCCGGGTCCCCAACTAACACTCTTGTCTGTTCCCGGATTAATTTTTGCCATATACACGCTGGAACCCGCATCCAATTTTCGCTCGGCATAAACAGCTGTATTGGCCAAAGCCATAATCTCGCCTGCCTTGCCCTCATTGATAAAAGAGTTGCGCTCATGAGCCCCGGATTCATGGCGTTTCCAATCATCCGATAAAGCTTCAAACTGATCATTTAATAATACCGAACGATTGGCATCAGAAGCCATGGTGGCCACCAATCGTTTAATAGCTTCATCATTCAGGCGGTAATGGAACACCAATTCCTTACCCGGAGCCGGCCACGGCATATCCTTGGGCATCCATTCCATTCTTTTCTTCCACGGGAAACGTTCTTTGGTTGGTCCCACTTCGTAATTAACCAACTGAAAAGCCGATGGATTAGTGGTCATCTTGTCCAGCCATTCCGGTAACAGGTAGTTATGAATGGGTTGCCCCTTTAATCCTCCCACCTCGAAGGTCATGCCGTCGATTTGTAATTCTGCCTCGGGGCGCACCGACCGAAGAAATGATTCGTTGGTTTGCAAATGCTCCAATCCCACCGTCGCTCCATTGGGATTGGTTGCAAAGGTTCTGCTCACAATACCATTGGATAGAACCAGGTAGCCATCGGCATCCTCATACAACTCGGTTGTTTTTGTGACGGGCTTTACCAACCAGTCATTTTTTCCTGTTACCGTTGCTTTATCGTATTTCGGCAGAGTTTGTTGTGCACATACGCCGATTGTAAAGCCAGTTAGCAATAGTATGGCTGATATCTTTTTCATAAACGTTTCTTTAGGTTTAACTCAATTTGTACCATTCTTTTTTAAATGGCCAGTTATTTGGCTTTATTTTTTCGTTTGAAAATTCACAAGCATCTCCGGCCCGGCCACCCGGCCTTTACCTTTGTAATCAAACTCAATCAGGTTCTTGCCTTCACTCACCGTCAGCGCGGCATCATCTAGTGCTATTTTTTTCAATACCGTATGCTTCTCATCACAATGCAGGATGGTTGTATTTCCTTTGTTAAGCAAATATTCACCCGGCTTCAGGGTAAGTGGCATTTCACATTTTTGCGTTCCTACTTTTAGATAGATGCCTTTAACATTCTCTTTAGCTTCTTTGGGCAAACGGATAGCATAATGCAGTTTCTGCTTTTCTCCGGCACAGTAATATTCCCAGCTACTTGATGTTGGCATTCCCGGTTCGGTTGTCATGTTTACGTGCTTGTAATCGAATGAAACCGGTGCATCGGTGCTATTTTTTAATATCTCAGAAGGAAGCGTGTTAGAATCGTCGATCCCGGCAGCCTTACCTCCTTCCGGGGCCCACGACTCTATAAATACAAGCCTGACACCATTTTCGGCCTCTTCCAAAGCATAAAAAGTATAAGGATCGCGCAGCTTTTCTTTTTGTTCTGCTGTAAACAGATCATTCATTCTGGCCGTTTCCCAACGTTTGATCTCCCCCAGAATGGCAGCTGCTTCTTCATTTATAGCTTCAAAATTCGGACTGATGTAAAAGTCAACACCGGCATCGTAACCAGCACACAAGCCCATTACCCATTCAATATCTTTCTTGGTTGTGCGCTTATTAATGCTGAACTGCCCCATTTTCGTTGGCAACAAATCTTCCTTTAAACCTTTCTGCACCTTAATTCGGTGATCCAGGTGAGCCTCTCTAAAGTTACTGGATGTCCATGGCTCGCCCCAGCTTTCGTTGGAAAAATAATGCCATCCCCAATGGGTAACATCCGATGAATTGGCTACAATATTGGGATTATCCAAATGATCGTAAAAAACCTTTACAAAACGATCAGAGCCATAGCTTCCGTGCCCACAAGCCAAACCACCTTCGATACCATCGAAACTAATGCGTTTAAGCTGAGCTTCGTTAAAGAATTTAGCCAGGTTTTTGGCCATTTCGTCCTGCAACTGGATATCCGGAAAGAACACCTTGTACCCGTGTGACATCAAGCGCGCCACCTCTGCCCCTTTTTCGTGAGCAACCGCCTCGGTTCCAAACGCACCTCGCTTGCAATCTTTTAATATCAACTGTCCTTCGGCTGTGGCCACCGTGTATTCAATAATTTCATCGCCAATACGCACAGCTGTGTGCTTGCGCCAGCGTGGGTTTACCTTATGCAAATTGGGCTCGTGATAAGCCGCGCGCATCGATTCATCCAGTAATATAATCTCGGTATCTGCATCTGATATTCCTTGCTTTAATTGGGTGATACCGGCCTTAACCAAGCCCGAATGCGGCTTTGGACTCACCAATGGATCGTTGGTGGTGATAAAATTGGTTAAGGTGTGCGCCCCAAGATTAATCCCTTGTTGCTCTGCTTTTTCAGAACACTCGCGCACCGACTGGTAACCATTGGGGAAATAACGCGGATGTAATTCAAAAGTCCCCCAGGTTTTGAATATTCCTCCATGATAGACACAGCTTATTCCGGCCTTTTTAGCCAATGCAATGCAGTCATCGATGTTCTTCACATTATAAGACATGATAAACTTGGACGAAGTGGAGTATTTGGAAATCTTATTCCAGGTATCGCCATTCTTAATGTGCGGTAGTTTTTCCTGCAAAACAATTTTCTCCATCAATCCAATTAATTGATCAGCCGCTGTACAATACATGGCAAACTTCGCTCCGGTTATTTCCGCATCACTATCATTAACGGGTACGGCCTGGCCTAGCTTCTGTTCCCAGTTATCCACCATCCGGTGATATGAGCGATCGCGTACAAAACCGCTTAAGCTGGCACCACCCTCAATTCTTTGAGCGGCATTACCAAACCTTCCCCGGTGCAATTTCTCAAAACCGCCACGGCTTTTTAGGTTAAGCCCCATAAAGCCGATTGCCACCTCATCATCATAAGCTATACCTATTGATTGACCAATCTTCTCCGAGGGTATGACTTGATAAGGTCCCCAAATAACTTTATCTATTCTTTCGGTACTGTTTAAATCAATGATCTCGAAAGTCAGGTACTCCTTTTTGTTTTCAACTTTAACTTTGATGTCAGCGTCGATTCCATCAAAACGAAAGTTCAATACATTACCTGAACGTTTCCAGTTGGAAATCATATGGTTTTCTCCACCGCTTTCCACCGTTAAAAAAGAAATTGACTCGCCGCTCATAAGTCGATTTTTACCGGAATTTTTATCCAGTAATTCTGTCAATCGTCCGTTTTCGTCAAGTCTTAAGCTAAAAGTTTTGCATTCAAGTAAATTACCCGAATCTATGCAAGATGCCATAAGGCCAATTGTAAATATTAACAATAGCCCATGTGCAAGTTTGTTAAATGGATTAATTCTCATTATCAAGTATTTTAAAGTTTATCGTCGATTAATTGTTCGAATGCCACCGCATATCGTTCGCCGAACAAGATGAGTGATTCACGATTGAAATGTACCTTGTGATGCTCCCGGGCCTTTAAACCGGTTGATTCAACAAAAGCCACATTATCCAATTGATTGGGCATATCGCGTAAGGTGTTTCTCACCTTATTAATGGATTTAACACGCTCCGGTTTGCAATGATCAGGCCCTGTTCCATAAAACTCAGCCAGATTACCAATCATAAACGGTAGGTCTTTGTTATTCAAATCATTTCTTAGATCGATGATTAACTGTTTAAGGTTTCCACCGTAAGCCTCAGCCTTTTCAGGCGTAACCGTGTCTGATTCTCCCTGATGCCATAAAACGCCCTTAATCACTCCCTGCGATTTTGCCCACTGAGCTTTATTAACCGCATCTCGATATACATCGGTACCTTTATGGAGTGATCGTATTTCAGCACCACCGTAGGCAACTGGAATAAATGCAATTTCAACACCCGGATTCACCTTCAGATAGGCTTTGGCAAACGGCCCGGCCAATCCAAACTGATCACTACCCAAACGATTATGAATTGGGTGTTTGGCTGGCTGCCAAGTAAAATTTCCCCTTTGGCTGGTCCAGCCTCTTAACATCCAGGCTCCATTAATCGTCAGCGTATCCTCAGGCAGTAGTTCACCATATCCGGCCATATTGGATTGTCCCATTAAAATAAAAATATGAACATCTTTCTTTTTAGCCTTGATCGTTTCTTTAGCCCAAAGCTGAGGAGAGATTAATGCGCTAAGTAAAAATAAGATGATGAGTATTTTATAGTTTTTCATTTCGTTCTAATTAAATCACGATTTACGCTTATCGCTTCAGGAAATTATTCTCAATCAAAAAGAAATCAATACCTAAGGCATATTTCTTTTGCTTAGCGTGTGCTTTTGTATTAGCACCCTTGAAAACAAACTTTAGCACAAAAGCATTGTCTTTGGGTTGGCATTTGCCAAGATCGATGTAAGGATTCGTCATCCCGCCATGATTGGAGTATAGGTCCTGAGATGCCCGTTTCTCGCCATTGACATAAATATCAAAAGCACCACACATTGGTCCCACAGCAGCACAAATCTTTAAATCAGAGGCTTCAAATTGTTCGGTAATTTTCATAGTCGCATAATCACCTTTCTTTTCGAACCAGATATTTTTGAGCTGGCCGCTACTGATTTCGCCCCAAACGGGTATGACGGCATGTTTTTCTTTAACTCCTTCACTCTTATCTGTAATCGCCAAAATCTCGGCTTCCAAAGCCCCATCCACAATGTACTGTTCCTTTTTAGCCGCCTCAACTTTAGCCTGTAATCCTTCCAAAGTAGGCAACTTCCTCGAGGCCATCTCTGGTAAGGCCTGACGATTGTGTTGAACACCCGGAGCCCCATACCAAAAGGTGGTTTGTGAATATTGCAGATAATGCCAGCGTTGACGCGTACCACAAGATGATTCCACATCGAAACGAATGCGCTCATTAAAAGGGATCGCATCCAGCACACGGGTTCGCGAACAGACATTGTAACCCATGGAGCGGGGATTGGCTACGATCACATTTCCTAAAAAGGGCTTAGAGAATTGATCGGCCGGAGTTGGCACCACTCCACCAGCCCAACCATAATAATCTTCGGTTCCGGTACCAAAATGAGAAGGGAAATTGCGTTCAAAATCGTCATCTACATAAATTTTCTCATCGCCTTCGCCCCACCAGCCTTCGCGCGGATTTAAGACCGTCCACTGATCACCTACAACCACTCCCCGGCCCTGAGCCTCCAGAAAATTCCAATCAAACAACGGGAAAGTGGGCGTTGGCGTGTCCATTCGCCACGAGGCATAAAAATGCATACTATTGTCATTCCACTTATAATCGGAGGTTCTCACCTTTAAACGCACTTTATATGTGTCGTCGTATAGATTTTTTAATTGAATAAGGCCTGAGTTTTCATAGGGCATTACCCAACGACAGATCAAGGTACCATCTTCCTGAACTTCGCGCTCCCACATTTTAAAAGCTTGTATTTTACCCACATTATTAAAGAAATCGCCCAGAGGAGTCCAAACGGTTTCATTACCATCAAATGTTCCACTTAGAACGATAGAACGCAATGCTTGTGGCAAATCAGCTACCCCTTCCAGCTTTACCTCGAGGTGCCTGACAGCTTTCGCACCATTAGGCAGATCGACTCTTAGCTCTTCTCCTTTGCTTAGCTCGGCAACAACTTCTTTCTGATTCTCACTGTTATTAGTGGCAGTAAGCAATTGTTGTGCTACATCTTCGCGAACCTTCTGTGCTGAATTAAACTCCTCCATTGTAAAGGTCCGCACCTTGCTTCCTTGCGGATAACTGCGATAATTGACGATGTTATAAAAAGCTTTTTTATCCATCGTTATTTTGCAGCTTTTACCATAGGGAATCGGAAAATACAGATTGCCAGCACGTGTTGATTCATCTGCAAATGGTGGTTTGATAAAATCCTGTCCTTTCACCAAGGCAAAAAAGTTGGTATTTATAACCGGTTCACTGGCACCATCCAGGTATATTTTAATGTTGGCTCCGATCGTATCATTTAATCCATAATAAAAACAAACCGCCCAAATCTTGGTAATCACCCCCGGCCCTTCATCTTCCATAATCACCCACTCATTTTGACCATTCTTCTCTTCGATGCGAATGAAACCAATGCCATCGCTGTCGGCAAACCAACCCGGCTGATCAAGTGATACAGACTCACGATTGTAACTGCTGGCCTGTAAGCATCGGTAATTCGTTTCAGGGAAATATGTAATTTGATCGCGATCGACCATTTCATTTAATAGCGTGCTCAGGTTAATTTCATCAGATGTTTTACAACCTGTCAGAAATAAGAAGGCGATTATTAAAATTGGAAAATTCGTTTTCATAAGGTGAATTTTTATTAACTAATGTAGCTTGTAAATAAACTTTTCGTCAACCAATCTCTCTGTTGGCAGCTGAGTTTAGAATTTACTTTCACCAAATATTAAAAAGAAGTACTAAACGGATGTTTCCGATCTTTCAGAAAATGCACTCTATTATTCAGATTGCTGATTTACTGAATATTGCAAGCTGCGTTTTTCCACCTTAACTTAAGCATACACATAGATATATTAAAACAAAAACGGTTCAAAAGGCAGCAATTACCCTCTGAACCGTTCCCGATTGTCTGAACAAAGTATTCCTAATTTAACATTTACCAATTACTACTTCGCCCAAACCCGATTCCACTTCTATTATGATGCACTAATTTTGTTTAAATAAGGTCTATAATTTATAAAACTCTTCCCAACCTTTACGAGGCGGTGCACCCACCAATAATTGATTGGCCAGTTTATGATTCGTGATTTCCTTGCGTTTAGCATTAAATTTGATTTTAGCATTCATTTGCTGGGCGATGACACCCAAATTAAACACCTGGCTTAATGGAGCAGCCACATCAAAATTTGAACGACACTTCTCTTCGCCTTTACATCCTTTCAGGAAGTTAGCAAAATGATTAGAGGTGCTTTGAGGTACTTCAGGCAGCTTACCTGCCATATCTTTAGCTGCCTCTTCAGGGATAATTTTAAGTGTGCTACCATGAGAACCACCTTTAAACATGAGGTCTTTACCGTAAATAATCTTACCCGGATTTAATTTGGCGGGCTGTATTTTACCATTGCCCACAGGTGGTATATTAGGGTCAAGCTCAGAAACGCCATAACCCTCGGGTACTGATGGTACATTATTTACACCATCGTACCAGGTAATATCACATGCAGGCATGCCTTTGCGCTTGGGGAAACGGAAGGCTAAAGTTGAGGCTTGCGGGAAAAACAATGAATTATGTCCTTCGATCTTAAGCGGATCAACCTCATACGGTAAGCCCAGATTCAAGAATTCGTGTGCCGTATCCATAATGTGTGCTCCCCAATCACCTAAAGCACCCATACCGAAGTCATACCAGCAACGCCATTGTCCATGGTGAAAATCCTGGTGGTAATCATGATGTTGTGCTGTTCCTAACCAGGTATCCCAGTCCATTGTTTCAGGTATAGGCTGTCCTTTTGGGAAACCCTTCATGTTTGTATCCCAGCCGTGCCAACGCCTTTTTCCATTCATATGAGCCGTAATGGCTGTTACATCTTTGATAATGCCTGCATCAACCCAGGTTTTAAACTGGAAATAGTTGGCTTCTGAGTGGCCCTGGTTACCCATTTGCGTGGCTACTTTATATTTACGGGCAGCCAGCATCATTAATTCGTTTTCGTTGAAGGTGCGCGCCAAAGGCTTTTCCACATAAACATGCTTGCCTAATGACATGGATAACATGGTAATGGGGAAATGAGAAAAATCCGGTGTGGCAATACTGACGGCATCAATTTCTTTGCCCATCTTGTCAAACATCTCCCTGAAATCGCGGAAACGACGAGCATTTGGAAACTTATTCATGATTTCGGTCGTATGTTTGGCACCCATATCCACATCACACAATGCAACTATGTTGGCCAGGCCGGTAGCATGCAAGGCATTTACAACACCAGCACCTCGGTGGCCAATTCCCACACAGGCCAGATTTACTTTATCGCTGGGAGCAACTGAAGTGCGTGTGGCTCCTATAATATGACGTGGTAAAATTGTTATTGCACCTAATGCAAGAGCACTGGTTTTTAAAAATTCACGTCTTTGATTTTTTCCAGATTTGTCCATGATTCGACTTGTTTAAGTTGAATCATAAAAGTAGTTGCCTCAATTATGTTTGGAGCACGACAAATGAATTAACAATGCCTGATATTTGTTGCAATGTGCTTGTTTTGCCGGCAAAATAGCCGATAAGCAGCGAAATAAAGAAACTCCCACTGTGCAACAATTAACACAATGGGAGTTTTCCAAGTTTTAAATATTATAATACTGCGTAATATATTTTAATCGCAGTTATACAGTTTAATGTATCGCACCTTCAGCGCTTAATTCTCATTTTATCGAACGCAGGATTTTCACCCTGCGCTTTTACATTCAGACCTTACAGATCATTAACACAACGATATCAAACTTTGCTCTGAAAGTTCCTTCCATCGTCAATCGTTAGTATATTTTGCACTACCTGGTCACAAAGTCCAACACTTTAACTTCACCGGGTGTCAGACTAATTTCCAACTCTCCATTACTTCGGACTGTTTTTCCTTCCATTTCCCTGGCATTATGTAAGGGAGATGTAATTGTAAACTCCGCATTATTTTCAATTAATCCCAATTGTCTATCCAGTTTCACCCTGTATGTCTGTGTTTGATTCGATGGATTATGGAATGAAATATAACCACCTTTTTGATTCCAGCCACTGTAGCCATAAACCTCCTTTTTCTTTGGATTTCCGCCATGCATGCGCGAAAGCTTAAAATATGGAAAGGCCTTGTGCGCCCATTTCAGGCCATCAGCCAACACATCCCAATCTGCTTCCGATAAGTTGTTGGTAACAATATAAAGTTCCACAAAGCCGGTTCCGCGCGAAAGGTTCATCCACAGGTACTCACTAAATTTCTCACGACTCTCGCCTGTCTTCGTCTTCTTTGGCTCGTGGTTAAAAACCGAATTGATAGGAAATTGAGTCTTTTCTGTCACCCAGGTATCGTAATAAACGCCGTCGCGATAGACCAACTCTTCGGTTCGATTACTTCCTCCAGCCGCATCCCCGGCATTTATCATCCAAACGGCATCGATATACATTAACCACCAGGGACTCAGGTAGGCACCATTCGAAATTACAATGTAAACTTCCGGATTTATCTTGTGCTGCTTCTTAAATATTTCCATTAAACGTTCGGAACCAGCCACCAGGTAATAAGATTTTAACTCGTCGTATTTAGGATCATTCAAGCGTTCATCTGCCGGCTTAAAACCATTAGTATCCAACTGGGGCATCCGTGGCATATAGTCACCACCTTCCAAGTCAAACTCCCTTCTGTTCAAATGCCCAAATAAACCATCCAGCTTAAAATAGCTAACCCCTTGCTCGGTTAACTCCAACATGCGGTCTTCAAGTAACTGCATGTATTGAGGCCCTGCCAGTGACATGTACTCATCCAATGCCTCCATCCCTTTTTTTCGCATAAGCGGTACTGCCGGGCGGGCACCAAAATTACATCCCGGGCTTAGCCACAAACCTAACTGCGATTTAGCTTCATTAACGGTCTTTTTACTGCTTTCCAGATTTTTATCAAAACGCTCTTCATTTACCTTCCACACTTTATCGCTCCAGTCAATATGCGAATTTTGCCAACCGTCATCAATAACAAAGGCACTCAAAGGTGGTACCTGTCGCTCCTCGTTTAATTCTTGACTTACCTTTTTTACGCTTCCGGCAAACGACTCGCGTGTTACCTTGCTCCAAAAGTCGAACCAACTGTTATACTGCACTTGTAAGCGCAATGGGCGAATTCGAACCTCATCGATATAGGCAAAGAAGGCATCCTGAACAAAAGCGGCATCATCGCCAACTCCAAGTACCGATTTATAGGTGGTGTATGTAGTGCCCTCCTTAATGTTTTTTCCACACAGATAACCACAATAAGCCGACTGATCCTCGACATAGTTGTAAGAAGCGGGAAACTCAACACCCCAATAACTTGCCGTTTCTTTTGTGTACAGTGGCTGTCCCAAACCAGGACGCCATTTGGCAGGTCCCCAGGCCGTTATTTGTTTTTCCTGATAAGGCTGATAAATATCTTTTAACTCAATGCAATCCACATCAATGCGTTCCAAAGTCCAATCCTTGCTGGTAATAACCTTAAGGTACTTTCGCATAAAATCTTTCCCTGCACATGTTTCATAATTTAGCTCCAATTGCAGATCGTGTTCGTCATTTGACAATAGCAACGATAAACCATCAGCATCCTCCTTCAATACCTTATCCACATTAAAGTCGCTGCTTTTCAAAACAATATCGGTTCCTTCGATATGGGTTCCTTTGGAAATGCGAATACGAAACTCATCACTATTTATGATATCCAGTTCTTTAGCGGCTAGTTTATTTTTTATTGAAATGGTTTTAACATGCCCGTCGGCGATCGATAATGTCCGCGAAACGGAGTTATTTTCTATTGTAAACTCACTCTTTCCCTGGCATGCTATTAAAAAACAAGTCATTAGAAAAAGTAATGCAAACTGTAATTTCTTCATTTTGTATGTAATTATTGATGTATAATTTTATTTTGAAACTTTTATAATAGAGTCCACACTAAGAGTAGTTGCTTATTGTGCTTAGTACATTGCACACAGTGCACTAACAAGGAAACTACCATTTAATCAGATCTCAAACCAGCTAAAATTTACGTCATTAAACATGCCTGATTACCTACTATGATTTCAGGCAATAGATTAACTAACCTGGCAGTTGGTATTGTTACCAAGTTGATTAAAAAACAATGGCTTGCAGAAGTATTAATTCAGCGTCCTAATCCTTCAAACCATTGATTTTTAGGTTTTGTATTTTTTAGTTCAAACGATTTAATTAATCTTCAAGAAAGATCTCAATCACCGGAATTTCAACATTGGGCTTTGTAACCGGTAAACTTAAATTAAGATCATCCTCCCCTAACTTCTCTTTAATCCAATGGCCGTATGGTGCTGATATTTTGATTTCTGAAGCATCGTGTAAAAATTGTGCGTACTTCACCTTTCCTTTCATGCCTTTTAAGCGGAAGTTTTGAAGGGGATAATCCAGTAAGTGAATATATAAACGCTTCGTTTCCGGATTGTACGTCAGTAATGAATGATCCGGCACTGAATATTCTTCAGGCGCCTGGGTGCAACCGTAAATTGCACGACTATTGTACTTCATCCAGTTACCCATAGCTGCTAAAGCTTTATCTGCCCTTTCATCAAAATTACCACGTCCGGTAGGGCCAACATTCAAAAGCAAATTACCACCTTTACTAACCGACTCAATTAACAAAACAAGTAGTTGTTTGGTATCCTTCCAGGTATGTTCATCGCGGTAGTAGCCCCATGAGCCACTAAAGGTCTGGCAGGTTTCCCATGGAATACGTTTGCCATCGTAAGTTGGCCATTCAGCTACCTTAAACTGCTCTGGAGTGGTAAAATCCCACCCCTTGCTCATATCTTTCAGATCGAGGCGATCGTTTACAATGATACCCGGCTGTAAAGTACGAACCATATCAATCAGTTTCTCTGAATCCCAGTCGTTGCGATCTTTACCAAACTCACCCGGAAACGAATAATCGAGCCATAACAAATCAACAGTACCATAATTACTTAGCAGTTCCTTTATTTGATTATGAAGGTACTCGCGATAAATATTCATATCGCGACCTTTATTCAGTTTTTTGTAATCCCTCTTATTATTGGGGCGCAAGGGATGAATGCGATCCACCGTATAATGAGGGTGATGCCAGTCAATTAGTGAATAATAAAACCCCACCTTTAATCCTTCTGAACGAAGTGCTTCAACATATTCCTTCACCAAATCCTTAGCGATGGGCGTATTGGTGGATTTATAATCGGTATATTTTGAATCAAAAAGACAAAAACCTTCGTGGTGCTTGGTTGTGAGAACAACATATTTCATACCCGCCTCTTTAGCTTTACGCGCCCACTCTTTTGGATTATATAAATCCGGATTAAAACGTTCGAAATACTTGCTGTATTGCTCTGTTGTTAATCGCTCGCGCATCTGCACCCATTCGTGGCGGGCCGGTAAAGCGTAGAGTCCCCAGTGCACAAACATTCCAAAGCGATCATTGGTCCACCAGGCCAGGCGATCTTCTTTTTGTTGTTCTGTTTCGTTCCACTTTTCATTCTGTGCTATACCAGACAATGGTAAAGCCAGAAGCAGTATCAAAGTAAATGTAGCTAATCTCATCTCTTTAAAATTATTTAAGGTCATATATTTTTCACTCCTAACAATTTACATGATTTTAGAATCAAATAAAATCTCATTTGTAATATTCATCTGCTAATGCCGAATACTTCTTATAAGTCTCAAGCACGGTTGTTAATTCATTACCTATTGGCAAATCCTTAAACTGTTTTGGTGTTTCGATCCAGGATGTTTCCCAATCGGCCAATTTGCTATAAAAATCATTGGCCCTTAATGCCTCCCGACCATGCACTTGCGGTAATCCTTCTTCATTGTATTGGGTTCCATCTTTCAGGTGCTGATCCAACATGGCATAGAACATTTCCCAACGCGGATAATAATATCCACTTATTAAGCCACTCCATTCGCGCCAGGAGTAATCGAAAATTTTATCAGCACCCCACTGTGTTACCAGTAAAGAAGCATTATAATCATACAAATCCTTTTCTTCTGGTGTGATGCCCCACTGACGTGCTGCTTTTACCCAATGATCAAAGCGATATTCAGAACGTGTTGAAAGAACTTTATCGGCGTCCATCAGCAGATTTAAGAACCGTTGAGAATGCATTTGAAAGGCTTGTCGATCATTTGCTTTAAAAGCTTCAGCAGCCTTTCGGTGAATCGCTTGTCCCAGGTTAGACAGCATCTGACGCTGCAAATCCACTATATCGTATCGGTAGCCATCAGCCCTTGAAAGTTTCTCATGGTCCTGTAACAATAAACCAAGTGCTTTGATTAAGGATTGAGGCGCATAAGGGATATGAAATCCCGCATTTGGCCCTGATTTTTTCACATCAACAGCAGGACGAGCACAGATAATGGAACTCTTCTCTACTCCATTGGTTCCCGGTTTATAGGGACCTTCCAAAAGCAATTGCCAGGCTTGTTGTGCCGGCACTGACACCTGACCATAACGCCTCTTTGCATACTTATTTAACCATTCATTAATATCCACTTCACCCTCGTGACAAGCCATTTCAAAAGCTAAATCGTAATAAACAGGATTTTGCACTATCGACTCCATAAACAAACCACTTCCAACAGCATTGGGTGCTTTCTCTTTTGCTTTTTGATACTGGTTAGAAGCCAGTAACTTTAAGTCGCCGTGCATATTAATTCGCCCACCAAAATTATGGAGGTTACCAGCCACAAAATCGTAGTTCCAAAAATTCTCTTTTCCTCTCCAGGTATGTCCATTTAAGTCGAGTACCAGTAACTTTCCCCTGGGTGCTGCTTTGGCAATGTCTTCGCGAATTGACCAGGCCTGCATGGCCCAAATGGCAGATGTATCCATTTCAGTCATCAGACTATATATGTTTTCTCCAACCTTCTTTAAGTAGCTTGTGGTCTCTTGCGGCGGATGCCCCTCGTGGAAAGGATCAGCAGCATAAACGCCGTGGGCTCCAAATAACTTTCGTTCTTCCTCTAAAAAGGCTTTTCCAAAACGCTTAAACAAAGGATCCAAGGGATCCAATTGGACAGTACCTTCAAAACCACACCATTCAGCTTCCTGCAGTATCTTTGCCTCAGGAAATTTCTGCATAAATGATCGTGGCACACATCCGGTAAATCCTTGTTGTATTGGTTGCATGCCCAGCTCCAATTGACGGTTAATAATCTTCTGCCCCAGGGCAACATGAGTATCAATCCAATTTTTGGGTAATGGTCCGCCATGGCTTTGAATATTCGTCATCCATTGCCAGGCAAAATAAGCTGACCCTACCAAATAAGATCGTGCCTCTTCATCGCTATAACCAAACTTCAGCAAAGTATTGTACCAAACACCTTCTAAGCCAATTACTGATAAAGGCATATTGATTCCGTTCATTGCCATAAAGTCAATTTCGCGTTGCCATCGTTCCCAATCCCACCATGAAGCAGTATAGTTCAGTGTACAATAATTAAAATAGACCCGGTGTTTGGCATCAATCACTTTATGAACCAGTGCAGATGGCAAAGGCAAATTGTTGGCCAAATTTAACTGATCGCCACACCAAGATACATGAGCATTACAAGTATATTTGAGGTAGTAATTTAATGCCGAAGCTATGGCCATCTGGCAGTTTCCTTTCAATGCAACTTTATCGTTTATACTCGTTATTTCAAAAACATCTTTCCCATTTTCTGCTTCAATTAATTCCAATTGAAATTGACTTGAATAACCCGGAATTACACGTTCAATTAATTGTCGGGACGATTCCAATATAGGTTCGTTATAGGTATTACTGCTATTGCACGATAAACAAACACACATTAACAGTAAGTAAATAGATTGCTTCATTTTTTAGGACATTTTAAATTATCGACCTAAATGTGAAGAATGGAAGTGAAATTGGTGTATTCAGAAAATCATATTATGCACTCATTTATTCATCATACTAATATACTGATAGTTACAAATACACATCTTTACTAAAAGTATACATTAAGTTGTTACAGGACCTGTATCTTTGTTTTAGTAGCCAAAGGGAAAAACATTATTATTTGGGCAATTTATTAATGGTCGTTACCCGACTTTTAATAGTGAGAAAAATGGCGCTTATTATTTAGGGAATCGATTGGTTATAGAAACAAGTATGAATAAAGAAGAGACATTTCTTATTTCTCAACTTCAGAGTGGAAATAAAGCAGCTTTTGAATACATATTTAAAAGCTACTACGATTCTTTGTGCTTGTATAGCTACAGGTATGTGAAAGACAAAGTACTTGCCGAAGATGTTGTGGCAGATTTTTTTGAGCGCTTCTATAATAAGCGACTTCAATTAAATGTCAATGTTTCTATAAGATCCTACTTGTTTACTTCAATTCGCAATTTATCGCTTAATTCAATCCGCGATCAAAAGAATAACCTTTCCATTGATGAAATTGAGCCGGATGAATCATCTGATATACTTGGGGTAAAGCCAAAAGATTTCAGTTCGCTGCTGGATGAAGATGTACAAGCTAAGATTGAAGAAGCCATAAATTTGCTTCCCGATCAGTGCCGATTGATCTTTCAGATGAGTCGTTTTCAAAAGATGAAATACAAAGAAATCAGTGATGAGCTGGATATTTCTGTTAAAACTGTTGAAACACAAATTTCGCGCGCACTCAAAAAACTTCGTACAGAACTTAAAGACTACCTGCATTTATTTATTATTTGAAGCAAAAGGAGACTCACCCAAAGGCTAAAAGCCTGTTTTATCTCTTTAAATTCCATTTGGATTTATGATGTAGCTCATTTTTTTCATACACCACAATTTTATTTATAACATTATATAACAAGCTCTTAAACTCCTTTCGTAAAATTCAATTTTGAGCATTGTAAAAAAAAGTTAAAAAGTTTTGTAGGGGTAAGTTAAAAATCTTGTGTCATCAGAGTAAAGGCTATAAACAGATGACGACTGATAACAACTTCATACAAGAACTAACCAGGTATTTAACGGGTGAAGCCAATCAAATTGATAAAAAGAAATTAGACAATTGGCTGCAACAGGATTCCCGAAATCAAATTGTTTTTGAGGAACTACAAAATATTTGGTTTGCTTTAAATGCGAGTGAAGAACGAAAAATGTTCGAAACAGAAAAAGCATGGAATAAATACAGTAACTGGATTGATCAACAAGCCAATGGAAAACACCATCGCTTTTCTTTTCATTTTCTAAAGAGAGCGTCAAAATACGCAGCTGCCATCGTCATTTCTGTGCTGCTTACGGTGGTTTATTATCAGGTTGGCCGATATACAAACAAGGGCCAAACTTATACCACCAACATTCCGATTGGTCAAAAAGGATCGGTCACATTGAGCGATGGAACCATTGTGCAGCTGAATGGAGGATCGCAACTGGTTAGTCAAATCTTTGAAGGCAAAAAAGAAAGGCAAGTTAGTTTAAACGGCGAAGCCTACTTTAAAGTCGCCCATATGGATAACAAACCTTTTATAGTCAATGTGAATGACATCTCAGTTAAGGTGTATGGAACTGAGTTTAATATTCATGGCTATAAAGAGGATCATTTCACGCAAACGGCACTGATCAAGGGTAGAGTTGGTGTCACTATTTCTGACGGAACCGAATACATGTTAAAGCCTAACGAGATTATTCAAGTTTCGCGAAACGGAGAAGTTAATTTACTTAAAAATCAGGCCTTGACTCAACAGGTAAGCTGGTTGAACGATAAATACAAATTTAAAGATGAGACTCTGAGTAAAATCTTAAAGCAGATTGAACGCATGTACGGAGTTAAAATACAAATGGACGATCCCAAAATTGGGCAAGAACTATACACTGGTCAGTTTTCAAGAAATGAATCAATTGAAAGTGTATTGCAGCGTTTTATTATGTCATCGCCATTTAGGCTGGACTACAAAATCAATAATAAGGAGATAACAATATTCACAAAATAATTATAAAAAAGTTAATGCCTATGACATAAAAACCCAAGTCAAAAAAAAGGGAATGCGCCAACACTCCCTTCGAATCAAACATGTGTCCGCATGTTCGAAAATTAATCGAATCAGCCTGTAAAGGCTAATAATAATTTCAATCCAAAAATATGAAAAATAAATTATTGGACCGGTATGTCCTGCACAAAACATTATTGGTCATGAAATTGACATTTGCACTATTATTGATATTTACATTAAATGCTTTCTCCTCGGCCTATTCGCAGAAGAACAGGTTAAGCCTTAAATTAAAGGATGTAAGTCTGGAAAAAGCACTGGAAGTAATCGAGCACGAAGCTGGTTATGAATTCTTTTATCACCAGGATCGAATAAATCTGACTGATAAGGTCAGTATTAATGTTGAAGAAGAATCGTTAGAAAACATCCTTAATGAGGTGTTAAAAGATCAATCGGTTGAATATCGCATCATTAACCAAAGTATTATCCTAACTGAGAAAGCTTGGGTTGAGCACGCGCGAAATTCGGCACAGCAAAAAACGGTTGAAGTAAAAGGAGTTGTCAAAGATGACAAGGGCGAGCCTATACCAGGTGTGAATGTCTTTGAGAAATCAAATGTTACCAATGGTGTCATTACAGGTATCGATGGCTCCTATAACCTTACGGTTTCCAGCCAGGAGTCAGTTATTGTGTTTTCATTTATTGGTTTCCAGGAGCAAAACATTAACGTTGCCGGTCGTTCGGAAATAAATGTTACACTAATGGAAGAAACAACCGGCTTAGATGAAGTTGTGGTTGTGGGTTATGGTGAGCAAAAGAAAGTGAACTTAACCGGTTCGGTTAGTTCGGTAAAAGCCGAAGAATTGAACAACATACCGATGGCTAATATGTCTAACGGTATGGCTGGTCGTGCACCTGGTGTGCAGGTGGTTAACACATCGGGTTTGGCCGGTGCCAGCGCAAGCATCCGTATTCGTGGCGGTATAAACGAACCATTGTATATCATTGATGGAATTGTATCCAGCAAATCGCAGTTCGATGCTTTGGATCCCAACGAAGTTGAAAACATAAACTTCCTGAAGGACGCAGCAAGTGCTGCGGTATATGGAGCCAAAGCAGGTAATGGTGTTGTTATTATTACCACCCGTAAAGGATCGAAGCAGAAACCCAGATTCAATGTTAAGTCGTCTTTTTCTACCTCACGAACCACTCAACCCGTTCAGAGTTACACGGCTACACAAGAGTTAGAATACGTGAACCGAATGATGGAAACCAGAGGGCAGGAAATGCCTTACGGACCAGATATTTTTGATTATTTCAAAGACAAGAGTTATGATATCAACGATCTAATCTGGCAGAATCCATCGGTACAGCAACATAACATTAGTGTCGACGGCGGATCGGAAAAGGTACAGTATTATCTTTCATTAGGTTACCACACCGAAGAAGGATCGTACCACAATACCAATTACGATCGTTACAACTTCCGCTCAAACATTACAGCTCACATTACCGATCATTTTAAGGTGAACTTCAACGTAAGCGGTAATCAACGCAACTACGATCGTTGGTACTGGCCTTATGATGGTGCTGAAGACTTTAACGTTGGCGACTGGTACCGGGCTACTTTTAACTGGACGCGTTTATATCCTTTCTATACCGATGCCGATGGCAATCCTACTAATAATCCTAAGGATTATCCGGTTGGACCTGCTGGCGGTTATCACCCACCTGAAGTAATGCTAAATGGTGGTTACCGACGTACCAAGCATCGCACCTTGAATGGTATTTTACGTTTCGATCTTGATCTGGAAGAACTTGTACCTGGTTTATCAACTGCTGTTCAGGCAAATGTTAATGCTTACGACAGAAACATGAAATCATACGTGGTACATAATAAATGGTACATTATGCAATCGGGTGATACTGAAAACAAATTTGTTCCCGGACCGATTGATTTCACACAAACCAAGTCGCACAACCTAAGTTCCAGCTTTCCAAACATTCAGGAAGATGTTGGCTTAAGCAGTTCTTATCAGTACAACTGGTTTCTTAATTACGACCGCTCATTTGGCAATCACAACATTTCAGCTGTAGCAGTATACGAGCAGGTGGAAGATGAAGGCAAATGGTTGTACGGTCGTGCCGAAAACTTACTTTCTACCAATATCGACCAGATCTATAACGCATCGGGCGAGCCAGAACGACGCATCTTTAGTGGTGGTGAGAGTGAAAACGCCAATGCTTCCTACATCGGACGTGTTAACTACAATTTTGCCAATAAATACATCGTTGAATACTCTTTCAGATACGATGGTAACTACCGTTTTGCTCCGGGAAAACGCTGGGGATACTTCCCATCCTTCTCTGCCGGTTGGCGAATCTCTGAAGAAAACTTCATGAATGGAATAGATTGGTTAACAAACCTGAAGATTAGAGGATCATACGGTACTACCGGATCACTTGAAAGAATTGACGGGCGAAGCATCGCCTCATGGCAATGGACTAACTATTACACTAAATCCACTGGATTTGTTTTTGGTAATTCGTTACAGGATGGTTTACGCCCCGGTACAATGCCAAATACCGATATAACCTGGTCAACAGTTAAAAACTGGAACATTGGTGTTGAGTACGGATTGTTCGACAATAAATTAAGTGGTCAATTTGATATCTGGGGTAAAAATGTGAGTGACATCCTTGGGCCTCGCCTGGGATCAACTCCAACTACACTTGGAGCAACATTGCCTTGGGAAAACTATGCTGAACGCGAATGGAAAGGATTCGAAATATCGGCTACCTATAAAAACCGCGTTGGCGAATTAAAATACGAGATCTATGCCAACATGGGTTACGCCATTGACGAATGGATTACCTATGATGAGCCGGAATCTTATACCGATGGTACATACGAAGGTAACTGGAGAAGCCGCATTGGTAAACCAGCCTCACGTGTCGGTGGTTTAATTTCGAAAGGCATTATTCGCACTCAGGAACAATTGGATGCCGTTCCGGATGGTTATACCGTGTTTGGCCGTCAGCCGCAGATTGGAACCATTTTATTTGAAGATATCAGAGGCGATAACTATTCAGAAGGACCAGATGGTAAAATTGACTGGAATGACTGGACTTACCTGAGTGAAAATGGTGCGCCACGTATTAACTATGGTTTCGGAACCAATCTTGAATGGAAAGGCATTGCTATTAATGCACACTTCCAGGGAGTAGGTGCCTACGATCGTGTTGTTGCCACACGTAACTCCGGTGGTGGTGGCGTATTCCAGGTTGATCGTCCTTATTTTGAATTATGGGCAGATAACTACTGGACACCAGAAAATCCGAATGCCAAATATCCACGAATCGGAGGTAACTGGATGCAACCTGAATTTGGAGGCGGCCCATCATCTTTCTGGATGAGAAATGGTGCTTACTTACGTTTGAAAAACCTGAACATCGCCTACACCCTTCCTAACCAATGGTTCGATAAAGTTGGTTTAGAAGATGTGCAGCTATTTGTTAACGGTACTAACCTGTTTGTTATTTCAGAATTTAAAGAGCACGATCCTGAACAAGCCACATTGGATTCATACCCACTCATGAAGACCTTTACAGGCGGCTTAAGTATTAACTTCTAAACCAACAAAGAGATGAAAAATAATATCATTAAAACATATATTCAACGCATCTTAAGCATCACCCTGGCAGCCTTTATTCTCGTTAGTTGTGGCGATGTTATAGATGATGTAAAGGACCTTGGCCGTTATCCGGGAGAAGGAACTTTTGATGATGCACAATTATCGCAGGCTTACCTGGCCAACCTGTATGCTATCACATTAAAAGGCTGGCCGGTTAACAGCGGTAATATGGCCGATGAAAGTGGCAGTATTATTGGTCCCGACTGGGTAACCACCAACAACGGTACCATGAAATATTGGCCCTATGCAGAAATTCGTAACATCAATATTTTGATTAAAGAATTGCCCGAAGGTGCTGTTCCGGCCGATCAGCAAAAAACTATGATTGGTCAGGCAAAATTTTTACGTGCCTATCATTACTTCAAAATGGTTGTCATGCACGGTGGTGTGCCAATTATTAAAGAACCACAGGAGATGGATGATGATTTGAAGGTGAGCCGAAACAGTACCGCTGAATGCTTCGATTTTATTATTGAAGATTTGGATGATGCCATTGCTGCCTTACCCGATAAATATGAAGGTTCAGATCGTGGCCGCATTGATAAAGCATCTGCCCTATCGTTCAAAGGTCGCGTGTTGCTTTACAAAGCCTCGCCTCAGTTCAATTCATCGAATCCTTACGATAATCAATACTGGCAAGAGGCTTACACAGCCAACAAAGCTGCCATCGATTTTCTGGATGCCAATGGTTATGGTTTACTAGCGAACTATACCGATATTTTCGAAACAGAGGGACATATGGAAAATGTGCTTTCAGTTATCTATCAGGATCCGGTGAAATCAAACGGACGAAGTGAAAACTCGGTGCGTCCATTATCTGAATCAAAAAATGCTGTTGGCGGCGATCAACCCATTTGGGCCTTGGCCGAAGCTTATCCGATGTTGGATGGTAAGCAACCAGGGAGCTCAGATACTTATGATTATGATGTTCAGACATTCTGGCTTAATCGCGACCCGCGATTTGCAGCAAACCTGGTATGGAACGGTGAGGTATACGAGTTAAGCGGAAAAGCCGGCAGACGCCAATACACCATGACAAACATCGCTGCATCGGTTGATGCTTTTGGCTATGTTATTCAGGGCGAAAGTCATTACCGTACAGGTTTATATTGTCGTAAGGGTATCAACGAGTCATTACTTCCAGAGTTGGTTTCAACCAATGACTATGACTGGCCGGAGATTCGTTACACCGAAGTACTTTTCAATTATGCTGAAGCAGCTAACGAAACAGGTGAATCGAATGTAGCTGTTCAAGCCTTGAAAGATATTCGTGAGCGCGCCGGTATTGAAGCAGGAACTGATGGCATGTACGGTCTTAAAGATGGCATGACGCGTGAAGAGGTACGTGAAGCCATTCTTCGCGAAAAATATATCGAAATGCTATTTGAAGGCAAGCGTTTTTACGATTTACGTCGTCACCGTATGTTAGATCGTTTGGATGGCATGCGTAAGTATGGCATCATGGCATTGACTGTTAATGGTCGCACCTACGATCAGGTAAGCACTGATGATGAAGAAAAAGCCAAGAAATTTGAGCTGTTACCGGAAGATTTTGGTTATTCGGTTGAAGAGTTGATTACCAATGGCCCTAAACAAATGGTAATGCCTGAGAAGTATTATTTCTTCCCGATTCAATTGTCACACATCGATCGTAATTCCAACCTTGAGCAAAACATTGCCTGGGGTGGTACATTTGATCCTGAATTATAAAAAATGAAGGTGTTCGATAATAAGTAAAATGCGTATTCATGAATCGGTATTGAAGTGATTATTATTCAGACAAGTAGTTTTCATAGCAACTTAGCCGGATGAACGCATTCACTTTCAAACACCTTTGATCGTTAGATTTACAAAATAAAGCTGTTTTTAGCATTGAAATGACAAATCAATCAGTCATCTAATTGCTAAAAGCAGCTTTCTTTTTCTATAAAAAATTCGATTTACATTCAACAAGCCAAGCCTATCGCGTTATGTCATTATTGCAACTCTCAAAACAGTATCCTTATTCAATTGATCATTGGGGCCGAAGGTGAAGCATGTAAAATTTGGAGGAATAATGTGAATTTGTAAGCCTTAGATAGTTTTACGCTGGTCGAATCAAGCGATAATTCTTAAATTGCTAAAACGTTTTATCTTTGTCGTATTTTTGGTGATGAGATAATCCATTACAACGAACGATCAACTAATACACAACAACAATTCAACAAGTATGAAAAATTTATTTTTACTAACAATCGGGGTTACCCTGGTTCTACTTACCGCCTGCCAAAATAATGCAGACGAGTATTCTGCCTCCTCAATTAAAGCATTGTATAAAGCTGCCCCGGATGGTGTTCAAACCCGTTGGGCCAGTGCAGAAAATGTCAATGCAGAAAAAGGTAAAGGTGGTATGAGTAATAAAGGAGCAAAAGGCGATGCTTATACCCTCATTGCACCGGGCTCAACTAAAGTAATTTTTGATCAGCAAGGAGCCGGAATTATAACTAAAATCTGGTCGGCCAATTCATTGCTGTGGAGCCCAGAAAACAGACGTAAAGTTAAAATTGAAATGTACTGGGACAATTCGGATAAACCAGCCGTATCGGTTCCATTCACAGATTTCTTTGGCATTGGATTAGGTTTGATGAGGCCGTTTGAATGTGAATTATTTGCTTCTCCCGAAGGGCGTTCGCACAACTGCTTTATCCCCATGCCCTATCGCAAAGCAGCACGTATCGAGGTGGTTAATGAGTCGGATGAGATCATCATGTTTTATTACAAAGTAGATTTCTTAAAACTGAATAAATTAGCCGATGATGCCTTATATTTCCATGCTTTCTGGCATCGGGATATAAAAACAACGATCGGCAAAGATTTTGAAATTCTTCCGAAAGTTAAAGGTAAAGGACGCTATCTGGGAACAAATATTGGCGTTATTGGCGATTCAACCTATCGAGGTAGCTGGTTTGGCGAAGGCGAAGTGAAGATCTTTCTTGATGGCGATAATAAATTACCTACTTTAGTTGGTACGGGCACCGAAGATTATATCGGCACTGGCTGGGGACAAGGTGAATATGCGAATCAAATTCAGGGTTCTTTGGTATCAAACAAAGAGCATGATATCTATGCCTTTTACAGGTATCACACGGTAGATCCGGTTTATTTCCACAACGACTGTAAAGTTACCATTCAGCAGATTGGTAATAGTCAACGAAATCAATTGAGGCAAATGCGAAAGAATGGTGCCGATTTTAAAGTGGTTTGGTCATATGTATCAAGTGAAGGCATGGACGCCAGTAAACGCTACCTGGATATGGACAATCCACCCAAAATTGAGGACGATGAGTTTGCTGATGGATTTTCGACCAACTTTTATCGCAGCGATGATGTTTCTGCAACGGCTTATTTTTATCTGGACAAGCCAGCTTCTGACTTGCCGGCTATTCAGGATAAAGAAACGAGAACGAAGCTGATGAAGGAAAAAGTTTATCAATACACCAAATAAGCAGCAATTGCCATATTAATTTGGTCCCTGTATTTTCATTACGAGGGTGTTTAAAAAAACCGTAAGTATCTGTTCTCTGAGCGAGCTTAATTTTTGAACACCCTCATTCTTTTCTGATACTATAACTCTATTCCTTTCGGTAATCGGTTGGTGTAAAATCAAACTTACTCTTGAAACATTTATTAAAGTAAGCACGACTTTCAAATCCGGTTTCCATGGCCACCTCATTAATCGGAAGCTTGGTTTCTTTGAGCAAACGTGCTGCTTCGTCCAGTCTTACATCCCGAATGTACTCTTTCGGTGCCTGCCCCACCTCATCTTTCAAAGTATTATAGAGTTTCGTTTTACTCATATTCATGGCTTCGGCAAAACTGGCCACAGAAAAGGATGAATCTGATAAATGATTCAGGACCACAGTCCGTATTTGATTTTTAAAATACGCCTCTTCTGGTGCTATAATTGCCTTTTGCTTGCTTTTTTGAATTCGGATACCAATTATCAGAACCAGTAGAAAGGCTAACAATATGGCATAAATCCAATATTTTTTGCCATAGCTTAAATGCTGGTCCCAATCTTTTTGTGTTTTTGTGCCAAGTGCCTTTATTTCTTCATCACTCAATACCCGATTCCAGATGATAACATCATCCATTTGACCGAAGTAACGATCGTTCCATAAATTAATACCAATATCCAAGTCTTTGGTTGTTTGCTTGAAAGGCTTAACATCAAAGGATTGTGTACGAATACCGTTGACGTAAAAAGTAAGAACCGATTGTTCTTTATAAGTGATGGCGATATGTTGCCATTCATTTAATTTTAAATGGGAGTTGATGGAAACAATATCCACTTCCTGAGGTATGGTAAACAGTAAATCTCCGGCACTATTAATCCTTAAGGAGTAGGCGTGCCCCAAACCTACCAAGGCGCCAAAATCGCGATTAAAAACAGCCGGTTTTATCCACAAAGAAATAGTCGTCGCATTGTCAACCGGCACTTCTCCAAAGGATAGAAACCGATCTTCTCCATTAAAATCGGCAACCGTCGCTCTTATTGAATCTTCTACAAACTCTAAATTACCCGTTGGTTTTAAATCACTTGTCGAATAAAATTTTTTAGCCTTGTTCATCGGGTGATAAAATACAATCCCGTCAGTTAATTCAATAAAATCTTTTGACTCAGCATAATAGCTTGTCAGTTCAGCAGTACTGAGCGCCCTGCTATATATGGAAATGTCTTTCATTTCCCCATTAAAATGTTCCTGCCATTTATCTTTACCGATCAATAATTGCCCCGGCCAATTGAAGGCTTCTCCCTGCCATGTAAATTCTTTTATCAATTGACCGTCCACATATATTTTTGCCTTTGGGTAATCAATAACCAGGCTCACAAAGTACCAGTTTTGATTGCTTAACAACAAGCTATCAGTATTGTTATCTGCAATGGCAGGTTGCGTAAATTGTAACTCACGGGTATTGGTTGTTCTGAACCAGAACAAACCGGGAACTCCTGCAATCGCCATATTCTTTTTTAGAAGATCATCAGGTTTAATCCAGGCACAAAAGGTAAACTGCCGGGTGTATGGTACATTCTGAAGTTCTATTTCACTGTTACTTCCATTAAATAAATAGCTAACGGAACCATCCTCATGCGTTTTGGTATCAATTTCATTTTCGCTTCGGGCAAGCGTCTCAAATAAGTTATTGTCTTCACTTATTGCCTCTTGTGCCATCGCAGTAACAAATGGCAACAGTGTTGCAATTAAGCTTAGAATAAAAGAAATATATTTCAAGGAAATTTGATTTTTAATCTAATTTCAAATATAAATTAATCCCCAAAACATTCAAAAGGTATAAACGGTTGAAATATAAAAAAACGGCACTACCTCTATGGATAGCACCGCTCTTCTATCTACCAATTAATCTATTTTTTATTCACTACTACCTCAAGCACATCACTTTGTTCACCAGTTGGTAAAACTGCAATTGCTTTTATGGTACAGGCATCCGTAACCTTTATGCCTTGATTATAAACAGAAGCTGTGTCTGTTGGCATATTTCCATTTGTTGTATAATAGATTACACTACCTGGTGTATTATTAGTCAGCTCAACTATTCCGCTGTCTTCAATTTTCACAATCTTTGATTTTGTACCCGGCTTAACTAACTTATCAAAATAGTTAACATCTAGTACATCGAGGCGTTTTAAATGACCTCCCAATCGCTGCATAAAGCTGTTAAAATCCTTTTTATCAGCACCTAACCACCCTACCTCAGTAATGGCACAGGCTCGTGGATATACCATGTATTCAACATGCTCACTATTGGGCATATATTCAGTCCACACATTGCCCTGAACACCAATAATATGCTTTTGTTCCTCAGCCGTTAATTCCTTCGGCATTGGATTGTAACTGTAAACCTTGCTTAAGGTTAAGAACCCGCCAATGGCCAATGGCTCTTCCTTTTTATTATTCTGATAGTAATCGAGGTAAAAATGGGAAGTTGGTGTCATCACAACATCATGCCCTTGCTTGGCAGCCGCAATACCTCCTTTTTCGCCTCGCCACGACATAACTGTTGCATTTGGAGCCAAACCACCTTCTAAAATTTCGTCCCAACCAATAATCTGGCGACCATGTTTGTTAAGAAATTTCTCGATACGCTGAATAAAATAACTCTGTAATTCATGCTCGTCATGACATCCTTCGGCTTTCATTCGCGCCTGGCATTTCTTGCACTTCTCCCAACGAACTTTCGGACACTCATCGCCCCCGATATGAATGTATTCTGAAGGGAAAATATCCATTACCTCCAACATCACATTCTCCAGGAACTCAAATGTTTTTTCCTCTCCGGCACAATATACTTCGGGAAAGACTCCCCAACGCCTGGCCACTTCATATGGGCCACCGGTACAACCCAGCTCCGGATAAGCCGTTAATGCTGCCTGTGAGTGCCCGGGCAACTCTATTTCCGGAATAACCGTAATAAAACGATCGGCAGCATATTTAACAATCTCGCGAGCTTCCTCTTGTGTGTAATAACCACCATAAGGTTTGCCATCGTACTTAAACGGGCGACGACCGCCATGACCAATTAAAGTTTCGTTGCGATAAGCTGCTACTTTAGCCAATTCGGGGTATTTCTTAATCTCTAAACGCCAGCCCTGGTCTTCTGTCAGGTGCCAGTGAAATACATTCATCTTGTGCAAGGCAAGCAGGTCGATGTATTTCTTAATAAACTCAACCGGAAAAAAATGACGCCCAACATCCAACATTAAACCACGGTACTTTAATTGTGGCTCATCCTGAATTTCAACACAAGGGATCAGCCAATCAACACCTTCCACTAAGTCGCCTTGTTCGACCTGCGGCGGTAATAACTGACGAATGGTTTGAAATCCATAGAATAATCCAACCGGATTGGCAGAACTAACTAATACACTTTTTTTCGTCACCGATAAAGCAAAACTTCCTTCTTTACCTTGTTGATTTGGATTAAGAGCAAACTTCACCGCTCCTTTTTCCACTTCCAAAGAGCTTGTTTCCTCCGGTTGTATCTCAATACCTGTTGATTTAGCAATCAGATCACAAAAAGATTGAGCAACAAATCGACTGTCCTCATCTCCAACATACTTCACTTTTATAAAGGAAGACAGCTCAAATTGCCCTTCAATTTTCTGAATTTCCTGAGGATAAGGAATGAGGTTATATTCATTCGGTTTATCCTGCCGGGAGCAAGCACTTGCTAAAAGTGAACTTGCCAATACCAATGCAAATATTATTTTTCTCATCTGAACTTAGTTTACTTTAAGAAATCAATCTCGGCAATGGCGGCTGTTTTGCTATCTGCAGCACCACGTATCAGTTCAACTTTTACGTATTGTGTTTTAACAGGCTTATCAAAATAAAACGTACGTGGTGTTGGGTCATTAATCAGATTACCAAATTTAAACTCACTCAATTCTTTCCACTTTTTACCATCCTTACTAATCAGGATTCTGCCAGTCTCGATTAATCCTTTTTTATCGCGGGCATGAGGCGTGTAAACCATACCTTTAATCTTATCCGTTTCGTTGAGCTTAATGATTATAAAAGGTTTGGCCTCTGTTGATTTCCAATAGGTATTTACATCGGCGTCGGCTGCAAAATCAACTTTGTGCTTTTTATTATCACTATCACCTTTCAGCTCCCAATTCTTCTTAATAATTCCTATTTCTTTAGCAGCGGTACTACCTTGTTTCTCATCAACAAAAGCTTTTGCTTTTACCTCACCATAAGCGAGTTTAAAAGGCTTTTTATAAAGTGGTGATGAAGCTGTCGGCTCACTTCCGTCAGTTGTATAACGCACTTCCACGCCATTCATCAGATTCTTACTGTAATCGATGCCGTGCAGTTTCCATCCAAACTCCTTTTTCTTTGGTAAAATACTAACCATCCCATCAATGTCGCGCGAGATGCTCAACTGCGGAGGTCGCGATTCGTAATAATGCGCTGTAACGTTGCATAACATTGGTGTACTGCGTGTTTCTTCAATTCGTATTCTGAATTTATTGGTGGTCACCTCCGGGAAACGTAAGATGCGCTTGTAACCAATTACAGTAGCTTGTGCCAATTCTTTCCAGCCATTATCAACCCATGCATCCAAAGCATGCTTTTCGATGCGCATACCCTTAAGATGGATTGGCTCCTGTAATACCAAACGATTCACCTTAACTGGTGATGCCAATTCGATTACAAATTCATTTCCTTCAGCATAAGTCTGGTCATTATTATCAAATAACTCCTTGTTGCCTTTAGCATTTGCCAAAAGGTTGTTATCGTAGGTTTTAGAAAGGCGTTTTCCAACTTCTTCCAACACCGATACATCTTCGTCAGAGAATCGACCATCGCGATTTGGAGGAATGTTCAACATAAAAGTTGAGTTACCTCCTACCGAACGCTCAAACATATCAAACACATCATCAGCACTTCGAACCTTCTGTTTTTCATCATCGCGATAAAACCATCCTTCACGAATGGAAGTATTAGTTTCGGCTGGCAAATAATGCAGGTATTTAGCTGAATAAAGTTTTTCGCGGCTGCCCAGGTCACCATGTAAGTCAGGAAAACGATTCATTATATTAGGCTCCTGTTCAAACGGAATAACATCCCACTCACTTTCGCGCGTACCACCAGATTCATTGCCACACCAGCGTACATCTTCTTTACCAAAAATTACTGCCTCAGGTGCCAATGTGTGAATCAGTTCTTTCCAGGCCAGGTAGTTGTACTTCTGTCCGCCTTTGCGCTTAGGATGAGCACCGTCGAACCATACTTCGTGAATCGGTCCATACTCGGTTAATAACTCAAATAACTGATTCATGAAATATTCATTGTAATCGTCTACATTAGCCGTAAAGGTGGCTTTATTGGCAAATGGTCGTCCTTCGACCGGGCGAGGAATCACACGATCGCTATATTTACTCAGGTTACCGTATAATCCTTCTTTATTTTCAATTTGGTATAAATCAGCAGGGGAAAGGTATACGCCCAGTTTTAAGCCATATTTTTGACACGATTTGGATAAATCGGCCAACACATCACCCTGACCATTTTTATATGGCGAAGATGAAATACTGTGTTTTGTGTAACGTGTGTTCCAAAGGCAGAAACCATCGTGATGCTTCGCTGTAAAAACCATCATTTTCATTCCGGCTGCCTTGGCTGCCTGACACCATTGATCCGTGTCGAGGTTTTTCAGGTCGAATGTTTTGGGATCTTCCTTACCATTTCCCCATTCCATACGTGTAAACGTATTAATGCCGAAGTGGATAAAACAGATAAATTCCTGCTGTTTGTAAGCATATTGATTAGCAGTTGGAAGCACAGTTACTGCCTTCTCGATAATTTGCTGCTTGGTATCTGTCGGTTCTATTTTAACCGTTCGTTGGGCATTAAGCATCAAAACTGCGCCCAATAGTAATAATGATAGTTTAATTCTCATTTGTATTTATTTAAATTGTGTATTGTTTTCATGATAATCTTATTCTTGTCAATCTATTCTCAACACAATATTACAAGTAAAAAAAAACTGGTAATGTCACCTGTGTAATACAAACTATCACCATTGTAAAATGGTCGTGTATTACAGTGACTTTACCAGTTATTAAGCAGTCTAAACGACTTTTTTATCGCTTATTTACTATCGACAATTTGTGATCTTCAACACATAAGCATTATCGTTGATTTTCCATGATGGATCGTATTGGGGCAATACGACATTTAGATCATTACCTTTTTGCGTCATCTGTACTTTATCGTCAACGCCCAACAAAGTAATTTTAGAGTTTGAAGCAACTTTAACATCCTTGACTTTGAAAGAACCTTTATACCAAACTGGCAATATTACGTATAGGTCGTTTCCTTTTTTTGTGAAGAACATTTGCTTTACAGCTTTACCTCTAATTGGATTAACTGTCTGCTTCAGAATATAATCCCCATCAGCATATGCTTTTCCGGCTTTAAAATCAAACGCACGGTTTCCTTTTGACCATTGGAATGGATGTTTCCAGGGAGTTGTTTCATAGATGGCTTCACCATTAAGATCGAGCCACTCACCTATTTGCAATAGGCGCTCTTGCATAATAACCGGTATTTTACCATCGGCTGAAGGCCCCACATTAAGACATAGGTTACCACCCTGACTAACAACATCACACAACATTAGAATGAGTGTCTGCGGTGTATTGTAATCTTCGATGTTTTCATCGCGGTTATAACCAAAGGAAAGTCCCATACCTCTGATTTCCTCAAATGGCTTATTAAAATCATCGAAATGAGCATCATATTCAGTCGTGTAATAGCCTCCGTGCTTAAAACGACTGCCTTTAAACCATCGATCATTAATCACAACATCTTTACCACAAGCCGATTCATTAAACAACCAGGTTAATAGTTCTCCACTTTTCCAATAGCTATCTTCCATATCCCATTCGCCATCAGCATAAATCAGGTCTGGTGAGTATTTAGTTACTAAATCTTTAAACTGCGGGTGATAGTGTTTCGTAATAAAATCTTCACTTTTCATCTGATACCAAGGGTGATACCATTCGTATAAACTGTAGTAAAGTCCGGCTTTCAGCCCTGCTTCACGCACCGCTTTCATATAAGGTTCAATCAAATCTCTTTTAGCTCCTGTCTCGCCGGCATTCCATGGAAAGAAACGACCATTCTGAGCTTGTTTATTTGGCCATAAGGTATAACCATCGTGATGTTTCGAAGTTAATATCACATACTTAGCACCTGATCGTTTAAATAGATCAGCCCATTCAGCCGGATCATACAACTCTGCTTTAAACATTTTTCCGAAGTCGTAATAACTCGATTCTTCCCCGTAGGTATTTTTCTGAAAGTTTGGTATGGCATCACTCTGGGGATTATTATTACCAAAAATGCTATGGCTGTACCACCATTTCTGATACCACTCGGTATAGGTACCTGAAGGCGACCAGGCAGGAACTGAATATGGTCCCCAGTGAATAAAAATTCCAAACTTAGCGTTTCCAAACCAATCAGGGACCGGACGAGCATCAATGGCCTCCCACATTTTATTGGCTTCTTCCTTGGCTTTACCTGTGTCCCAATCGCGTTTTACATCTTGTGCAAACAAGCCGGCACTTAAAACCAGCAAGGCCGCAAATAGTACGTTTCGTTTCATTTTCTTGTATTTAGTGGTTTATCAATATTCAAAAACAATGGCTGTGTGACATCTAAATTCCGGCACAATAATCTTATAACAGTTATTGCCATCCTTCTTTATTTTCAATTTTTTATTTCCTGGCATCAGATAGGCCCTTTTAAGGGTTTCATCAACCTTCAGTACAAGCGGCGTATTGTGCAGTGGTACCAAGTCTTCAATTACCTGTGCTTTCCCCCGCTTATGTGGTGTACCATAAGTTAAATGCACGATGTAACGATTTTTACCCTCCTGCTCCATCAAATTCATTCGTCCGCAACTTGGCATCTCAACGTTTACATAACCTTGTGGAAGTAATTGCCTGAAAGCATTATTAAATAATTGCTTATGCACCTGCGAACCTTCCTTGTCGTAAATTAAATCGAGATCGTGTGCCAGCCACATAATGTTTCCTTTTCGCATAATTGCCGGGTGCTTTGCTGCTTCTGTTTTGTATGGTGTGTTATCGTGTGAAGTCCAGTGTTCAACTGTTCGATCAAAATAAGGCTCATATATTTTGGCCAAAACTTCTGCATTGCCATCTGGTTCTGCTACTAAAGCCGGATAACGATTGAGGAAGGGCGATTGCACCAAATTATTGGTTAACTTATCCGTTACATAAGTATAATCGATGCGATAATTCGCTTTATTAATGTTTTTAGCTCCAAAATCAAAAAGTGCTTTTCCATCCTTCACCCCAGCTTCACCAACTACCAAAAGTTTGCCTCCTTTACTGTTAAACTGCTTAATTCGCTGAAGTTCTTCCGCCTTCAAACGCAATCCACTATGCAAAACAAGCACCTCTAAATCAGACCAATCATCGAGATTATTGGCAACCACAAAATTAATCTGGTTCTCTAACAAAAGCTTGGTAATGGCATTATCACGACCTGTGAAGTTAACCCATAATCCGGTTCGAGCCTTGTGGCTGGCATTTTTACAATACTCTTCTATCTGCTCGATATAAGCATAAGCGTGGCCTATGTTTTCATAAGTGGCGGCTTCCAACTGCCCTGTAGGATGCAACTGATCGCCAAAATTACAACTTGCTCCAAAGGCCATCATATTTGCCGCTTCGTACCAAATGGCATCTTTATTCTTGAATCCGCCAAATTCACCCCATGCCGCATGAAACTTACCACTCATAGCCACCAGTGGTTTTCCGGTATTGGCATAGTACTTAGCCCGCACAGGGAACACATCATAACCGGCCCAGGTTGTTGGCAGATCTTCCAAATCCTGTTTGGTGTTGTACTGATGGTAGTTTTCCTTCAGTACTTTGGGATTGTTCATTGGCGTTGTCCAATTATAATAGATAGTGGCTTCGGGCTTATACTTTCGGATGATGGCGTTAATTTCTTTAAAGAATTTATGCATCTTCTTGCTGTGATGCGCCCATGCCTGATCACTATCTTGCCAATCCACACCATTGGCAGCCATGTCCTTTTTACTCCATTCGTTGTAATTAATATTTCCAACCGGAACAATATCAAACCAGAAACCATCTAAATCATAGTTCTTCGCCAGTTCCTCAGTATGCTTTTTTAAATGCTCCAGGTAAGGGCCTTCGGGCGACATGGTAGGCCAGCCCCAGGGGAAGTGCTCATCGGGCTTTTTAGAAGCGAGGGTTTTCGCAAAGTTATCGACACCACTCTTACCCGTTGAAACCCATTCAGGATGTTCGCGTGCATCCAGTACATTCCATCCTACAGTTACATAGGCCTGTGTGCTTACACCAATTTCATGTGAAGCTTCAATTTGTGCCTTTAGCAAATCGAACTTTAATTGCGGATGTCGTGTACCAACACTGGTATTATAATAACAATAACCATGGTGACATTTTGCAAAAATATTGATCGAATTAACATGACCTTTTTTCAGCAGGTCCTGCCATTGTTCTTTATTCCATTGATCACCTACCGATGGGAAATATTCACTTGTATGAAAATCGAGGTGGATTTGTCGTGTTCCTTCTTCTCTTTTTGTTTCCTGAGCTCCGGCAGCAAATACTGCAAAACTCATTAATAACAGAAAAATAAATCTTTGCATAGTTTACTGGATTATAATTTCATCGATTAAAAGTTTGGCTTGCTTGCCGGCATTCACATGTCCGGGGGGTATTGTGCGACAAGATCTTACTTTAACAAAAATCTGATTGGCATTTCGAATATTACAGTGAACCGTATTTATAAACACATTACGTCCCTGGTTGGTATTTTCTGCCAAAAATCCAGAGTCGCCTTGTTTTATAAACTCACCTTTTTCTTTGGTAAACAGTTGTATCTGACTAGCTGCATACCATCCGTTTAAAGTATGACGCATCGATCTAACTGTTACGGAATCGATATCTGTTTTCTCACTCAGATTTAATTCAATAAAAGCATCACCATCGTATATCTCCCAGTTTTTATCGCCTTCTTCCAGAAAACCTCCATAGTTCAAATCAGTTAGCTTACTTTTTTGCTCGACATCCCCATTAACTTTTACCTCGGCACCAGCTCCTTTATGCAGGTATAAAGTTTTGCTAAAAACGTTCCCCATTATTTGTCCCTGATTAAAAACAGCAGCATGCATGTGAGTGGTTTTATCCAATAGTAATTCTGATTCGAATAAGGGACTCGCCGCATGAGGAATGGAACCATCCAGGGTATACCTGATTTCAACATTTGGTATCTCGGAACTAAACCAAACCTTTATATTTTTTCCATCAGCCCGATGGTGTAACCATGGGTTATAAACACTTTTAGCATATCGGGTTCCGTTCTGATCCAGTAAATCAGTATGTACTTTAAGGCGCTTAATAAAATCTTCCCAATTCTTATTTTCATATGGAGTCCAAGCATTTTCGGCCACAGCATATAAGCGAGGTAAAGCCATATAGGTAATTTTATCCCAGCTGTCCAGATTTTCGGTCCAAAGATTGGCTTGTGTTCCAATGATAAACTTCGCCTCCTCTTTATCCAAGGCATCGGGAATTACTTTGTAACTATATACTTTGGATAAGAGTAATTTGCCGTAACCAATATTTGGCTCGAATTCCGACTGTCCTTGCTTTAGGTCGATGTAATGGTAACTATTGGGACTCATGATAACATCGTGACCCATTTTGGCTGACTTAATCCCTCCTTCTTCGCCAATCCATGACATGACTGTTGCATTGGGAGCTATACCTCCGTCCAAAATCTCATTCCATCCGATCATTTTTTTCCCGTGCTTGTTTATTATTTCCTCCATGCGATGGACAAAATAGCTTTGCAATTCACGGTTATCTTTCATGTGGTGTTTTTTCATCAGTTGCTTACAGGCATCATGCTCATCCCAATAATGACGATAACACTCATCACCACCCACATGAATGTACTCCATAGGAAACAACTCAGCCACTTCGGCAAAAACTGCATCCAATAGTTCATAAGTTTTTTCGTTACTCGGGCAAACGGTATTATTGAGCCTGCTCCAACCCGTTGCCACATATGTCTTCTCTCCCGAGCAGGATATTTCAGGATAGGCTGCAATAATAGCCCTGGCATGACCTGGCACATCTATTTCCGGAAGAATTTCTATATTTCTTTCTTTGGCATAAGCAATCAATTCCCGAATCTGATCTTTTGTATAGTAGCCTCCATAAGTAGCCTTTTCTCCCTCTTGCTGTTCGGGGCGCCCCCAGTAGGCATTACGCGATTCGTCCGAGGTATTGTAATCCACCCGCCATGATCCTATTGTATTTAATTTAGGGTAAGATTCTATCTCTAATCTAAATCCCTGATCATCGGATAAATGCATATGAAAACGGTTCAGCTTTAAGCTTGTCATCAAATCCAAAGCCTGTTTAAGTTCATCAATCGTTTGAATATGACGAGAGTGATCAAGCATAAATCCACGCCATTTAAATGCTGGAGCATCTTTTACAGAGGTGCAAGGAAGAAGATACTGACCTTGTTTTCCCTGATTATTTGTTGCAATCAACTGCTTTAAAGATTCAAAGGCATAAATTACGCCCGCTTGCTGAGATGCACTAATTACTATTTTACTCTTATTAATAGTTATTTCGTAGCCCTCAGCAGGAATATCCGCATTGCGCTTTATTGATAATAACTCTTGACCATCTGTTGTTGGCTTTAAATCAATTTCAAAGTCAGTTTTAAAAGACGCCAGTATATAGTCGTTAATCTTTAACTGATCTGATTCTGACGCATACTTTAGCATACCGGATAATTGGAACTGCCCTTCTAAGGTTTCAAGCTCCAATGGTTTCGGTATTATACTATAGTTATTGTTTTCCTGCTTTTTACAGGATAATAATGCAAGAAAGATAAAAGCTAATGTGAGAATGGTTTTCGACATGATACTTATTTTATTGTTTTAACCATTTTAATTCAGCCATTGAAGTCGACTGATGATTTAAATAATGTTGGTCCTCTGGCCCGCAAGAAGTTGCATATGTTTTACCCTTATAGGTAAAAATCTCCATAGCATGCCCAAACATGGTGGTTAGCGTATTCTTCTCATAATCGAAATGGTCGGGATTATCCGATACAACCACAATGGTTTCGGCATAGCGTCGGTGTGCATAAGTAAAAAACATATACCATAAGCCATTGCGCTCAAGCAAAAATGGAGACTCCATCAAAGTTGCCCAATTATTATCATTGATACCCAATACTTCTTTGGCCGGTTCAAAATTTACAAAATCAGTCGTCTTCCAGCGAATTATCTGCGATCGCTTCTTTCCTTCTACTCCGTGCGATACCACATGAATCCAATATTTACCATCTGGGCCTTTCATGATGTGCGGATCGCGGGATGATTTCCAAACACTACCAGTCAGGTACACGCCAGAAGGCTCCCAATTGTATAAATCATCTGACCAGAAAACCTCCAGTTCGCGGCTGTCTTCCCAAACTTCAACCACCATGGCATATCGTTGAGATTCTTCGTGCCATACAACAAAAGGCGCTCCCACATACTCAGTTGTTTTTGAGCGATCTATGGCCATCGCCTGACGATTCCATTTCTTTTCAGGATCAGTTGATGTCAGATGTCCTAAATACGGGTGATAACGATACAGCTCTTTACCTTTGGGAGGATATGGATTGTTAATTCCAAAATAATGCAAAACGCCTTCTTTATCCTCGATAAAGCAATGGTCATTTGTAAACCACTTATCCCCTTCATAGCCCTTGGCTTTGGGATTAATTATTTGTTTACTCTCCCCAAAAAGATAAGGAATTTCAGCTCTTTCCAACAGTGTGCCGGAATCCTGACTACAACCAGTTTGCAAACAAAGTATAAATGCCAACAAAATGGCATTGGTGATCATTTTCATAATTGTGTGTTTTATATTTTAATAATTATACCCGTTCTTTTGCTCATTTAGCTAAAAGGTTTTAGCTAAATAGATAAAACTTATAAATTCAGGATACAATCTTATTGTTTTTGCAATTTAGCTAATGTCATAATTGTAAAATAAACTGGCACCTACGTAATAAAATGATCTGTACAGCCTCAATAAAAGGAAATCTACACCCTATTTATCCACCTGACTATTAAGTGATTTAATTTCGTTATCGTTATAAAAAGATACCTCATCCTAGACGAAGGTATCTTTCTATAAATTGATTCTGTTACAGTATTAAAATACCGATTCGATGTCAGTAATACTTACTCCAAGAACTTTTTGAGCAATCAGATCCAGTTCTTTTTTTCCGGCTTTAAAGTGATATGTCCGTTGGCTATGCGTGTATGACTGACCCGCTTTTAAAGCTAAAGCCGGCGATGAACTTTCCAATTCATAAAAAGGTCCCATTTGCGAACCATCTTCAAGAGGGCCATCGTTATACGAGTTAAATGCATCGCCACCATATGGATTTTCCTGTAACTCCCAGGCCGAATTCACATAGTCAGTAACACCTTCCGGCAAGTTACAATCCAAAATCGTAAGTGTGCTGTTTTTGCCATCATAACTGCCCATAAAACGATTGGCGCGTAACGGAGGTATTCCTATTTTTCCTCTGCTCTTGCCGTCTGCTTTAAAAAACACGTGATTATCGATTACTTTTAATCGATCTCCACTGACTTTTCCAAAATAATCATCGTTTACTTTGACACCCAATTCTCCTTCATCACCTGACTTAACAGGGATCACAACCGTTACATCGGGCGATGGTGTCATCATTCCCAACATCCAGATCGATAACAAACCCGATTTCTTATCCCAAGCCTGATCGCCTGAGTTTAATACACTATTATCTGACTGATAAGCAACCACAGAAGTATTCTTTAAATCTACACCTAAAATTGAGCTGATTTCATCCTCTGGTATTAAAGATACTTTTCGGCTGACTTTTAAGTTAAATGCTGTTCCGCTATAATTCTTCAATGCCATTGTTCGCTCAAAAATGGCTTCATTGGGAGAAGAAGATACAACCTGGAAAGCTTCTGTATCAATTGCTGCAGGAACATACCAATTCTCAAAATCGAACGATTTATCTTTTTGAAAATAAATTGAAAACTGCCCACCTTCAGGTCCCAGCCAAAAACGTTCTTCACCACCAAAAGGATTGAAATGTTCAACCATTTTATTTGATTGTATCAGATCATAGTTAATCCAACCAAAACTAAAGCCCTGATCGCCATCACATGTCGATGTCATCACGCGCCCCTGGTAGTCTGGTGCCAATAGAACAGCAGCCTTTTCTGCTTTAAGTTCAATTACATTTGTGTGATTCTCCATAAATGCCTTATCATAGGCATAGGTTCCTTTCGCATTCATTTTGCTTTCCTTTTGCTTTTTAGAACTCAACTGGCATCCGCCAAATAATATCGCTCCCATAACAAGAATAATTGTGCTTGTTTTCATTGTATAGATTTAGTAATGATCATTATAAATATAGTAAGTACACTTTATATTTAAACGCACACAAAATAGCAATAAAAGCAAAAACGTTTTAGCGTTTATGTGTAATTTCTGCGACTAATGTTAATATTATCGTTCTACTATTATAAAAGTGGCATTTTCCAGTAATATCTATCTACCTAATAACATGGGCTTTATGCCATATGCCATCCATCATAAAGAGAAAATAGATTGAGCCAGTGGGAAGTCATTTACGTTTACTTGGATTGGTTATCGTTTAAACTCATTAATTGTAATCGCTAATAATGTATCAAGCTCTCTTACAAATATGAAAAGAGGCAGCCTTCTATGCAAGAAGACTACCTCAACATTTATTTATATCCTATTTTTAATCTTATTTATTTCTCGCGATAATATGCACCTCCATCTCGAAATTTAATCTGAAAATCATTATTGTACTTGGGAATTGTAATATAATAATCGGTACTTATTATTTGAGCTCCACTGTTAATCGCTGATTCAAACCTTTTATAATCATTGTTTTTTGCTTCAATATTAGCGTCATCTGCTCTTGTTCTAACAATGTATCCTTTAGCAACCAAACTCTGTATTTGCTCCTTATCATCCATTGGATTATTCAAAATAACAAAAGCTGATTCTGTGGTACCGGGGGCACTATTTACAAACATTTTTCGTTCAAGCAATCCTTTATGTCCATCGATATAAGCTTGCCTTTTTTCACCTTTTTCGTCCAGTACAAACATAAATCGTCCTTTAACATCTTTCAGTAAAGGCCATCCCTGTGTAAGAATAGCATTCTCTAAAGATTGCTCATTACCGCGAACAAAATCAGGAGTAATTAACTGATCATCCCCAAAAACACTTGCAATCTCAATATCGATTGAGTCCAATGCTGACTTTGTAAATGGCAATGCATTTGTATAACCAAGTTTGCCGTTACTATAATCCTTGGCATTTAGTGTTACAAAAACGGGACTGTGCTCAGGGTTTTCAAGCGACCACTTTTTTAAAGCTTTTAATGCCTCTTTAAAAAGCAGATAATCGCTTCTGAAGTCCAAATCCTGTATATGAAACACCTTTAAACCTGGTTCATCAAGCTTCCCCTCCATATCGAAGGGTTTAGGAGTGATACCAGCTTCTTTTTCTAATTGTAATCCATATGGTTCAGAAAAGCGTCCGCCCTGGGGATCGTGATACACATCCAGTTCCAAAGCACGAAGCCCAAGGTTTAATTGCTCCAGCAAAGGAATATGACTGTAGTCAAGTGATAAGGCAAATAAGGAGTCTTCTTGATACATCATTTCCCATATATAGGTATCAATTGGTTGCTTATAACTATTATGGCTTCCTATTACCTGTATTTCATTTAAACGAATCTGCTTTTCATCTTGTTTTGCACCCGCGCATGATAAAAGCAAAGAGCCAACAATTAACACTTGCCCTAATATTTTTCTGTTCATTCTATTTATTTGATGGATATTAATATTCAAAAACAACTGCCTGATGACATTTTAGCTTAGGTACAGTTACTTCAACGCCATCCTTTGTCTCTTTATATAAAAGTTCTTTACGATTCGGAATGGTGTATACTTTAGTGATTTTTTCCGGAATCCTTATTTTCGTTTTAAGCTCGTAAAGCGGGATAAGATCTTCAATAATTTCAGCTTCCCCTCTTTTCATTGGTGTGGCATATAAAAGATGAGCCACATATCGCTTTTTGTCGGGCTGATGCATTAAATTAACCCGTGCTGCACTCGGTAAATCAACCTCAAGCATCGATTTTGGATGAATGATTTGAAGCGCGTTATAAAATAAATCGCGATGCACCCTTGCGCCTGTTTCAAAATACTGTTTCCCCAGATCGTGAGCAATGTAGATTGTATTGTTGTTTTTTACCACTGCAGGGTGTTTTGCATCTTCTAGCTTATAAGGAGTATTACGATGGGAGGTGAAGTGTTCCAGAGTTCTGCTAAAATATGGCTCGCGTATTTTTGCCAACACCTCTGATCCAGCTATGGCTTCAACACGGGTGGCTGCAGCATAATTCAGAAATGACGATTTTGGAAGATTATCTGCCAATTCATCATTTACCAAAGTAAAATCGATGTCATACTCAGCTGCTCCCTTATATTTAACTCCTAAGTCAAACTGAAATTGACCTTTCTGCTTATCCAAGATTCCATTTCCCATTACCAGAAGTTTTCCTCCCCTTTTAAGAAATTTAGTCACCCGATTTTGGTCAGCCACTTTTAGTTTTGCTGCTCCATTAATCACGATTGTTTCAATATTACTCCAATCATCCAGGTTATTGACCACAAGAAAATCAATTTGATTCTCGAGAAGCATTTTTACAGTTCCTTCATCATTCTCTTTGCTTAATGACAGCCATACACCCAAATTAGCGACATCCTTACCATCAAGCGCATAAGCCTCAATATTTTCCAGATACTCAAACGCATAGCCAATGTTTTTATAGGTTTCCATTTCCATCAGACCCGATGGATGTAACTGATCGCCAATATTAGCTCTTGCACCAAATGCCATCATCGATGCTGTTTCATACAAAAGGGCATCCTTGTGCTTAAATCCACCAAACTCTCCCCAGGCAGTATGAAATTTACCACTCATTGCCACAATTGGCTGACCCGTATTTTCAAAAAACTTAGCCCGCATTGGAAAAACATCATAACCATCCCATGTGGTTGGCAAATCTTCCAAATCCTGCTTGGTATTATATTTATACAAATCGTAATTAATGGCATTCTTGTAATTCATTGTGGTTGTCCAGTTGTAAAACAACGATGCATCAGGCAAATACTTCTTTACCGCATCTGTGGTCTTCTCAAAAAACACTTTCATCTTTTCAACATGATAAGCATTAGCTGCTTCTTCATTATTAACATCAATGCCATGGGCTTTCATATCGGCCAAACTACCCGGACTGTAATTAATGTACTCTATTGGGATAATATCGTACCATATGCCATCCAAATCATAATTTTTACAAATCTCTTCGGTTTGAGCAACAATTAAATCGAGATAGCCTCCTTCTGGAGAAAGTAATTCCCACCAGGTAAATGGCAGTCCTTTCGAAGTATCAAATTCAGATAACACCCGTCCATTATGGGAAAAAGCTTCTCCATCTTGATTCAGGCATCTCCATTCAGGATGCTCTTTCGCATCGTTAACCGACCAACCAACTGTAATGTAAGCTTGTACACTCACCCCTATTTCATGGCAGGCTTCAATTTGTTCTTTCAGCAAATCAAATTGAAGATTCGGATGCATCTTTCCTGCTTTAGATGGATAATAACACCAGCCATGATGACCTTTGGCAAATACATTAATCGAATTAACATGCCCTGCAATCAATGCTTCCTGAAATTGTTTCTTATCGAACTTAGCTCCAATGTTAGCAATGTGTTCTGAAGTATGGAAATCAAGATGAATCTGTCGTGTTCCTTCAGTTACTTGCGCGTTCTGTTGAAAAACAAACACAAACACAAAACTGAGGATTACCATTAATTTTTTCATAACTGTGGTTTATTTATTCAATTCACGTGCTTTCAGCATTTTGTGGAAAATTTCATTGTTATTGTATACCCCTCTGAAAATATCAGAACCTGGTCCGAATGCAAAAACCGGTATAAGAGTAGCTGAGTGTCCGTAGGTAGCAAAACTTGGTTCGATTACAGCATAATCATGCGAATCATAGTCATCACTTGTTCCGTTTTCTGCTCCTAATGTAAAACCGCCTGTTTCGTGATCAGCTGTTACAATAACAAGGGTATTCCCGTTCTTTTCGGCAAAATCAAAGGCCATGCCAACTGCTTTATCAAAATCAAGCACTTCCTGAATCAACATTTCTGAATTGTTTTTATGCCCGGCCCCATCAATCTGTGAACCTTCCACCATTAAAAAGAATCCATCTTTGTTTCTCGATAAATAATCAATTGCCATTTTTGTTGCATCTGGCAGAAAATCATCGCGCCCATCCACTTTCGCCGGCATACTTATTGGTGGCATCAGATAACCATATTTCTTCTTGACATTGAATTCTTTGGCGTCCAATCTCTGTGTTTCCATTTCAAAACCATTCTGCTCCAACAAAGGAATTAAGTCCTTATTATCCTCTCTCGCATTGAAATATGGCAAACCACTACTTGCAAAAAAATCAACCTCTGATGTGACTAACTGCATCGCAATGTCTTCTTGTTTGTCTCTGGAATCAACATGTGCATAAAATGCGGCCGGTGTGGCATGTGTAACAGAGTATGTAGCGACCAATCCGGTTTTATAACCCAAAAGTGATAATGTTTCTATAATATTAGTCATCGATGAAGTATCCTGAGGCGATACACTAATTGCTCCCTTATAACTGCGATTACCGGTTGCAAAAGCCGTTGCTCCTGCTGCTGAGTCAGTAATTCTTGTATTTGTGCAGGAAGTATTAATGAAACCAATATCCTTAAATTTCGAAAAGTTAGGTTCTTGTTCTCCAAAATAATAAGCTGATGATAGTTGAGAAAGTCCCATACCGTCACCAATTAATAGAATCACATTAAGTGGTTTTATATCTTCTTTTTGAGTCTCATCCGGAGAACGAAAACAAGACCATAAGCTTACAGTCAGTATAACTAAGCTAATTATTTTCTTCATCGTAAAAATCTTCTGTAGTTTCTTATATAAATAATCTATTAACCAAATACAGAACAGGCCCATTGACATATCAATGAGCCCGATTCCGTTAATATAATTTGATTACCAACCTTCGTTTTGTGTAATAAACCCGTCACTTATTGACACCTGATATGGAGGTATTGGCCATACGTGATGAATGGCAGGGTCGAACTGTGGTCTTGCCGGCCATATTTCAGAACCATCTGCAGCATGCAAAGGTTTTTCATATGTTTTGTCGGCATCACCCCAGCGCACCAGGTCGAAGTGTCTATCATTCCACTCAAATGCCAATTCACATCGTCTTTCGTGTTTTAAATCAGCCATTGTGCAGTTACTTTTCTTAGCTAATCCTGCACGCTCACGAATCATGTTAATTTCAGTATCGGCATTCTCTCCTTGCATTAACTTCGCTTCGGCTTTCCAAAGGATAACTTCGGCATACCGAATAATCTGTGTCCATAAAGTACTGGTAATACGACCCGGATCAGGATTTAATGTTTTACCTATGGCATCGGCATCTTCAAACACATCTCGCCACTTACCAAGCATATAACCACTTACTGTATTTGAAACAGAAACATCATAAACAAACTCTGTATCACCAAAATAAGTGAATTTATCACCATCCTTAATAACTGTCCATTCTCGACGCTCGTCGCCATCTTCGAATTCGGCATACAACTCATGAGTTGGGTGGAAATAACCCCAACCATTGTATTGACCCCATCCTTTGTTTTCCCAAACAACCGCAGGCAAGTTACTTCCGTGTATGATATCACTTGGTATCGACCACACGTACTCCGAACCAACATTGTTCTCTACTCTGAAAGCATCAGCGAAATTATCTTCCAGTTTGCGTTTACCTTTTGTAATAACCAAATCGGCCGCTGCTTCCGCCTTTGCCCAGTAGGATTCGTCGTATTGCGCATTAAATATACAGGCCTTTGCTATATATGCCCATGCTGCAACTTTATGCGCACGACCATAGTCTTCGGCTGATAATTCATCGAAATAAGGCAAGTACTCGGCCGCTTTCTCCAAGTCTTTTATAATGTACTCGTAATTTACACTTACATTCTCTGGTCGAGGAAGATCTTTGTTAGTGCGATCTTCACGATCCATAATGTTAATACCTGCACGATGATCACCATATTTTTGAGCCAATTCTAAATGCATAACGGCATGAATAAAATATGCCTGTCCCAGACAATTTTGCTTTACTTTTTCATCGATATTCATTGATGGAACATGTTCAATCACGTCATTGCATCGTTTCATGATCTGAAAATGCTTTTCCCAATAATTGCTTGTTTGCCACTCATTACCTGTACAGATAAAATTCTTAATATTATCGTAAGTAGATTTTACCCGACCGGTAACCATATCGTCACCGGCATTGATAAAGCAATAATACTCACGGCTATAAAATTGCCATTGAATAAATTCACCATATAATGCGTTGGTGGCTTTTAAAGCATCCGATTCTGTTTTCCAGAATGTTGTTGTAGAAGGTGCTCCATAAGGATCCACCTCAAGGAAACTATCGCTACATGAACTTAGCAAAGCAACAGTTAATATCAGTAATATAGATTTTATATTTTTCATCATCATCTTCGTTTAAAAGTTCACGTTTAACCCAAAAATAAATGTTTTAGCCAGTGGATATTGACCTTTGTCCAAACCAATTCCTCCGATTTCCGGATCTAGCCCTGAGTAATCAGTAAACGTTGCCAGGTTTTTAGCAGTTGCATATAAACGAGCATTGCCAATTTTTAACTTATCTGTAATACTCTTTGGTAAGGTATATCCAAGCATCACGTTTTTAATGCGCATGTATGAACCATCTTCAACATACCAATCCGATGTTGTTCCAAAGTTATTGTTCTCGTCGGCCATACTGATTTGTGGATTCTTGGAGCCACGGTTTGAAGGCGACCATGAGTTCAGCACTTCTTTATCTAAGTTGAAACCTTGCTGAGGTTTCAATTTGTTGTATTTCATACCATTGAAAATCTCAACTCCTGATACACCTTGAATATCCAGGCCAAAGTCCCAGTTTCTGTATTGCAGATTTACGTTGAAATTATAAGTCAAATCAGGGAAAGCATCACCGGCTGCATACTTATCATCTTCATCCAAATCACCATCACCATCTAAATCAGCGAACTTAAAATCACCTGGTTTCGCATGTGGTTGAATTAAAACACCATCTTTTGCATGGGCGGCAACCTCTTCTGGTGTCTGGAATATACCTTCAACCTTATGCACATACATTGAGTACAGAGCCTCGCCAACAGTTGTTTTAAATGGCTGCAATGACGTTCTGAAATTATCACCATGCCAAACCTCTTCTACACTTCCCAGGGATACTACTTCATTTTTGATGTGGCTTAAACCAACATTAAAGCTGTATTGTAATTCATTCCAGTTATTATTGTAGTTAATGGCCAGTTCAAATCCAGAGTTTTTAACCTCTCCGGCATTTTGCATCATCGAACCAGATGCACCTGTTAAACTTGACAAAGGCACTCCCATTAACATATCCTCTGTTTCCTTCATAAAATAATCGGCCGTAACATTTAACGCACCATTAAACATAGTGGCGTCGATACCGAAGTTATTTTGTATTGTTACTTCCCATGTCACATAAGGATTTATCAAACCCGATATAAAATAACCAGGATTTAACTGGGTTGGTAAGCCAAGTAAAGCATTGGTACCGCTTAATGGCAAACTACCAACATGATCGCCTAATGAACCTAAGTTACCAATCTTACCCGAACTAGCTCTTAATTTCAAATTATCGAGCCACTCTGCACCTTCCATAAATGATTCTTCAGACAATCGCCAGGCAACAGAACCTGCCGGATAAGTACCATAACGATAATCTTTCTCCAACTTGCTTGAACCATCTCTACGCACATTGGCCGTTAACAAATACTTACCTTTATAACTGTATGTAAAACGACTTAGCATCGACACCAAAGTGTTGCCTGATTGACCATCCGACGGACGCTCTGAAAAGTCATTGGCATTAACAAACATCTGGTAGTTTTCGTCTTCCAGATCAAAGTTCTTCGCCGCGGCACCAAAACCTTTCCATTCATTTTTTTGCGCAGTATAACCTGCCATGATCGAAAAGTCATGAACCTCATTTATCTTTTTCTTATAGGTTAAAGTTTGCTCAGCAACCCAACTCTTGTTTATTCCACTGCTATAGCTTAACCTATTTTCCTCTTTAACCCTGCCTGGTTCAAGCATTTTTTTATCAAATGCCTTGTCCCAATTGGTGTAATAATTAATACCATAGTTTGATCGAAACTGCAATCCGTCAAGAATATCAAATTCCAGATAGGCATTACCAGCAACTCTCAAATTCTCCTGGTTATAATCGTTCTTCATTTGCTTGGCAACCGGGTTGAATAAATCTCCATAGCTACCAGTCCATTTTGACCCAGGCTCTGTTGTACCGCCATAAATGCCATTTTCCTTATCGTACCAAACAGTAGCTGATGGAGGATATGCCAGGGCTGTACTGATAATCCCTTCATACTCATGATTGGTATTGGCTCCTCTGCCTTTCCCACTGGTTATAGACAGGTTTTGTCCTACTTTAAGCTTTTTTGACAATTTGTGAGAAGTGTTAATTCGAAAGCCAAAAGCCTTTTTAAAAGTATTTATAAGAATACCCTGGTTTTCATCGTAGCTGGCAGAAACGTAGTAGGTACTGTGATCGTTCGCACCGCTAATATTGGCATTTACCTTCTTAGTCGTTCCTGTTCTGAATATTTCATCCATCCAGTTGGTACGGGTAATTCGGGCATCAGGATTTTGCGCAGGATCAAAAACATCAAACCTGGGAACGCCTGCATTATCAGTTGCGGTATTATACACATCAGCCATCTGAGCCTGATTTAAAGGACTATATACCTTATCCTTCACACTAAAGCCATAGTTCATATCAATATTTAACTTTGGCTTACCCTTCTCTCCTTGTTTAGTGGTAACGATAATAACACCAGCTGCAGCTCTGGCACCATATATAGCTGCTGCCGAAGCATCTTTTAAAATAGTCATCGACTCAATGTCGCTCATATTGGCCGGAGCTCCCGTTACTGTTCCGTCAACCACCCACAGTGGTTCTTCATTACTCAAGGTGCCAATACCTCTAATTCTGATTCTTGGCGCGGCGGTTGGATCACCCGTTTGATTAACTACCGTGATACCAGGAACTTTAGCCTGCAATTCTTCAGCCATACTATTAACTGATGCTCGCTGCTGATCCATCTTAACTTCATTAATGGAACCTGTTAAATCAGACTTTTTCATGCCTCCATAACCAATGGCAACAACTTCATCTAAGCTAATGGCATCTTCCAAAAGAGTAATATCAATAACATTTCTACCTGCTACTAGTATTTCCTGAGTGGTAAAACCAATGAAAGAAAACGATAAGGTAACATCATCGGCCGCTAGCTCAATGCGATAACTTCCATCAATACCAGTGATAACACCATTTGTTGGATTCGTTTTTTCGTAAACATTAACCCCTGGCAATGGCTCTCCACTGACATCTCTTACAACACCGGTAATGGTAACATTCTTTTGAACTGCTGTATTGCTTAACGTTTTTTGTGTTTTTGTTAAAATAATACGATTATCAACCACCCGATAAACAACTTCTGAATTGTTAAACATTTGATCAAGTACATCAGCTACGGATTGGTTTTTTACGTTAAGATCAACTTCTTGCTCTACATTAACCTGCTCATCATTATATAAAAATGAATATTCGGTATTTCTTTCTATCTCCTTTAATACCTCCTTAATAGAACCACGGAGTTTGACAGAGACTTTAGCCTCTTGCGAATGAACTGAACCTGCGTATAAATTCAGAACTCCAATCAACATCATGAATACACTTAGCTTCATAATACGATACAGTTTTTGAGAACTGGAAGAATTAACTATCCTCCAATCCCATAATGAAAAATTTTTCATAAATTTGAATTGATTTTTATTAAACATCAGAACTCTCGGTGCAACTTGAGTTCTGTAAGAATTAAAAGGGAAGTGTTAGCGCACTTTCCTTTTTCTTTTACATCGTTTACATTTTTAGTTTATTTGATTTATAATTATTTTTTTCTGCCCAGGGGCGTCTCCTGCAGTGCGACTTTCACGCTCTATTTTATATTCAATAGGTGAAGTAAATTGCATTAATTGAAGAACTTCCTCAATTGGCTCTCCTTTAAACACACCTGTTATTTTTTGATTTTCGAGTTGCTTGTCCAAAATGATATTAACATTGTACCATCGTTCAAGTCTTTTCGTCACATTGAGCCACGTTTCGCCATCAAATATTAATTGTTCCTTATGCCAGGCGACAAACTTATCCAAATCCGTTTCTTCTGTAACAATTAGTTTACCGCTTAACAAATCATAGCGAGATCGTTGATTCGGCTTAAGAACCTTTAATTCTATACTTTCTCCATCTATCTCCTTTTCTATGGCTACTTTACCATTGACAAGAATAGTTTCCACATATTTATCACCTTCATAAGCACTAACATTAAACTCAGTTCCTAAAACCTTAATATTAATCTGATTAGTTTTAACGATAAAAGGTACTTTTTCGTTATGAGTCACTTTAAAATATCCCTCACCTTCCAACCGAACCTCTCTGAGCTCTTCAGCAAAGCTTATTGGAAATAAAAGTTTACTGCCGGGAAAGAGATTGACATTGGTTCCATCTGGCAGTGTTAAATTTGTATTCATACCATATCCGGCAACCACTTCTTTATATATTGGGGAAGTAACATTTTGTGCTTCCCGGTTAAAAGATTTAAAAATTGCCATTAACCCAATCGCAATAACTAAAACGGCAACTGCCTGTCGAAAATATACCAAATACCTTTTCGTTGGTTTAGAAGTAAATATCTGTTTTTTGGTTAACAGCAATGCATCCTCAACCTGTTGATTATTTACAGGCTTAATTTCCTTTGCCTTATCCCAAATCTTATGATAATGGTCAATCAGCTTTGCATTCTCTTCACTAGCCGACTGCCACTTTTCAATTTCCTTTTTGCCTGCCTCATCAATAGTTCCTGAGAGGTGCTTTGCTATAAGACTATTTATATTTGTCTTCATGATGATTACCGCTTTCAACTACATGACGTTTCAAGCAGCACCTTACCCTATATTGATTTTTGATTTTTTTTGATTTTTCTTATCAACCCGTCAAACACCCCCCCTATCAAGCTCTACATGTGCGAATTAAGAAATATGAGAAGTGGTAAATAATCAACCAGTTCACTGCGCAGAATTTTAAGTGAACGAGCCATTAATGCCTCAACGGCCTTTTGAGAAATATTCATTTTTTTGGCAATCTGAGCATAGGTCATGCCTTCGAAACGGCTGTATTCGAAGGCTTCTCTGCATCGCGGTGGTAATTGGAGTATCGCCTCCATTAGTACCTCCTCCAACTCAGTTGAAAAAGCCATGTTATCCTGACTGTATTCCTGTTCAGAATACTTTAGGTCCTCAACAGTCGTTTTCTTTGAATTATCTTTCCTTAAATAATCAATAGACTTATTTCGGACCATGGTAGAAAGAAAACCAGATATCTCCTTAATTTCGGTTAGTTCTTTTCTTCTCTCCCAAAACTTTATAAAACACAGCTGTACAATTTCCTGTGCGGCATCTTGATCTTTAATTAAAAATTCCGACTTAAAACACATTTGCCTGTAATACTTTCGAAAGAGAAAATCGAACACCTCTTCTTTTCCCAAAGCAATTTGCTGAAGAACATATTGATCTGAGAAGTTCTCTGTCGATTCTATCATTATTACTTAGTGTTTTTAAAGTAAAAGCCCCACGGGTTTTGTAGAGTAATATACAGGGGCAAATTTATACAATGAAAGATTTAAAACAAAAAAAGCTTGCAAACCATCATTGATCTGCAAGCTTTTTTGTCGGGGTACCAGGACGATACACCTATCTCGTAAAGCACTAGTTTTCTTCTTGTTACAAATTCATTTCTTGGGGAGGTCACCCTACAGGTCACTCACTTTTATAACCATTTGTTTATCAATACAATATTAGGCATTTTTTAGCTAAAATGCAACAAAACGATTCAAAATATATTTTTCTTCATTTTTGCCCATAACGACAATGGGTTTCACTAGATAAAAGCAATGCCATATTCGAAGGTGTAACTTATGTTTGGAACTTGCAAACACCTTTGAACCAAAATCAAAAAAGTCAATGTATGGCGTTGATAATGTACCGATTACATACCAGCACCTATACAATTTCCACAAAACTCAGAATAACATCCTCATATTAGTTAAAATGAGTCGATTCTTTGAATCATTACATTCACCATTATGATTATTATATCAAACCATGTTGCCAAAGGTGTACAACATTCCCAAACCCATACTCTTGCTCATCCTTAATGATAAACCCATTCTCAATATTGCTAATTTGATTCTTCGTTTTATACTTACCACCAACCTCAAAAACTTATGTCATTAAATTCTAAATCGGCCAATTTTGATACTATTACATCGCAATTCATCCTCATCTGATTAAGAAAGGACGTTTCTCGGGTATTACCAATATTAGCAAGCTCTTCCTCCAGACTATATATCAAATTGTAATTGTCTAAAAAATATCTTTTCAATCTTACCCAAGCGAATTCCACCTTTAGCATACCTTAGTTTCATAATCATTCCTGCCTCTTCAATATAGTGAAACTAGTCAGAGATGTTATATCTACTTGCTGATAACACAGTTGCAATACTGTTGAAATTCGGTTTAAAAGTAACACTCTTAGAAATAATTGCCAAAAACTGCTTAAGTTTCCGACCTTTTGAAACATTCATGCCTGCATAATAAGGGATATCAATTTCCAGGGTTTGATTTACAATTTGCTTTAGTTTCGTATCGTAATCATCTTCTAATGTAAATGGGTAATACTCTTTCTTTAACGTGAGTTCGACCTAAGCAGCATTTTTCGTTAATATGCAAATCCTCATAGTCTGAAATGTCGATATATGAAGAACTGTCATTGGTCAATACAATACTGAACTCTTCAAATCACTCATCTACAGCATGATTTATTTCGATCGCTTTATGTGTTTCGAGCACTTTGGATTTGAAGTATCTGCACTGACTCGCTTTCTTACCTGTTTCAATATCCTCAATCTGTGTTGATCTGGACATAATGGCCACATTTAATTTTCCATCAGTGCCTCGATCACGTTTACCTTTGGCTTTCTCAATCACCACTGTAAAGCACCCATCATCCATCTCAATCATTTCCTCAAGTGAGTAGCGAGTATCACAATTGCCAATTGCCTAACACAACTTATGAACCATAGCCCAGACAGGTTTATAGCACTTTTAACCTAGTTATCACTGAATCTCTTTACTGGAAAAACCTTTCTTTGTTGTTGTTGTAGCCTTTCCTGAAAATCCAGCTGTTTTGTCAATTAATCGCTTTATCTTACTATCATAATTAGTTAAGTAAATAATGATAAATATTGACGCATGATATACCTTAAAAATTCTTTCGCTTTCTTTTGGCTATTCGATTTATAGATTGAAATACTCAGGAAGTAGATGAATTAACTAAACTTTATGAAAGTTCAGATAATAAGGTAGAACAAAAAAGGAGTCATTGTGCTTACCGTTGCCAAATGAAGGTGTTAAAATACCAGAATTAATGAAGACATTCAAACTATCCAGAAGAACCACCGGGATCACTTAATTGAGACCATGTTTGTAAAAGTAACATCTTGAAAAGTAATAAGCCTGAATATGATAGGCGTCCATCACCGCTAAGTCCGCGCTTATATACTTTGTTAATTTCTTTCTCAATGAGAAACCTGTTAATGGAATCCATGACTAAACCTAGGTGTAAGACAATTAATCAGAGCATTAATTAAACTTTAACCTTGCAAAGGTTTCATATCTTGAAAGTTTAAAGACAAGATAATGCAATGGCGTGAACAAGATTTGTATATTTACTTCATAACTTCCTATTCTTTTGGTTTAAATCTGATTGAAATACTTTTGAAGTATGTCAAGTATTATTGGTTAGAATTCAATGCATATGAAAATTACCAATTTTCATATATTACCTAGGAGAGACACTTGATAGCTACAGCTCAACATACGTCATTAATTTTAATAGACTACTTATTATAATATATTGGCAGCCCAATCCAAAAGATCTTACAAAATATCAAAACATCTAGACTCGGCTTAACAACTCTAAAACAAGTACTACCGATATACAAATATTAATAATTGTAAAATTTTGAACATATAAAATTAGTAATAAAAGGATTTAAACTGATATCTCTAAGTACATGACAAAATTCTAATACAATTATCCATTTCCTTTTTATTCTGTCTGTTATTTAGAGCATAAGCGATTCTGATAAGCCCATATTTGAATAAGCTGTATGCTTTTCTGCCATGTTTCTTGGTTTTAATTGGCTTTATGTTTTCATGTTTGTCTATACCTGCTAAATATGCCCAAATAAATGCTATTGCAACAATAGCAATAAGTTTAGTTAACCTCTCTAGATCAGTTACATGTGTATCTTCCAAGTTAAATCCACTAGATTTCATTGCTCTAAACATAGTTTCTATTTGCCACCTGTCCTTATAGAAAACCATGGCTTGATCTTGTTTATTATATGATGCTATTATTACATAATCTACCCTACCTATGGCAGCATTAATAGTTTTACAACCTGATAGATACACGAGATTTTTGCCCAAATAATATAGCTTTTCGCAATGTCGGTAACTGCCGTGTTTTAAGTTGTTAAACAACCAGAAGACTTTCTTAGGTTCTTGGCCTTTTTGTTTAACCAACATGTTGTTCCTAAGTCGTATATAAAAGCTTATTTTAATCGTGATTAAATCTTCAAACCATTGTTCGCCTATAAACTCACGGTCAGCCATAAAGGCCTTAATACTATCGATGCCAAAATGCCTGATATAACAATCAATTAGCTCTATTCTTTCAGTTTCATTGGAATTACTTCGCTTAGGCAATAGTCGCCAAATAAGTGGAATACCAACTCCTTTGTAACAAACTGAAATCATTAAAATATTGATGTCTGTATTGTCAAATTTCCAATTAGTTCTATCCATACTTAGTCGGTAAGGTGGATTATCAGACAAAAGCATGAAAATCAATTTAGAAAACAGTGTTGGTTCAAAATGAAGCTTTGCAAAGAGTCGCTGTATTCTTCTTAAGTTTGATTCATAATTGGCTGTGCTGTCAAATCCTTGTGCTAATTTCGTGTAGGATACACTTTGTAGTTTAATCATTGCTTGAACTATAAGCACAATGCATTTTATGCGAGCTTTGTTCCAATTCGTTGTTGTCTTGAACAACTCAAATAAATCAGTATTTTTACTGTCAATCTTTGTATTCGTGTGCATTACAAAATGATGTAGGAATCTTTTGTAAGATACTGAATATCAAGATTATAAACAAAGGGAATTCACAACTTAATTTGTTGATGTTCAATTATTTACAGTTTCGTCATGTACTAAGCTGATCTCTATTAATTTATTTTTCACAACTTAGTCCACATAACTTATTGCTGTATTCTTATTAATATAAATTAATACGATTTTAAGAATTTGCCTTAATAAAAAACATCTTGTAATTTGTTATAATTAATATTTCATTAACTTATCTTCAGGTGTATGATCTAAGAGCCTCAGAAAATTGCTTATTATTCCCCACATATTAAGCAATTTTCTGAAACCTTCAAGTTAATTGTTTTTGTTCCAAACCACCTATGGCTTTATTCTAACAATATTTCTTCTTTTAAGATAAAGTTTAGTTCTTTTCCATCTCTCCAAATTACTAAATCCAAATTTTTCCCATCGGTGTCAATCGGGTTTTGAAGCATCTGGCACCACTTATCCGAAGACATTTGGGAGTAATCTTCGCCATTGACTTTTAAAATCTTGTCATTTAATTGTAAACCTGTCTTTTCGGCCATGCCACCTTTTGTTAAAGAACTTACTACTAACTTCCCATCCTTGTACATCCAAGAAAAGCCGTCGAGGTTGGTCAGGGTTGAATGATTATATTCATCCAACTGTTGAAGGATAAGCTCTTTGGTGTTCCAATTAATTATCAAATCATAGTTTTTAAAGAAGTTCATTCCTATGGTTGATGCACCAGCTGAGAATTCGACAACCGGGTTGTTCAATGTCACATCGCCAAAGCTAATCGTGTTTGCTATCATATACTTAGTGGTATCCACTGCGCCGGCTCCGTATAGTCCCGATGCGTTTCGCCCATAAGTGGAAATACTTTTAAAAGGCGCTGAGTTCTTAGCCACTTTGTCGTATGTTTTGTTGGAAAGTGCTATATCGCCATTTGACCCTAAGTCAATCACCACATTTTTTTCGATTTGCCCGTTAACCTTTACATCGCAAAGGGGCGTGCCCGTGATTTCGGGGAAGAACCGAACCCGCTTAATATTACCTGACAAGTCAAATGCATCCATCGAATGGGTGATGGTAATAATTTGGTTGCGGTAATCAAACTTCCAAATGGCTTTTTTCATCAGGTTAGAACCGATAAATCCGTCAATGTTAAGGCATCTTACTTCTTGCGAGTTGTTAATATCGGAAACAACCGCTCCTGTGTTAGTAAAATCAAGACTGCCAATACTTATCTTATCAATTTGAACCAATTCAAGGTCCGATTCATTATTTTGGCTATCGCCAACCGTTTCTGTGCTTTTTTTGACAGTGTTAATTTTTTGTGCTAACTCTTTTGATATAACGTTAGGTGCTCCCGTGTCCAAAATAAAATCATATTCATTGCCGTCAATTTCTACTTTTAAAATAATTAAGCCCAAACGATATTCAAATGGTATTTCTTCAACAAATTCATTTTGTATAACTTCACCAGCCTTCATCAGTTTGACTGTTTTTAAAATATTACAACTTGAAAAAATAAGCACGGATAGGAAAATTACGATTAGTTTTGTGTTCATCTTATAGTAAATTTTATGATTCGTAAATGTTTAATTAAAGGTATATTAAAAGAATTAATGCGGTTGTTTTAACTTAGCTTTAAAATAAGAATTGATTTCATTGTTAGTCATAAAGTGCATACTATCGGCCGGCGCGGCATTGAGCGTAAACCAATAAAAGGCTGTGTCAACATTAACACGTTTATAAAAATCCATCCAGTTTATGCTCTTTGTGGTTTTTAGAATATTCCAGAGCCGATTTTTTGGCACGCGTCCCATGATTGTACACCAATTTTTGTACGTTCGGCAATAATAGGTTCTTTCCCGCAACAAACAAGTCTGTTCCGCCTGATTCTACCATCAACTTTTCAAATAATTGGGTATTCAGCCCTTTTTCATTAACCAGTTGAGCAGCTTTCATATTCAAATCATCGCTGATGGAACCAGGTATTTCTAACAGCACCAGCGCTTTAATTGTCGGGTGATGATTAAGGTTTTTTTGAGCAAATCATAAAACGTGGCCCACAAATTGGCATTGATATATGCTTTGTTGTCATTGACCATGATGGCTGGTAGGACTTGCTCGTATTGTTCTATGAGCTTAATTTGGTTACAAGCCTAAAATAACATAATTAGCGAGGCTAATGCAAAAAAGTTTTAACTGATTTCCAATTTTCTTTTTGGCAAAAAATAATTATTCGAAAACAAGTATGAGTTCGATTCAGAGAACAACTTGAGTAGAATATTCATTTTTAGTTAAAAGTTGCTATATTATCACTATAAATTTACTATCCTTATTGATTTACGCCACCGCCTGTGCCACCAGTAAAATTTTTTTTTAAACAATTTACAATCATTAACTTTTTGAAAAGTATTATTTGACAGAGTTTGCTTAATACAACAAAAAGTAATACTCTGATTATTTGATTTGTATAATTCACAGCCAGTCATAATAACATATAACTCACCTATATTGGAGCCAATTATTATTTTTTCGGAGTTCGATACTTGGTCGTAAATTTTAGTCCAAGTATTACCGATAATTATAGATTTAAACAATTTTCCTGCTTCAAAAAAACAAGTATCCTTGCCAATTGATTGCTGATTTATGTACTTAACATTTAAAGAACAACTATCAGTTATTTTAAAGCTCAATATTACAACTTTATTAGTTGTTTTCATTATACCTCCTGTTTGTATCCTTTCTAAATCTAAATGGCTATTTCTGGAATCAATTTTTATAGCTTCAATATATTTACTAATGTTAGTATCTATCTTTTGCCAATTGCAATCGATATTGTCATTGTGTATTGTCAATTTTGATCCTAATGTAACTGCATTGTCTTGATCAGAATCTATATGGATTTTAACCGTTTCTGGATTTTCGAATAATTGGTCGAAATTGACTTTATCCTCTTTATGTCCATATTTTCCTTTTTCATTATTTTGTGAACAGATAAATAAAGATTTGAAGATTACGAATGTAATTAGTAGTATTAGTTTCGTTGTAAGAATATTAAAATTAATGTGTAAGTTTGAGTTATGTATTGTTGTAGCTTTCATAACTTGTGGTTAACTTGAAAGTTAAAATAACAAAGCTCTTTTTATCTAACTGTTCTGAGCTTACTATGGGCCTGATTTAAGATTTCTATTTTTAAATTCTTAAAGTATTCCAATTCTAAAGTTCGTAAATACGGTTGTTATATTACACCCAAATTGATTTAAAAAACTTGCGCTCATTGCATGTTGACCATACTTATTTAAACTATTCATAAAAAAAAATACCGGCATACATATAAAAAATAGAATCCGTGAAAAAAGTAGTAAAATTCCAAACCTATATTTCCATCAACAAAAACTTAAAATCCAATGTTAAAATATAATATATTTAGTTTATTATTCCCCTTGAACAAGTTCCTTCCTGATTACAAATAGTCTCACATAGGTCTCACATAGGTCTCAAATTACTTATAGTTTTTAGGTTAACACTTCATTTAGCTATACAAACAAATTTCGGGTGTAGTTAAATCCATATTAATTACAGTTATAGATTGGTACGTTTTTATAGATTTTCATCTATAATTTTTTGTATACTTTTGAAGTCATCTTCGTTTAGTTCGCCTGCTTTTTTAAAAAAAAGCTTACCATTCATCATGCTAAACACCATTGTAGTGGGGTATATGCCTTTGGTGTTCCCAACATTTTGTTTGTCGGTTACTTGTACCCAGTTAAAACCGGTTTTATTAATAATGTTTACCAATGCTTTTCGCCGGTCATTTTCCGGAAAAACTGCTAAAAAGCTTGCTTTACCAACATTATTGTTCTTGAGCTCAATTAATTCAGGAATTTCTCGTAAGCAAGGGCCACAATAGCTTGCCCAATAATTAACCACAACAAGTTTTGTTGCATCAGGCTCATTTTTATGATTTTCATAATCTACATCTCTCAAATAAGCCAATTCCTGTTCTTCAAGTGGTTTTCCATTGTTCCACCTATCTGCATATTCAATTTTAAAACCTGTCCAGTATTTTTTATAAGGGTCATCATTTTGATTAAATCCTTCTTTTGTTGCTTGAACTGTAATATTAGTATTCTCTTTTTTGTCCACAAGTAAATAAGTAACTGAGCTTCCCAATAGTAAACCTAAAACCAAACCAACGAGTACATTTTTCATTTTTAAATTTAATTTGTTATAATAGTAAGTACATATATTTATGAATAAACAATTGTTCGAATCAAATTGAAAAGTAGGCAAAGCTAATAAGGTCTTTCTACTACCAAAATACTCCATATACCATAATTCCTCAAATATATTAACCCACAGCCTTAGTTTGTTAAAAAGTCGAAATACCTCGTGTGAAGATAATTATTAGGCTCTAAGTATAAATAGTGATTTTTAAAATCAAAAGTTAAATTAAACCTCTTGAGAAACCAATTTCCAATGACTCCATCAACTCCATTTATGTTCATCATACCATTTTGTATTTGCGCTACACCACCTGGAATTTTATACGTTTCAAATTCACCAATTTTCACTTTTGGAAAATATACATTATAAATAACTCCATCATTATTTCCATCAGCAGAGCCTGTTACCTTCGTTGTGGCAAATGACATTGTGTAAACATTCAGTAGTTCATTTTTATTGACATAACTTGTTGATATATCAATAATTCTATCTGACCCTGTATCTAATTCTAAACTCAAAATACGTTTTTTCTTATCTATAGTTTCTATCTCTACATCAATAAAAGGTACATTCTGATTGTAGGCTATTTTTACCCCCTCACTACCTAGAGGTTGATAATCATTTAAACTATACAGACTGATTAGGTTTGTATCATAATTAATTGCAACTATATATTTTTTTAGGATGCTCATTCCCAAAACTCCATCCCATTTTTCATTTGGATAAGGTATGGCTAAAAACAATGTTTGATTTACTTTTTGATTCCCCCATAAAAACATATTATTTGTGCTAACTTTAACTTTGTTAGATCCTGTAATCCCCATATTTTGAATTTCAGAATCAAAATACATTTGCACATTAGATAATTTATCAGAGTTAATGACCATGTCGCTTGCACCGGTATCAATAAGGAATAATAAACTATCACTGTTATTTATTTTACAATAAGTGTAGATTCTATTATCTTCTCCCACAATGAAAGGTATGGTGTCAATCGGTTCGTTCTTAGAAAACCCAATTGAATAGCTAATTATTAAAATAGTAAAAAATAAAAATATCTTATAATTCATAAATTCTTAGTTTTTTATAGTTACAAAAGTTAATTATAGTACTGTCTTCTGTAATTTCATTCTAATTAAGAAGATATGGGGAATTAATACATATTTATATACCCTAAGATTGATTTTAAAAAAGAGGATACCAATTAGATATCCTCTTAGATATTAACCCATATAACTCCGACTATTTATCGAAATTATTCTTTATAAAATCGTAACCTAAAGGATTTTTAGCCTTTAGTTGGTCTTTTGTAGTAATTGTAAACTCTCCTGCCTTCCCCTTATCGTTACCAAAATACAATCGATATAAATTGTATAGATAAGAGCCATATTTTAAAGCATTCTTTTCAGATGCATTTTCATGAATTTCATCTTCGTATCCGTCCTTGTATGCTTCGCCGGGCGTAAATATTTTGGCTGTTACAGCAGCCTCTTCATATGCCTTTTTCACCTCTTCATATTTGGCTTTTAATTTAGTATCTGTTAAAAGCGAGTAATATACGCACAGGTACATTAACTCCAGTTTGGTATTTGACAAGCCTACGTCTGTTGAAGATGTTAACGATTCGTCCACGCCGTCCACATCTGTATATATAGCTTCTAAAGGAAGTAGTTTCATAAAGTAATCAATATTACTTTCTAACTCGTCCTCATTGGTTGCAGCCAGCATTTTTGCTTTTGAGGTAAGCAGACCTTGTTTGATACCTGTGTCCATCTTATCCATTACATGTTTAACATCTTTATAAATCCTATCATAGGCTTCTTTCTTAACTTTACTTGTACCATAAACAGCAATGTAATCCGCGGTCTGTTCATTCTTATACTTTAAGGTATCGTCGCTTTGGTCAGGTTTTGTATCATCATCTTTGCTGCACGATGTAAATAAAATAACTAGTTGAAGTAAAAATAGTCTTGAAATTAATTTCATTCTTTTGTGTTTTATAAATTAGTTAATTAATCTTATTTATCGTTGTTGTACTAGCACAACAGCTGTGTTAATAAATACCCTAATTTTTTTTACCTTTTTTTAGTCTTAAAAAATCTTACGATTTGGGAAGTCACTGTTTATCAATACTACGCGGCTCGATCCCAAAACACTAAAGTTGCCCAAAACCCTTTTGCCCGTTGTTTGATTAATAATATTACCATACAGGCTTACAGACGGTGCGGCAAACATCCTGTCGGGATTACCCTGATTCTGTTCTTCCCCAAAATCATCCAGATTGCTTTGGTTTTCGTCGTACTGCTTAAGCATGTTATTAAAAAAACGAAAAGTGTCAAAATTGATACTTGATAGATAAACTTTCAGTTTCTCTTGTTCATGATTTGGAATGGAATGTGCTTCGATACTAATAGATGAATTGTTATTGCCATTAAACAATACGTCATTTGATGGAACGAATGTTCTTTCAACAATCATATTCTCATAAGTAAACTCAGTTTCCAAAAGGTAAAGGTTCCTGTCGGATTCAGGGTCTTTAAAGTTTACTTTTAAAAATCCTTCAGTATTAAGACCTGTACTTTCTATAAGTACGCGCTTTTGAAGTTCTTCCTTTTTAGAAACCAGCTCTGTTCCATCTGTCAATAATACTTTAATCCAGTATGTTTCACCTGTTTGACCCTCTATTGGGTCAGCAGATGTATAAACCCCCTTTTTTACATCAAAATGATCACAAACAATTAGCTCTTCACCTCTGGCACCTAATTTATATAAAGTCACTGTAGCATCGTTAACAGGTACGGATCTATCTCCGGAACTCGTTGGTCTAGACCAGCCATCCTCACGATTATCAGGTAGTTCTTCATCAAAGTCTTCAAATGATGGTTCTACCAAAAGGAGCGATGATTGATAAACTTCAACGGTAATCTTTTCATTATAATTACTCATCGAACCAAAAACAATATAATTGAGTTCATATGGTATCTCGGTACTTATTTCTTTCACACAGGAAAACACCATCAAAAAGCTTAACAGGCTTGCAAATTTTATTAATCGTTTCATAATTTTAGAATTTAAAATTGTATGTTACAAAAGGAACGGGTGCGCCAATTACAGAGAATTCAAAGGTTTTAATATGCTTGTTACGAACCGAGGTATATGTTGAAAAAGGGCTTCTGTAGCCATAAATGTTGTACACGCCAAACACCCAACTGCCGCTCCACTTTTTACCTTCACGCGGTGTTGGTGTATAAGTAAACGATGCATCGAGTCGGTGGCTTGGTTTTAAGCGGAAGGCATTTCTGTCGGAATAAGTAAAATACTGATGGTTATTTAAACTAAACTGTCCAGTAGCATAGGTTGTTGGCCTCCCGCTCTGGTAGGTAAAAAACAGTCCGGCGTCCCACTTATCATTTAACTTATAACTTGAAGTAAGGTTAAAAACGTGGGGTTTATCGAAGTTAGATGGGTAATATTCCCCGTTATTGATGTTCTCGTCAAAGGAGCTGATGGTTTTTCGCTGGCTTACCGAGTAAGTATAATTTGCATTACCTGTCAAGCGACCGGTATTTTTATGCACTGATAACTCAGCACCATAAGAATGGCCTTTGGCTGGCAGTAGCTCGGTTTCAAGTGTTTCGTTTAAAAACAAGTCGGCCCCATTTTTGTACTCAATCATGTTCTTAAAGGTTTTGTAGTAGGTTTCAACCGAGAAGTTAAAAGATTTATTGGGCGTGTCGTAGGCATAGCCCACAGATAGCTGTTCTACTTCGAGAGGCTTAATATGATAGCCGGCCGGTTTCCATATATCAAAGGGCAGGGCTGCTGCCGTGTTGGATATTAAATGAATGTACTGGTACATTTTATTATATCCCAACTTAATGGCTTTTCGGCTGTTTGGGCTGTATTTAAGCGATAAGCGCGGCTCTATGCCTTGGTAGCTTTGGGTCAGTTTGTTATTCCCGATTTTTTTTGTGCCCGACACGCTGGCATCCGACTTGGGCAAGTCTGGCACATATTGAGTAATGGTTTGTGGTCCAACATTTCCAAACCACGAATAACGTAGCCCGGCATTAAATGACCATTTATCCCACTTTTTCTCGAACGAGATGTAAGGTGCCAGCTCCAGGCCTTGTTCTGTTTCAAAGTTAACGGTGTTAATACCTTTATCGTTTCCCGATACTTTGGCCGGGGTAAAAGCATAATTTGTAGCATTGGCACCAAACCTTAATTTGCTGCTTGGATTAAGGTATGCTGTTAAGTCTGCTTTTACTATTTGGTTCTCGACCAATGATGTCCATGTAAAATCTTCCAAGTTATTGCCGGACGGGCCGCCCGTACTATTTTTGGAGTGCAAGGCATAATCATACTTGCTGTATATGGCCGAAAGATTCATAAATACCTTGTCGGAGAAAATATGGTTCCACCGCACGGTGCTGGTCATGTTTTTCCACTGAAAATCAATCTGCTCATTTTTATCGGCCGGTGTTTGTTGATTTCCTTCTATATAAGGATCTTCCTCAATATCAAATTGTAATTTCATTACATCGGCCCCAAAAAAGAAAGAGGTAAACAGCTTGTTATTCCGATTCATGTTCCAGGCCAATTTAGCGTTCAAATCATAAAAATAGACACTGTTATCCTTGAGTTCATTGATAAATGGAAATGCTAAATCAAAATATGAACGGCGCCCCGAAACCAAAAAACTGAGCTTATCTTTAACAATGGGCCCCTCTAAGGTTAAACGTGAAAAAAGTAGGCCAACACCCCCTTTTCCTTTAAACACTTTATTACTGCCTTCGCGCTGTCGGATGTCCAGTACTGATGAGGCACGTCCGCCATAGCGTGCCGGGATACCACCTTTATACAGTTGGATATCTTTAAGTGCATCATTGTTAAACACCGAGAAAAAACCCCAAATGTGGGATGAATTATACACAGGCGCTTCATCTAAGAGGATTAAGTTTTGGTCGATGTTACCACCACGCACATTAAACCCGGTGGCCCCTTCGCCTACGCTGGTAATACCGGGCGTTGTTAGCACAGCCCTTATTACATCAGGTTCGCCAAGCAAAACAGGTATTTTCTCTATTTCCTTAGGTTTAAGGTTAACTGCGCCCATCAATACACTTTCTACCTGACTATTGCTTTTCTCTCCGGCACGTATCACGATCTCGCTTAATTCGTTATCATCCGGCAACAGCTCAATGTCCAGACGCTTGTTCTCTTTTAAGTCAAGCTCTAAAGTGCGGGTTGTATACCCTATAAAAGAAACCGAAATTTTGCGGGTACCCCCGGGTAATTCCAAGGAATAAAAACCATATTCGTTGGCACAGGTTCCTTTTTTACTTATCAAATCAACAATGTTGGCACCCAGTAATGTTTCTCCTGTTTTGCTGTCTTTCAGCTCTCCACTCAAAGTATAGTGCTGTGCCGACAGATTTGTTGCCAATAAAAAAGGCAATGCAGTGGCGGCAAAGAAAATAATTAATCTTCTCATTATGTTATTGTTTTTAAATAATTGAATGTTTATGTCTCTGTTTGATTACAGACAAACTACTAGATTAATTCCGGACAAGGGTACTGTTTGTTTTAACTATTAATTGTTCCGTGCTTTGCCATAACAACAGTTAACCATACTTTCACCCTACTTTTTTTTGCCTTTGTTTTTACCTCCTCTCAATAAAGTAATAAAAGAACGATTTTACAGGGCGCTTTTCAGCTAAATAATCATCGTAACTACCTTTTCTATAAGCTATTGAGAAGACAGCTATTACTCCATTTTTTTTGTATTTACAAAAAATCCCGAAACCACTTAGGTCCCGGGATAAGCTATCATTTACAATCATTATAATATAAGTTACCACTAAAAAGGTTGTCGCTCAAACAAGCGATAGATACCCAAATTTTTACGGGTAGTATTTTTCTGAGCTAGATTAATTTCGTAATAATAGGTTTTTGAGCCGCTAGGGGCAGCTACATCACTTCCATTGCCAAAAACAATCACTTCATCGCTCACCAATTGGTAAATATTTATATCATTTGTTGCAACTAAACTCGTTTTATTTTTGGGCAGGTCCATAACATGATTGTACTCAACCTTGTCGCCTTCATAGTAAAACTCCCAAAGTGTTTTTTTAGCGTTGGTAATGTGTGTATTTTGATTGGTAATAACATTTAATTTGCCTGCACTATTAATTAACAGTTGTGAGTCTTTGTTGATTGTTTCACTAATGATTTCTTCGTTTTTTTTATTGGTTAAAATATCATAGCATAACAGGTGAAGTTGGTAATTAAAAACACCCCTGCTTACAGCTACAAAATCCGATATACCATTGGGCTGACGCGACATAAACGTGCTCCAAAGCCGATCTTGGTTATCCATAATAAAGTTGGAACTGTAATCATTAAAATCAGTCACAAAATAGGCACTCAACGAGTTTAGGTTATTGACTTTATAAAGACCGTTGACAATATCGTTATAATATAATTCACCACTGCCGGTAGTAAAAAACTGCTTGACCTGTAAGTCTATTTTTTGAAGAGTTTGCTTATCAATATCAATGATATAGGATTTGTTAGTTGGTTGGTTTACTTCGTTGATGTCTGATATATTTGTATAATACAAAATAGAACCCAGGCGGGCATATCGGTTGGCAACAACATTACACTTTTCAAGTGCCAATTCTTTTAGTATTTTAAGTTTTAAATTGGTAAAATAAAGCAGGCCGCCACTTCCATTATCTAAATTCGCAAAAATCAAATACCCACTGCTATGTGGTATTATATCGGTTATGGTAAAGCCACTAATACTTTTGCCCTCATTACCAATTTGAAATACCTTATCGATTGTTGTACCTGATGCGTGTTTGAAATCAAGTTCATAATTACCAGAACCTAAACTTCTCAGGATAAAAACACCCTGAGGATACGGGTTATCTGTTGTGGGCGAAACGTATTTTTCCTCCAAAAGAAAGTCCAGTTTGTTCACCCCGTTTGGGTCAATGTTTTTTTCAAGCTGAATGGATTTGTATTGACCACTCGACACATCGCTTAGTTTAAATACATAAGGCGTTCCCACTGATTTTAATTGCGAGGACTTATTTTTTAGTTCGATGGGGCCGGGTTTGTGCCGGGGAAGCGCCCAAGGGATAAACTTTACGGTTTGGTGCCGACCATCAGAAAAAAGAAGAACCTGATTAAGATTATGATTTAAAGGCAAAGTAACTTTGTAGTGTTGGCTGCCCGATTGAACAAAAGTTGCAGTACTCAATGCCTGTCCGTTAATTTGATATAAAGTGGCTTTTTTCAGGGGTATTGATGTGCTTATTTCTGCCTGAATATATGTGTGGTCGTAGTGCAAATATAGTTTATCAGCTTCTTGCTTTTCGTTGTTGATACTTGTTGAGATATTGTTAAGCTGATAAAAACCCGAGGTATTGCTTAAGACACTTCCTACGGCCAAAGGGTTATTTTTCGGACTGACCTCAACCGTAATATTGGGCAATGGGACATTGGTATTTTTATCCCTAATATAGCCTTCGATGCTTTGTGCCTTTACATCGGCAAACAGAGTGAGTATTATTAAAAATACAAATGCTGGTGGGGTGAACTTGTGTGTGTGCTTACATTTCATCTTAGTATTGTTTTAGATTAGTTTGAATGTTGCATTGTGCTTATAGTACTGTCCTGTCCTCCGGTTTATCTATCAACAACATTTAACTACGTAAAAACCCTAAAAGAGTTTTATTGTAACCATAACAGCCAATGAAAGCATCACCTTTTTTAACGCTAAGAAAATAGGGTAAAACACCTTTCAGATGTTGTATATTTGAAGCCGGCTTATTGCGGCTTAAATATCGAAAACAAATAATTCATGATTGAAAAAAAATCGGTGTGCGAACAAGAGGTCTTCCACATGCTGTACAACCAACATGCCGAGACCATCCGCAACTTTGTTTACTATAAATGCGGGGATATACAACAGGCTGAAGACATCACCCAGGATGCGTTTATAAAGCTTTGGAATAATTGTAAAAAAGTGCTTATCGACAAAGCCAAATCTTTTGTAATGAAAATAGCACAAAACAGTTTTTTTAACGAAGTATCACACCGAAAAGTGGTACTAGATTACGAGGCCGGTTTTTCATATAATAAAGTTGTTGAGTCGCCGGACTTTGTGCTTGAAGAAAAAGAGTTTGGACAGCGGCTTAAACAATGCATCAGCAACTTACCTGCTAAACAAAGAGAGGTTTTTTTGCTTAACCGCATTGATAAAAAAACATATGCCGAGATTGCTGAAATAACAGGCATCACACAAAAAGCGGTTGAACGGCGCATGCACCTGGCTCTATTGGAATTAAAAAAGAAAATTGGTAGAAAAATTTAAAGTTGATAGTAATGGAACACTTTTACGAAAAAGACAATTTCCTGGCACGATGGATGAACAATACATTGAGTGAAGAGGAAATAAAAGCTTTCGAAGCATCTGAAGATTATCAACTTTTCAATGCCATTAAAGAGGGCAGCAGTTTTTTGCGAGCGCCGAACTTTGATAAAGAACAAGCATTTGCCAGGGTACTGGACAAGCAAAAACAACTAAAACTTAAAAATATCCGCCTGCTTAAGTACTGGTCCTACGCAGCAGCCTCAGTGGCAGCCATTTTTTTATTGGTGGTGGCATTGAACAATACCTCCACTTATAGCACTAATTTTGGTGAGCAACTGGCATTTAACCTGCCCGATAACTCGGAGGTAGTATTAAATTCAAAATCGAAATTAACATTTAGCAACGATACCTGGAACACTGAGCGAAAGATAGAACTGGTGGGGGAAGCTTTTTTTAAGGTAGAAAAAGGAAAGGTTTTCACCGTTTTAACACCGAGTGGTGCTATTAGGGTATTGGGCACGCGGTTTACCGCTCATTCAAGCGCATCGGTATTAGAAGTGGTATGCTACGAAGGTAAAGTGAAGGTAAGCGGTAAGCACAAAAGCAGGATTATAGGTGCCGGCGAAGGCTTACGAATTGTTAACAATTCTTTTGAACGATGGGAGACACCGCAAACGGAGCCGTTGTGGCTAAAAGGCGAAAGCCGTTTTTTTGACTCCCCATTAGAGTTGGTCATAAGCAGCCTTGAAAAACAATACAATATTAAAATAAACAGTGACAAACTAACTCTTAATAAGTTACGATATAGCGGAAGCTTTAGCAACAACGATTTAAACCTAGCCTTAAGGGTTGTTTTTAAGCCTTTGGGAATTAATTATACCTTTGAGGGCAAGAAGACAATCATTTTGGACCAATGAGGGGTATAATAATACTATTATTCTGTTTAAAAATCACAATTAATAACGCACAAGATTTAAACGGCGCCATTAGCCAAAAGCCACAACCGCTAGCACAAGTTCTCAACAGTATTGAAACCCATTACAATATCCGTTTTTCATATGCCCCTGAATTAATCAGGGGCCAATCAATTGTATTTAGTAGACCCCAACAATTGTTAGATGATGTTATTTTAGAATTAGAACAAGCGTTTGCCCTGCGTTTCGAAAAAGTTAATGATCGGTATTATATCATTTATAACAAACAAAACCCTTCCCTTATTTATGGCTACCTGACAGATGCCGCCACCCATAATCCTGTCGATGGTGCCTACGTCCTTAACCTTTCATCCGGCAAAACAACCGTCTCTGAGTCCGATGGTTATTTTTCACTTAATGAAATAAACAAAGGGGACTCTGTGTCCATTTCGTTTATTGGCTATCAAACGCAGATAATAAAAACAGATACAATTGATAACAAAAAGTCGCTAAGAATTCTGTTATCACCAGCAACACTGGCATTAAATGAAGTAGTTGTTAATGAATACCACGCATCTGGCATCTCTCGAAATATGGATGGGGAGATAACATTTACGCCAGAAGCCATTCATTTTCTATCTGGACGTGCTGAGCCGGATATTCTTCAGAACATACAATTATTGCCTGGTATTGTGAGCCCCAACGAATCTGCATCGCAGCTGCATATCCGGGGCGGAACACCTGATCATAACTTAATATTGTGGGATGGTATAAAGATGTATAACAGTAGTCATTTCTTTGGAATGATATCCGCTTTCAACTCCTCAATTGTTAAAGATGTATACATATCAAAAAGCAGAACAAATCCAAAATATGGTGATCGTATTTCGGGGGTTATAGATATTGTAACCGAAGATATAGTTCCTGAAAAGCCAAGTGGTGAGGTGGGACTTAGCATGTTGCATGGCGATGCATTAATCAGGGTGCCAGTATCAAAGAGAATAGGATTAATCGCATCGTGCAGAAGATCTTTTACCGACCTGTTTCCAACACCTACCTACCAGCAGTTTTCCAAAAAAGTATATCAGAATACGAGTATCGATAACGCACTTGAACAGCCTGGGCTACCTTCGGATGAAAATGAAAACTTCAGCTTTTACGATTATACCTTTAAATTGATAGCAAAACCTACGCAAAAGGATCAACTTACCTTATCAGGCATTAACACCCGTAACACACTAGATTACAATTTAAACACAATAAATCCCGATAATACTTTATCAGAAAACCTCTTGATAAAAAACGCCGGGCTTACTCTTGCATGGGACAAAAATTGGGATTTGGGCCTTAAAACAAGCACACGCCTTTATTTTTCCAACTATGATTTATCCTATAGGGGAATAAACACCGTATTAGAAAATAGCTCTGAGAAAAGAAACAATGTTAAAGAACATGGACTTTTGGTCGATGCCAACTGGTTTTTAACCGAACGTTCAACCTTATCGGGTGGATACCAGTTTTTTTCAAACAAAACAGCCTACTTATTTGACAATACTAACGGAAATCAATTTGGGGAGGATTTAAAAGGAATGGTACATGCCGTGCACGGCAGGTTTAAGTATATTCAACCCGAAGGATGGCGGTTTGGTGTTGGGGTAAGGGTTTCGCACTATTCTGTCTTAAATAAAATACATATTGAACCTCGTCTCTTTCTGGAACGTTCCCTGGGCAGGTACATTAATTTAACTTCCAGCCTGGAAACTAAATATCAAACAATCAATCAACTATTAGAGTTTACCACGAAGAATTTTGGATTAGAAAATAATGTTTGGACTTTAGCCAGTAAAGATGGGACTCCTCTGCTAGATAGTGAACAAGTGACATTGGGTTTTATCTTTTCAAAAAACGGATGGAATGTTGATTTGGAACTCTACCATAAACACAATGATGGATTTACTACAATAACCAATGGTATTAATTCATCAATAGAATCCTATTATGTAGGAGGAAGTAATACAAACGGATTTGATTTTAATTTGAGAAAAAAGATTAAGAATTACTCAATTTGGCTAGCCTATACCAACGCTAAAACCATCTATCAGTTTCATGTTTTTAATAAAGGTAAACGTTTTAACGGCAACAATGATATCAGGCACGCCGTTACCTGGTCCAATTCATACAAAATAAGGAATTTTCATTTTTCGACGGCATGGAACATAAGGTCTGGCATACACTATACGCCCGCAATAGGAATTAGAGAGTACTCCAACGAGGTGGATTATGGGGAAATTAATTCCAAAGTATTGCCCGGTTACCATCGGTTGGATATGGCAATAAACTACCAATTCAAGGCTTTCGGCAAATTGAAAAAATCGCGTTTAAAAATAGGCGCTTCACTTCTTAATGTTTATAATCGTAAAAACACTCTAAGCAGGGAGTATATCGTAACCAATCAAGAAGAAAGTAACGACAAAAAATCTGAAGTTAAGATTATTGACAATTATTCTCTAGCCAGAGCGCTAAACATAACAATGCGAATTAACTTTTAGTGTAATTCCTGTCGCCTAGATTAAAAATCGAATATTAAGATGAAAACCATGGCAAAACAAGAAAATCACGATTTGCCATGGATATAACAATAATTTAATGCTTATAGCTGCCATCTGGCAATTTTATAGGTAATTTGTAAGTCGCATTATTTAATAGAGTCATTAAATCTGTATCAGTTTGTTCAACTTTTTGTTTTGTATTCAGTTTCCATTCATTTCCTATTTCACTTAAGCGGTTTTCCTGAGCTCCCAAAACAGATGATAACCCCCAATAAAAGTATTCGCTTATCTGTGAGCTGTAATCACAAGTTTCGTCATCATAAGTAAACCAAGCATTGTCCGGGTAAGATTCAGGTACTTCTTCAAAGAAGCCTCCTCGTGCCTTATCCATGGCTTTGGCAATTTGTGTTCCTTTTCGGGTACCAAATTCCTCGGGGTATGCCTGGGCGTAACCAGCATCGCTTACCAGGTGCCATATTTCCTCAAGAGCCCCGTCAAATGTTCCCTTACGTCCATTTTTTACAAAGTCCGGCGTCGTTTCATCGCTACCCAGGTCTTGACCTATCCGTCCAAAAGGAGGTTCGATATCTTCAATATCGGAAGCTTTCTTCCACATGACCAAAAAGGCTTTCGACTTCTTCATTTTATCAACCACCACTACATTATCAATATTACCATCTTCATCATTATCAAGGTATTGGGCCAATACGTTGGCTGCATGTAACAACTTGTCATTTTCGACACCTTCGCTCGCGTAAATATCAATTCCAAAGACAACTACTTTTCGGCTAAAGAATTCCATCTCTTTGTCTTTGCTCTTCTGGATGACAAAATTTGGGTCATTCCCTTTATCGATATCGGGTTCTGTTGCTTCGTCCTTATCGCACGAGCTCAAAATGTTCATTGCTATAAATACACATGCGCATAAAACTGATTTAAAGCATGTTTTACAAACTGTTTCTTTAAAAATTTTCATTTTCTATTTTTTAAATAAATTGTGTTTCTCCATAACAACAGCAGTAAATGATTTTACCCTATTTTTGATGTGCGAGCAATACTAACTTGTTGCAAGTATCGGAATATTTCTTCCTTTTAAACGGGTGAAGCCATTTTTAGAACTCTATTATTTTTTATTCGTTAATTTGAAACTTTTCTAACTATAGATCGTAATTGATAATGAACAAAATATATTATTTTTTTATGAAAAAAGCGATTATATACTTATCAGTATTCTTAACCGGCCTTTGTTTAAACACTTCATGTGAAAGTGATGAAGTTGAAGTTGAAATTAAACCTGCTAACATTAGTATTGAAGCAATTAACACCACCGAACATACAACCACTGTAAATTTTAACCAAGTTGAAGGTGTGCTTTCGTATGATATGGAATATGGTTTAAAGAATCAAGAGTTAAAATATGAGGTTTCAATTGATGCAGGTAAGAATTTAACATACAATCTTAAGGAGTTGAAAGCAGATTGCAATTATACCGTAAAGATAATAGCAAAAAACACTGGCGGAGCGAATATTGGAGAAGGAACATTAGATTTTAAAACAAATGAGGTTCCAGAAAAAATAGTTGGAACATGGGAAAATGAATGTAGTGGTCAAATTGTTGTTTATCATTTTAATAATGATGGGTTTGGCACATATAAATATCATGAACAGCCAGAAAAAGTCATTATGTGGTCTGCCACCAGTGAAGGATCAGATCAACTAAGCTCAAGCTACAGATTAACAATTACCACCTACAGCAAAGGTATAGGTAGTACATCTTCAACTGAAACCGTAGATTGTAAAATAAGCTTTGGAAAATTTATTATATTCAAGGATACTTCTTATCTTAAAAAATAATTTGATACTATCGTATCAAATTTGTAAGTTCAAAACAGCATGGTTCAGCTATTTAAATTGAACCATTTCTTCAAAGAAGAAACTAAAACATTGAGACTGTGCTCCCAGTTTTAGGAATGATTAATATAGATTTTGCCAACCTTCGCAACAAATAGCATTGAAAATTTTGGTTGAATATGATTTTGTGATTGTCAACATTGATGGGAAGGTCACATATATCTTATCTTAATGAGATAATTACAAACCACATTAATACACTAGAGGAGGTTGTTGTGAAAAAAATAGAATTTCATCGTTAAACACATCTAGTTTGTAACTATATGACTAGTTCTAAATAATCTGTGGCGGTTATTTAGGACTAGTCAATATAAATACTCAATTTTACTTGCCACTGCTTGTTCTGCCAAGTATGATCTATCTGACAGTTTATGAAGGTATCAGATGGTTTTCCCTATCAATACACTTCAATACTTTGCAGGGAACAATATTGATAGGAAAACGAAAGATATAGAGTGAACGATGGAACACTAACTAAGTCACATTGTCTGTTTCATTAAATCTTACCTATTACAATTAAACTAGATTACATTATGTATGTAACTTGATTAATTAGTTATAAATAATTTTCTTTGTCTTACATCAATATGATTTTTTAAAATTAATAGATACATTCCATTTTTCAAATCACTTACATCCAACTCCGTAGTAGATGATTCAATAAATATTTGCTTATTAAATACTAAACTTCCTTTCAAATCATAAATTTCAACAAAACATTTTCCTTTAAGATATCCTGAATATTCTATAGTTAAATCATTTCTAACAGGATTCGGATAAATATTAAATGTCACTTTATCAGCTCCTTCAATTAATGTATTTGATTCTTCTACCAAAATTGTATAATCTTCAAATTCACCCAAACTAGCCGTACAAGCATTTGCATCACCATTATATGCCACAACCCTCATGCGTATTGGTGTTTTTGTAACAATATCGTCTGTTGGTATTTTTATTGTCGTATCAAATATATCGTTAGTTGGAGTTCCTTCGGTAATTAATTCATGATAGTCATCAAAATCCCCATCATTGTTCCAATCCATATAAACCCTATAATTGTAATCATAGTCTCCTATAATAGATAGAGCATAATTATTATCTTTTTTTACATTATGTATTATGTGTGAAAAGTCTTCGTAACCGTAATTTCCCGAACTGTTTTTACTAACACCGTTAAAAGTTACTTTTTTAATGATGTTAATGGATGAAGTACCTTCTCCAACAACCGGAATACAGGTGGTTTGATTTGTGGTAAAGGATTTTATATTACTGTAATAGGTTTTTCCGTTTAAACTATATTTAATCCTGAACTGATACGTATTACCCTGAGAAGTATTGATTTCGGTATTGATTGAGTACTTAGACGAAGTAGGATATAACGAAGGATTAAAGTTTACATGGTTAGCAAAATTGTTATTGCCATACTCAATGGATAAATCATCCAAAAAATTGTTTTCGGGAAAGACCACTCCTTTAATCTTCCAAAGGTTATCTCTCAATTTCAACGCAATCAAACTTTCGGCCATTGGCATTGAGAACTGATCGAGCTGAATAGTTTGTTTTTCACCATAATAAACCCCTTGCTTATCGCGAACAAAGGGTTGGTAATAATAAGTAGAATTGTACTCCAGGTCATCAATTAGCATGGCGTAATCTCCATTTTGATTTAATGCCTGGTTATAAATTACGACATAGGAATTATCCATCGTTAATTCTCCATCGTATCTTGAATAAACAAACCCGGCATTAACGCTTTGTCCAACATCGGAGTAGGTGGCACGCAGCGTAGCACTGTTTTTGGATTGGATAAGATGAGAGGCACGAAGTTTAGGAACAGACTTAATTATAATGTTAAAATCAATTGTTTGATATGTTCCTGAAGTTTGGCAAGCGGTAGGAGGAGAATCCGCTTCAACCGAGGCAATCCGCATTAATAGAGGCATGGCTAACGTAGCGGTTGACGGAATGGAGATTGATTGTGTAAAATTTTCAACTTTTCCGCCTGAGGTCGCAACCTCTTCACCTGCATCATCAAAGTCGCCATCACCATTAAAATCTATCCAAGCTTTTATATAAAAATTATACTCCGGGTAAACATCCTTAACGGTTAAATAAACAGGCTCATCAACTTGTATTTCAAAAACTTTATGTGCTTTAATATAGTTTAAACCGGATGATGTTTCATACGTATCTGAATTCATACTCACTTGGGCAATTCCTTTATACCATGGCAATTCACCTGTAGCTGTTAGTTTACATATTGGTGTTGCAGCAGCATCTTTAACTTGTATATAGTTGTCTTTAAAAAGAACATCAGAGCCATTATTATTTGATGCTGTTAATGTTACCTTATAATATCCCGGTGAAGAGAAGATAACCTGCGGATTTTTATACGATGAACGATAGATTAACTGATTTCCTTTCTCAATTTTCCATTCTACATTTGTTGCGTTTAAAGACTGATTAATTAAAGTGATTCGCTCTCCACTTTCAATTTGAGACAAACTATTGCCATAAAGTGAAAATGCGGCTTTAGGTTTACCTGCGTTATTTTTTATGTTGGAATATAAGCTGGATGCCCACACTCCTCGTCCATACTTTGAAACATATAACCGGTTATCATTATCCGGAAAATAGGCAATGCGCATATCCGAAAGGTTTTGCAATGGTAATCCTTTATTAAATTCAATCCAGTCAGATAAACTCTCATCTATGTAATAAACAGTAAGCTCTGTCATTACATAGATACCCTCAGAAGTATTTTTGTCCATTAAGACTGCAACCGGGTTTGTTTCCGGAAATTGTCCTCTCTCTCTCCACGTTTGTCCTTTGTCTTTTGAAAGGTATACTCCCGTATTAGTTGCTACAGCAATAATATTCTCATTATACTGATGTGTTGCAATCCGGTAGCATGAAGCCTTAGGTGAAACAGGTAGTTCTTTCCAAGTAGGTGAAGCGTCCGACAGGTTTTCGGTATAAAAAATCCGGCTTCTAAATTCATCACCTGCAAAGGCAAGCTCTTTATTAGCCCTTGATTGCTCAAAACTTCCGGGAATTAGGTAATTTACGCCAACGGTCTTTAAGGAAAGCTCTTCCCAGTTGTTGTGTACCGGGGTCCATGAATGACCAAGCATATTAGCCTGGTTCTCGCCTAAAAAACCATTTACCTGCCATGCATCTTTTCCTTGTGGTGAACGGACTAAATAGGGAGTATGACCATCTTTAGTTTCGGTGAATCCGTATAAGCGATCAGTATTAAAATAGTCTGCTTCAATATTGTCTTTTACATAAAAAGAACCCGGTTTTCCGACTATATTTACTTTTAATGCACCTGTGATAAACTTTGTATCATCATTGGGTTTAATCCTTCCCCGGTATACATCGGCAGAAGCAACATGACTATCCCGTCCATTTCGGGTAAAAACCTGGCCTATATCCTGCCCCCCGGTCATAAAAACACCTTTGTTCATTTGACTAACGTCCATTTGAGAACCTTCTGAAACACAAATATCCCCGTTTTTACTCACTACCTTACTGTTAATATATGCGGTTTTGCTCATTCCGACTGCACTAACCTGGGCGCTTGTCGGAAATAAATCGTCTTCTTTAATGCACCAGATACCCCCATCGTTGCACCAATAAAGAGTATCCTTAGCCACATTCATGGTCACATAACGATTATCGGCCCAGTTACTTGATCCATAACTCGGTTTTTGTTCCCAAATCACACCACCATCCTCACTTCCCCAAAACTTTTCACGCAGTGTCAGTAGCCGATTAGGATGATTAGGGCTTACAAAAAAGTCACTTATCCAGGTTGCAGTGCTATAAGGGTTAACACTACCGTAATAATCAGAACCTTCTTCCTTAAAACCATTGGCATTGTTTGCATAAACTAAAGGAACAGGCCCGTTGGGATAATTATATGTGGGGTGTTTTACTCGGGTAAAATTGAAAAACGACGTCCCGTCTACCGGATTCGGATTGTAATCCGATGTCCATAAACCAATAAAACGGGTTGGGCTATTGCCATTTAACAAACCATATGCGAACACTTTTGATGCACCTGTTACTGTTTTATGAATAGCGAGGTAAAAACGATCAACAAGTGACGGGCTGGATATAACCGAAACCTTTTTGAATGAATCTCCTTTGTCTTTTGAGAAATAAAAAGCCGGTTCAATAAAATCATTGTCATCTGAAACCGCTATTAAATCCCAGTTATCGGTTAAATCAATATCAGTATATTTTCCATTTACCTTTTTAGTCCATGATTGTCCCGAATTAGTTGTGAGAAAAACACCATTGCTTGTAGCTACAAGTGCGCGAGTTGCATTGGCCGGATCAGAATGCACATCGTAAATGCTTCCACTAATACCTGTACTTCTGTCGTCCCAGGTACTTCCACCGTCAGACGAATACCATATTTTTTGATCTTCAGCTGCTCCTAAGTATAATATAGAAGGATTTTGCGGACAAACTTCAATACAAGAAGTATTGTTGGTTGCAAAGTAATCTGTTTCAGGAGTCCAGTTATTTCCATAATTAACTGTTTTCCACAAACCTCCATTTCGCGAACAGGCATACATGATGGCAGAATTTTGAGGGTGCATTTCCAAATACTGAATCGCACCATTTCCAGTGGCAGACCACTGTACCTCCGGGTCTCCAAAGGGCCCTATATTTTCCCAACTACCGTAGCTGTTCTTATTAGGCGTTTCTGCTTTAAATGAAGAAGCCATACGGCTATAATTGGTGCTTGCTTTTTTATCATTTTGATGTGCCTGTCGGAATGCCTGCAATTTTCTATATTTCCCTAATTCTGAAATGACGTAGCCCTGACTATTTTGCCCTTTCTTCATTCGCTTTTCCAGCTTTTCAAAATGTTCAATGGCTTCCTCATCCAAATCATGAGTGGAGCGATAAGCTTTGAAAGCTAATATCACATCTGCTACTTTTATCTTCTCCTGCAATATCATTTCTTCCCATACTGGGTGTTCATAAGCATTTTTATTCAAAAACATCAGTTGCTCCTCATGATTTGTTCGGCAACTTGTTAGATATATGATTCCTATGAATAGTAATATTTTTTTCATGATAGATTGGTTTTATTATAAAAATTAAACTCGGTCGTTAATTGTCTATCCCTCCTTCTAATATGCCTCTCAAGTATAATCAAATTATGCATCATTCTTATTACTGTTATTTACGGACCTTTAATATGTTTTTAGTACCCCTGATACTTTACCCCTAAACTTCTAAAAAATCCTTTAATTATTTATCTTCCCCAGGCATGTTCGATAGCCGTCTCTTTTGATATATATTGAGGATCAGAGTTTGTTTGTCTAGAAACGACAATGGAATTATGCCACCATGATTGGGTCGAATTTAATACATCATTGGCCCGATAATAACGGTTCTTACCTTTTAGCGTCCCATCTATATTTTGCACTCCCCAACAGTAAGGATCATAAACCTCTAAAAACAAAATTCCATCAACTAACCGAAAGCCCTTTACTACTATAAAATGACCCCATCCATCGGATGTACCATAGAACTTATCTATCCTATAGTTTTGATTTGATTCACTTCTTATCAAATGCATATCCAGACATAAAATTAGGATATTCCCCTCTTTTAGTTGATTAGTGATAATATCTGCAGATTTTTCTAACCAATTTTCGTCTACTGATTTTTCGATGAATGGGACAATCCAGCGATTCACTTCAACATCTTCGAGAAAATCCATAATGTTATATGTATACCACCAACCTCCGTTAGGATAATATTTAGAGCGTGCATACTCTGGTGTTTTTGAATAATTCACATCAAACCATTTGGCAGCCATTGTAACTACGCTTGGTCCACAATTATTCATACTATGATCACCCGTATTCATTTGATCATAATACCAATTGTAATTAACATTGTTGCTAACTCTATCGTAGGCAAGATCTCCAAGGCCCCATTCAGTAATATGATCGTTGAAAGCTGGCAATTCTATTATTTCAGTTGCCATATGTTTATCAAGCTTATTATTTATCTCCAGGCTTATGGAAATATGAGATGGTGCATCTGAATCTGGATAAATAAAAAATGCTTCTGACTTATTCTTTCCATTAATTAAAACAGTCGAATTATCACAAATCCAATTGTATTTTAGATCTTCATTCGATTCGGAATGTGAGCGTTCTCCGCTTAATATTATCCGGTCTTGCTTTTTCTCCAGCGTAATAACCGAGGTTAATGTTGACAACTCATCTTTAGAACAAGCAGTAAACAATACTATCACGGCAAAAGACAGTAGTTTCTTTTTCATCATAAATAGGTATAAAAAGTAGTACTACTCTTCTATTACTTAGCGAGTAGTAAATGTTATCTTTATTAAAATCTTAGTCTTTTTTGGGTAATAAATGAACGGTCACCCCTTTTAAGCTGACAATCTTTAATTCTGAAACTGCTTGTTTTATACGTTCTACATTATTCAAATAGTCAATAAACATCTGTTCTTGATTCATAATAGCATCATCACAAAGCATCATACTTGCTGTTGATACCTGCATTTCAACGGAGTTACCATTATTTGTATAGTTTCCAATTACACAATTGCAAGCGGCGGGTCCATCAATTTGGCCATCTTCCTTAAACAAAATAAACAAGTCTGAGCCTTTAACGGGAGCTTTCCATTCATCTTCCAAGTCAAAACCTTTTTGACTCCAACTCGTGTTTTTTAATTCTAATTCTTGAACTGGATTAGTTTCATCTTTCTTATAATTGCTAAGAAAAACTACAATCCCCATACTTACAACAATAAACTTTAAAAATACTTTTTCATCAGTCCTATTTTTTTCATCGTCAGTTAGTTGCTATTAACAATACTGAACTTCTTTTGATTAATGATTTGTTTCCCATATATAATGGAGAGTGTAATAAATAATAAAGGTTGCGTATACAATCGATTTTTTATTTATAAAATGCAGCTCTGTACATTATAATAATGGAAGCTGTTGAAAAACGTAAAAAATAATAAACTAATCAACCAAATAAATTGACAACCTGATGATTAAAGATCACATTTAATAAATATTAATTAGGCATTATGTACTCAATTTTATAAATATAAATCAATGTTAGATATGTCATCAGTTTCAGCTTGATGGAACACATCCATCTGCTTTTAACAGGTAGCTATGCAGTTGATTACCTGAACCCTAAAAGAGCAAGACAAGCAATATGCTTATCCTCTCCGACAGTAATTGTATACCATAGTTTTTAGTGGTTCAATATCAGGAAAATATTATTATTATAATTATTATTAGCTGTAGTATAAAATAGCGCCATGGATACATATAAGATAAAAGAAGCCCTGCTAAACTTACCAGTTGAAGAACGTAGGTCTTTATTGCAGGAAATAGAAGAAGAATCTGATTTACACATTCCGGTGTTAGAAAACAGAAGGCAGAAACTAAATGATAAAATAGGTAGCTGTCCAAAGCAAAAGGTATAGTTAGCTCACTTGACTCACAATATTTGAGCCCTTTAGTTAAAAGTGAAAGATTTACGAAAATAACTGGAGAAATTATAAGCATCAGATACATAAAAACTTCACTAATAAATGATGATTCACCCACAATTACTGAATTGGACAACGGTGATTCTGGAAATGCAACCAGACTTAATACTATGTTCGCGATAAAAACTATAATAAAAAGAATATTCCAATTGATTAATAGTAATCTAGCTCCTTTATAAATAAGGATTTAGTACTACCATAGACTAAAAACACAGAAATAGCGAAACAAAGAATAACATGAATATAAAAATAGTCACTCTCTGTCCATCTTGCTATCACACCGGGACTCGAAAAAGCAAAAATAGATGAATAGTATACATGCAGTAAAGCCAAATACGTTGAGAACAGTTGCTTTATTTTCATGATCGGCTGGCATTCTACAGTTTTTATCACATGAATAATGACGTACTAAATTTACTAATAACAAGGCAGCAAGAATGACTAACCTCAACCTTACAATTTTTTTTTGTCCAACTAAAGTAATATCAACGCTGTTACCGATTAAGCGAAAGGCAATAGAGGCTAAAGTTGCTATACCTATAGCTTCACCCCAATCAAAAGTTGGTAATGCTCTATCATTGATAAGCAAAGTAACAAAAAGCAAAAAATAAACCGGTGAATAATCCGGAAGAATGAATAATAAATGGAAGCGAAAGAATATAACTAAAAATAACGCTAATTGGCATCAGACCACAGATCGAAGCATAAGTTAATCTATTTTGTTTAATCAATGGTAATGTGGCTGGAAAATACAGAAGAAGAAGAGAAACAATCGCAGGCCCAGGATTTAAATCAATTAAACTCAATGAATAAATACTATCAATAAACAAAGATATTTGTTGTAAAAAAAAATAGAAAATGTATAGTCACTTAAAGCAAAAGCTTCAGCGCTCTTTTATTGTACTTCTCTTATTTCCATCCATATTATTTTTTCAAAGGTTTTACTTATTTCAATATTTAGTTTCTTAAATAAGTAGGGTATTCTTGAAATGACTATGCTCTTTCTAATGTATGTGCACCACATTTTTTAAACTGAGACCTTTGCAAAAGTAGTTGAAAATGAAATTTTCAGTGTTTTAGAATGATTTCACCTTCCTATTTAACTATAATTTAATTGCCATCTCATTATTAGTCTATTTATTAATTGATTAAGTGGTTTTTGCACCCCACTTTTCTCTTATCTTAGAACATTGAACATAACATTCCTTGGAAATCTGTATAAATTATAAGCTATTGCCTCAAGCACATGTTGGGTATGGGGTTTATCCAGCCCAACATATTTTGCAACTCCTGTTCTGAACCACCTTTTCATGCCTCCGAAGGAGCACTCAACTATGTACCGATCTTTGCTAATCAGTTTATTGAATCGTATTTTCCATTTAGTCAGAGGTCTATTTCGATAAGCCTTGTGTTGTAAGCGGTTTTTGATGTTTAGTTCTTCCAATAGCTTATCATTATCCGGAACCTTATAGCCTTTGTCTGCATAGGTACCCTTTTTCACTTTTGAACGAGGTGTCTTTTTTAAGAGTGGTTTTAAACCCTTTCTGTCATGCTCGTTTGCTGTAGTACTATGTACTGATGTCACTAATCCTTCCTGGTCGGTAGCAATATGTTTTTTTAATCCATAATGAAGTTTTCCTCCTTTCTTCAACCATCTGCCTTGCTCATCTACACCTGGCTGCTTTTGCTTAACCAGCTTAATTTTTTTGCCTTCTTCTTGTTTGGACTTTTCACTCTGTAAATCTTCTTTGCGGTCTTCAGCAATTTCATATTTTGTTTTTCCTTTAGGGCGTCTTGGAGTATTGGTTATGGAGGCATCCACTAGGGCAGCGCGCTCTTTGACCATATCTTCAATGCCAGGATCACTTAAACAATACCATGTTTGTAAAAGTAACATCTTGAAAAGCAATAAGCCTGGGTATAATGGGCGTCCATCAACACTAAGTCCGCGCATATATACTTTGTTAACTTCTTTCTCAATGGGACACCTGTTGATGATCTGGTTAATCTGGCGTAAAAATGTGTTTTTTCGCCTTCTACGCTCTACATAATGCGATACAAAACTCACACTTAACTCTCTTCTAATCTGAGCTTTAAATCATTAAAAAACCTTGACTAAACCTAGATGAAAGACAATTAATCAGAGCTTTAATTAAACTTTTGCCTTGCAAAGGTTTCAAACTATACTACACACTTAATAGCGAAAACGTTTGAAGCGCTTTAACACTTTGCTAAAGATTTATACATATCATTGGCTCAATGGCTTCTGCCCAAACTTTGTATCCTTTTGGTGTGAGATGTATAAAATCTGACCTGTACAAATCCTTTCGAGCAATTCCGCCTTCGCATAGAAAAGACTCTGAGATATCCTTAAAATATGTTCTCTTCAGTTTATTCAGTATATCCAGTGATTGTTTATTTTCTCAATTTTCCCCCTAAATTCTGCATTCGGAGTTTCTCCTCTGGGAAAGATTCCTAAAACCATTACTTTCGTTTTTGGTGATTTTTGGTGAATCGACTTTACAATTTGCTGCACTCCACTAACAATGTATTCAGCCGAATTCTCTTTTAGATTGTTGGTACCTGCTAACAGAACCACCACTTTAGGAAAACAATTGTCGAAGTTTCCATTTTCGACTCGCCAAAGGATATTTTCGACCTTATCGCCACTGATCCCGAAATTTGCTGCCTGCCTGTTTTTATAGTATGTGTCCCAATGTTTTTGACCCGGTCCCCATACATTTCGGTCATAGCTGCACCAACTCTGAGTTTTTGAATTACCCAAGAATACCAAATCAACTTTCTTTTTTTTTCCAATCTCAGAGATATCCTTATGCTGATCTAGCCACACCCCGCCATTGATCCAGCCAGCAGACCCGGGACGGTCAAGCGTCCCGGGTCTGGTTCTATAGCAATATTTTTCTGGGCATAAGTAGCAAATAAACAACACAATATAAAAATGTTGACAATAAAAAAACACTTTTAAATTTTCATATCTGTAGTTCTGTTAGTATGCTATATTGATTTTTAAAACATCTTTCTCCTTTAACTCAACCTGAGGGAACGACAAGTGAACATTTCCACCTGAGACCGTCCATTTTGATTCTACTTTCTGATCACCTAATTTTAAAGAAACATCCTTAATATCATCCTTTTCAAGCCCTAAAGATACTTTTGCCAGGTTGAGTTTTCCGTATTCAAGTTTAATTTCGGAATACTGCTTATCACCCGTTCTGCTTTGCGAATAATTCCCCCAGGCTTCAGAAGTTGTGAAAAATGATACATGATTTTCCGGTTTCCAAACCGGATCAAAGCCAATTGATTGGTGAGGCCCGTCATAACTAAAGCCTTGCAATCCAATAAGAACTGACCAAATACTCATGGCACGACTATAGAACTTTCCACATTCATCATCTCCAAAAGGATTACCACTATACCCAAAGTTACCCCATGCACCACCATAACCAACTTTTAAACTTCCCTTGTAGCGGTCTGAAACAGCCTTAACAATAGTTAATCCTTCTTTTAACATTCCACCTTCAATCATTGATGCAGCAGCAGCATATTCAAAACCGGACATTACCTCATCGGCATAAGATGTATGTGGCTTTGGGCGTCCTCCATGTGGCCAGGTTATCATCAATAGACCTGCTTCATCCGTTTTCACAAACTCCCTGGGATTTTGCTTTAAGCCTAAGAAATTTCCTTTGAAATTATACTTAAATATAGATTCCAGTGTTTTAAGCTCATATTTTTCAGGATACAATTTACCTAACTGCAATTGATTCGCCCACCACTGCCCTAATAGCTGGTCAGTCGCACAACCAGTAAGATAATCAGCCCGTGGTTGAGAATCGGGTATTTGAATAAAATATTCACCATTCCACAAGGTATTTATGTGGGAGTCGATAGCCCTCTTACTCAGCTTCTTCAAACTTTCTGCATATTCAGATTCTCCATTTAACGAAGCCATCTCTGCGGTTGCCAACAAGGCTGCAGCATACAGCGAACCGTGCCACGATGAGTTCCCCCCTAATCGGCTGTCAAGAGTATTGTGTTTCGCCCCTTCCAGTACACCGTTTTTATCCGGATCCCAGGTTTTTATAATAAAATCCAATGCCTTCACAACCTTAGGATAATGCTGATTAAGAAAATTCATGTTCTCACTCAGTAAATGCTCTCTGTAAACTTGTATGATCTCTCCGCATTGTCCGTCAAATGCCTCATGCCCATTCGGATGTCGATATGGGAGCATTCCATTATCTTTCATAAATGAAAAAGACTGTTCCCGCATTCTTCTTCCCATTTCGGGAAATAAACGCGCATTTGCTTGTGCATAATGCCAAACGTGAGTACAGTTACCCGAGCAGGCTCCATCTCTTGGCGAGATTCCTTCCCATCCACCAATGTAACCATCCTTATCCCAAAACATGGTATTGGTTTTCATAATCGATGTTTGAGCCGTTATCCTGTCTTTCAGCCAATATGGGAAATTGCTTTTATAAAATGATTCATGATAAAGCTTTGTTTTTTCTTCCAGCTCAGAATAATTATTTTGAAGGTAATTTGAAACGTCAATGGCATTACTCCACCAGTTTGAATACATATTGCCATATCCACCCCATTTTCCACGTCCCCAGGCATTTTTTGCATAGCTTCCGCGGTCGCCATAAGGGAAGTGCCAGGCTAAATAAAAAACTACAGTACGCGATTCACCTGCTTTTAACACAAAAGACTTTGAAATAGCAGCAGAATGCGTTTCTCCTTCTTTCGATGCTTGCGTTGTACGAATTTTTGTTAACTCTGAGTTGGTAAAGGAAGAGTGCAGTTTATTTAAATCTTCCCAAGATGCAGTTGCTTCAGCTGTTTCGCCAATAGTACCGAAAACCATATCGCCCTTTCCTGAAAGTGTATCCTTCTTTAAACTCGATAGGTGCACATAAGTATGTCTTTTTTCATTATATACTTTATTTACATTCTGTCCATATCCTTCAAAACTGTTATCGTTTACTTTGTTCAGGTCAATAAATTCAGTATCATTTTTGAAAAATTCCCTGGATGAATTTTTACCGCCATGTTGGTTTATCGTCCGGTATCCCACTGCATTTTGTTGAGCATACAAGAAACTGACATCTATCTTTTTGTCTGTGGGATTATGCGCTGTTAACTTAAATATAGCACAAGGAATCGCAGAGTTTTTCAAATCCATCGGGATAAATGGATTATACGCCTCCATCGATAGCTCTACCGGCATTTCATCGTCGGTAAACTTAAGCCATGCAAATGGGTATTCTCCCTGAAAAGTCAGCTTATCCATTGCTTCAAAAGGCCCTACCTTATTTGTTTGTAAAACACGGCTAAGGGGTTTATTTTTACCTTCTCTGACTTTTACAGCAAAAAAGCTGTTTGGTATAAACGAAAGCTCTCCGTTATTAAATATTTTCCAATGTTTTAAGTTCCCGCTACCATCCATAATCAGGTGTCCCCCACCGAACGCCCCAATGGGAAACTCAATGGCTTCCAGGTCATTCCCTTGGTAAGTATGCCGTTTACCCGCTTTAAACAATTCGGGTGAGTTTAAAAGTTCCTGTTGCCTGTCAAAGCGTTGCTTTTCTAATTTCTCATCAACAATTTGATCGCTTAAATACTTAACATTACCAATTTCTTCTTTTGCAACTTCCTGCGAACTGACAAGCTTTGATAATAAAAGAACTACACTAACTAACAATAGTTTTTTCATTTTCGTTTCATTTACCGGTTAATATTCATTACTTATTCTTTTCCATTTTCACTCTCATTTGCTGCTCCGCATCAGCATCCCAATAGCCACAATTTAGCCTGAAGAAAACAGATGTGTATGGGATGGTTGAATTTGATTTTATCACCAAAATATTAAAGGTTTCTGCTGATTGATCAACCATTGAAATTAAATCCTCGTGAAGTACTTTAGATACTGTTGAACCTTTAAGTAACTGATGCAAATCTGTTCTGTACTGCCCTATTCCTTTTGCTGCTTTTTCAGGTACAAAGTCTATTTCCATATCTAAAAAAACTTCGGGATTCACATGCTTCTCACTACCAATTACTTGCAAAACCGTCTTTACAACATCTAATTGTTCTTCTCCGCTAACAATTGTTTTAATACCTTGATTACTTTGAAGCGGATATGCAGCATCAACCACTAATATCCAATTTCGATGGCCTAATAATTGTATTTGTTCATTAAGTAACTGCTGCCAATTAGCTTTTTTTTCCTGTGCATTCAGGTTGGAGTATATACCCAATATTGCAAGCATTAAGCCCGCCAAATAAAATTTCTGAATTTGTTTCATTTTTTTTGGTATTTGTTCCGTTTAGGGATATTCAACGCCATTATAATACTGACCCGATAAAAGTGATTTCTTCCAATAAACTATATAAACAATCTTGCATAACTCTGTAATTACCAAAGTCAAACTCATTAAATTAATTTGTGAAGACAAGGAACTTGCTCCCATACATACGGTTTATAACTCAAAATCAACAACAACTCCAATGTGATCTTTTAAGTTGATGTATTCCCACAAATTATTTTTCACAAAAGCGTTAACCGTTTTTAATCCTTTTCCCCGATAATAAATCTGATCAACACGTTTGATATAATCATTCTGCCCGGGACAGGTTACTCCATTTCCTATATCCTTTGTTTTTGCCAGCTCCGACCAGGCATCTTTAAAACCATCATTTAATAAAAACTGTGTAGTGGCAGTGCTATAAGTATAATTACCAATCTTTAATGAGGAATCAGGGAAATCAGCAGCAGGAGGGCTGTTCCAATCGCCACCAAATATAATTAACTCATCATCCGCAAGCTGATTGACAAATGGCAATGCCACTTTATTAACCTCCTCATTTGTTCCCGGAACACCAATCCCTAAATGAGTATTAAAAACATACAAATCCTTGTTGTTTATATTAAGCTTGACCGCCAATACCCCTTTTGACATGATTTTCCCTTGATCAGCTTGTCTGGCATAAGTTTCCAGAATCGGATATTTACTAAAAATGGCTAAAGGATAACCACTGTTTTTAGTACCCGGCACATAACCAATACTGCCTCTACCAGTTGAATAATCAGGCTTATAAAAGGCAGTATAAATATATCCGTCTTTGCCTAACTTCGTTTTTATTTCGACCAATGCTTGTTTATGCGGTGGATTTTCGAGGCTTACCTCCTGTAGCAATAAAATATCGGCCTTATCTTCGGTAAGGTAATTTACAACTTTATCTACCGGAAAGCCATTGGCATGTTTCTCCCAGAATGGTACATCATTTGGATCCCAAATATTAAATGATAATACACGAAGCTTTTGAGCAAATACGTTTTCTTCCCCAATAAGATTAAACGTTAAAATTAACGCGATTAGATAAACTAATTTTGTCTTGTATTGCATATTGCTATTTTTTCTGAATCTCAATATCACTTCCGGTTATATTGGAAAGTAGTGAAAACAGCAGCATGATCAGATGGGAACATGACGGGATGATAATTCACCACTTTTGAGTTCAATGCTCTTAACTTATCACCCTGATAAAAAATGTAATCAATACGATTTTCAACCGCACGTTGCCCTGTTCTTCGGGTAAAAGGCCATCCGGTGTAGCCGGGTGCCGTAAGCGGATTGGGGTGTATTTCTCTAAAACTGTCTATAAATCCTGCTTTCTCCATTTTGGCTGTAACCGGCCAGTTAACCACATAGCCCAAATGTGCATCTTTAGTTGCTTCTGTCCAATCAAGATGAGAATTGCAATTAAAATCACCTGACATAACTACCGGTGTTTGATTGGCATTATCCAGCCAGGGCTTTATTTCTTTCAAAATTTGTTTTATCTCGGCAAGACGTGTCCCTTCTTCATCTTTTTCCAATTGTTTTGCAGTAATTTCACCCTTTAATATATTCCCTTTATAATCGGGCAGATAATGCAGCCAGGTATCAAAAACAACCAGTTCTTTTTCTTCATCAATTTGTAAAACAAGTCCTCCAAAATTAAATGGGCGGAATGCCTTTATGGTTTCCTTTATAGGGAATCGGCTCATAACAGACAAATTGGAACTTATCAAATAAAAATGATAACCCAATGAGTCGGCGATTACTTCACCCGAACCATAGGTTTCGATTAGCGTAACCACATCTGCATTACTGGCTTTTATGGTTTCAATAACACGTTGCAGTCCAACTTGCTTTCCAAAGCGATGCCCTCCATTCCAAATATTCCATGAAAACACTTTTATCTCTTCGGTCTTAAAAACAGGCTTTTCACTCATTTCAAAATGCCTGGTATAGTTGTTTTTTATCTGATTAGCATTCCTGGTTGAATTCCATATTGAGAAATTGTCAATGTAACCATTAAATGCTTCCCATTGCCCGCGGTAATCCCAGTTTGAAGCTGTTCCGCCAATGGTTGTTTCCCATTTACTGGATAAATCCGATAAGCCCGGTGTGTTATAAATGGCCACATTAATACCGTCAAAATAAAACCAAACTTCTTCCTTTTTCTTATCCATTGAAAAAGCCAATTGATGCCACTTGCCATCATTGATCTGATATCGCTCAATTGTAGGACGGTAATCATATTGGTTTTTGCCGTCACTTAAAGAAACAGACCACCCTCCGTCTTGATCAGCATATATTAACCAACCGGCATTATCTTTACTGTTGTTCTTTTTGTTTCCGGCAATTGGGGTTCCTTGTACTGCACCAGGCAGAGTTTTTACCCATATTTCAACACTTAGAGATTGCTGACCTGAATAATCAGGTTCCAATTCCTGTTTTAGTTTCAGAGGCATCCGTAAGGCAGCATTCTTCGACAAATCCAAAGCCCTGCCCCTCACTCCGGAATCAAAACTGTGTGGTAAAGCATCAAATATTGAGCCCGGCTTTTCGGGTATTACTCTTTCCTGGTACATCAATGGTGTTGAGTCAAAATCAACATGGACTGTTTGTTGCGCCATTCCTACATTTCCTGTCAACACTAAAAACAATGCTATCCTTATATATCTAATCATTTCCATAAAAGTTTTAATCTCCTAATTCTTTTAATTGAAAGTGTTTATTGCCGGAACGAATATGTTCATTTTTCATTATCGCTTCTATTTCCTTTACAACTTCCGGATGTTTATCCGCAACATTATTAAGTTCCTGTATATCTGTCTTAAGATTGTAAAGTTCAATATCCAAGTTACCTTTCTTAATGTCCTTGCGTATTGCTTTCCAATTGTCCATACGAACAGCTTGCTCACCTCCCAATTCAGGAAATTCCCAATACAAATACTTATGCTGCCTCTGCTTTTTTTCACCTAATAGTGTTGGTAAGAAACTGATACCATCAACATTACCAGGCAAACGAGTATCGGCTATTTCACAAACAGTTGGTAGCACATCCCAAAATGCTGAAATATGATCTGTTTGTGTCCCAGCTTTAATTTTCCACGGCCATGAAGCAATCATTGGAACACGTATGCCTCCTTCATGTACAAAGCATTTCCCCCAACCGTATTCACTTTTAAAAGGACCTGCACTATCAAACCAGGGAGAATCTGAACCTCCGTTGAAGGTCGGGCCATTATCAGAAGTGAAAACAATCAGGGTATTTTCGTACAAGCCCATTGCTTTTAACTGTTTTACAAGCATCCCCACCTGTTCATCCATATACGAAACCATTGCCGCATAAGCCGCACGTGGATAACGCTGTGGGAAATAACTCTGCTGCCCAAGGTAAGGTTCTTCATCGCCAAATTTAGCCTGATAATAATTCACCCAGCGCTGAGGAGCCTGCAAAGGAACATGTGGAACCGGCGTTGCCCAATACATAAAAAAAGGCTTTCCTGTTTTTGAAGGATTATTATCAATTACAAATTGCTGCAACTCTTCAAACATGATATCGGCTGAATACGATTGCAGGTTAAAATCTGCGTAGTTAGCATTGTCGTATGGGTCAGCTCCTTTTGCCAGTTTTTTTGTGGGAGCAATGGTATCGTTTCCTAAATACAAACGTTTATCATTTTTGTATAAATGCACCGGGTAATAAGTATGTGCCTGGCGCTGACAGTTATAGCCCACAAAAAAGTCGAAGCCCATTTGCAATGGCGTAGAATGGGTATGAGGCGCACCAAGCCCCCACTTGCCTACTATTCCCGTTGAATAACCCGCTTGCTTCAGAATGCTGGCCATTGTTTCTGTACCTTCTTTCAAAGGACGTTGCCCTTCGAGAGTTGAATCATTTACCTGAGCAAAATAGCTCCAAACATCACCCCGTTCGATCCATTCATCGTTACCCCGAATTTGAGCATGCCCGGTATGTTTCCCGGTTAACAGTACACAGCGAGATGGAGCACACACCGGAGCACCACTGTAATGCTGAGTAAAGGTCATCCCCTCTTTGGCCAATTGGTCAATATGCGGAGTTTCTATTTTAGTTTGCCCGTAACAGCCCAAATCGCCATAACCCAAGTCATCAGCAAGGATATAGATGATATTTGGGCGATTAACTTCCTTGCTCTTAGTCTCTGCATAGCAGCAATTTGATAAAAACAAAAATGTACAAATTCCCAATAGGGAAACCGTTCTATTTCTTAGTCTATTCATTAATTATATCTTAATAATTTTGAGAGTATTTAAAGTACTGACAAAATTAGTTTTTCAATAGTCTTTTACAACTTAAATATCGCCCAAATTGGTTTATGATCTGATAACTCTGACTCAATAATCCCTGCTTTTTTTGCTTCTAATCCTTTAAAAATAAAGTGGTCAATAACGTAAGCCGGGTTAGGCTTATTGGCAGGGTAAGTTGATTTATAAGAAAGATTTACTTTTGCTGCCCTCCAAGAATCTTTAAATCCATCATTATAAAAAGCCGATAATGGTTCAGCATTGTTCAGGTCATTAAAATCTCCTGCCAATATTATTTTTTCAAATGCAGGAAAACGCATTTTTATTTTCTTAGCCAGGTCGTGTGCTTTACTGGTTTTTGGATTTGATTCCCCGGTAGGGATATGCAAACTAATAACTTTTATGCGCTTATTTTTTACAACTACATCAGCAACTACTGCCGATGCCGGCGACCAAGCAATTCCATCAAGCTCAATTTCCGTTGTATTTTCCAGGGGATATTTGCTTACAATAGATTTGTATTTCCCATAATACCGGCCTGTTTTATCTTTAAAGCCCTCCTCATGGTTTGCAGATGCAATTTCTCCTTCAAAAACATAGGGAAGATTAATTAGTTCTCCTACTTCTTTAGACCATCCTTGGGCGGGAACCTCGTTAAAGCAAATAATATCCGGTTTATATTCACTTAAGAGTTCCGCCATTTCTTCAATGGTGGTGCTTTTGCCAAACTCAACATTGTAAGCAATTACTTTGAGTTGCTGACCACTGAGTTTTCCAATGCTTAAAGTGAAAAAGCTGAAAATAAATATAACTTTTAGAAGTTTTTTTAACGTGAAGAAAGAGAGTATGTGCATCATATCAAAATATTTATACTTAAACGATAGAATTTTTTATCCTATATTATTTACCAGTGAATTGATTATTATTTCCTTCCGTGATGGCTTTTTAACTGATTTGTTTCTGGTTATTTTTTATCTATTTATATCAATTGGTTTATTTGAAGAATGTTACGGCTTAGCTAGCTAGTTTATTAAATTAGCAATGATGTTGTATATCAGCTGTGTCCCTGAAGCTAGATATTCAAAATTTACAGTTTCGAAGGTATCTGTAGGTTTATGGTAATGCGGTGTGGTATCTCGGTTTTGCCATTTTTCTCCAAAAAATTTCTCAGTAAGCCCTACAACTTGTTTATAGCCCTGTTCCCTGAAAGATTCGTGGTCAGAAATAACCTTTGTTGTATTAATAGGTATTTCTAATGCTTTAGCGTGCTTATAATATAGCTCTTTAAGTTCTTCCGACGGTTTTTCTATTTCCATAAACTTATCACTATCCTCATCCCAGCCTAATTGGTCTGCACAGTGAATTGAATGTACGTTATACTTTTTCTCCTCTAACATTTTTGCAAATGCTTTACTACCTATTCTCCCGACCTCTTCCTGATCAAAGAAAACAACCAATACGTTCTTTTGCCGGTTCTTTACCCCCTTTACTAACTTGGCAACACTGTATATCAAGGCACAGCCAGTTGCATTATCAATTGCACCGGGGCAATCCTTCTCTCCGCTATCAAAATGAGCACCAATAATTATATATTCATCTGTTTTACGGGTTGCCGGAATCATTGTATAAACATTGCATCCCTCCATAATCTTGTTGTTATACACAGCTTCGGAATAAAATTGCTTTTTAACTTTAAAACCTGCCCGGGTAAGTGAGTTCTCAATATATTTTACGGCATTTGTTCTGTTCTCTTCGGTGTACCTATCTTTCAGTATAACATTTGGGAAGGCCTCTGAATTACCCGACAATGCTGATATAAATATTTTTTGTTCGGCAGTTACAACATTCCCAAATTCTGTTTGTGCATTGATGAAATTAAAACTCAATACGAAGAGTGATACAGCAATTAATTTTCTCCTATTTAAATCCATAGTTAATGATTATTTAGTCAGAGACATTCAGTCCTAATTATTAATTAAAATCGTTATTGTTACCGCTTGGTGGTCGCTTGGCCATATTCCCTTGTACCTGAAGTGTATATTCGAATTATTTGCGTTAAGCACTTTGCCTTTATAATAAATATAGTCAATACGATAGGTCATCCGCTCTGCGGGAATAGTAGCCGATGAATCGCTGAATTCCGGGTTTATTTCCCTAAACGAGTCTGCAAAACCGCTTTTTGACATTTCGTGGCTATCGGGCCATTGAACCACCTGATTTTTGGCCAGTTTTTAGTTTCCTCCGTCCAATCGAGGTGCGTTAGACTATTGAAATCTCCCCAATTAAAAATGGTATTTTATTGGATTCATTTATTTGAGGCTCCAATATTTCCAATATCTCTTTTATCTCCTTGTGTCTGGTTTTCCCAAAGGGTATTAAGTTGCCGGCTGTTATTAAGGCGGATATAGTTGTTTTCGCCTTCTCTATTAAAAAAATACTTTGCCTGCCCATGAATTCCTTTTATAATTGATTCCTGCCCATGAAGTAAATAGTAAGGACTTGATTCCTGAGCCTGTTCCATCGTAATGGAGACAATAGGTTCTACATCACGATTAGTAGTTTGAGCAAATGCCCCCTGTAATATGACACTTAACACGAGTAGAAAAGTAATTAAATATCGACGCATAGTTATAGGTTTATGGATTAGGTATTATTGAAGTTGTTCAAAATCGCTTAATCAAAACATATTAATCACATTTAAAGTAATAGATGTTTCCTGCAAAATCACAAATAAAGAACCCATTCTCAATAACGGCAACTGAAGTTAATATTGGTGCACCAAGTCTTGTTTTCCAAAGCAAGCGCCCCGTGTTAACATCAAGAACATAAATACAACCATCCATTGCTCCAAAAACAAGCTTATCTCCAATTAGAACGGGAGTTGATTCAATACTCTGTTGGCGGTCGGCGAAATAAGAAGGCGTATAAAGCATTGCCGGCCCTACCTCAAATTGCCAGATTTCCTCTTTGGTTTGCCTGTCGAAAGCCACAATACCAGGATGAGAGCCAGCCACTATAAACATAGAATCTAAAATAATTGGAGCAGAAGTTCCCGTATTTTGCATGTTGGTAGGAAAACTGTTTTCTATCTCTCCCGATAAGGAATTTAACTGGTAAAATTTCCCTTCTTCGGAATTAAAACGTTCTGCCACCCATAAGGCACCGTCTTTAGCGGCAAGAACGCCATCCCTAAACCGGAGACTGCCATTCCGAACCGTCCATAACAATTCCCCGTTATCCGGATTGTGCCCGTATATAGCATCCCAATGGCTTGATACAACAAGAACATCTTTAGTCAACGTCATAGTTGGTGTAGCACCTGATCCTCCATGCCAGCTTTTACTATTCCATATTAAATCGCCAGTTTCTGCATCAAGAGCTGAAAGAGAATGTCCGTAGCCTGTAAAAACTGCTTCACCATCAGTAACGATACCGCTCACAAAAGCAGGCTGTCGATTATGTCCAAGATCCTTTTTCCAATTAAGATTTCCAGATTTTATATCAATCGCATAGGTTAAACCTTGCATATCAGTTGCTATCAAAAGCCCCTTAGCGATAACCATCTGGTTTTTAACCCCATTGATTGTTTTTATTCGCCACACTTCTTTCCCGCTGGAAGCATCAAAACAAACGATAAAACAATTATCTGCATTACCATCATCAAAACCAGAAGTCATTACATAATTGCCGTAAACAACCGGAGAGCTCATAAAAATATTACTTCCGATATTGGCTGTCCACTTCAATATATACGGCAATTCATGATTAAATTCTACCACCGCATTATGCTCTTTATTGCCGCCCATATTCCACCATTCTCCTTCAACTTTAAGGTTATCTTGGTTGCCGGCAAAAAATATTGTTTTATTATGAAGTATTTCGCCACTTTTCAAATAAGCATCCACTACCAGCTCGTGCTTTCCTTCTTCCTCAGGGGTAAACTTTGAACGCCAGTTCCAGTCAGAGCTTTTTGTCATATGCTGCCACCGTTCAAACTCCATAGATGAGTTCCAGTTAAAACCTTCTTTTCCCCATACAGCAAATTTCACACTATCAATTTCAGCGCCGGAATGATAGGTATTCACTGAAATTTCCACCTCGCCATTTTCGTTAATCTTCACCTTATTTTTATTGGGTGATGCAATCTCAATTTCCCGGTCAAGATAAGTCCAGCGAAATTCAGAACCCGTTTCGCCATTTTCATCGACATGAACCACTCTAAAACCTGATGGCGAATGATCTATCCCTCCTTTTACAAGGGTTGATGTACCATAGGACATAATTTCAGAATCGCCATGTTTTTTTGCCATATTTACGTGCAAATGTCCATAAAGCCAGGCTTTCAAATTATAATCATTGAAATTTATTTTCTCATTGTCATTAATACGGAAAGCAAACTCATCGCCATTGGTCAGTAAATCGTGGTTAAAGAAAATTTTGGCTTGTTCTTTATCGTAAACATTTAAGAGATTCTTTAGCCAGCCACCAATATCCTCCCTGTTAAAACCAGGCCTGTAATCTCCACCCATCATCGGGGTCACCACATATAAGGTATTGCCTTCTTCAAATGCATACCAGGCAGGACCAAAACAATCTTCGAAAAATTGTTCGCCTTAATCACCTTTAATCAGGTCGTGATTGCCCAGGCAGTAATAAACGGGAATTCCCATTTGCTCGGTCATTAGGTTTTTCGAATGCCAATCCATTCCCGACCGATAGCAAATGTCTCCGGTATGTACAATAAAATCGGGCTGATGAACCTTGGTATATTCTTTTAATTGATCAAGCCAGTCGCGATGTTCGAAGGTTTCGGTGTCTGATATTTGCACAAATTCTACCTGATCTTTCTTTTGCTTCAAAGTTACCGGGAAATTATACGCTTCCTGCTTTTTATCAATGCGGATAAAACGGGTCGAATAGTTATGTATTGCTGATGGATAAAGGGTTACAAACCGCTGTTTTTCCCATCCCGGCAGTGAAAACGAACCGTCCTCTTTTGTAACTGAAACATGATATCCATCAGAGACTTTTATATTAACAATTCCTTTTTCGTTGTTGTCTTTAATTCCGTTACCATTCAGGTCATTAAATACCAGTCCTTCAATCTGTGCATTACACGAAATAAGAATCGCCCCAAAAAATAATATCCCAATTAATACCTTCATCTTATTAATATTTTAATTTCCTATCTGAGATTTTTGCAACAAACGGATTCTGTCTTTCAGACAAATCCATACCTAAGTCCTCTGGTCCCGGTTCTATAAATGAGCTTTCCACACCTTCTACAACAATCTTTCCATTACTGATTGTTACACATGCAAAAAGTGGATCTTTAAAAGGTATTGTTTTGTCAATATATGGGCGTTTTTTATTTATATCATCTGAAAAGCGTTCAGGATATTTATACTTATTCCCCACCCATTTGTACGACATGCTGTTTATCTGAACATAATGAATACCATTAATTTCTTTTGCATAATCGGTATGGTCATGCCCATTAAAAGCTGCGATTACTTTAGGATGACCTGACTTTAAATTTGCCTTTTCAAAAATTTGACGTACTTCCTCCTGATTCTGGCAAGCACCCGCATTTTCAAAACTCTGATGTGAAAATACAATACACAACTTATCTGTTTGTTCCAGATCTTCTGTCAGCCATTCCAACTGCTCCGGATCAACATGAGCACGCTGTTCTGTTGGCTTATAAAAATTCGCATGTTCATATGGAATATATCTTCCATCAGTATTCAGGTTATTGGGATCTAACACGATAAAATGAAAATCACCTTTATCAAACGAATAATACCGTTTCTCCATTCCAACGAATCGCATAAAATCATTTTTGGTACCAAGATCCATATCATGATTACCCAAGACATTGTATTTTTCAAGGGGTGATGCTTTCCATATCTTGGCAAATTGTTTACTTTCCTCAACCGGATGACAGAAATCGCCTAAATCAATTATGAAATCAACATTATTCGATTTCATCTCTACCAAGTATTTTTTTAACCTCTGCTCGCCATCATGGATAATATCGTTATGAATATCGGTTGAAATACCAAATTTAACAGAACCTGACCGTCCTGATTTTGCCAGTGCGGGATAGGACAAAACCACTCCACCTGCTAGCAATGACATGTTTTTAACAAAATTTCTCCTATCCATTGAAATAAATATTTAAGGTTGCTTTCATCCCACTCTTTTAACTTGTCACTAGGTTTTAATGAGTTTCCTGACAGCGACTTCTTTTCTACCATTACTTAAACTAATCAAATAAACCCCTCTAGTCAAGTCAGATACACTCACTTCAAAGAAATCATTTACATATTGCACTGGACATTGGTAAACTAAACTACCTCGAACATCATAAATCGTTAATGTACCATTTATATATTCAACATCTGTCACCTTTACATTTAATACATCCCTAACAGGATTAGGATGAACCTTCAGTAATCTTTCACTTTCCTTATCATCAATTCCCAGCTTACCAACATTAATATACCACTCTCTTAATAAAGTGCCTTCTCCATGCTCATTGCTTGTTTTCAGACTAACATTATAGGAGCCTTCCGTGTCGTATTTGACCAAAGGATTTTGCTCATTACTATTGGCAGGCGCACCCCCTTCAAAAACCCAGGAATAATTAACAGGATCGAATAGAGACAGATCTGTAAACTGAACATGGCTACCACTTCCAATTTTTGTTTTATCTGCTATAAAATTGACACTTGGAGGCATGGTATTATTGTAAAGATTTAAAGCTTCTTCATGTGTTATCGCTCGTTCCCAAACAATGACATCACATAACTTTCCACTCATTCTATAGTCTTCATTATCGTCTTTATATGAACCTATCTGAAACCATCCATTTGCCGGATAATTAATTTTTCCAGGGTTTGAAACTTTTGCTTTTAGATTTCCATTTACATAAAGTTTTTGCTCTTTACCATCAAATGTGCCTGTCACATGGTACCACTTTCCAGGGGTGAATGAGCTTTCTGAAGTAAGGTAGTTTAAACCGCTACCCGATGCCAGGGCAAACGAGGCCTTTGCCCCTCTGGTACCTAAAAGCCAACCATATTCGTCATTGCCATTATCCTGAAACAAACCAATAATCCCGCCCCAATCATCATTTGAATTAAATTTAACCCAACAGGCTACTGATAGGGCTTCTGTGGGTAAATCTAATTGACTTGTACTACCAGATGATAGCGTAATCATTCCTGAATTATTGAAGGCTGCCACATCATTCGTCTTCTCAGCGTCAATTACAAAACTAATGCCCGAGGTAAGCGTCCCATCTAATTCAGAACCGAGTTTGTCTTTGGCATCTTTTTGTAAGTCGTACCATAAAACCGGTGTTTCGGAAGGCAATTCCTTTCCGTTTTTAACCTTAAATTTTATGGGTTCAGACCAATCAGACCAATGAAGTGATTGATCCCGATACCTTAGACGGATGTATTTTTCACCTTTATAGACATCTTCAGATTGCAATGTTAAACGTGTAATATCTTTATCTTTATTTTGATCAATTGGAGTATAGTTTGGAGAACCACTGCTTAAATACAGATTTTCATAGTCCGTTTTATATGTAAATTCAGGATTGTCAAAGTTTTTATTTCTCCCACTCACCTGATATTCGACGCTGTTAAAAGGTTCCTGACCTGAATAAGGACTTCCCATAAAGGTATATGGTAAGTTGATTGACTCGGGTAAAGAGTTAATAATTTTTGGGGTATTAGGTTTCGGTGCATCCAACTTAATATAAAACTCATCTATTAATACATCTTCTCTAAAACCGGGACTAAGATTGGTACCATTGGAGTAGGTTTCTACTTTCATTTCTCGTTTGTCCAAATCGATATCAACCAATTGAAATATCTGTCTTTCGATTGTTTTTTGCACATCCGGATAATCAATTGAAACGGCTTCGCCCCAGTGTTGGTCCCAGGAAGCGCCTCCGTTAATAATTACATGGCAGGGATGATTACGTATAGCCCCTCTTGCGTATAAGTGGGCATGACCGGTAATATGCATCGCATATTTGTCTGTTTTAATCAATCTGGAGGCAAAACCATCCCGCACGGTGGATATTCCGTCACCAGGTAATTGTTCATTGTAGAAACAGTGATGGTTAACTGCGAAAACCCACTCTATATTTGGATCGCAATCTGCATGCTCGACCACTGTATTCAGCCAGCTATATTGCTCACTATCCTCCCTTAAATTACTATTTAACATGACAAACAAAATATTTGCCACTTGAAATGTATAGTATTGCTCACCTTTTACCCCCGGGCCTCCAAAAATTCCTTTATACGAAAGGTCATCGTATACATAATGATCGGCATAACGTGTCAAAGACGGATCCTGATGTAATTCATGGTTTCCGGGCACTGTCATAAATGGAATGTTACTCATTAATGGCATTGATTGACCAAACTGTAGTTTTTGATAATTCTCGAGATTACCGGTGTTAACCTGATCTCCATCATTAATTATAAGACTTATATAGTCCTCAACATTTTTATTTGAAGCAACATCGGCATATTTTTCAAGTATTTTATCACTACAGGCATTAATTAGTTTTTGGTACCTGTCCCCATCTTTATCCTGATGATCACCAATAATTGCAAACCGATAATGTCCCGTATTAGTTCCCTCGTCCGGTTGGGTCTTAAAACGATAGGTTTCACTCTGTTGCCCTGAAAACACTTTATAATAATAGGCAGTATTTGCTTGTAAGCCACTAATCTTAACCGTATGCCAATAGTATTTACTTCCCAAATATTTGTTGGTTCCATTAACAGATGCATTAAGGCTGTTCCTTGAATTCCCGTAAATAACTTTTGTTTCAGTATTGGAATCGGTTCGCCAGCTCACCCAAATTGAAGTACTGGTAGGAGAAGATAAATAAGGTTCAATTTGGGCATTTACATAAGTTATTAAGCATAGAAATACAACCTGCCATATAATTACTTTACAACTCATCTTCAAGCGATTAAATATTTAACAATAGATTATTATACTTATCTAAAATCTAAATAAAGTGCTTACTTTATTATATAAAAGGCACCTTTATGGTGCCTTTTACTATTATTCATCTTTTTGAAACCATTTACTTAGCCAAGGCACTAATTGCCTCTGCTGACAAAGCAGAATCAAACATCTTAACATCAGCCACCTGCCCTTCGAACCAATGTCCATATGAACCTGTACCATCCTGACCAATTCGAATTGGTGTTGTATGGGTAAAATCACCCAATGCCGAAGCATCGCCTGAATTAACCTCTACAGCATCTTGGTAAACTTTAGCCATTCCATCCTTATCAATGGTAGCTGCAATATGATGCCACTCGCCATCGCCAATATTACCACCATCTATATCTACGCGATTAGTTCCATCACCAATATTTATTTTCCATTCACCACCTTTATAGGCAATTACAAACCCGGAATTCTTTCCACCTCCCCAATCTTTATCTCCTATAATTGATGGGTCACTATTTTTGGCTTCGGTTTTCACCCATGCAGAAATGGTGAAATCACCTGTTTTTCTAAAATCTAATTCTGCAGAATTATCAACAACTACCATGTCATCGGTACCATCCAACTGGAAAATATATTTTCCCTCATCGGCCATGGAAGAAGCACCACCATCCAATGTTGTCGTATAGTTCTTAAACAATCCATCTGACTTATGCAATATAAAACCAGTCTTTTTCGTGGCTATACCAGCAACCTGATCAACGCTAAGCACATAGTCGAAGATATCCACATTACCAAGTTTTCCTTCAAACCAATCCTTATATGCTCCTGTTCCGTCCTGCCCTAATGTAATCGGATTACCACCAGCCATATCACCCAAAGATGACATATCAGCCGAACCTACTAAAACACCGTCCTGATAAAGACTTACATCACCATCACGATCAAAAGTAGCGGTTAAATAATGCCAAGCTCCATCATTAATTACTGAAGCATCCACATCCACGCGATTAGAGCCATCACCTGCATTAATTTTCCAATTGCTTCCTTTAAAAGCAAATACAAAACCTTTGTTGGTACCACCTCCCCAGTCTTTATCGCCAACCATTGACGGATCACTATTAGTAGCTGTTGTGTTTACCCAGAATCCAATACTAAAGTCATTTGATCCGCGGAAAGCCAACTCAGGAATCTCTTTCACTGTAATTTTATCATCTGTCCCATCAAATGTAAGTTTTGTTCCAACTTCAAGGTCATCATCAACTGACTCAATTTCATTTGCTCCCTCCACTTCCAGTTTAAGCACATCTCCATTGCTTTTATTCAGAAATACAAAATAACTTTGAATCGCATCAGGATCAACAAATTTTATGTGTTTCACTTCGAAAAGATAACTGATTGAAGAAACGCCTAATCCATCAGTATTTGGATAAGTTGCATAAAAGGTTAACTCTGCTTTATCGCCAATCTCCAATCCAAGATCAGTTACAGTCGTGGCATATACCTCTGATTTAAATCCATTATCAGAGGCTTGGAAATTAGTTAGTGAGGTTATCAAGGTTCCATTGTGTGAAATATCAACTTTTAACGGTTTGTCCTTAGTCATAAAATACAATTCCACTGGTTGATCGACCAAGTATTGTTCCTTGTATTTAGGATTGTATGATAACTCTGCCAGTTCCTCGGCTGTATAATCTTGTCCAGTTTTAGGATTTGTGTGATAAACATATACCTCAGGAACACTAGTAGGTACAATATCGCTCACTTCAATCCCATCATCACACGCAATAAAAGCAAAGCTGAATACAATAAATAATATTGAAATATTTAAGATCAATTTTTTCATAGCACAATCTTTTAATTTTCCTAATTATCCCACCCTGGGTTTTGTTCTAAATTGGGATTTAACGCAATTTCTCCCAATGGAATCCCGAAATAATAGTGCTTATTCGGATCAAATATTTTACCATCTGGCAGTTGCGTCTGATACAAATCAATGTACCCATTCTCGTCTAAATAAATATCTTTACCAACAACCACATGATCGTAAATCGGTGATCCAGACACTGTTGTTAAGTCTTTAAATGCATCCCACTTAGCCCCCAATGTTTTCTTAATCAAAAACTTACCAGCTCTCCAGCGCATTAAATCATCATATCTGAATCCTTCACAGGCTAATTCCATGCGACGTTCACGACGTATTTCTTCTAACACCACCGGCACTTCATTATCAAGATAGCCAGCTGCAACAGTCATATCACTATCCGGATCACGTTGTAGGTTAGCAATCACCATTGGTGCTGTAGCCACCCGTTCGCGCAGTTTATTGATTGTTATGTTGATGATACCCTGATCGATTTCTTCCAGTTCGGCCTTTGCTTCTGCGTAGTTTAATAATACCTCGGCATAGCGGAATAAAAATAGATCAGTTTCTGCTTGGTCATATTTAGCAACTTCATCATTATCATACATCTTAATTATGTGATAACCCGTAGTACAGCCACTTCCAGCACCTTTAGCCTGCGTTAAGCGCGGCACCACCTCATCATCATCAACCTCTGTAAAGAAACCAACACCAGGTGGCACAATCGTTTGTTCTAATCTTAAATCTCTGTCAGTAAATTCGTCAACCAATGTATTATCTCCTTTATATTTAGGACTTAATCTAATTGGTAAACCATCGTTACACACATAGTCATTCACCATATCCTTGGTTAACCCATCTTTATGAGATTCAACCATATATCGGATAAAGTTATGTCCTAGTTCATCTTTTACATATTTCTTGTATAAGATAGCTTCAGGATTATCTTTCAGACTTAATTGGGTAAATAGGTTACGATAATCTTCATCAGGTTTTCCAGTTTTGTATATATCAAACCCACCTTCATCGATTATTTTTTTGGCCGCACTGGCGGCATGCTGCAACATTTCAGTTTCATTCCCTAATTGATGGTATTTTCGGAAAGTTCCCTCATGTAAGCAAATACGCGATTTAAGAGCTAAAGCTGCCCATTTGGTTACGTTACCTTCCATAGCTCTTTGCTCAGGAATAAGTTTCACAGCCTCATTTAAATCGGCTAATACCTGCTTCATTACATCTGCACGTGGCACACGTTTCCCGTAAAGCACATCAGTATCTTCATTGGTCAAAACTTTGGTTGTAAAAGGAATGTCCCCATAACGTTTAATCCGCCCATAAGTGAACAAGGCTCTAAAAAATAATACTTCGCCTTTGTATATATTTTTAACATCCTCACGAACAGCATCAGAGTTATTATAGTTCTCCAAGAAGTAATTACACTTACGCAGGTATGACCAACTCCAGGTGCCTGTGCTAACAGTATGCTGGCCAGCAACTACCTCATCGTATGCGGCTTCTGCCTGATTATCACTCCGATCATCATCCCACACTGTTTCAGCATCAAACTCGGTATATAAACCAGCTGTAAATGCTTTTAAGTCATTTTCACTTTGCCAGAAAGTTTCATTCGTTAATTTATCTAGGGGATATCTTTCTAAAAAGTCGTCATTACAAGCACTTAGAAAAAGTACTGCTGCAATGATATAGCTTATATATTTTTTCATGTCTTGTTTTTTATAAAGTTACTTTTAATCCAAATGAATAAGAACGACGGTATGGTGCTTGCAAACCATTACCTCCTTCGGGATCAAATGGCTCACGCAATTTGTGTGCTTCCCATAAATTATGCCCATTAAAAGAAACTACCACGGCTCCAAGTCCGGCCTTTGTTATAATATTTTGAGGAAGGCTATAACTTAAACTCACATTTTTCAGACGTATATAAGCCGCATTTTGTAAATACTTTGATTGTGTTTTGTAATTACGATCCGCATACGCTTCCATCTGAGGATAATAGGCATTGGGATTATCTTGGGTCCAAGTATCATTTAACTGATGGGTTTGTAAATTGTCCCATGCACTTGCATACGGCCAGAATACAGATCCGCTAGGCATAAAATGGCGGCGACCAACTCCCTGGAAAAATGCCTCAACATTTAGCCCTTTCCAACTGGCATTAGCAGTAATACCATAGTTATAACGTGCGCGTGAATTTCCGATAATGGTTAAATCACCGGGATCATCAGCAGTTACATCACCTTTATCAATTTTACCGTCTCCATTTAAATCGGCATACTTAATATCACCAGGTACCCATTTACGACCACTTATGGCTGATTGATCATGTGATCCTCCAGCTAACGCAGTTGCTGCCTCGTCTTCCGTCATAAAAAAGCCTTCTGTTTTATAGCCCCATATTTCACCCAATTCCTCACCCACACGATAACGTGAAAGTGCACCCGTTGGGTTATCAAACTTCGTAATATATGCCCTAGAGTCGGCAATGGTTGCGCGTAGCCCATATTTTACCTGACCTATCCTATCATTCCAGGCAATGGACAATTCCCAACCTTTTGTTTCCAAATCTGCAGCATTATATGTTGGGGGATCAGTACCTAAAATACCAGGTAATGCATCACCAGAAACAAGCATATCTGTTGTATGGCGATTATAAATATCTCCTGTGAAATTTAACCGATTGTTTAACAGTGTTGCATCCAAACCAAAATTAAGTGTCGTTACAGTTTCCCATGTCAAAGAAGGATCGATTAATCCAGGCTGACCTACGGCAACAGGGCGTTCATCTCCCAGTATGTAACTTGGTTTATAAGTATCCATTTGAGCAATATAACCATATGGTGGAACCCCGCTTTGATTTCCTAAAGAACCGTAAGATACACGTAGCTTTAAATTATCTAACCAGTTACGTGTACTCTCCATAAATGCCTCCTGCGAAATACGCCAGGCAGCAGAAGCCGATGGAAAAAAGCCAAAGCGCGATTCTTTCTTAAATCTTGACGAGCCATCATAACGACCATTAAATTCTACCAAGTATTTCTCATCAAAGGCATAATTAATCCGATAAAAAGCACCTCTAACAGCCCAATGGTACTCGCTCTGATTTACATAATCCTCACCAAGTGTTAAGTTTAAGGATGGAACACTTTGTGAAATTAAATCTCGTCTACTGGCGTTGTAATATAGATTATTAAAGCTATGTTGGTTAAACCCGACCATCAAATTTATATCGTGTTTATTAAATGTTCTATTATATTGTCCATATACATCGGCAATCATATCCTGTTTACGCTTTGTTCTATGATAAATTTCGGACACATTAGCTTTAGCATTCCATAACCTATCGACTGGGTACCTATAACCAAAATTATCAGCAAAAGTAATCTTATATTGATTTTCTTTATTTAACCCTACATTACTATGGTAACTTAATGAACCGTTTACAGTAAAGTCTTTAAATACATTAATTTTAGTATTTACATTGAGTGTAATGTCATCATCCTCAAAGTTGTCTCTTGCACCACTATCTAAATAACCGATGGCATGTTGCAAATAGTGACCGTTCCCGCGGTTTCTAATCGGAAAATAAGTTCGTTGAAAGTAAGTCATCTCGTAATAATCGCGGTATCCGTAGGGCTTGTCATAATCATGCTTAACATAACTACCCCTGGCTCCCAATTCCATCCAATCGGTCACTTGAGTGCTCGTATTCAGGCGCATGGTATAAATATTCAAGTCATCATTCCCATAATTATACATACCTTCATCTTTTAAATAACCAAGAGAGGCATGAATACTTGATTTTTCGTTACCGCCGGATAAGCTTAGATCGAAACGTTGTTGACTGGCCGATTTATTAAAGGTTTCGTTCATGTAATCAACCGTACCGTAATAGTAGTAATCACCAGAAACAATATTACCTTTTGAATCGTACACTGGATTAATTATTTCATCAATTGGATTATTCACCGGATCCTCATGATACAAACGTACCTTTTCAATATAGTCATCTTTGAAACGTGGAGATGAACCATGTCTTTTTAATGCCTCGTTAACCGTTGTTACGTGAGTATAGGTATCTACAAACTCTGGAAATTGCGTAGGAGTAGATACTTTATAATTATAGTCAGCGGTTATCTTAACCTTCTGATTTTTACCCCTTTTGGTGGTGATAATAATTACTCCAAATGCCGCTCGCCCACCATAGATAGCAGCAGCAGCAGCATCTTTTAATACTGACATACTTTCAATATCATTGGGATTTATTTGCGATAATATACTCGCATCAGAAGGCACATCATCAATAAGAATTAATGGGGCTTGACTGGCGATAACTAAATCACCATCTGAATTATAACGAAGACCAGTTGTACCACGAATATTTATATTAGGGGTTGCATCAATACCTCCGTTACTGTAATTAATGTTTAGGTTTGGAATACGGCCTTGTAAAGTTTGTGTGACATTAGTAACTCCTCTATCTTCAAACATATCAGCTGTTACAGATTCTACTGCACCCGTTAAATTAACTTTTTTCTGGGTTCCATAACCAACTACCACCACTTCGTCGAGCCCTGTAGTTTCTTCAACCAAGGTAATATCAATAGTTGTACGACCAGCAATACTTACCTCTTGGTCAGCAAAACCAATAAATGAGTATACAATTAGGTCATCCGGACTATCAACTTGTATGGTATACGAACCATCAATACCTGATATAACACCATTTTGAGGACTGTTCTTCTCAAAAATATTAACTCCTGGAATTGGTTCTCCATTGACATCAGAAACAATACCCTTAACTATTATTGTTTGTTGCCGTCTGCCACTTATCTGGTGCTTCTCTTCTTTAAAAATTTTAGTTATAACCACATTATTCTCAATAATAGAATATCTAAAAACATCGCTATCCAACAGTTCTTCAAGTAACTGTGAAATGTGTTCATCAACCACTTCCAAAGTATATGTTTTAGTTAAATCGAGTTGCTCATCATTAAAAAGGAACCCAAAATTCGTGGTGGCTTCAATTTTCTCGAATATCTCGATTAAAGTAGCATCTTTAGCCGATAAGCTAACTCGCTTATTCTGACTAAAACCGTTTGCCGATAATGATAAACCGCAAACAATTAACATAATTAATGTAATTTTCATAACCCGTAATAATTTAAGACAATCAAGTCCTGATCGCCACGGTACAATTCGCTTTTTTTTCATAAATTTGTAATTCATAAATTAAACATGTGAAACTGTAAAAGCAGTTTCGTTTTATGCAAACTCAGACCGAAACATTACCGCCATAATGTTTCGGTCTTTCTATTTCTTTATCGTAACATACGTATATCCTTTCTTTTTATAGATATTATATTTGATTCCAGTCGTATAATTAATCATATTCAATATATCCTCCAAGCTAACATTTCTGTCTAATGTCCCGGAGAAACTTTTAGATTTTAAGTCACCGTTTGCAAACTCAATAGATACGCCATACCATTGTTCTAATTCTTCAGCAATATCAGCCAACTTGGCATTTCGAAAAACAAATTTCCCCCCCCATATTCCGAATTGAGATTCATCAGGATTAAATAACCTGAGCTTATGCTTATTATTCTGATACATAAACTCTTCTCCGGGTTTCAATGAATATGTATCATTACCAGCAATTATATTAATCTTCCCTTCGATTAAGGATGCCTTAACTAACCCACTGATAACATTGGCCTTAATATTAAACTTCGTTCCTTTATCAATGATTTCTAAACCACCTGCTTTCACAATAAACCTTCTTTCTTCATTATGAATTACATCAAATAAAGCCTCCCCTTCAAGGTTTAATACTATCTCATTCTTATTTTGTGATACTAATTCAATTTTCGAATTTGCGTTTAGCAAAATTGTAGAACCATCTGCTAAAAAAATTTGATTAGTACTTTGTGATTGGGTAATAATTGAAGAAAATTCACCATTAGGATTATCAATTGAAGATACCCCAAACAGGTGAACCAACATAATAGCAATAATAAAAACAGCGGCATAGGAAATTCCCAACTTAATTAGTTTAAAAGTTTTTCTTTTGAGAAGTCTATATTTTATTTTCTTGAAATCATCTTTTTTAGAAGAACTTAACCTCACATATCGCTTACTTGAATGCGCAATATATAAGTTTCTACACCAAATAAAATCCTTCCTTAACTTATCATCTGTTTCAATTTGCTTATAAAAAACTAACTTTTCATTATCTGAGGCTTTGCCCAATATTATATTTGCCATCAAATCTTTCATACCATTCCTTTTATATACTGTATGCGTAAAAGGAAGAAGCCCCTATGAAAAACCTGACTTTTTTTTTAAACTTTTATCACTCGTATAAACAACCAACTATCCCAGAGATCAATACAAATCATCTAATTGCTTTTTCAAACAGTTTTTTTAGCATTAAAAAAGATAATTCTAACAATTTAATATAGAAGACTACTGATTAAATACAATATCGGCAAATAATCTTGGAGCTCAGATCTAAGAATTTTGAGTGCTTTCGACATTCGTGCCTCTACTGTTTTCATACTTATATCTAATTGTTCTGCTATTTCTTTATATTTTAATTCCTCAATACGACTTAATAAAAATACTTGCTTTAAACTTTCTGGCAATTCATTTATCGCTTCTTCTACTTTGTTTTTTAATTCATCAAACTCAATAACAGTATCGGCCATATTGCAAAGAACTTCATAATTAAATCTAGCTTCGAGATAATTTAATCGATCCGTAGACTCGATTATATTCTTTCTTTTCCTCAAATGCATTAAACAATTATTCTTTGCAATAGTATACAAATAGTTCTTAATACTTAATTCCGCAATCAAACCATCCTTCACTTCCCATAACTTAATAAAAGTATCTTGAACAATTTCTTGAGCAATTTCATCTTCAGTAATGTATTGTCGGCATAAATGGTAGATCATATCTGAATACTCATTATAAATGTATTCTAACTCCTGTATACTTCCTTTAGAAAAAGCATTAATATTATATTTCTTAGAATTGATCATTTGACACCAATGTTCGTGTTTTGATACAAAAATACAATATTAAAATTGCATTATTAAAATACACCTTAATTTCATTTTGTCAATTAACGCACAGAAGTTGTTTAAAGTCCAAAAAACGTATCCTAGAGTATAGTCAATTTACATTATGATTATCTAACGGTATAATGTTTTTTCTTCATAAATAGTGATGCGTTAATTATTAAAAAAACATTTCACCAACCTATATTTCAGCACAATACAGACGCTCTTTAATATTTCGATTCGATCTGGTTTTAGCATTGCACTTTTAAAGCAAGGTTATGAATTCCGGTAAATATGTATTTGCTCAACTACTTCAGTTTGTATATCGTTATGAGTTTAACAAATTGATGCAAAAAAAATACAATGGTGATTATCTAATAAGGGATTTCAACTGTTGACATCAGTTTATTCTTTTTTTTGATAATTAACAGTAAGAAAACTCGTTAGGAGACATCTGTACATGCTAAAAAGTAAACATTATCATCTAGGGATAAAGCACTATGTGAATCAATCCACACTATCAAGGACAAATGAGAACGGAGATTCAAGAATCTTTGCAAACTTTGGCACCTACTTGATCCTAAGGGCTCCGCCATTATATGCGGACTCTTCAATTCCCTATCTGCATTTCAAGAATGAAGTATTCTCTTTAGATTCAACAACAATTTCTCTTAGTCTTAATCCATACAGTTGGTAACCTATTAAATACACTAGAAAAGCAATTAATATCCATACGCTTCTAGATTTCCGAGTAGAGCGGTTCGTTACCTTACCGCTCCCTCACAGACCCGTACGAGCGGATTTCCCGCATACGGTTCCTCCTAAACAGGTTTCGCTTGCACGAATGAGTGATAAATCTTTGGGCGGGATAATGGTAGCCAATCT
>JAOARW010000011.1 GCA_025210475.1 Carboxylicivirga sp. | reverse complement strand
GCCATTGATACCTGGATTAAGCGTTCTGCGAATATCTTTGAAATGCTTCAACTTTCTATTGATTTAGTGGAACAATGAAAGCTATTTTGGACTGCCAACTGACACCTATGCGTTAGTAATGATAGAACCTGAGGTGTTACTATTAATTTGGTATTAAAGAATGCATACCGTTTGCAGACTTTGGTAAATCAACTGCTTGAGTTTCGCAGAAGTGAGACTGGCGAATTCACACTTTCAGTTAATAGAGGAGATATTGTTTATTTTGTGGAAGGCATTTGTTCAAACTTTAATTCTTTAGCAAACAATAAAAATATCGATTTCAAATTTGTGTCTTATTTGGAAGATAGGGTTGTTTATTATGATAGTAAAATAATTGAGAGTATACTAACTAACTTATTATCGAATGCATTTAAGTTTACTCCAAATGGAGGTGAGATAAGTCTTGACATAAGATCTATCAAGAGTGATGTGCCAACCATACAAATTTCTGTTAAAGATTCTGGAATAGGTATTTCGCAAGAACATCAAGCATATATTTTCGATCGCTTTTATCAAGTTGAAGGACAGTATTCTGATGGGGTAGGTTCAGGAATAGGATTGTCATTAGTTAAAAATCTTGTAGAAATACAAAATGGGTCAATTCATATTAATAGCGAAAAAAACAAAGGATCTGAGTTTATAGTAAAAATACCTGTTGGTAAACATTTTGATAAGGAAGATAAAGTGTTAGAAAAAGCGTTCTGGTCATCTGATACTGAATGTTCAGGTATGGAATCTGATACTGATTTTAAAAGAAATGATCAAAAATCCGAAATTCAGCAAAATACCAAGGTGTTAATAATTGAGGATAATAAAGATTTGTTAAATTATTTGAAATTTTCCTTGGGTAAAAACTACATCGTTGAAACAGCATGTAATGGTGAAGAAGGTTGGAGGAAAATTAAGAATCTTGATATTGAAATAATCGTTAGTGATGTAATGATGCCGGTAATGGATGGACTAAAGTTATGTAAGTTAGTGAAGGAGGATTTTGAAACTAGTCACATACCAATTATTTTGTTAACTGCTCGATCTGGAAATCAAAATATAGTCAAAGGTTTGGAGCAAGGTGCAGATATTTATCTTGAAAAACCTTTTAATAGCGAGATATTAGAGGCACATTTACAAAACTTAATTATACTAAAAAAGAAATGGCAGCATAGATTTGAGAAAGATTTAGGTATTGAAATTAATGAAGTAACACGTTCAAATAGGGATGAGGAATTTCTGAAAAAAGCGATTGCTATAGTATATGAGAATATTTCTAATACAGATTTCAAAGTTTCAAATTTAAACGAACAATCTGGGGTAAGTAGGACGTTACTTCATATGAAATTAAAGGAACTGACTGGGATGTCAGCAAGCGAATTTATAAAAGGTATTCGCTTAAAAGAAGCTGCGAGATTATTATGTACAGAAGATATAAAAGTATCGGAAGTTGTTGACCAAACTGGATTTAGTGATATGTCTTATTTTGCTAGATGTTTTAAGAATCAGTTTGGAATAACACCAAAAGCATATCAGCAAGAGAAGGTCAAAAGTTAAGTCGCATAAAGTACTGAATAACTTATAGAGATTGAGAGATTGAAGAGTTAAGTGATAAAAATTTTAAAAGTTGCTAATATAAGGGCAAAAGATTTTTTTTGGACAATTTGACTAGGTTAGATTTTTAGCTTACATCGCTTTTACTTTGATTTATTCTATCAATATAGCTCAACTCATAGGAATGGAGTGTGTTGGTAGAATAAATTATCTGACATTTTTTTAAAGATATCAAATAAGTAATGCTCGTCAGATTAAGTCTTAATGTAAAACCATTTTTTGTAGCTTCAATACTCTTTACTCCATCACCCTTCATGAATTTTCTGAATCCATGAAAAAACAGCCTCACGATTTTCAGTTGAATTGTTTTTAAAGTGGTTTTCCATATAGTCAACAGGAAGACTTGAGTTGTCTATATCACCGGGTATAAACCTACTCCATCTTGTCAACGCCACCTCAAGCGGTATCTTCATCTTCAAACTTTAAAGTTGTGAATGGAAAGCATGGTTAAAATTCTGTGCTTCTAAAACGTGGCAGGACATAAGATGTTACTGCACTACCATGACCAGTATCGGGCTTACAAAATATTCTACAGTAAGGTACTTGCCCTTGTAAAACTTAGGAACCACTCTCGACACCTTTTTCGATATGGCAAATAAATCATAAACTATTTGTTAACTGTTTACTTGTTGAATGCAATGCAAGAATGAAATAGCATGATTGGAAGCTAAATTTTAACGGACAGAAATATCCTTTTTTTTAAAATTGGTAATTACGTACACAAAACTAATACATATGTTCATTTTATGTATTCACCTTCCTGTCAAGCTCTTATTGACAAAAGAATGAACACCTGTTGTGAAAAGATGACAATTATTAACAATTGTTCAGTTGCCGAATTAATAGGTTTGTAACGATATAGTATTAGTAGAAAGAAGATTTTTAAAAATCTCAATGTTAGGGTTGATTTGAAATGCAAACAGACTATGAAAAGAAAAAGCAAGCATTGTAGCCGAAGGATTAATAGATGGGAAAGTGGTGGCCATGGCCTCGCATCGAGAAGAGTGTATCATTCTGAAGTTATTAGATGAAGGAGTGCTAATGATCGACAATGGATCTGATATTGCTGTTGCGGTGGCTTCAATTGTAGATAAGTATGGTAATATCAAGCACCCGGTGAATGACAATGTGCATTTTAAAATAAAAGGCGAAGGTGAATTGGTTGGGAATGCTTCTAATGCCGGTAATCCTCGAAAGGTTGAATGGGTAGATGCTCCAATATTGATCCGAACGTTCACCAAACCCGGAACAATTAAAATTACAGGCTCATTGATTAAGGCAGGAGTGCATGTACGTGCTACAGGCGTATTGGAAATAGATACCAAACCAACAGTAACTCAATTATCAAAAAGTGCAAGCGTTATGTCAATTAGTACAACACTATTATGATTAGCTTGAAGTATTATTGTAAATTAATTTTCGAGTAGGTAATTTATGAAAAAGGCCAGTGTTATTATTGTTATTTTTTGGTTTATTGGTAATTGTCTATTTCAGGTATCCGGACAATCAAATAAACAAAATAGATCTATGTTTGCGGAAATTGATGCAACTTATAACTCTTTAAAACAAGTTCCAGTTTCCAACATAAAAGAGACCAAAACTCAATGGATTTACGGAGCTAGGGAACTGGAAAGTTGGAGGCTTCAGTTGTTAAGGAAGAGAAAAGATGACGCTCTGCTCAACATAAGGTATCCCAGAGAATTTCACAAAGTAATTACGAAAGGGGTATTTAGTCTGCAATTACCAGATTTAATAACCATTTCGAAACTACGGTTTAAGGCTGTTGGAAAAGGAAAATGTTATATTGATAATCAATTCGTCACAGCTTTTTCAATTCGCGATAAGGTTCACATATTCCAAATTAACGAAAAACAAGCGTTGAAAGAAATTCGATTTGACTTGGAGATGGAAAGAGAATCTTTGGAATTGCTTATAAAGGAAAAAGAACTTGCCAATTCATACAGTTTATGGAAATGGAAAGTAAATGATCAATATTGGCGAGCAGTTTCTTATTTTGCTCAGAACACATACGGTGCACATCAGCATTTACTCGAAGATCCTACTGTAGACTCAATTGCTCTGAAATCCAATGAAAATTTATTCGATTTTGCTTGTGAATTATTGAGAAATGTAAAAGTTAAATGTGAACAGTGTCCGGTAATTAATGTGGATGAATCTGAAACGGAGGCTTTAGATTTGGATTGTCAACAGACGGAACGATCCCTTGGAATGATTCAAGTTAAAGAAGTTTTTTTACACCTATGTGCAATCGATTGCACATAGGTGCGAAGATAGAAAGTTAGATTGAATATGGTTATGCAAAATTGTAATGTAAGAGTTTTGAGAGCCAAATTTAGTTTAATGTGAAAATCCAGTGTTAACGGATTTGTAGTCAATATTCCTGAAAAAATAAAAGAATATCCTCCCTGCACATATGCATGGACAATAGAAGTATGTGAGATAGTTAACTAGTGAAAAGAGATGTTTTTAAGGCAGCCAAATGGTTGTTAGTTGTTAAATTAAATATCAATAATTATGAAAAGAAAATTAAGTATTTTGCCAATTTTGTGCGTGTTGCTGTATGCGTGCGGTTCGGATGATGATATCCCAATACGTGATCCTGATTTTGATCCGCAAACATCCAATAAAATGGCGATAGAGCCTGTAACAAATGTACAAGTACAAGAGGGTTATGGGAGCTTGGTTTTAACCTGGGAAAATCCTTCTGACAAGAATCTCGATCATATAAGTATCAAGCATATTGGTGCCAATGGACAGGAAATTAAAGATTCAATAGTAAAGGATATTGAGGAACTGGCTATTGTAGGATTATCGGATATGCAACGTCAAGAGTTTGTGTTGACTGCTTACAATAAAAAAAATGAATCTTCAGAGGCGGTTTATGTGAAAGCCAGACCTATGATGCCACCCTTTTTGCAAGTTGCGCAAACCTTCTTATTAGAGGCACGTGATAAAAAGTTAGCGATAAGCTATAAAAATGACTCGCAAATGCCTGTAAATGTAACGATCACTGTTCCTCAAAAGGATGGAGATGCATTGGTACAAGAACTTGTATCCATTGAGACTTTCACAGAAATTGAGTATGACAACATACCTGAGGGAGAATTTGAGGTAAGTGTTGTAATTGCTGATGAGTTTGAAAATACAATTGAGCGAAATGAGAAAATTGAGGTGATCAAAGGGGATATCATACTACAAGTGTCAAAAGCATTATGGACAGTTGATGGATTTTCATCTGAAGAAGCTGTTGGAGAGAATAATGGAAATAATGGACGATGTATTCATATGATAGATGATAATATATGGACTTTTTGGCACACACAATGGAAAGATGCTCCTGGCCCTGATAATGATAAATGGGTAGCCTTTAATTTAGGTGAACCGATTAAATTTTATAGCATTGAATTGTTCCGTAGGCAGAATGATGGTAGAGGAACAACGAAGTTTGAGGTGTTAACAAAAATGAAAAAAGAAGATGAATGGGTGTCGATCGGAATTTTTGATAGAGACATTAATACCAATGAAGGTCAAATGTACAAAATTGAAGGAAATCCTGTTGGCCAGTTTATTAAAATTAAAACACTTGAGTCTAATAATGCTCACACGATGTTTGCAGAATTAAATATCTATACATCTCTGGAAAGATAAAATAAATCCAATAAATAAATGCAAATGAAAAAAATCATAGCAATTATTTCGTTTACGTTACTGCTCTTTGCATGCAAAAATGAGGATGATTATTATAAACGTCCTGAATGGCTCAAAGGTAGTATATATGAAATATTACAGCAAGATTCAGACTATTCGCTTTATTGCGAAGCAGTTGAAATGATTGGTCTAAAAAATCAACTTGATGGGCAAATGTTGTTAACGGCTTTTGTGCCAAATAATACTGCAATAAAAAAATGGTTAAGCGATAATCAGTTTAGCAGTCTTAAAGATGTGCCGTTAGATAGGTTGGATGAAGCAATTCGTTATACTTTAATCATTAAAGGTTATAATAAAGAAAGGTTAGAAACATTTCATTATGACTTATATGAATTTGAAAAAGGATTGTTTACAACCTTTAACACGATTTGTCAGCCAGCACCAAAGCTGCATAAGGTAAAAATAGAAAACGAAGTTAAGTCATGCATGGTAATGGCAAATAAGAAGAACCTGTTAGTATACAGTGACGCTTTTTTCAATGCCATGAAAAGTGACAACGCTGAGTTAAACATTAATTCAATTTATGGTGATGGATTCTATAATGGTAATGCAGTGTTGTCTACTGGTGCTCGTATAACTGATTATGAAATACCTGCCGATAATGGATACCTTTATAAGATAGACAAGTTTGCAGATGCAGCACCAACCATTGATCAGGTGTTGGAAAAGGATGAACGTTTCAGCCGATTCAGAGACATTTATCATTATTATTTTATCAGGTGGGAAACCGAAGAAGCGCCAGAAAATTATCAAAGTGATTGGACAGGTGAATGGGCAAAAAGTGACGCAATAAATGGTGGAGTTGATATCGTACACAGTTTTGCAACTGGTGAAACAACTGTAGGTAAGAATCAGGCTTTTGTTTTAGGAGTCACTAATGAGGCACTTGAAAATTTTATTACTACTCGATGGGGTGCTGAAGGCCTGGAAGATTACAGTAAAATACCACAAATAGGTATTCAGTATATTTTAAAGCAACACATGTTTGCAACCAGTGGTTTCTTTGGTGATTTGCAAACCGGCTTAGTGCAATCAGAATGGGGTGACGAATACCAGTTTACAACAGATGATATCGTTTCTGCACGAATAACTGAAAATGGCATATTTTATGGTTTAAAAGAAGTGCAGATACCAAGTTTTATGAAAGGAGTAATGGGTGAGGCTGTGCTTAATTTAGATTACAACACATTTGCTTATTTCCTTGATTTAGCAAGGGCCTCAAAGATGTTAAATAATCAGGATATCAATTTTGGACTTTTAATAGCTGATAACAAAGCAATGGAAGACATTGGTTATGTGGTTGAGTCAAATAAATTGATGAAAATAAACAAAGAAAATGGTGCACGAAGTGAAGTTGGTAAAAAGGAAGCTGAAAGTGTCTTCGCGCATTACGTTTTTATGAAAGACGATGTAATCGACTTGTCAGGTAGTGGTTATTTAAAGAACGTTGAATCGTTTCATGTAGTCAAATATCAGGATGGTAAGTTGTATGTGAATGAAAACGACTATCAATCAAGCGATCAAACTTATGCAACAATATTGGAAGTAAATGAAGAGCCAACTAACGGTATTACCTATAAAATTCAAGGTTCGATTAAAGGAGCCGAAGATAGATTAGGTGGTGTACTACAAAACGTTGAAGAGTATGGCATGTTTAACATGTTGCTTAAAGAAGCAAAATTATACTCCTTTAGCAGATTAAAGGAAAGTTTGGTGAATAAAAATCGTTTGATGGTGCTTGTTCCAAGCAATAAAGCAATTCAAAATGGTATTGATGATGGCACTATTCCTCCACTTCCTTTATCTACTGATACCGAAGATGTGCAGGAAGAGAAGCAGAAAGCTTTAAGCATGTATTGTATGAAATACTTCGTGCCAATGGAGGAAAATCGCCGAATCAACTACATCTTACCAGGATATGAAGAAGCTCTGAACGTAGTTACCAGACAAGTATCTCATTATGACTTAGGGCAAGAAGTGTTTGTAGAGTTAAAAATTAATGCGACTCAGGATCAACTCGAAATTCAAAATTTAAGTAATGAAAAATCGGCTAAAACTATACATAAGGAAGATGGCAGAATAACTGCAGATGGAATGATTTTTAGTATAGATGCATTATTATAAGAGATTTATGAAAAAAATATATAATTTACTCATACTATTCTTAATCAGTATATCTGTATTTGCACAAACTGAAAAGAATACAGTTACAGGTGTTGTTAAGGATGGTGACGGAGAAACATTGGTAGGAGTAAACGTTTACGTGATCAATAATGAAGGTCGTGTACTGAACGGAACAATTACTAATATCAATGGATTTTATGCTATCCCGGTTGGAGGAGACGGTACCTTGCAATTTTCATTTATTGGCATGCGTACCTTAAAAGTAGAAGTAAAGAATCGGAAAAAAATTGATGTCGTCTTAATGGATGACATGCAGGATATTGAGGAAATTGCTGTTATAGCACAGGTAATCGATAAAAGTGATAATGGTTTCACAAAGATTTCGCGGCGTGATATGACGACTTCCAGTGAGGTTTTTGAACTGGAAAATATGGAGAATGTGCAAGTTAACTCGATAGAAGAAGCATTGGCTGGTCAATTGGCAAATGTGAATATTTTTCAAAATAGTGGTGATCCCGGAGCAGCAACATCAATTCGTATACGGGGGCAATCTTCCTTAAATGGAAATAATGATCCGATGATTGTGGTTGATGGTATACCCTTTCAAACACAGGTAAATGATGATTTTGATTTTCGTACAGCAAACAGTGAAGACTTTGGCTCTTTAGTTAATATTGTGCCAGACGATATTAAGTCTATTGAGGTTTTAAAAGATGCTGCGGCTTGTGCTGTTTGGGGTGAAAGAGCTGCGAATGGTGTTCTTATAATTACGACTAAGCGAGGATCGGTTGGTAAAACGCGCGTTTCGGTGAGTGCGAAGTATAGTTGGAAAACGATTACAGAGCCAGTACCTATGTTGGATGCAAAACAATATTATGCACTGCAACAAGATGCGATGTTTCAAAAAATGATGAATCATGGAAGTCCTTTTGGTTATGTAGCTCTTGAAGATGAGTATGAAAGGTTATTGTGGTATAATAACAAAAATTTTTCGTATTACAATGAATACAATACACCAACAGATTGGTTAGACAAGATTAGTCAAGATGCTAATATTAAGGACTACAACGTGTCGTTAACTGGTGGTGGTGATCGAGCAAAATATTACCTCAGTTTAGGTTATCTGGACGATCAGGGTAATACAATTGGTACTGGTCTTGATAGGATGAATGGACGGATTAATGTAGATTATAGTTTATCTGAAAAGGTAACGTTTAGCACTAATTTCTCATTTACACATAGTAATAAGCAAGCACCTTATCATGATGGCAGGGATGATAATTTCAAACAAGATGTTCGTGCATTGGCAATGCAGAAAAATCCTGGCATGAGTCCTTACGAATATGATGAGCAAGGAAACTTAACGAATCAATATTTTACGGCTCGAAATAATGAGGAGAATTGGCAAGGATCAAGAGAAGGCTATTATAATCCGCTTGCATTGGTAAATGAATCATTCAATGATGTTAGTAGCATACGTATTAGAACAAATTTGACTTTGCGTTGGAATTTTACCAAAGAATTTCAGTTTCAGTCGGATGTTGCCTTTGATTTGGATCATTCAAAAAATAACAAGTTTTTGCCTCAAATGGTTACTGGCGTGGATTGGAATAGTGTTTATGCTAATCGTGCGCTTGAATCAAGTTCAGAAAATTTTAGCACATATGTTTACAATAAATTATTCTGGATAAAAAAGAAAGGTAAGCACGACATAAGTGCATTATTGGCAAATACCATAGCAATGCGGCGAAATGATTCATTTGCAGCTGGTGTGTACGGATTACCGAGCCACCAGGTAACTGATATTAGTGTTGGGGGAAAGATTATAGATGATGATTTCGGATCAGGTTATTCTGAAGGTAGAGATGTTTCTTTCCTGGCAAATATGCACTACAAGTTTAATGATAAATACATGCTTGAAGGAACCTTGCGTACCGGTGCAAATTCATCAGTTGGTAAGGATGTACGATGGGGTGTTTTCCCAAGTTTTTCAGCTGCGTGGCGAATCAGCAAAGAGAAATTTTTGAGTAATGCAAAATGGTTAAACGATTTAAGGCTTAGGGGCTCTTGGGGTATCAATGGTAATTTACGTGATAATACTATTCATTCGACATTCTCAGGAAGTGGAAGCTATATTGATCTGCCAATTGTTAAAGCCAAAGATATACAGCTCGATAATTTAAAATACGAAAAAGTTAAGCAGCTAAACATCGGTTTAAACTTAACCGCTTTCAATTATCTGTGTGACTTATCTTTTGAAGTTTATAAAAAGGTAACATCAGATATGATTTTTAAAGATGTGCCGGTTCCTGGATCGACAGGATTCGATAAAATTCGATACATGAATTATGGTGGTGCCGAAAATAGCGGATGGGAATTTTCCGGTTCAACTAAAATCCTGAAAAACAGAGATTGGACAGTAGATATGAGGTTCAATGTTTCTCAAAACTTCAACAAAGTGACTTCGTTTCCCGAAAACTTTTCAACAAACGTTTTTGAGTTAACTAATGGAGCTAAGTCTTATGCAAGAACATTGCGTCTAGGCGATCCAATCGGAGCTTACTATGGGTTTAGATATGAGGGTGTTTACTCAACGAGTGAAGATGTTTATGCAAAAGATGCCGGCGGTCAAACATTATATGATTTGGGTGGAGAACCTGTGATAATGAGCACTGGAAACTACGAATATCGCGCTGGTGATGCAAAATATGCTGATATTAACCACGATGGAAAAATCAATGAGTATGATGTGGTTTACCTTGGAAATGGTATGCCAACCTTAACAGGTGGGTTCGGGCCTTCTATTCGCTATAAAAACCTTTCAGTAGCAGCATATTTTAACTTTGTAGTTGGTAATGAAATTGTCAATTTGGGGCGTATGGCTACTGAGGATATGTATTACCGAAATAATCAGAGTACTGCGGTATTACGTCGATGGAGAAGAGAAGGTGATGTTACCGATATGCCACGAGCACTTTACGGTACTGGATACAATAGTTTAGGATCGAGTCGCTACGTTGAAAAAGGCGATTATATGCGTTTAAAGTCATTAACGGTGAGTTATGATTTTGGCAAATTAAAATTTGTAAAAAGTGCTGGTTTACAAAATGCTAAGTTATTTGTTTCGGGTTATGATTTATTGACATGGACTAATTACAAAGGACAGGAACCCGAAGTTGGAGTTGGTGGCTCATGGGATAAGTTGATCGGTGCCGATCATTCAAGAACTCCACGACCTGCAAGATTTACAGTTGGTTTCAATGTGCAATTTTAAAACTAAGTAACAATGAAAAAGTTAATATTAAGTGTTTTTTGTCTTAGTTGCTTGTTCTTTTCTTCATGTGAAGATTGGTTAGATATTAAACCAGCTAACCAGATTGTTCGTGACGAATTTTGGAAGAGTAAGGAAGATGTAACGGGGGTGCTTGCAGCAGCCTATAATGCGACAAGAAACAATGGCCAAAATATGTTAGTTAATGGCGATTTGAAAGGTGCGTCCATTATGGCATTATCAGCAGCTTCTTATGATATACGCAGAATGGATGAGTTTAATATTCTGCCAGAAAATGAATATGCAAAATGGAAGGGGTACTATCAAGCCATCGGCCTTGCTAACTCGGTTTATAACATGGCGCCTAAAGCTCAAGAAAACGATCCGGTGTTTCACGAAGGAGAGTTAAAACTGTTTCAGGCAGAAGCTTTATTCATACGAGCTTTAAACTACTTTTATTTGGTAAGAATATGGGGCGATGTGCCATTGATCTTACAACATTATGAAACCGATGGCGAGGATTTTATGCAGCCAAAGGAAAATGCAAATGTGGTGTTACAGCAAATAGTTAAGGATTTGAAATATGCATTGGCTAACACACCTGTAACTTATGACAACTATCTTTACGATAGTGGTCGGGCAACTAAAAAGGCAGTTTTAGCATTGTTAACAGATGTTTATCTGTGGATGGATAACTATGCAGAAGCTGAAAAAACAGCAGTGCAAGTGATCAATGATTACGAGCTTAAGTTTGTGGATCCTGAGTTTTACATGAGTATCTTTTATCCTGGCAACAGTTCCGAATCAGTTTACGAAATACAATACCTGAGTAACAGAGATCAAAGTGGATTTCATTTTACATTATATTATGAAAAACCTGAGATGGGTGTAGATGAGTTATATTTTGATTCGCCAAGAAATGTTGTTTATGATAATGTTGACGACATCAGAAAATATAATTCATATAGTATAGATGGTTTCATTTACAAGTATTATGGTATACCTACTCGTCAATTAATTTTGGCAACTGACTTAATACGAGGAGGTACAGATAAGGATGTAAATACATGTTTTTATCGATTATCTGATGCCTATTTGGCTTTAGCAGAAGCACAGGCTGAACAAAAAAACTTTGAAGGAGCTAAGAAAACACTGGAAAAGCTAAGGGAAGCTCGAAATATTGAGGATGATATTACTTTACCGGAAAACCTTGAGGCATACCAGGATTTCATCTTAGAAGAACGGCGAAGAGAGTTTTTGGGCGAAGGAAAAGAATGGTTTGACTTACTGAGGATATGTAAAAGAAATGATTTTGCCAGAAAAGAAAAGCTGATTGAAACAGTTTTGAAAAATGTTGGTGCAAGTACTTATCAAATGATGAAAAGTAAATTAAAAGATACCAACAGTTATTATATGCCAGTTCATATTGATGAGTTGAGACATAATGCTAAATTAAAACAAAATCCATATTATGAAGACGTTACGAAGATTTAAGACTTTATCGAGCAAATTATTTTCGCTTTGTTCATTAATGGTATTAGGAACAATCTTAATTACACAATATTCCTGTAAAGAAGAAGTTGATGAGATGTTTTCTGTAAATGATCAACCCTCTATAATGAGGTATTTACAAGACAATGAAGATGTTTCTTTGTGGGCTGAGATTGTAAAAGAAGCAGGTTTGTTAAATACGTTTGCTGTTGCAAATGAAATGACGGCATTTGTACCAGACAATGAAGCAGTAAAAGCATTTTTAAAAGAAAAAAATGTGAGTGAGGTGGCTGATTTAGATGTTGAATATTTAAAAAAGCTTGTAAAGTATCATACTTTAGCTACAAAGTTTAAGCATGACGCTTTTGGCGTTGGTTTTATACCGGATACGACCTTTACTGGTGCTCACTTATCAACGACTTTTGGTGACGGTGGTATAAATAGTATTTATATCAATAAAGATGCTAAGATCATTTCAAAAGATATTGAAGTGTCTAATGGTTATATTCATAAAATCAACAAGGTATTACACCTGGTAGTTGAAACGCTTGAAGAATTATATGAAAATGATCCAAATTTGACCATTTTCAATCAGGCGATGATAAAGACCGGCTGGAAACAAAGGATGATAAACGAGAAAAGTAAGTCCAGTATATTGTCTTATACAATTTTTGCTGTACCAGATGAGGTATTTATTGATAATGGCATTAACACTTATGAGGAGTTGGAAGCAAAGTTTAGTGACAGTGATGATGTTACCTTATTAACTAATGGCTTGAATAAGTACATGGCCTATCATGTTATTAAAAATACATATTCGTTTTCCGATTTAACTCATTTTAGTTCTGGTCAAAAAACAAGAAATGTATTGACACTTGCTAAAAATCAATTCATAAGCTTGACAGATGAAGACAACCAGTTAAAAATTAATAGTAATGATGGATCTTATGTCAGTCTACTAGAAAGCAAAACTGATTTAATTGCTGTTGACGGAGTATATCACTATGTCAATAATTTAATGGAGGTTTTTGTGCCAAAAGCCAGTGAGTTTGTTTGGATCTTAGCAACAGATATAAAGGAGCTTTCGCAGTTACCGGATTATCGAAATGGTGTACCAAGGCATAAAGTGCCGTTAGAAGGTCAAAATATTCCTGGTATTGAATGGGAAGTTTCGCCGATGACTCCTGGTGCCGGGGCACATTATTACCAACTGGGTGGTTACAATAAGCCAACACCATACACAGATGTATTTAGCACGGCGCCGGTAACTGATTTTATTCTGTTTGAAACCAATGGTAGAAACGGTTGGGTTGAGTTTACTACTCCTTTATTACTACCTGGTAAGTATAAAGTATATGTGGGTTGTATTAGATGGCCATGGCGTGCTTTAACTAAAAGTTTTATTGATGGAGAACCGGCTGCCAATATCGACTTTGGTGATTATAGATGGTCGATGTGGGACATGCATATGGGTGACGTAGAATGGACTGAAACAGATCAGCATAAACTAAGGTTTGTGTATTTGAGTAGAATGCATATGATGATACACCATTTTAAGTTTGTACCAATTGAAGAATAAAACAAGAGAATATATGAAAAATATATTGTATATAGCAGTAATTCTCATCTTTGCATTCTCTTGTGAGAGTGATAAATGGGATGATCACTACAAAGTAGACAATCAAATTATTGATAGTCGTACTGTTAAAGAAGTAGTAGCTCAGAATAAAAATATTACGGAGTTTCTAAGTCTTTTAAAAGAGGTCGATTATTTAGATCGACTGAACTCAAAAGAGTTTATAACTGTACTGGCACCACAAAATGGTACGTTTGATATTAGTGGATTGAATACGGCTGAAAAAGTGCAGTTTGTAAAATCGCACTTAATTGCTAATCGCGTAATAATTGAAAATATTCAACAAGATCAACGTTTCATTACCTTAATGTCTAAGTACATGAAAGTTAGTAAATCGGAACAAGGTTATGTGATTAATGGAAGCGCTAAAGTTTCGGATCAACAAACGATTTGTGCTAACGGTGCATTTTATGTGGTAGATTCGCCCATTAAAAGTGTGAATAACTTGTATGAAAATATTTTCACATTAGACGATGATTATTCCATATTCAGAGATACGATATTGGCTCATCAAGATACTATTTTTGACGTAGCTAATAGTTTGCCAGTTGGTATAAATGCAACCGGACAAGTGGTTTATGATAGTGTGTTTGTTTATAACAATGATTTGTTTGAATATACGGGTCCACTTCAAAATGAAGAAAAGTTAATGACACTAATTGTTCCCAATAATGAACAGATTACAGATGCACAGAGCACGATGTTTAATTATATTGAACAAAAGAAAGGTGCAAAACCAACAAAAGAAGATACATTGAGGGTAAAAAGAAACACTTATTCCTTAGTTGGTTATGATATTTTGATTGATGAAGAATATCCATCTTCGATTGAGAGTTTTGGTTATCGCATTTGGAGAGGCAAAAAGCAAGGTCGTTTATATGATCGGGTAGAGCTAAGTAATGGGTATATGTATAAAACAGAAGGTTTTAAAATACCAGCTTACAATTATTTAGCTCCATTAATCTATAAGCCAGCACTTTATTACGACGATCGCATACCACAAGAAACTAAAGATGCGTGTTTCGTTTTTGGCGAGGGTGTTCGCCAAGATCGACCAGGTGTAGTTGTTGATGAAAGTAAAGGTGGTGCATTTCAAACGATCTTTTCAAAAGATGCTGTTATAGACTTCAATGATGGCTTAGAAACAAATGTTTGGATAGAATGTCAAGCCTTGTATGTAAATGAAAAAGATGGAACAAGTTATGTGCTGAATGATAATGTAGTACCGGGCACTTATGAAGTGAAGTTCTCATGTAAAGACTTTATGCACCCTGATGTCCAAATTTATGTGAATGGTAAAGAGGTAGGTGGCAAAGTTGGTCGTGAAGGAACTGGATATAATATGCAAAATAATCCTAAAATCATTTACGACAAAACGATTGGTTATTACACGCATAAAGGTGATGATCCGGAAAAAGTTTTTGTAAGAATTGAGCTTGCAGGTACAGATCCGGATGCACGATTAGTGCCGTTCCGTGTTGTATTAGTGCCGACAGATGATGTTTATTAATTTTTAATTCTGTATTCATGAAAATTACATTTATACTAATACTTTTCACCTTATTTGCAATGGTGCCATATGCTCAGGAAAAATCCGGAGCAATAAGTGGTAAAGTTGTAACTAACGTGAAAGAACCAATTGGTAATGCAGTTATTACAGTTGATCATAGTACTTTTACAACTCTAACTGACGAAAATGGTGACTTTATGGTACCCGATTCAGTTGCCAGTGAAAATTTAGTTTTGACAGTTGAGGCCACTGGCTATCATATCGTCAAAAAACACATTTACAATAAGAAGGAAGTTCAATTTATCTTAGTTGATGTCAATAGTAAAAATGTTGACAGTAAATTAATTGACAATGGTGATTTTGTTTTAAATGAGGTAAATACACTAGGATTACGTAAAAGCGTTGAGGATAATGAAATATTAGCCACAAATACATCGGTAGAAAATTCACTTCAAGGTCGTATAGCAGGTTTTAGTGTAACCGATCGTTCTGGAGCACCAGGAGAAGGGGCAATGATGATGCTACGCTCTTACAAGTCATTAAATGCGGACAATATGCCATTGATTATATTGGATGGAGCAATAGTAGAGTTTGCAGGTAATATGACTGGTGTTTTAGATGGAGTATATAGTAATCCGTTAGCTAATATTAATCCAAATGATGTTGAGAGTGTTACAGTTTTAAAAGGACCCGAAACTGCAATCTATGGTTCTTTAGCTGCTAATGGTGCTGTTATCATCGAAACCAAAAAGAGTACAGGAACAAATTCAACGGTTCAGGTTCGCATGAGTAAGGGGATCGCAACAGCTCCAGATAATATGCCGGTTTTGAATGCGATGGATTATACTGGTTTAATGAATGAACTGGTATACCAAAAGTATGATGCAACTTCAGTAGAAAGTTTGTTCCCTGGCTTAGTGAGCGACAAGAGTTCGCCAAGCTATCAGAGATTTAACAACGAAACAGAATGGCAGGATGAAGTTTTTGATCAAGGTTCATATGAAGATTATTATATCAATGTTCAAGGTGGAGATGCAGTTGCTCATTATAGCTTAAGTTTAGGATACCAAAAACAGAATGGGATTATTAAAAATACTGATTTTACAAGATACACAAATCAGATAAATGCCTTTTTTAATATAACACCTAAGTTTAAAATATCAACTAATTTAGGTTATAGTATTAATAAAAATGCGGTGCAGGAAAGTGGATTAATTCATGCTAGAAACCCACTTTATTCGGCTCTATTTAAAGCACCATCAATGGCTCCAAATGCTTATGACCCTATTACCGGTCGTACCACATTTTACCTTGATCCTATCAGTAGGTTTAATGTAAGTAACCCGGTATCATTAGTAAATAATGAAGAAAGTTTTATAAAAACAAGTAACGTTTTTGCCAAGTTAAATGCAACTTATAGCTTCAATGATAATATGGAGGCTTACTTTGCAGCATCTTATAATAACAATAATGTGCGTCAAAACTTATTCGTTCCGGGAGCTAGTGATAATACGGTTGCATGGAAACCAGGAAGTGGAACTAAAAATATGGTTGCGCATAGTATAGGTTTAAATCAGCAAACTTATGTAACAGGTGCACTTAGGTATAAAAAACATTTCTTAAATGGCAACGATTTAAAAGTAGCTTTAAATACTAAATTGTTCCAATCAAGGTATGAACTTGATAATGCTGAAGGTGTTAATACATCATCGGATCAGTTTGCAAGTTTATCAAATGTTACAAGCAAAAAGTTCGTAAGTGGAGGATTAGATAGCTACAATTATATGTCTTTTGGAGTTAATGCTAATTACGGAATTGCCGGTAAATATTTCTTAAATGGTTTAATAACGACTGATAAATCATCGGTGTTCAGTAAGAGCGGTGATTTTGGACTGTTTTATGCAAGTGGTTTGGGATGGCTCGCAAGTAATGAAGCGTTTTTGCATGCTGATTGGTTGAATCAGTTAAAGTTCAACATATCATATGGTGTAAGCGGTAACAGTCAAATACAATCAAACGCAGGTCAATACATTTTTGTATCCAATAGATTTAGGAATGTTAATGGTGTAGTGCGAATGAATATTCCAAGTGAAGGTTTGGAGGCTGAAAAAGTGCATAAGATTGACTTTAATACAAATTTAGTGGCTTTCAATAAGCGTTTAATGTTAAATTTTAACGTTTACAATGAAACGACTAAGAACATGCTGTTACGTAAGGAGTCATATGAATTTCTTGGATTTGAAAATTTCCTAACCAACGGTGGAGAGTTAACGACCAGTGGTATCGAGTTAGGCTTGAATGTAAATTTAGTATCGACAAACGACTGGAAGATAAATGTTGGTGGTACTTTTGCAAAAAGTCAAAACGAAATTAAATCACTTGATGGAGATCAAAAAATTTATACAGCGATCGAAGGTGGTTATTTAGTTTCGGAAGTTGGTCGACCTGCAAATCAATTTTATGGCTATAAAACAAATGGTGTTTTTGCCACACAAGCACAAGCTGATAAAGCTGGTTTAACAAATCCTGTGGGACAAAGTTATAATGCGGGTGATGTAATCTTTGAAGATAGTTATAAAGATGGGGTGATTGACCAGCGTGATATGATGGTTATTGGTGATGCAAATCCCGATTTCTTTGGTGGCTTTAATATTGACTTAAGCTACAAGAGATTCTATGTAAATAGCTTGTTCTCATACAAGGTTGGCGGTGATATTTATAATTATCGTCGTTCTCAAATGGAAAGAATGGCCGATACTCATAACCAGGCAACATCTGTGCAAAGAAGATGGATTAAAGAGGGTCAGGTTACTGATATGCCTAAGGCAACTTATGGTGACCCGATGGGGAACGCAGTTTTCTCGGATAGATGGATTGAGGATGGTAGCTATCTTAAGTTGAAAAATATAACATTGGGATTTAATATTTCAGAGTCTTTAATAAAAGGTATAAAAGGTGGATCTATTTATATTTCAGCAGATAATTTGTTTACTGTAACCGATTATTTGGGCTTTGATCCAGAGTTCTACTATGGTAATAATGTGACCCATCAAGGGGTGGATTACGGTTTAACACCTTTGTCAAGTAAGATTGTAATCGGATTGAAAATTAACTTATAATGCAAATAAATATGAACAATTTAAAGTATTTGATATTCGCATTAGTTATTGGCTTGGTATCATGTGAAGATTATTTCGAGGTCGATAATAAAGATTCAGTAAATGGAGGAGATTACTACAAAAGTCGCACAGAGGTGGCGACGGCGGTAATGGGAATTCATAGCCTGGTGCAGAATATTGCAGATAACAATATTATATTAAGTTCGCTTTTAAGTGAAGAAGGAGAACCAGGAGTAAATGCTACTAATTGGATTACGGAGTTAAATAATCGTCAGATTAGTGAATTGAATCCATTAGTTGATCAAACGGAGTATTATAAGATCATTGTAAATTGTAATGACTTATTAGCACGCCTGGATACGATTGATTTGAAGAAGGTGGGATATACTAAACATGAAGCAGAGGGTATATTAACACAAGTAACTACCATACGAGCCTGGACATATTTTACTCTAAGTAATTTTTTCAATGAGGTAGTTTATTTTAAAAGTCCCCTTGTTAATTTTAGCATGGAAAATCTGAACAAATTACCACGATTAAATCAGGATCAGGTGGTTCAACGTTTACTAGATGAAATGGAATCGCGCAAAGGTAAGGTTGGAGAGGTTAACTGGGGTAAAATTCTCGGTGATAATGATAAACTTTGGAATAATATGAATGTTCCATATGAAGTATTGTACGCCGACTTAAATTTATTTGCCAATAACTATGAAGAAGCCTTGGAATTGTACATGTTATTTTTAAACAGTACACCAAGTAACGATTACTTATTAAACAATAGCTGGTTTGGTATTTTTAACGGTTCGTTAAGTTCGGCATCAATTGAAGTTATTGCTGGTATGGTGTATTCTGCAGCTGACGAACAGGAGCATGAATTATATGATTGGTTTACCTCGGATAAGGTTGGCGGATTGGAATATATTATTCCAACTGACACCTTGTATCATACACATGAGGCACAATTAACTGAAGTTTTTTCAAAAGGAGATTATATACGAGAAATGGCCTATATCTGGTCACCACAGTATGATATCAAGGAGGTCAGAAAGTATAAAACTAATGATGCATTTGTACCATTATATCGTGCATCAGAGCTTTATCTGAAAGTAATGGAATGTTTAAACCGGATGGGAAAACATGAGATTGCTTTGGCAATGTTAAATAAAGGATTAAAACCTTATTGGCGAAATGATAATTGGTTACCGACCATAAGTAATGAATACTTTTTTCCAGCAAAGTTAAAAGATGTAGAAGGTTTTAGATCTCGTCTTAATCTAAAAAGTATTGAATTTGAGAACGTTGATGAATCGGAGTTAACCTTGTTAATCGAAGATGCATTGGTTGACGAAAATTTAATGGAATTGAGCTTTGAAGGTAAGCGTTGGGAAACTTTACTGCGCATTGCAAAGCGAAGAAAAGAATTAGGTGAAGACCCTGAAGGTAAGTTTATTGCTGAGAAAGTATCAAGTAAGTTTGAAAGCCCGGAAGCAATGAAACAAAAATTATTAGAGCCGTTAAACTGGCGTTTAAACTAGTTAGATTAGGTTCTAAAAACTAGCCCCTGGGAGGTTGTTTAACATTAAACAACCTCCCTTTATATTATAATTTATAAAGTAGAATGATGAGTTTTAAATGTATGTTCAGTAGAGTGCTAGTTATGTTAATAGTGTTCGTTAGTATGAGTTCATTGGTTAAGGCCAATAATAAGGGTAATGAAAAGTATTTACAATCAATACTTACAAATTCATACCTACACCAACATTTATTAGCAGCAGATGAATGGGTACCTTATCCAAAATATGATAATCGTGAAGGATGGGATGAAACATTTGGTAGTTTAAAAGAGAATATAATTAAACGGGGCGAAGAGGTTATAGATTATGAATGGAAAGTTGTAACAGCCACCGACTATTTGCGATATGAGCGTGAAGGAGGCAGTCAAATGTATGGGGCTTTTTTTCGTAATCGTGAAGTGTTTAACTTTTTAATTCTTGCTGAATTAGCTGAGGGAAAAGGTCGATTTATAGATCAAATATTAAATGGGGCCTGGTATTACTGCGAACAAACCAGTTGGGCAATAGCAGCACACATTAAAAGTGTACAGCGCAATTATGGAGTATTACCTTTTCATGATAGTCATGGTATTGGCCTTGCAGTGGGAGATATCGCTGCTTCTATGGCATGGACCTACTATTTCTTTAAGGACGAATTTGATAAAATCAATCCACTTATTTCTAAACGTATTAAGCAGAATTTAGAAAAAAGAATAATGGACGATTACATGGCGCGTGAAGATTACTGGTGGATGGCAATTCGTCCTGAGACAACAGGTGCTAATAACTGGAATGTTTGGATTAACAGTAATGTTATGTTGACATTTTTATTGGTTGAAGATGATCGAGAAATGCAGATCGCAGCTTTAAATAAAATTATTCAATCGATTGATGGTTTTATTAAGTTTGTGAATGCCGACGGGGCTTGTGAAGAAGGTCCGACTTATTGGGATCGTGCAGGTGGTAAGTTGTATGATTGTTTGCAAATATTGGATTATGCAACAAAAAAAGATGCAGACTATTGGCAAACGCAATTAATTAAAAATTTAGGGGAGTATATTGCCAAATCATATATAGGTGATGGTTATGTGGTCAACTTTGCTGATGCGAGTCCTCGTAATTACGGTAATTTTGGATTGGTTTATCGTTTTGGAAAGGCCATTGACAGTGAAGAGATGATAAAGTTTGCAGCATATTTATACAAAGCTGCTGGTAACAAACCCGATCTAGGACCAAATAATGATATTTTCCGCGCACTGGAAACATGTAATACTCATAAAGATTTAGTTAAAGTTGATCCTGAATTACCTACAAGTAAATTTATTTGGTATCCTGAAACTGAGTTTTGTTACATGAGAAGTAAAAATGCTTTTGTGGGATCTAAAGGTGGATTTAACGCCGAAAGTCATAATCATAATGACGTTGGTTCTTTCATTTATTATTTAAATAGTAAGCCAATATTCTTAGATACAGGAAGTGGAACCTATACTAAAAAAACATTTAGTTCGGAAAGATATACCATTTGGACTTTTCAAAGTCAGTATCATAACATCCCGATTATTAATGGAAAGGGACAGTTGCCAGGAGGTCAGTATAAATCGCTAAAATCAACGGTTAACGAAAAAAAACTGTTTTGCAGTTATGATATTAGTGGAGCATATGGGAAAGATGCCAATGTGAAAAAGTGGATTCGATCATATAAACTTGCTAATAATGATCAATTAATTATCAAAGATGAATTTGAACTGACAAAAAACTCGGGTGATAATGAAGTTGTGTTTATGGTTAAGAATAAGCCAGTGATTGAAAATTACGGTTGTTTGATTGTATCATATGACAAAACTAAAGCTGCTTTAACATATGATGAAGAAATCTTTGAACCCACAATTGAAGAAATTGAATCAGGTAAAGATGGTGTAGGATGGGGTAAAGAAATTTATCGAATTCGCTTGGTTGCTAAAAAGCAAATGCTAAGTGGTACTTATTCTTTTGTTATAAAACCTTTAAAATAATTACAAGCAAAATATATAGTATTAATTTATAAAGTTAAGTATTTAATGAAAAAGATGACAGGAATGATTATGGCGATTCTATTTAGTTTAGCCATTACAGCACAAGAGCAAATACCACAAAAAACGGAAGTTATGGAAGTAATGACTAAAGTTGCAGACTGGCAAATACAGCAAAAGTTGCGACATAGACTTGCAGATTGGACGAATGGAGCTTTATATGCTGGAATGGTGGATTTTGCTAAGTTATCGGATGATCAAAAGTACTTAGATTGGTTGTATGAGATTGGTGAGAAAACAAACTGGGATAAAATGCCTCGACCTGCTCGTGAAATGTATCATGCTGACGACTATGCGGTAGGAATGATGTATTTGGAAATGTATAAGCTCAAGAAAGAAGATAAGATGCTTCAAACAATGAAGAAGCGTTTAGACTATCAGATTGCAAATCCAAGTAATCGATCAATGGATCATAATTGGTGGAGAGATGAAGCTCCGGCACAACGTTGGACATGGTGTGATGCGTTGTTTATGGGGCCAACGGTATTTGCAAAAATGTATGGTATTACCGGAGAGAGAAAGTACATCGATTTTATGAATAAAGAGTACCATGCAACAACTGACTTTTTATATGATCATGCTGAGCATTTGTTTTACCGTGATAGTCGATATTTTCATCAGAGAGAGCCCAATGGCAAGAAAATGTTTTGGGGACGTGGCAACGGTTGGGTCTTCGGAGGTTTAGCAATCATTTTACCAGAGTTAGAAGATAACTACAAGGAAAAAATGTGGTATGAAAAGTTATTTACAGATATGGCCAAAAAAGTAGCATCATTGCAGGATAAAGATGGTTATTGGCATGCTAGTATGTTGGACATGAAAAATTACCCACATCCTGAAACCAGTTCAACCGGATTTTTTGTATATGGATTAGCCTGGGGTGTTAACAATGGTTATTTAGATAGAGAAAAGTACCTGCCAGTTGTATTAAAGGGATGGGAAGCTTTAACTAAAGCTGTGTATCCAAATGGCAAATTGGGTTGGGTGCAACCAATTGGAGAAAATCCAAAAAAAACAAAGAAAGATATGACAGAGGTATATGGAGTAGGTGCTTTTCTAAAAGCAGGTTGCGAGGTGTACAAACTAGCTCTATAGTGTAATTTAAAGAATCATTTAAATGCGAAAAAATCGTTTAATTCCGCTATTATCTTGCCTCCTATTCATAGTGGTATGCGCAAAAGCAGAAAAATATAATAAGAAAGTAGAATATTCAAAAGCTGGCTTTTTTGAAGTAGCGAATTCTGGTCGGGGAGTATCTGGTTTCAATGTAGGTTGGCGTTTTTACAAAGGAAATGTAGAGGGAGCAAGTAACAAAAAATTTGATGACTCAAGTTGGTCGGTGATTAATTGCCCTCATGGTTTAGAGTATTTACCGGATAATGCAGGCGGTAACGTAAACTATCAGGGTATTGCCTGGTATCGTAAAAAATTTACTCTTAATAATGACTATAAAAATAAAGTCAATACGCTGCATTTTGAAGCCGTGATGGGTAAATGTAAGGTTTATGTCAATGGCGAATTAGCTAAGGAACATTTTGGCGGTTATTTACCGTTTGAAGTAAACCTGAATGAATACATCAAGTTTGGAGAAGAAAATATCATTGCGGTGATGGCTGACAACAGTGATGACTCTAGCTATCCTCCGGGAAAGCCACAAAGTCAGTTAGACTTTTCATATTTTGGTGGAATTTATAGGGATGTATGGCTAGTGACAACTAACAAACTTTATATCACAAATCCGAATACAGCTAATCAAGTTGCCGGAGGTGGGGTTTTGAGTTACATCGAATTGTTGTCAAATAACAACATCAATTTAAATCTTAAAATTAATTTGAATAATACGGCATCGGTAAGGACGAAGGGAAAGGTCGTTGTTGTTGTTCAAGATGAATTAGGTGTTGTTGTAGCAAAGGGAAAAACTGCTTATTCAGTTGGAGCAAATACTAATGCAAATGTAACAACCAAAGTGTTGGTTAAGAAGCCAAAGTTATGGACACCCTGGTCGCCTGACTTATATACGATTAAGATTTATGTCAATGACATTCGCAATCAAAACTTAGATGCAGTTGCTTTAAAGCAAGGTTTAAGAAAAATCGAATTTAAAGGTGTTGAAGGATTTTGGTTAAACGGGAAGAAATATCCTGGTAAGTTAATAGGTGGTAATCGACATCAAGATTACGGTACAGTAGGTAATGCTTTACCAAACAGTGGGCAATGGAGAGATGCAATCTTATTGAAAAAAGCAGGTTTTGATGTAGTACGTACCGGTCATTACCCTGCTGATCCATCGTTTTTAGATGCATGTGATGCATTGGGAATTTTCGTGATAGAGCCTACTCCAGGTTGGCAATTTTGGAACAATGATGACATATTTGTCAATAGAGTTTATGATGACGTTGCTAATTTAGTAAGACGTGATCGCAATCGTACTTGTATGCTTTTGTATGAACCGATTCTTAATGAAACGCATTACCCAAATTCTTTTGCCAAAGAGGTACATGAAATTGTACATAGAGAATACCCTTATCAAGGTATTTTCACGGCTGCAGACAGTCATATAACCGGCAAAGAGTATTTTGATGTTTTGTTTGCTCATCCGTTTGCAGGTACTTATGGCAAGTTATTGGGTAAATCATTTTTTACAAGAGAATGGGGAGATAACGTGGATGCCTGGACATCGAATAACTCAACAAGTCGAGTTTTGAGAGAATGGGGAGAACAAGCACAGTTGATTCAAGCCAAACATTATGGTGATCCGGCATATGACTTTTCTAGTCTTGAAAAGTTTGCTAATCAACCTGATCAATTTGTTGGAGGTACGATGTGGCATAGTTTTGATCACAATAGAGGTTGTTTTACAATACCTTTTTATGGTGGAATAATGGATTTTTTCCGTCTGCCTAAATATTCAAATTATTTGTTTGCAAGTCAGCGTGATGTAAAACAAGGTTATGAACCGATGATTTACATTGCACATGAGATAAGTCAAGTGTCCGGTCCTGATATGACAGTTTATACCAACTGTGAGGAGGTTAGATTAATAAAATACAAGCGAGATACCTTGTATTGTAAAGTAGCCGATTTAAACAAAAAAATGCATGGGCCGATTGTCACGTTTAAAGATGTATTTAATTTCCAAGAATTAAAATCTTTAACAAGAGCTGCCAAATGGGATCAAGCCTGTTTTATTGCAGAAGGATTGATTGATGGAAAAGTAGTTGTTCGTGAAGTAAAGACACCGTCATACAAGCCGTCAAAAATTGTTTTAGAAGTAAAAAATGAAGGAATTGATCTAGTAGCAAATGGATCAGATTTAATACAAGTAGTGGCTTATGTAACTGATCATATGGGAAATGTTAAACGCTTGGATGATCATTACATTGAGTTTAAAGTATATGGGGAAGGTCAGCAAATTGCGCCAAATATCGTATCAATTAACCCACGTAAAACACAATGGGGTACAGCACCCGTTCTAATCAGGTCAACTTTAAAATCTGGTCAAATTACAGTAAAAGCTTCTGTTTTAAACAAAGCATCCGGAACGGTTGTTCCTGCGCAAATTACATTTAATAGTGTGGCAAACAAGGATAAAATGGTTTATACAGAAGTCGGAACTGAGAATGTGGATAAAATTGTACAAGGAAAGGATTTAAGTAAGGATGAATTGTATTTAAAATTAAGACAAGTACAAAATGAATTGAATCGTTACAAAATGGAAAAAGTTGGCAAGCAACAACAAGAAATGGAGGGGTTTAGGAAGTAATGATTAATTAGTCATTAAATTTTGATTTACTTAAGTGTTTATTTATTAAGATAATAAACACTTAAGTACTCCTTATACCAATTTCATTTTGGATGTAGCATTAAATAGCTTCGGTCTTAAGCATGGCTAAAAAGCTGAGATGTAAAAAATCGCTAATTTAATTTTTATTAAGCAGCTTAAGTAAAAAAAAAGTTAGGCTATATTCAAAGTGAGATTGGTATTATTTTTTGAATCATAGAGCAAGTAAAATTGGTATTAATAGTGATTTTTTATAGAAAAAAAGCGTTTTATGCGTTAAAAGTACGATTCAGTTTTGATTCTAATAGCCTTGAGGTTTGTTCTCAAGGCTATTGTTGTTATTTATAGTGAGGTATTGCAGTTATTTCAAATAAAAAAAATAGAAACTTTAAAGAAAACGCAAATACATCTACGAAAGGAATATCAGTAAAAATAGAAAATCTTATCAATAAAAGATGCGATATAGTTGTAAAGTGGATTTTGTAATAGGCAAATAGTGAGGGAGATGGGGTGTGGGGTGACATGTTTGAACATTAGTTCTGTTTTTAAATACATAAGTTCAAAAGCTATTGATATCTTATAAATAAGTTTGCTTGCATCTTATTGTGATGCGGTATTGAAATATCAAAGTCTGAGTAAGAGTATAACAAACAGTTTTTATAAAAAGGGAAAATAATGAATAGTAGCTTTAAAATAATTAGAGCAGTACTTGTTGTGATAATTTTTGTTTGGAGTTTTACTAACTGTAGTAATTTTGATTATAATAGAGAACTGATAAAGCTAAAAAAGAAAGCTCAAATATCACTTTCTGATAATATTGATGAGTTCAATAATTACAAAGGTCGTCCAGCAGCAGATGGACCGATTGATTTATCCAACAATGAAATATTTTTACATCAAAACATTCCATTGCTTCTTAGCTCGGATGAAAAATTCAACAAAGTTTACAATTATAGATGGTGGATGGTATCGAAACATTTAAAAGAATATTATGCACCAGATGACCATAATAGATATTGGGTATTTACTGAGTTTTTTGGCGTTATGGGGTGGGCTTCACGCAGTGGTGCTATTTCTTGTCCGGCCGGACATCAGTTTTATGAAACACGATGGTTAAGAGATCCTCAATATTTAAGATCATATGCTGAATTTTATTTGGGAGGATCAGGTTCTAGAATGAACCAAAGGGAAAATGCTAATTTTGCAACCTATATATCAAGACCGGAGAGCCATCATTATTCCAGTTGGATGGTAGACGGTACAGAAGCGTTTTTAAAGGTTCATCCAGATGCAAAATGGCGAGACAAGATGATACCACATTTGGAATCGCATCAACAAGTATGGGATAGTTTGTTTACGGTTCAGCAACCTGGATCAATCACTAACGGAATGTATAAATTTTTGGATTTATACGATGGTATGGAGTTCTCCATTGGAGCTGCTATGGGACTTGTTGCAAGCACTGGTTCTGATTTTGGCTACATTAATGATGAGAATTGGCGGGACTTTTATCTGGGATGGCATACCACTCGAAATCTTGCTCAAAAGATAAAAGATCAAATCCATCCGAAAGCTTATAAAAACGGTTATCCACAGTTGTATTTAGTGAGGCCAACGCTGAATTGTTATTCCTATGGAAACTATCAGGCACTTGCAAATCTCTATAATCAAAAAGCTAAGGAAGAATCTTCAACTGATGCTGTTAAAAAGAGTACTGTTTATCAGGTTAAAGCAGATGAACTGAAAACAAAAATACTTTGTACTCTTTGGAACGATGAAGATCAGTTTTTTAATTCGTTTACAGCAGGTGATAATAGTTACGGTATTAGAGATTATGAGGCGAGAGTTAGGGAATCAGTAGGTTATACACCATGGTATTTTAATATGCTTCCCAAGGATGAAGAAAAATATAACGCAGCATGGAATTTTTTCCAGTCGGAAAAAGGATTCAATAATATCAAGGGCATGACTACCGCGGAAATAAAACATCCATATTATAATGAAAATGCCTATGCATGGAATGGAAGAGGGTGGCCTTTTCAAAACTCAGTAGTAAATAAAGCATATGCCAATTATTTGAAAAATTATAAGGCACACGTAACTCCGTCAGACCGTGAATTGTTGTATGACTATATTGAGAAACTTGTATTAATGCATGGAGATCAACCCAATATTGGAGAATGGTACATCCCAAGTAATGGAGAAGAGTTTGGGGGCGTTAAAGATTACTTCCATTCGAGCTTTGTAGATATGTTGATTGAAGATTTATTGGGTTTTACGTCTTCACATAATGAGGAATTTACATTACAATCGTTATTGCCCGATAGTAAGTGGGATTATTTTTATTTGGGAAATATAAGATATCACCAGAAGGACATTGATATTGTCTGGAAGAAGGATTGGGATGTTGAAAAAGAGGGGAATCAAAGTCAATTGGTTGTTTGGGTCGATGATAAAATCGTTGCTCAGTATGAAGATTTAAATTTCAAGATGAAAGTCGATCTTAAATAGTTAATGTTCTGTAATTAATTGGGAAATAATTTAATGTCGTTATAAAAAATGAGTAATAAATTAAGGCAATTAAGAGAATTTGAGCACTGGAACAGGAAATCCTATCAAGGTCTTTTTTTTTCATTCTAACTAGAAGGCAGCAAAAGATATTTTACTGGAAGCTAAGATTAAGTATAAAATACAAAAGCATGACATTAAAGCTGATCTGCTTTGGATTAGGTACTATATGCTGTTCAATGAATAATGTTATGAAATTAATGAGTTGATAGGTTTTTATATACTATAAAAACAATTTAAACCAGATGATTAACTGCACAAAAAGATGCGTAATGAATGTGCAGCAATATGCACAGCTTTTAAAATTAATATATAATGAATAGAAGGATTACATTATTAGTCACATTAGCTATTATACAGATAGGAGTTAAGTCACAAGAGCTTTTCCCAATTCAACGACAGAGCTTTAAAAACTTATACGAGGCTTGTGATGGGGATAATTGGAACTACAAAACTATCGATGAGTTGGCCAATCGAAGAACAGCACCATTCTTGAAGTATTATCAACACTCAGGAATGTTCTTTAATGATCAGGATAATAAAAAGTATCCGAATCAATACCGTCAATTTTATATTATTGACTTATCGAATAACAACATTACGGGAAAAATACCCGAATCATTTTGGGTTAACTCATACCAGGAAGAGGGTAAGGAGCCTACCAGTTTAACCGAAATAAAAAATTATGCATCCCCATTTTATATGGTGCTTAGCTTTAATGAGATAACAGAGGTTGGTCAGAAATTTGGTTATGGACTTGGCGCCGCTTACCATACTTTAAAATTAGATCACAATAAAATAAAAGTATTCAATGTATTGCATAAAAAAGACTACTGCACGTATTTTATGGGAGGAGTTTATGTTGGTGTAGAGGAGCTGTGGTTAAATCAAAATGACATTACATATTTGGACAAAGGATGTTTTGGATACGATTTTTCCAAATCTGGTATGGAAACGGAAGCATTAGTACATCAAAACACAAAGGAAGTAAGAATAGATAACAACCGATTAAACTTTGAAAATTTAATCCGCATCAAACAGTTTTTTGATGAGCAAAAAGCACAGAGCTACGATTTAATGCCACAAAAAGCTATTGGAGGTGACGAAACAATGGTGTCAGTAGCTAAATTTGGTACTCATAATCTAAGTTTTAGTCTCCCCCAAGCAGACAATGTATACGTATGGGAATTAAACGGGGAATTATTACCATTGACAAAAGGGAAAAGGGAACTAGACATCATGGTTGATGAAAATTCTGCCGGTGTTTATCGTTGTTTGGTAACGAATCCAAATCTGGATGGACAGTTGCAGAGTTACAACATGTGCGTTTATTTGAATAAGCCAGGCAATAAAACTATCGATGATTTTACATTAGATCAGGCTGTAGTTGGTCATAATTTTGCAGAGGGTATGGTTGTTGGTTCTTTTGCTGGAACTGATCCTGACGGCGATGAAGTATTTTATCGACTAGACGATAGAATGGCGCAGAATGGTTGCTTTCGCATCATTAATGGTAACACTTTGATTTCATCCGAAAAGTTGTTTGACCGTGATTTTATTGAGGCATATATCATTGAGGTGATTGCATATGATCGTTTTGGAGGCGAAAAGAAAAAAACATTTGAGGTTGTGAAAAAAAACACAACAACGACTGAATATCCAAAAGACATCACTTTGTCGGCGAATACCGTAAATGAGAATGAAGAGGGATTGACAGTCGGGACTTTAAATATTGTGGACAACAATGGATTTGTTTTACAGCTGGATGATAGTGTGGATGCGAAGTACTTTGAGCTGGATGGCAATACGTTAAAAACAAAGGCCGGTATTGATTACGAGAACGCAAGTAACTTAAATGTAAAAGTATCGGCGGTACACTCATCCGGTGCTAAAATTGAAAAGTACTTCACTATCGAAGTAGCCAATGTTAACGATGTACCTCACGACATAAAAATTACAAATAACACCTTAAACATAGGATTAGCCACCACTACTGTGATTGGTTATTTCATTCCAGTAGATCAGGATGTTGCTGATAAAGCTTTCACTGTGGAATTAACGGCAGGTGTAGGTGATTCAGACAATCAATATTTCTCAATCGTTAACGGTGCATTATATCCAAAAGTTACTTTCAGTATAGACGATGTAAGCACTAAAAACATACGTGTAAAGTTAAGTGATCCATCCGGCGCAACTTTTGAAAAGAGATTAAGCATTGAAATTGTTGACGCTGCATCCAGTAATCGTGCACCTCGCGGTTTTGGTCTTAGTAACGCAATTATCTTTCAGGAATATTCTGTGAATGATGAAATTGCAACAATCTTTATGTCAGATCCTGATGGTGGTGAAGGTACTTTTACCTGTGATAATGAATTTGTTAGGATTGAGGGTAATAAGTTAATTCTTAAGGAAATGCCAGAATCAAACAAAATATTTAGTGTAAAAATTACTGCTACCGATGGAGCGTTTGACATATCACAAAATATTAACTTATATGCTGGTGATATTGCTAATAGTACCGGTTACTTAAAAACAACGACAAATATTAAGATATGGCCTAATCCAGCAAAGACAGTGATAAATATTGAAAAGCCTGGAAAAGTAAGGATTTTTGATATGAGTGGAAAGATACTGATCAACGAAAAAGTAGAACGCGTTTTAAATGTTGCCTCATTACGAAAGGGAGTTTATCTTCTTCACCTGGATACCGGTTTTGAGTATTTAAGAAAGAAAATAGTAATTGAATAAAAGTAAAAGAAAGCAAATGAAGTTAAGCTATTTAGCTGTCTTGTTTATTGTTGTGGTGGCATGCTGTAATGCATGCCGCACTCAAAAGGCAGAAAAGCAAAATGTAGTATCTCAAATTCAAGTGCCTACAATCATTGGGGAATGGCAACACATATTTAATCCAAATGATACCAGAGCTAATCCTGATTCAAATTGGTACACCAATGATCATTGCTTTATAAAAGGACCAAATGGAAAATGGCATGCTTACGGCATCATAGGGGAAACTCCAATCGATTGTTGGGAAAAGGAAAATAAGCTTTTTCATATTACCGCAGATAAGTTCGATCAAAAGACATGGGAAGATCACGACTATGCTTTGACTGCGAAACCCGGCGTAGAAAAGGTACTATGGGCACCACATGTGTATGAGGAAAATGGAACTTACCATATGTTTTACAATATTGGTAATTTACAAAAACATGCGCCTCATTACTCAAGTTGGGGACAGTTATGTAGGGCTGATTCAAAAAATATGTTTGACTGGGAAAGACATTCTTTAAATCCTTTATTCAGTGACCCTGGACATGCACGTGACTCATATATAATGAAAGATAACGGTATTTATTACTATTATTATACACGTATTTTCAATGAAGTGGATCAAAGGTCAGTTGTGGCGATGAGAACGAGTCCGGATTTAAAACATTGGAGTGGTCCAAAATTGGTTCACGTGCAAGCAAAAGAGGGGCACTCTGGGAGTGATGCGGAAAGTCCTTTTGTAGTAAAAAAAGATGGTCTTTATTACTTGTTTATATGTCGTGCTATTTCGGGTTATAACCAATCACATGTATATTGGTCAGATACCCTTGAGGACTTTCCTACTGAAAATTTCGTTTGTGAATTGCCAACACATGCTTCTGAAGTAATCAAGATATCAGATAATGAGTGGTATATTTCCAATACAGGATGGGATAAAAATGGAGTGTTTATTGCAAGATTAAAATGGAATAAGCTAAACCTTAAATGAAAGCTTGTAAATGTTTTCATTCTAGCAGTGTGTTGGACTTAACAAGATAGGTATCTTAGGCCCGTATAGTTCAAAACAGGTTTCACAGTGGCGTGAATAATAAGCCATATTTCGACATTCAACTATGCGTTAGGGGTGGGTTCTGATGTCGTGTTAAAGGACGTAATATATATAGTTAAATAAAGGTTATTAATAAGAGATTGCCATTATTTTTTGAGAGAAAAATCAATAGAAGTCAAGCCAAAAATTAAGGAACCATAACCATATGATGAACGATTTGATTTGGTTATTAAATTTAAACAGAATATTTGTTCATGGATTTTAGTATTTTAAACTTATCATTAAATGAAGACAAACCTAAAATCGATTTTAAGTATATTTTATATTGTCTTAGCTTTTCTTTTATTGTCTTGTGATCAGAATAAAAAGTGTATTTCTAATATCGTTTTTTACAACAGATTTTTTTATAAATGGAAATTATCACCTTTGAAAAAAAATAGATTAATTTCCATTAAAATAAAACAACATTCATATGAAAAGAACTGTTCAATAGAAGTGGTAGGCAATCGAAATTATTACTTAAATGAGATAAATAATAATGTTTTTTGCCAAGTAATATTAGCAAATGGTCAGTGTGTATATGTAAACAATTCCGACACATCAGTTTTAGTTATGAATAGTAAGCTAATGAAGGATTGGTCAATGAAACAATTTTACTTTGAAAACATTTTTCAATATATTGATTCAGCTAAGAAACAAGAAATTATTATTGATAAAAATATGACTCCAGACTAGGAAATATAATGTGTCATTACATTATCACATATCGAAAAATGCGATTATCAGTAAAAGGAAAATGCGGTAAAATTTGTAACACGTAAAACGAATTACTTACCTACAAATAAGTTAATGTTGATATAATAAGTTGAGAAAAGAATAATAAACGATGATAGAACGAAGGCCTCTGAAATAGCTTTAATATTAAAATTTCTCCTGTTGATATAGTAATCTAGAATTACTCATGAATTGAAAGACACCTACATTGGGTGTCTTTCTTTGTATGTCGGGCATGGTAATATGCTACCAAGATGAAACGTTCTTGGGTTCGCCAAGTTGACAGGAAGAACTAGCAATTGGCAAGGGTGTTGGGGGTGACTCCAAATCTGAAGGAAGCCATTAGCAAAGTCAAGGTTTT
>JAOARW010000069.1 GCA_025210475.1 Carboxylicivirga sp. | reverse complement strand
TCATGTCGCAAAGATCACACCTTAATTCATCTAAAATTCACAGAAAGCTTCTTGGTTATCAACATACAGCTGTGATTTTATTCACATTTCCTTCGATAAAAGATGATTTTGAAAAAATTGGAGAACGTGAGTAGTTACAATTAATAAAAGACTTGTTAACAGAGGTTTCTAGTTTTCCATCCTTGATCTTTTCAAGTGGATCGATAATTAAACTTAGTGGTGTACGAAATTCATGGGAAATATTGGTAAAGAAATTTAATTTAAGCTGATTAAGTTCTTTAATCTTTTCTTTCTCAACCCGCTCATGCTTTAACATGTTTTTTTCACGTTGACGGACTTTAATTAAGCGTCGATATATGTATAATATAAATAAGATAATTAATCCATACAAGGTATATCCCAAATTGCTTTGCCAAAAAGAAGGTCGAATTTTAATTTGTATTGATACACCATCTTCATTCCAAACATCATCATTATTGCATCCCTTCACTCGAAAGATATAATCACCTGGCGGTACATTTGTAAAAACTGCCTTGTTTTCAGAACTTACATTGCTCCACTGGCGATCAAATCCTTCAAGAACAAATTTAAATTTATTATTTTCAGGAATCGTATAATCTGTGGCAACAAATTCAAAAGTTAAATCGGATTGATAATGTTTCAGCTCAATTTTCTTCGTATTATAAATAGGTCTCGAAATTAATCCTTGATCCCCATTGGGTGTTATGATTTCGTTGTTGACGCTAAACGATACTAGCTTTATTTCCGGCACATCGTTGTTAAAACGAATATCTTCAGGTTTAAAACTAACCAAACCGTTTACCGTCCCCATGTAAATAGTACCATCAGAATGTTTGTATCCAGCTTTATAATTAAACTGCCTAATAGGCAATCCATCTTCTATATTGTATTTAGTAAAATCACCCGTTAGTGAACTCTGTTTTATTAATCCATAGTTTGTCGACAACCAAAAGTTACCATAATCATCTTCCACAATCGAATAAATAGTATTATCAGACAGACCATTTTGTTTATTAAAATGTTCAACTTCCCAAGTTTTAATATCTATACTAAAAAAACCGTCATTAAAAGTACCAACCTTTATTGTTCCATCGCTTGCAGGGAAAATATCAATGACCCTTGATGAAATTAGAACTGATGTATCATTTATTAATTCGTTTACTCGTTTAAAGCAATGCTCTTCTGAAAATCGAACATATAAATCATTAAAAAAAGTACCAATCCAAATATTCCCATTATAATCTTCTTCTATTTCAAAAATACTTTCATCCCCTAACACACCGCTAACCTTCTTGAAATTGTTTGTGTGAGGCTGATAAACACATAATCCTCTAGTGGTTCCAACATATAAACTATCCTTAGAACTCTTACACAATGAATAGATTAAATTTGAAGGCAAACTATTGGGATTATTCCATTCGTGATTATAATGTGTAAACTTATCGTTTTGCATTAGATTAAGTCCTCCCGTAAAACTTCCTACCCAAAGTTTATCATCGTCTATCTCTAATGCATGAATATTCACATAACTTAAGCCACTATTTATATTCGTATAGTGAAGCATTTCCCCTAATTCTTTATTATAATAAGTAACTCCTCCGTCTTCTGTTCCTATCCAAAGATTCTTATTATCATCCTCAATTATTTCACTAATTGCTTTACCACTTACACTATATTGATCATAACCTGCTTTAATATATTTAAAACCCTTACTATTTTTAAGACAAACATTAATCCCTCCAAAAAATGTTCCTACCCAAATATTTCCCTGACGATCTGTGTACATTGAATAAATCGCATTATCGTTAAGTGAATACGATGTATTATAGTCCTGCATGTAAGAATCCATTGTATTAGATCTACTACGCAAGATATTAATACCCAACTCGGAACCTATCCAAAGATTTCCTTCATGATCACAAGTCAATGCTCGGATTAAATTACTATTAACTTGTAAAGAACCATTTGCATTACAATTTTCAATCTTGTGACTTTTACAATCAATTACATATAAACCTCTCCATATTGTTGCCAAATATATTTTCCCGTCAGATGCCTCCACTATAGAATTAACACCTATTGATTCAACATCTTTAAAATCAAAAACAAACACAGGCTCAGCACCTTCTAAACTCTCATAATGATAAACACCATCTTCCTGAATAATCCAATACGCTCCTTCATTACTCCTATAAATATTTACTATACTCTTATTGTTTGATGTACTTTTAAAATACTTTGTTTTATTAAACTTTTTTTGATCATAATCGTATTCCAACAATCCTTTATTGGTGCATAACCATAGTTTACCATCATTTGTTGAATTAATTGATCTAATAGTATTTTCTACCAAATTCCTCCCTGAAAACTCTCTACCATAGGACTCAAAAACTTGGTAATCTTCAACAAATTGAGCTACAACATTATTACTTCGAAGCCATATATTCCCATCTTTATCCGTAACTAGTTGATCGATATTATCTGATGGAATACTATTAGGATCTAATAAATCAGGATTATAATTAGTAAATACCCGCCCGTCAAACTTGGATAGCCCTTTTTCTGTTCCAAACCACATAAAACCTTCATCATCTTGTGTAATAGCCGTAACAGTATTATGAACCAACCCATTATTTGAAGTATAGTGCTTAAAAAAAACTTCTTCTGATGCTAAAACAGGCATGACAATCCATAGAAGAAGAATAAGTTGAAAAATTTTAATACAATTCATCAGCTTTTTAATAAGTCAATTTGTATATTGAAATTTGTAAAAATAATGCAATTCTCAATAACTCATACGAGTTTTTATCATCAGAATTCCACCATATCAAGATGATTTATTTGTCAGCTAAAATACACATTAAACATATCTCTTTTTCGATATCACTCATTTCTTTTTTTTGTAAAACAGAGCTTCTTTAATAACGCTTAATACTAAACTACCTTCTGCAGAACTTTTCAGAAAAACAAAGCGCTTATTTCCAATTCATAACGATGTAATCATTTATTACATTCCAAGTTTCCTTTGCAACTCTTTCATTTCATCAGAAATCTTACTTTCAACTATCCTGGCATAAATCTGAGTTGTTTTTAAGGAGGTATGACCTAACATCTTTGCAACTGTCTCAATAGGTATACCATTGGTTAATGTTATGGATGTTGCAAATGTATGCCTGGCCATATGCATTGTTAAATTCTTTGAAACTCCGCATAACATTGGGACATCTTTAAGGTAACAATTCATTTTCTGGTTGACATAGACAGGTAGAACAGTACCTTTCTGAATGCAATAAGGATGATTATCATACTTTGCTAAAATTCTCAGCGCATTAGGAAATAGAGGTACAACACATCTATTTTTAGTTTTAGTTCTCTGAATAATAATCCATTGATTTCCATCATCTCGTTTCTGAATATGAGAACTATTCAATTTTGATAAATCAGCGTAAGCCAAACCTGTATAACAAGCAAAAATAAAAATGTCCCTTACCATACTAACAACTGGCAACTCAATATTTTTTTTCTCAATTAATCTTACTTCTTCAAGTGTTAAATATTCTCGATTAGTATCCTCCAATTTTACTTTAAATCTTGAATATGGATTAATAGTAATATCATCAAGTGAAACAGCTAAATTTAAAATTCGACGTAAATGTTTATGGTAATTCCAGGCTGTGTTCTGATGTACGCTACAATTCATTTTAAGGTACATATCAAAAGCATCTAAAAAACGATAATCGATATCAGACACATTAATATCAAACCGACGATATTTCCAAGCAATAAATTGTGCCAACCTGTTTCTTGATGTCTTATAATGTTTTAATGTTTCTTTTGAATAACCCTTATTAAGCTTTTGATCAATTAAATTAAGGTAGTAATCAAAGACACATAATACGCCCTTATTAGTATCAATTTGAAGCACATCCTCTTTTATATCTCGGACATCAAACTTATTACCTGTTGCTTCCAGCTTATAAAAGGAATCATGTAGTTTCGTACGAATTTTACTTAAACGCCCATTTACTTCATCACTAGCTCTTCCCTTACCAATTGATAACTGAAGCGTCGACTCCCAAGAATCCTCATTTAAATAGATTCCAGTAGAATTCTCCACTCTTTTACCTAAATACGTGTAACGGACATAAATAGGACACTCGCCATTTTTCTTTTTCTTTGACTTCTTAAGAATAAAGTGCACTTTCAATTTCATAACAATCTCCTCCTAAAAATTTCATTGGCCCCGCTGACAATTTACTACTTAGGAACATGAACTCAAATAGCAAAACAGATCAAAGCAGACCAATTTGTACTTCAATTAGGAAAAAGAGACTTTAATATAAAACACTTACTAAAATGGCTTGTAAAGTATAAAAACAGGTCTCGATTTAGTCTCGATAAGCTTGCAAGCAGATAATTTAACATGACTTATCCCGATAAACAAAAATCGCTCAAAACATTCATTTTGAGCGATTTTAGATTCATTTACACTTATCATAAGTGCCCAGAACAGGACTCGAACCTGCACGTCATTGCTGACACTGGTCCCTGAAACCAGCGCGTCTACCAATTTCGCCATCTGGGCTTGGTATTTGATGATCAAAATCCGAAGCAATAACTTCGGATTTTGTGCCCAAGACTGGACTCGAACCAGCACGGACTAAATCGTCCACAAGGCCCTCAACCTTGCGTGTCTACCAATTTCACCACTTGGGCTGTTGTGAAATTTCTGAGCGAAAAACGGGACTCGAACCCGCGACCCCGACCTTGGCAAGGTCGTGCTCTACCAACTGAGCTATTTTCGCAATTGCTGCGCAAAAATATAAAAATTAGGTAGGTTTTCACAGAATATAAGAAGTTTTTTCTGCTTTAAAAACCCAAATAAAACCAACGTTCTGTAGATAAAACATTTAGAATTTCACTTTGCTGCTTCAGCTATAAAGGCCTTCCGTGATGCCTGACGATCATCAAGTGTTTTATAGAAAGAATCAATCAAATTAAGACAATTTTGCTTCGATTCCAGTGCCAGATAATTAAAGCCAAGAACAGTTTCAATCAGCTCACGTTTGTTACTCTGAAAGTGATCGATGGCACTATCCAAAGCTTCTTTCGATACCTTTTTCCCTTTATACCGATGCTCAATCAGCTCACGTCCCATATACATATGCATATAACAGGCATTAACAAATTCGCACATATCAAAGTCATAAGGCACAGCAATGGGTGGTGCATGTCTTCTTTGACGCAATAAAGTAACATTATGTAATTTTGGAATTGACCAATCAGTATTTCCTATCAAATAGTTAAATAAAGCCAGTTGAAGTATATTTTGCTGATCGATCTGGCTTTGTCTAAGATTGGCCATTTCCACTTCTTCACACCCCAAACGCTCTGCCATTTGATCGACTGATTCGATAAAAAATGCATACTTAGAAAAACGATCGCCGTAATTAACATCAACGTAATCAACTTTTACCAATCTGACCTTGAGGCTGCGATCACTAATAACATTATAAAGTCGATAAACCAGGTACTCGCGCAACATTGTATTTTGCATTGTCTCACTGGTGTCCCGGCAATGCGTTACCAGTTTTAATTTATCCTGGCCTTCAAAAACCGTATTAATCACATCACGCTTCTTGAAATTAAACCGCAAGGGGGGAAAATCACAGTTTTCAACCTTTAAACGAAAGTTACCACGTGTTTTTATCTTAACCGGTATTTCCAAAGAGTCGGAGTCATCCACCAAGGAGATGGTAGCCGGATGGTATTCATTGTTTGCCCGATCCCGTTCTGCTTTTATCGCAGTAAAATCGGCCTTAACAACTATATTCAGAACTTCTTCATTTTCAAAAAAACTAATTGCACTCTGTTTAATTCGCTCTTTGGTTGCCGCATCCAGTTCTTTATTATTCGCAAACGTGGATATGGTTAAGCACAAGCATATCAACAACAACTTTCCTCTCATTGCTACAAATTATACAACCATTGATAACTGACGGTCTTCCTGAGCCATTAAACGTTCAACCTTACGTAAACGAGGTTTGAAACGATTGTATTTTACTTTTCCGTTTAATGCTATTGTTCCCAAACAATATTTACTTATCGACATTGGTAAAACGCCTTGCTTCTTTAAAGAACGAGCCAATGAAGAATAAACATCTTCCTTATCTCTTTTTATTTCAACAATGGCACAATTTCCAAGCGAGTATGATTCCCCTTCGGCATTGTTAAACCTAACATTTAAATCGATTGTAATTCGTTCGCAGGTATTTTTATTTACCAGAGTAATGCGATTGAATTTTGTGGAAATCTTTGGTTCAAGGTATTTGGCCACGTATGGAGTACAATCATTCACTAAACTTTCCAGACCTTTTGCAATTGGATAGGTAAAATTGTCTATTCTCAATCGTTCCTTTATCGTTCTGCTCTTTACTTTTTCTTTTACTTCTATGAATTTATCACCAGTTTCCTCATATTGTCTGTATCGAACTTTATAACGGTGTGTTTTACCGTTATGATGTTCTTTATACATATCAAGATTTTTGGTATCGAAGTATATTGTATCGTAAGCTAAACTCACCTTATCATTAATCATCAATACCTCGTAATCTTCAATGTGCTGAGACAAAACCTCTGCCAATACAGCCGGTGACACAATATATTTGGTATCAACCCGATTCAATAAATTAGCTCTTCCCATTTCTTCAAGAGAAGTGGCATCAAAAAAGCTTACTAATTTTAATAAATCGTTCATAGTTTTCGTTGCTTAATAAAAGGACGATTTCAGTTCGTTTTTCCAATTTCGCTGCAAAAGACACATTTTTGAATTTGAGGATATATGACCATTATCATGCTTTTTGAAAGTGAATAAAATTTAACACTAACTTCTAAACAAAGGCAATAACAACAAATCCTTCACCACTCTTTTACAACTACTTAACCATCCTTACAATTATTTTAAAACAAGTCTAATTTTTGTTAATTTTATTTAACGCCAATCAACTTCACTTTTTCTAGTAATAAATCGTAACATCGTACTAATCGTTATTAATACCGGACGGTAGGTGAGATATCAACAACCGAACCAAAAACACTATAACACTGTATTTCTTCTCCTTATGCAATTTTAAGCTTTTTCAGATGCGTTCATATTCGGACAAAAACACGTTTATTTTCGAACACCATTTATTTGGCGCAAAAAAAATCGAATTACATTAAACTTTATTCTATAAATTCCGTATCATACACACTTAAACGCCCAAAACTAAAATTTAATGGCACTTTTTTCATCAAGCAAATATCCGGCAACGGCAAAATATGAAGCTGAGCAGAAACAACTACTGACAGACTACGAGCGCTTTAATACATATAGTCAATCAGAAGAATTGCAACGCATTAAAGACCTTGAAATTCTTACCAACTCTAACGACTTTATAAAAAAGGTTGATAAGCTAAAGAATGAAAAGTATAAGCACACACAGGAATTCAGGCAACTCAGTAAGTATCTTTCTCAGAAAAAATCAAGTGAGTTTAAAAAGTATTTTAAATACCATGCTTCAGGCATGCCTGAGAAAGTTGAAAGCATTGAAAACTCAGAAAAGCGAAAAGAATTAATAGAATTGAGCGAATATATTCGCAGCAGTGAATTCATCAGCGAGAAAAAGCAGAAAGGCTACAAGAAATCAGAGGCCTACAGTAAGTTTAAGCAGTATAAGAAACTATCGAAGGATGGCGAAATAAGGTTATACAATAAGCAAATTAAATCGGCGCTTTATAAAAACTACAATAACATTCACGATTCTGAAAGATTAAAAGTGTACCAGCAATTAGAGCAAGAAGTGACTTCAGAAAAGTTTCTTCAGTTCAAAAGTTGGATGGAGGACAAAAAGAAGTTTCAAAAGTCGGAAGAATACAGCTTGATACAAGAATACAACAACCTGCTAAAATCACCAGATTATATTTGGTACAAGAAAACCGAAAAACAAAATAACTTTAGCGAAATTACAAAATGGAAGCTTTGTTTTGAAGATGAGTTTTCATCGCGCCAATTAAACAAAGACAAATGGATTACTGGTTACTACTGGGGTAAAGCGCTGTTAAACAAGAACTATGTACTCGAAAACGAGAATCAGTTTTTCAAAGATTCAAACATTGAAATTACAGGTAAAGGTGTGAGCCTGAAAACAAAACAGGAGTATACTGAAGGTTTGGTTTGGGATTCGCAACGAGGCTTTATTCCTAAATCGATGGATTTTACATCGGGACTGATCAGCACCGGACAAAGCCACCGACAGACTTACGGTAAGATTGAAGCCAAAGTAAAAATTGAACACGCTCCTCCTGTGAAACATGCTTTTTGGTTGGTAGGTGAAAAAATGGCACCACAAATTGACATTTTCAGATTTGAAGATAAAAATGCGAAAGCTTTAAATACAGGTGTTCAAATTTTAAATGGAAACGGTCCTCAAATACTATCTAAAAATGTAAAAGGAACACGTTTTGATAACGACTATTACATTTACACCCTTGAATGGGAAAAGGATAAGCTAAGCTGGTACATTAATGGTGTTAAGGTCAATGAGCAAACCAACCATGTTCCAAATACACCGATGTATATCGTTTTCAGCTCACACATAACGGACAGTATTGAAAGCTTAAATGCTTCGGCCAGCATAAATATTGAATGGATAAAATGCTATCAGCACAATAAATAAATAAATAAATAAATAAAGAAGGTATCTATCAACTAAAACGGGGAATCGGCATTTTGGCTGATTCCCCGTTTTTACTTTTTAAAGTTTCTTTATTTCGATGGCAAGCTGTAACGCTTCCAAAAATCATCATCTGATTCACCTGATGTAAAGAATGTTTTAGCTTTCCCGTCTTTAAAAGCGCCAAAATCATAAACGATCCAATCCATTGCCAGGTTTGTATCTCCTGAAACACCTTTATAAACGACCTTACTCAGGGCATATTTGTTATTCTTGGTCGCTTTATAATAACTCACAACATTGGTCTTGTATTCCTTATCCGAAGCATTGTCTTTGTAAGCATCGCGTCCGGCATGAAAGAAGCCATTAGAAACAATGTTCAGTTCATTGCGAACTACCGAATAATCTTTCTGTCGAATCATAATATTGCCTTCGTATTTATTACAATAGACATTACCCGTTCGCGCCAAATCAGTTTCATCAAGCGTATAGGCAATCACCCACACCGAATCACCTTCTACAACCGTCTCTTCCAGTAACTTTAACTTGTAATCATCCACAAAATCAACATCCAGAACATTGCCTCTCTGTCGAACAATATCGTAGGACAAAATCCCATCTGAATAGATTAATCCCTGTTTCAATGGTTTAACATCGAAATTGCTACGTACCTCCTTAAGCTCATAATTCCGGTTCTCAAAAGCATCAACCAACGAACGACTGCCATACCCAGACTGATCAGTAAAATCAATTACTGCCTCAATCTTTTTATCATTCAACTCCTGGCTTAGAAAAACCTTTGCTGCATAAGCCTCTTCATACGAATCTGCAATAATATTCGAAGCCGTTTTTAATATTCCATACAAACGCTTTGAATCAGCTTTAACATCCACCTGTTTCAGACCATAGGTTTGTGAGAATAGTTTAATCGCTTCGCCCGACAAAACATTTAATTCATCAACAGTGAATTCCTTAACTTTATAACCTACCGCCGAAATCTGAACTTTATAATTATTGTAGCTCTCTCCGATCTCCAACGTATAATAGCCATCAAAATCCGATGCTGTTCCCATATAGGTGCCAACCACACCAATATTGGCAAATTCAACAGGCTTGTTGGTTTCGGCATCAACAACCCTTCCTTTTAGCGTAACATTTTGCCCAACAGCCACTGAAACCAGTGCAAAACATACGAACATCAAACAAGTGAAATATTTCATATTAAAGTATTTTAATCCAATTAAGATAGCTCGCCTATCATTACATAATGAGGTGTCAATATACTATTTTTTCTTCTCCAAATAATCGAAAAATGTATTTCAATAACCGACGAATCAAAACACCGCTACTTTAATCACCTCATTTAATGTCCTTAACAAGGCATCAAGCCAGGCTTAAATCTATACCGCTCCAAAATCATTCTCATCGAAAAGGTAATATTCTTCACATTTCTTCTATATTTAAGCTCGCGAATGAAAACAATTAAAGTAACATCAATAAAATTCCAAGATATGACAAGAGTAATATTTGCATTGCTGGCCCTCACTCTTTCTTTGAGTAGTTGTGTTGTGGCTAAGAAAAAATATGATGCAGCATTATTGGAGAACGAAAGACTTGAGAAAAAACTTAATAGCCAGATAGCTGAAAGCAAAGAATTAAAATCCAATCTGGATCAGACCATATCGGATTACGAAAGCATGAAAAAAGACTTTGGCAAAAGCAATGCTTTAAAGACGGATGAAATTTCGGACCTAATGATAATGGTGACCAAGCTTAAAGATGAAAGTGAATCACTAAATACCAAGCTGGAAGAAACCATTGGTAAGTTTAAAGCCAAGGCTGCTGCCTCATATCATGCCAACGAAGAATTGGAAAAAACAATTAAAGCCGTGGCGGCTCTAAAACGCGATACTGCCAGTCTGAATTACTCTTTCCTACTGGCTAAAAAGCGAAATAAATTATTACAGGACGAATTAAGATCATCGCAGGAAAAAGCCAATGCCAGCGGACTAAAACGAGTTGAGATTCAAAAACAGCTTGACAAACAAACTGCTCAGCTAAGTGAAATGGAGCGAAAACTCATTAAGAGTCAACAAAATATTTCAGAGATATCTAAGGCTTTTATTGAGCTAAGAAAAGAAATGCTTAAAGCAAAAACCAACAATAGAACTTTGGATCCGAACAAAAGTAAGCAGGTAGATAAAGTAGCCAAACTACTTGGACATTATTAATGCTTATTAGCTTACAGGATTTAAACAAGACTTTAATTTACTGTTTACCTACAAATTGACTATAATTAAATAATGATGATAAATGCTTTCCAAATTGGAGAGCATTTATTGTTTTAAGCAGATGTTAATTGAACCAAATCGCCATCCTGCACTAATCGAGCTAAAATAACATAGGGAAAATTGACATATACTTCGCTAATACATAAAATCAAAGATCATTTTTTCGTTATTCGAATTCTAATTCCTTACTTTTGCTAGCTCTTTTTGAAAGAGGTAATCCGACACCTAAGGTATCGGTTTGATGTTCAACTTATAATGATTTTAGACGAATGAATATTTCATACAACTGGCTAAAGAACTACCTGAATATTGATTTAGCTCCCGAAAAAGTATCTGAGATACTAACAGACATCGGTCTTGAAGTAGGTGGCATGGAAGAAGTTCAATCCATTAAAGGTGGTTTAGAAGGCCTGGTGATTGGTGAAGTTTTGACTTGTGAAAAACACGCAAATGCAGATAAACTTAGCGTGACAACTGTTAATGTTGGTGGCGAAGAAGCCCTTCCGATTGTTTGTGGTGCCCCTAACGTGGCAGCCGGGCAAAAAGTAGTTGTAGCTACTGTTGGAACCATTTTATACAGTGGTGATGAAAGCTTTACCATTAAAAAATCTAAGATCAGAGGCGAGCAGTCAATGGGTATGATTTGTGCCGAAGATGAAATTGGTTTAGGTGGTAGCCACGATGGTATCATGGTATTACCGGCCGATGTTAAAGTGGGTACCTTAGCCAAAGACTATTTTCAGGTTGAAACAGATTTAGCCATCGAAATTGATCTAACTCCAAACCGTGTTGATGGATCTTCTCACTACGGTGTGGCTCGCGATTTGGCAGCCTACCTGAAGCAACACCAGGACGATGTTCAGTTAACACTTCCTTCGGTAGATGCTTTCGAAGTAGAAAACACCAATTATCCGGTTCAGGTAAGTGTTGAAAACAACGAAGCTTGTCCCCGTTATTGCGGCGTTACCATTAGTGATGTAACCATTAAGGAATCACCGGAATGGCTGCAAAACCGTTTGAAGGCTATAGGACTTTCGCCAATCAATAACGTTGTAGATGTTACCAACTTTGTGTTACATGAGTTGGGGCAACCTTTACATGCTTTTGATGGCGATGAAATTACAGGCGATAAAGTTATTGTAAAAACAATGGCCGATGGTTCTGAATTCGTGACTCTGGACGAAGAAAAAAGAGAACTATCGGATAAAGACCTGATGATTTGCAACACTGAAGAAGGCATGTGCATTGCAGGTGTTTTTGGCGGCATTAAGAGTGGTGTAAGCGACAAAACAAGTAAAATATTCTTAGAAAGTGCTTATTTTAATCCGGTATGGGTGCGCAAAACAGCTAAACGTCATACTTTGAGTACTGATGCCAGCTTCCGTTTTGAACGTGGCGTTGATCCAAACATGACGGTTTATGCACTTAAACGTGCTGCTTTATTAATTAAAGAAGTTGCAGGTGGTAATATCTCAAGTGAGGTAGTTGACATTTATCCTGAGCCAATTCAAAACTTTGAGGTAGATGTAACTTACCACAACATCAACCGCCTGATTGGAAAAGACCTTTCGAAAGAAACCATTAAAAATATCTTGACAGCTCTCGATATCGAAATCGCCAACGAAACAGAGGAAGCTTTAAAACTGTCTGTTCCTCCTTATCGTGTCGATGTTCAGCGCGAGGCTGATATTATTGAAGAAATTCTGCGTATCTACGGCTATAACAACATCGAGATGCCTGCTTCGGTAAACAGTACCATTGTTTACTCGCAGAAACCGGATGATCATAAATCGAAAAATATCATTGCCAATCAGCTGACTTCGCAGGGCTTTAGTGAAATCATGTGTAATTCACTAACCAAAGCAGCTTACTACGAAAATATAGAAAGCTACCCACGCCAGGATGTGGTGGAGCTGGCTAACCCGTTAAGTAATGATTTAAATGGCATGCGCCAAACCTTATTATTTGGTGGATTGGAATCGATCAATCACAATGTAAACCGACGCAACAGCGACTTAAAACTGTTTGAATTCGGTAACAGCTACCATTATACTGCCGGCGGCGATAAGAGTGATTTGAACAACTATAACGAAGAACAACGCCTGGCATTGTTTTTAGTTGGTAACAAAGCGTCAGTCAACTGGAATACAGCAGAACAAAAATTAAGCTTCTTCGACCTGAAAAACAGCATCGAAAATATTCTTATTCGTTTGGGATTATCATTTGATGATTTCAAGGAAGAAGAAACAAAATCGGATTTATTTGCTGAAGGAATCAGCTTGCTTCAGGGCGACAAGTCGATTGTAGACTTCGGATTGGTTGATGCCAAGCTTTTAAAAGCATTCGACATTGATGCGGCAGTTTATTTTGCTGAAATTAAATGGGATGTTATCCTGAAGAAGAGCAGCAAGAAAACAGTGACGTACACCGAAATTTCGAAGTTCCCTGAGGTGAAACGCGATTTGGCACTGGTTCTTGATAAGGAAGTGAAATTTGAGCAGGTAAAACAGATAGCACAGAAAACCGAAAAGAAACTGTTGAAACGCGTATCGCTATTCGATGTGTTTGAGGACAAGAAATTGGGTGAGAACAAAAAGTCGTATGCCGTGAGCTTCATCCTGCAAGACGAGACAAAAACTCTGAATGATAAGCAGATTGACAAAATAATGAAGAAAATGATGAGCAACTACGAAAGAGAATTGGGTGCTCAGATTAGAAAATAAGAGTGGTAATCATTCATAAAAATAATGGCGATCTTTTTAAAGGCTCGCCATTTTTATATCCTACATTTTTAATAAACTACTCTTCGTACTCAAAATACAGCTTGTAGAATTTCAATCCGCGCTGACTGTCAAAACCTTTTTCCAGGTACTGACGTTTACCGTGTACATAAACATGAAAATTCTTATCCAGCTTAAGCACCGATTTAAAATGCTTCTTCTCTGATTTAACGGCATCTTTCGAGATATCAAAACTATCTTGCAAAGGCATAGCCTTTTCCTCTTCAAAAAAGCGTTTATAATCCTGAAAAGCATCCACCACCTCAGGCTGGCGAATCACTTCCTTCTCAAATTCTCGCTCATCAAAGGCACCATTTTTATTAAAATAGTCCATCGATCGATTCAGCAAGTCAACCTGATCAGGACGTTCCACATCATTTTCTTCGTTAAACACATCACCAACAAAGCCCTTGCACATCTGCAGATAGTTATTGGTAAAATAGTAATTATCCTCTCGCGGTTTCAGCCCCAGGAAGTCGTCCTTCCAAAAGTGTGCTTCATTACCTTTATTGATGTTATCTACCGAACAAATTTTATAGCCCAAGTCCTTCTCTGTATTGAAAACCAAGCAGCCTTTATCCAGCTTTTTGATATTGATTCCTTCCTGTGCTCCCAACTCAAAGTTATTGTCACGCAACATCACTTTCAGGAAAGTATCTTTATTCTCCGATTTAAAAATGCCCAATACATCCACTATTTCGCCATCTACAACACAGTTATTAAAAAGCACCATATAGAATTCTCCCCCTTTAATTTTCGGGTGATTCGACTGCTCGTAAAGATGATTGGCAATGGCAATTGAATTGTCATAGAATGAAGCAGGCTGATCAAATATCTGGCTGGTCATTCCAAACATCAGGTTCTTGTCATTGCCCTCTTCATGATGAAAATTAAAATAAGCCTCGGTTTTAAATGGCTTGAAGAAATATTGTTTTAACACTTCAATCACCATCTCGTCATCGTGCAACTGTAATTCCGCTTTCGAAAATCGAATTTCTTCGGCTTCGGCCCTGCACCCTATCTGGTGAACGACTATATTTTGTATTGTTGTTTGTGTAAAATCAATCATCTTCTTTAAAATTTATTGTCTTATCCCGATTAAACGGAAGCACGAAAATAATACTTTTCAGAGTAATATTACTATGTAACAAGTGCCAAAAAAACAGCCGCAATAATGATATTACTGCAGCCGCTTAGCAAGTGGAAAAATTAAACTCAGCTTAGTCGACAGTTTTTAGCATACCAGGAAACCGGATGCTCAGCTCCTTCTATCAACTCCTGTAAAATCTTTTTATCATCCCATTTACTCTCGAAACTGCATGATTGGTCCAGTGCCTTGGATAACAGCAACCATTCTTCAACGATTGGTTGTGTTAGTTTTCCTTCAAATTGTTTTAACACATCAAGGCAACATTTCTCTAACATGTAAATTTTTGGCTCCTCACGCTGCAGCGAACAGCGCGTTGTGTACAAATGATCATCAACCTTGATGAATTCATTCTCTTCTAGCATAACGGTGAATGTGAAACTGACTTGTGACATGGCAAACCTCCTTTACGTTTAGGTATTATCAAATTACGATATCAAAACAAGCTTGTAAAGAAGGAAGGAAATAATTACGGCAATTTATCCTCATTCTAAATAGAGCATTAATTCTCTAATCAGGCACCAATCACCCACGTAGCCAATTAATAAATTCTTCTTACTTTTATCTGCAAAGAACAAAGCATGCGACAATTAATTTTTATCATCATACTCCTCCTGACTTCAATAAGTGTTAGTTCTCAATATTACAGTTCCGGTGCCGATCCGGCCGATGTGCAATGGCGACAAATTAAATCCAAGGTTTTTAGAGTCGTTTATCCCGAAGAATTTGAAGGTGAAGCCAAACGGTTTATCGCCATGCTTGATTCGTTGTATGAATATGGTGCCTATGCTTTGGATCATACCCCCAAACCGATTGATGTGCTGATTCATTCGCGCTCGGCCTATTCCAATGGTTTTGTCTCGTGGGCGCCCAAGCGCATGGAAATATACCCAACCCCTCATCAGGATATGTTTGCACAGGATTGGCTGCAACAACTGGCCATCCATGAGTTCAGGCATGTCGTACAGATTGATAAGCTCAATCAGGGTTTCACAAAGCTCCTCACCTATCCTTTTGGTCAACAGGCCATCGGAGCCGTTCTTGGGCTCTATGCGCCCCTTTGGTTTTTAGAGGGCGATGCGGTATTAACCGAAACAACCCTTTCTGAATCAGGCCGGGGCCGACGACCTTCTTTTGAACAAGAGATCAGAGCCCAGGTATTGGAGAAGGAAATTTATAATTACGACAAAGCCTATTTTGGCTCCTATAAAGACTATGTCCCCAACCATTACAACATGGGCTATTTAATGGTGGCTGGTGCCAGGCATAAATATGGTGCCGATATATGGGAAAAGGCACTGGACGAAGCCGCAAAAAAGCCATGGTCAGTAACGCCTTTTAACAGGGGTATAAAAAAAGTAAGCGGTAAAAACAAAGTCCCGTTGTACAACGAAGTCTTTAATGATTGGAAAATACGATGGCAGAATCAAAGCGATTCGCTCCCTCCTGCCTCTATAAAATACATTACTAAAAGGGATAATCGCTATAAAAATTACAGGTACCCTACCCCCATTAACGACAGTCTTTTAATTGCTGAAGTCAATGGTCCGGGAGAACTTAATCACTTTGCCCTGATTAATACCCGTTCAGGTAAAGAAAAAAAGCTTTTGGTAACCGGATCGCGCAGCCGCGAGCCATTTTCATACAGCAATGAAACGCTGATATGGACCGAACTGGAACAACATCCGCGCTGGGAAAATCAAGTATTCTCGGTTATTCGCAGCTACAACTTAACAAGCGGCAAACAGAAGAAAGTTACCTTCACCAGCCGCTATAAAGCTCCGGCGCTTTCGCCTGATGGTAATACCATTGCGGTAAGTCACACCTCCTATAGCAATGAGCACAGCATACATTTGCTGGATGCCGTGACGGGTGAAGTCCTCAAAGAAATTGCCACCCCAAACAATGCTTATCCTTTTACCCCATCGTGGAATACGGAAGGTGATGAACTGGTGATGATATTATTGGACAACAATGGCAAAAGAATATCATTCCTAAATACCACAAGCAGCCAGTGGAGCGACCTTACTACGGCAGGATTTACAGAAATACGCTTTCCGAAATACCATCGTAATCACATCTATTTCACTGGCTCCTACAGCGGCATTGAGAACATTTACCGGATTTCAAAAACCGGTGGTGAGTTAGAAAAAATCAGTGAGTCAAAATTCGGAGCTACTTATGCAAGCTTCTCCAATAATCAGATGTATTTTCAGGATTATACTTCTGACGGATACCTGATTGCTGCTGCGAACTATAATGAACTAGATGCTACTCCTTACAAAATGGAACAGCTGCCAATTGAGCCGTACATCAACAAATTACAGAAAGAAGAAAAAGGTCTTCCTCAATTAACCAATCTGCCAACCGAACAATACACTTCAAAAAAATATTCGAAATGGAATTTGTTCAACTTTCACAGCTGGGCACCTGCTTACGTAAATATCAATGATCCAGAAATCAAAACCGGCATCAGTGTCATGTCTCAAAATTTGCTGGGTACCACCGTTACTTCCATCGGATTCAATGCGGATCAGCAGTATTCGCGCGAGAAGTTTAATTTCAATATCGCTTACAGAGCCTGGTGGCCTGTGTTGAAATTGGATTTTAAAGCCGGAAATGAAAAAGTCAACGGAACTTACATCAATGAAAATGAAACCTATATCTTCAGATACGATGCGAAGCCCAACCACTATCAATTGGATTTTGACCTTGAACTTCCAATTAACCTTAGTCGAGGCAAATATTCAAGGTATATCCAACCTTCTATCGGTTTAAGTTATCAATCATCCGACGACTTTGATTATACCCGATACTACCTCGATTTAGACGAAAATGGACAACCGATTAGAGATGAAGATGGAAAATACCAAATTGATTATACTGAAATCCACACCAACGAAGGAATCAATATTCAATCGGTGGATTACAAGCTATTTGCCTATAACCTTCATCGCAGCTCTTTACGCGATGTAGCAAGCAGATTTGGGCAGGTAATTGATTTGAGCTATCGTCATACTCCGTTTAACGGCTGGGATTACGGAAGCATATTCGGGATTCATACACGACTCTATTTCCCGGGCATTGGTCGTCATCATGCGATTCGAATTGACAACGACTGGCAAAAGAAAAAAAAGGGTGAAATTACCGATTATAGAATGGGTGATTACGTGTATTACCGCAGTTACTCCGATTACATTCGTTTCCCAAGAGGCGTTAATAAATATTACAACGATGAGTTATATTCATTCAAAGCGGATTATATGATGCCACTTATAAACCCTGATTTAAACATTCCGGGATTAATGTATCTCAAGCGCATCACCACTAACCTGTTTTTTGATTATTCGCATGTTACGCAAAAACTGCAGGAAGCAGAAACGGGTAACTGGGTCAACAATCAGTTTGAAGTTAAATCATTGGGCGCAGAAATACGTGGCGAATTACATCCATTCCGTTTTGTTTTCCCAATAACCACGGGCTATCGATACGCCTACCTGCCTGATTCAAAAGAACATTACCATGAATTCCTACTGTCGATGGGACTGGCAGGAATTATTGTAGGAAAATAATTAAGAAACAGTATTTTGACTATAAATAAAGACCTGCACATCTTTAAAAAATCTTAAAAGTTGTATACAAGACCTTGTAAATTAAAACCTTTGCATTATTCTTGCGTAAGATTTCACCGGATACGCAGAGAAGCGACTTAGTAGTAACGAAAAGATATCGGATGAAGTACAGTTTGGGAGCATTTGTGGGGTTTATCATTTTTACAATACTCGTCGATTTTTTATTGCACCGTTTAATCCATCAAAACGCTAAAAAACGAATCGGCCATTTTGCTTTCCCTTTCGGAACTTTTTGGTTTTACAGTATTCCAACTTTATACATCATTGGTTTTACAACAATTTTTGCCAGCATAAAGGCCAGCCAAAGTGCTTTAATTTATGTAATCTTCCAATGGCTATTGGTCTCCTATTTGCTAATTTACGTTCCTAAGTTTGTTTATTATCTGGCCTACAAAGTTACGCATCGGGCCATTAAGGTTAAGAATAAATTTTCGAGCGACGGTAAGATAAAGAAAATGAATGAGGGCCGTTATCCGAGCATATCGCGAAAAAAATTCCTAAGTCAGGTGGGAATTGTGATGGCATCCTTACCGTTTGTATCCCTATTATTTGGGGTGATGAAGGGGCGTTTTAATTTTAGTAAACGCTACACCAAGTTATCATTCCCCAACTTGCCCGAAGCTTTTGATGGATTAAAAATTGTTCAAATATCTGATTTGCATTTGGGCAGCCTTAACTCCAATTACGAAGAAATGGAAGAGGCTGTCAAACTTATCAATGATGAATATCCTGACCTGATTTGCTTTACCGGCGATTTGGTAAACAATTTTTACGAAGAAACCATTGGTTGGGAAAAGGTATTCTCGAAACTCAATGCACGCATAGGTAAATTCTCTGTTTTAGGTAATCACGACTATGGCGACTACTCAAAATGGGATAGCCAGGAAGAGAAAAAGGAGAACCTGAATAACATCAAACTCGCCCATAAACGATTGGGATTTAACCTGCTTAATAACCAATCGCAAGTACTGGAATCCAATGGCGACAAATTACTTGTGACCGGCGTTGAAAACTGGGGACACCCGCCATTCCCTCAATATGGGGACCTGAAAAAAGCCACTGAAGGCACCAATGGTGTTCCTTTTAAGCTATTGCTATCGCATGACCCGGATCACTGGGATGCAGAAGTAACAAAGCAATTCGATCATGACCTCACCCTGGCTGGTCATACCCACGGAATGCAATTTGGCATTGAGTTTAAGAATTTTCAGTGGAGCCCGGCCAAATACAAGTTTCGTCGATGGGCCGGTTTATACAATGAAGGCAATCAATATCTGTACGTTAATCGCGGTCTGGGTTATCTGGGCATGCCTGCACGTGTTGGAATGCCTCCGGAAATCACCATCATTGAATTAACCAGAGGCACCATCAGCAACGAACCCATGTAATTAAAAAATATTCGATTCAATTTAACGCTAAGTCTGAAATGAAATTGGTATAATTATGTGACGACACATTGACTCGCTACACTTATTCCCGGAATCCTAAAGATTAAAACGCTATTTCGTCGTTTCCCCATCATACAACCTTGTAAATACAGAATCCACCGGCTCCCACAACTCTATTTTATTATTATCCGGATCGAGTATATGCACAAATTTACCATACTCAAAAGTATCAATCTCATCGCAGATAGTCACTCCGGCCTGCCTTAGCTCCTCCACCAATGCTTCTATATCAACCACCCTGAAATTAATCATAAATGGCTTTTTAGAAGGCTCAAAATAACTGGTGTCTTCTGGCATCGGGCTCCATTGCAAATAAGCCTTAGTTTCGGGTCGATCCGCTTCTCTGAATTCAAAAAGCGAACCATATTTGTTGGTTGTCAACCCCAGTTTTTCGCTGTACCATTTGCGCATATCCGAAGGATTTTTACACTTAAAGAAAATGCCACCCACTCCTGTCACCTTTTTTGCCATCTCTATACTTTTTAAAAATAAAGCCGAAAAGTTAAGGAGAATAGAAAGAAAAAGCCACCACTATCCCAGCCAGGCACCTAACTCATTAACCTGGTCCATCATTTCATCAAAGCCCTGTTGATAAAGAACATCTAATTTTTGTGCATCATTCTCAATTCGTGAGACACGCATTGGCTTTTGGGGTCGGATTATAAAAACACGCCCTTCATTCTCCATCTGCTCCAGCAAGTCAAGTGTTTGGTTATAGCGCTCCGCACGGGTTAATATAGCTTCTACCAGCTTTGGATATTTTCGATAAGCCAACTTAATCAACCATTGGAATTTGGGTGCTTTTTTACGGTAGTTTTCGTTGCGGGTTAAAACTACAACGGCACGCTCCTGACCATCGTCAAAGGCTTTCATAACAGGGATTGAATCGGCCAGGCCACCATCCATATAAATCCCATTGTTGAAATGAGCCATCTGCGATACAAAAGGCAAGCTCGATGAAGCGGTAATTGCTGCCAATAATTGCTGCCGCTCCATATTATTGGCAGAGAAGAATTCAGCTTCACCTGAGAAAGCATTGGTGACACCCACATTAAAATTAGGAGCAGATTGATAAAAAGCCTCAAAATCAAAAGGATCTAATTTTTCCGGAATTTCTCCATAAACAAAATCCCAATCGAATAAATTCCCTTTTCGAAACAAGTTGCCCCAGCTCATGTAACGAGGATCGGAGGTATACTTGAGATTAATATCCTTATTGCGTCCATACTGCCTGGAAGCATATGAAATACCATAGGCCGCACCGGCCGATACTCCAATTACATAAGGAAAGTGTATATCTTTCTTCAGAAAGGCATCCAATACCCCAGAGGTATACATACCTCTAAAGCCACCACCTTCGAGCACCAAGGCAGTTTTATTTACATTATACATTGACTTACTTATTTTTTAGCTAACAAGCTAATGGCCTTTAAAAAATGGATTGATAAAGGCCCATGATTTCAGATTTTAAGTAATTTAACAAGGAGTCAATTAATCATTGAACTTAGGATATTAAATTACAGCCCTTATTAATATTTAAATCCCTTAATATTCGGACGAACAAGTGGCCCACTCATTTCCAAAACAATGCTTTTTCCCTTACGCGGCAAAGATTGACCAGTCATTAACTCAAAGGTCGACAAGGCATTTTGCAGCCCTGGTTGTAACTTGCTAACGACTAATTTACCTTTTTTGATTTGAGAGGTTTGAGGAGCCATGGCATTTATTTCCAATTCGGCCTTTAAAGTCGCATCCAAAAGTGATGATTTAATCTCAGTATCGCTGATGATCAATTTCTGATCCCGAAGATTCGAGTTAAGAACCAGTTTCTCTAGCTCTAAATTATTTACATCGATCCCCAGCAAAGCAGTTTGAGCTTGTAACTGGTCTTTTTTATTACCTGAATATTCAACTTTTAGATCTTCAATTAAAAAGCTGGCTGTCTGCGATTCAACCATTGGGATTTCACCCTGATAAGCAACCACACCATCAGCTTTAATATGGAAATTACCCAAGGAGAACTTACCTGTTGTTTCCGGATCGCCCCAGCTTATTCCTCCTTTATTTAGTTGGCAATTAAACGATGATTGTGTTTTCAGTGTTTCCATGCCTTCAATTCCATCACCTGCATAATTTAACTTACCATTGGATGTTAAACTAAGTAATGGTGAATACATATGAAAATCCTCTAACTCGATCTCCTGCTTTTTAGGATCAAAAACAATGTGCATACTCAACTCTTCCATTTGGTTGAAATCCTCTATTTGCTCAGGCGTAAAACCTAAATTATTCATCCAGGGAGTTTGAGCCAGACTCAATTCGGTAGCATCAATACTCAACTCCTGCTTAGAGACTGGAAATTTCGTATCAAGGCTTTCAATATCTTCCTTAGTCAGATGACCATCAAAATCTATAATTAATTCCTCTGCTAAAAGTTTATCACCAGCAGCTTCCATAAACACAGCCAGCTCGCTACATTTTAACTTTAGCGATTTAATCTCATCGAATTGTTTGCTTTTTAATAAGCGCATGGCTTCGTGGTAGGGCATATCCAATACCATTTCCTGTACTTCTGCTACATCCCTGCCATCGATCGTTTTAACAACAAGCCCCTTAAACTGAAGCTTTGACAATAAAGGATTCACTTTGATTTTATCAACTTCGAGCTGCCAATCCTCTGATAATAACTTTACACGTTCTTCAAGGCTTGCTTCAATCTTTTTAGCAAGTATATTACCATATATCCAATTTCCAGCTATCACTCCCATTATTAAAATGACAATGATTAAAAGCAACTTCCTGTTCATAAGCTATTCGTTAAGTTTATCGTTGCCTAAATTAATTAAAATATTGGTAGCGCTCGCCATTAATTTTCTTAGAGCTGTATTTTCAATCAATAATAATTTAGCCCTTTGTGGGAAGTCATTACCAGAAAAAACTCCATTTTTAAAACCGAATATTTACAAAGAACGAAAAAGGCAAGTACACCGTTGCATACATGCCTTTTTCAAATTATGAGCTATAGATAGTTAACTATCTATCAAAAGAAATGGCTTATTTAAGGTAAAAGGTTACTCCAACCGCCAAAGAGAGTGCCATGTGTGGCTTCACATACTTTGTTCGGATGGCTTCCAGCAGATAGGCATCCATAGCCGATAATTCGGAATAAACGCCAAATCCTTTAAAATAACTACTCTTAATATCAAAGTATAGCTCACCTCCTACAAATGGTGCAAAATGCACTTTATTCTGAAAATAGTATTCCTTCGGGTAATAATCAGGCAAACGTCTGAAGGTATTATTGGTATTCCCCCAGTTAATGGACATCCCTCCATAGGGTCTGAAATACTCAAACAAAGGTTCGCGGGTAAAGTAAAAACTGTTTTTAAGCGATATGCTCACCACACTGTTCTTACTACCTCCAAAATTCTCGCTTAAATAGCCAAAAAACAAAGCTGGTTGATAGACCTTACCAATGGCATAGCCAAATCCAACGGACATAAAACCAATGCTTCCGGCATACTGCAGTTTATATTGTCCGGGAATAAACCAGCGATGTTTGTATGCTACTGTATCGTTTTTTATTACCACCGTTCGGGTTTTATAGGCCCGTTGTAATGGTTTTGGCAGATTCTCAATGGAATCAATATCACTTTGCGCCGCAACATCAGTAACAAATGGTTGCATCACAAACATGGCCAATATAAATAGTATATATCTCACAATTCTTCCCTCTTTTTTAATACTCGATTCGCTCAACATCAATCGCATCCGAATTGACATCCAGAATTATTAACTCATCCCGAATAGGTGCAGGTACCATCAGATAATTTACCTCACCATAATTTTTCTGATATGAGTAACTATGCCCATGACCATGAACTGATAAGTCAACATCATGCTTCAGCATCAGCTGATCGTACAAGTATTCATTCCCAATTGTGAATTGAGCATCCCAAGGTGGTATATGCGCAAAAGGAATTACATATTTATAATCCTGGTCGTTTTCAAGCGCTTTGTCAAACCACTCAAAATCCGGATCAGATACTTTCTTCTCCCAAACAACATCATCAAAGAACACCAATTTCACATCGCGGTACTCAAAGAAAAAGTTTGATTCTCCAAACATTTCCTGGTATATGCTATGACCATTGCCCAGACAATCGTGATTACCAATAATTGTGATAACCGGTATCTTTATCTTATTCATGATATCGCTGTACCAATCAAACTCGCGCGCATTGGCACTTAAAGTAATGTCACCCAAATGAACGATAAAATCCAGGTCATCTCTCGAATTGATATATTTTACCTGCTTTTCAAACTCATCGTAGTAGGTATGCGAATCGGCAATAAGACCTACCCTAAAGGGTTTGAAATCTTCATTGGCTGCGGGCAAAAGCTTATTGTAATTGCTTACATTTTGCTTTTTCCATTTTGATTTAACTTTGTTTTGATAGGGGCTGTACTCGATTATTTCATCACAGGATGAAAAACTGAATGCAAAGGCAATGCATAAAAATATTACACGAAATGTATTTGGGTTCATCATCAATTAGGTTTACACCAACATCCTCTTCACGGTTCAGGTTGATTAACAATACTCCAAAGGTACAACAGACCTTATGCCTTTGGCAATTAATGATAATGAAGGAAAAAAAGAGAGGGATGAAACGTCTGTTTAAAGGCACGAAATGAAAACCCTACATAATAGAATAATTAAAGATCATTTAGCACAATCAAAAAAGGCAAGCCACATGGCCTGCCTTCATTTTTGGAGTATATTGTACTTGGATTTATTTACTCATTTGGCTCAATTACCATAAGTACATCACCTTTTGCTACTGAATCACCAGAATCAAATTTAATCTCCTTAACAACACCGTCAACAGCGGCATCAAGGTTATTCATCATCTTCATAGCTTCCAGCACAACCACAGTATCACCGGCTTTTACTTCGTCGCCAACTTTTACTTTGAACTCTACAATCATACCTGGAATAGGTGCCAGTAGACTTCCGGTTGCTTCCACTTCCTTAGCTCCACCTTTGGCACGACGTGCACGAGGGGCTGCTGAAGCTGCATTAGGATCGTTAATTTCAACAGTGAATACTTCGCCATCAACTTTTACTTCCAACTCACGTGTTGCACCAGCACCACCTTTAGAAGTTAACTCACCCGATAACGCCTTACGTACCAACTCTTCCTCTTTCTCAACCTGCTCCATGGTCTTAGCCTTGAATTCAGCAGGCACTTCTTCCTTACCATATTTCCATTTCAGGAAGCGCTTACCTGTAACCGGATAAAGTGCACACAATACTTCATCATCAATGTCCTGAGTAAAGTCTTTGAACTCTGCTTTAACAGCATCCATTTCAGGCTCTAAGATTGAACCAGGGCGAGCAGTAATAGGCTCCTCACCACGTGGGTAATCTTTCAAGGCTTTTTTCTGTACTTCAGGATCGATCGGATCAGTTGTTTTTCCGTATAATCCGAAGCAAAGATCTTTCACCTCTTTAGTAATCTGAGCATATTCACCTTCGTATGAATCGAATAATACGTTATTCACTGTCTGAACACCAACAATCTGAGAAGTAGGTGTTACCAATGGAATGTTACCAAGATCCTTACGAACTTTTGGTAATAAACGGAATACTTCAGGTAACTTGTCCAAAGCGTTCATTGCCTTTAACTGGTTAACCAGGTTAGACAACATACCACCCGGAGTTTGGTGAAGCAGTACGTTAATATCAGTAGTCGCGTACTTAGGATTGTTATCCAGGTGCTTGTACTTAGGTATGTATTTCTCCATCTCGTCAGAGATAGCAGTAATTTTGTTGATGTCCATACCTGAGTCGCGGTTAGTACCTAACAATGACATGATGATTGGCTCAACAGCAGCATGAGAAGTACGGTAAGCATAAGGCCCGATACAAGTATCAACAATATCAACACCAGCTTCGATTGCTTTGAAGATGGCTAAGTCACCCATACCAGACGTAAAGTGTGTGTGAAGGTTGATAGGCGTATCTGTAAATTTCTTGATTTCGCGAACCAGGTTATAAATATCGTAAGGAGCGATCAAACCAGCCATATCTTTGATACAGATCGAATCAACACCAAACTCTAATAATTCTTTTACTTTGTTCAGGTAGTAGTCCATGTTATAGATATCACCACCTAAACGAGGCTGGTTCAACGTATAACATACTACACCCTGAAAGTGCTTTTTATTGTCTTTGATAACTTTAGCAGCCGTTTCGAAGTTACGGAAGTCATTCAAGGCATCGAAACAACGGAAGATGTCCATTCCGTTATCAATAGCGCGCTGAACGAAAGCCTGTACCACATCATCGGCATAGTTACGGTAACCCACAACATTCTGTCCGCGAAGCAGCATTGAGAATGGTGTTTTAGGCATGTGCTTCTTTAATGTGCGAAGACGCTCCCATGGATCTTCGGCCAAGAAACGGTGCATGGTATCGAAAGTAGCACCACCCCATGTTTCAACAGCGTTGTAACCGGCGTTATCGATCATTTCAGCCACAGGCAACATATCTTCGGTACGACCGCGTGTTGCGAATAATGACTGGTGTCCGTCACGTAAACTTACGTCGTTAATTTTAATTGGATTGGCCGCCTTTGGACGATCAGCGCCAAACTCTAGTGGAGCCATTTCTAAAGCTCCGTGTTTATCGAAATTCATCTTTTTTACTTTTTAAGTGCTTCGTGCAAAGTGCTCCGTGCCTGATATTATTGGAGAATTGTTAAAGTGGTGAATTGTCGAACTGAAAGATTCTTTTTTCTCACCTCTCACTTCTCATTTCTCACCTTTTCTTTAGGCTCTAGTTCACTTCTGCCTTCTGCCTGTTAAACTACTTTACTTAACCTTAAGCGCGAGAACGTAATAAACGACCACGGCGTTGTACCATTGCACGGTTACTCATGATCACTTCCTTTCCGGCTGCTTTCCATGAGTTAACAGCTTTCACATCATTGTTTTTAGCTGCTTCCTGCTCCAGGTAATAAGCAACGGCGATCATTGCCGCTCTTCTTCTTTTTTCTCTTGCTGTCATCGTATTATTATTTTACAATGGAATGTTTCCGTGCTTTTTAGGAGGTAACACCTCTGTTTTAGTCGACATCACTTCCATGGCGTCGATCAGGCGCTGCCTAGTTTCGCTTGGCAGGATAACATCATCAATATAACCGCGCTTAGCCGCTAAATAAGGTACACTAAATGCCTCTTCGTACTCATTGATTTTAGCATCTGTTACAGCTTGCTTGTCTTCAGCTTCAGCAATCTGCTTACGGTAAGTCGAAATAATCTCAACAGCACCTTTAGCACCCATTACTGCAATCTCAGCCGATGGCCATGCAAACACCATATCAGCACCTAATGGCTTCGAACACATCGCTAGGTAGGCACCACCGTAATCTTTACGGGTTACCACTGTAAACTTAGGCACAGTAGCTTCGGCATACGACCAAAGTAGTTTCGCACCGTGACGAATAATACCATCCCACTCCTGCTGAACACCTGGTAAGTATCCTGGTACGTCAACAAACGTAATCATTGGGATATTGTAAGCATCACAAGTACGTACAAAACGTGAAATTTTATCTGATGCATCGATATCTAAACAACCTGCCTGAATCATTGGCTGGTTAGCAATGATACCAACCGAACGGTTGTTTAAGTGACCGAAACCAACAATGGCATTCTCTGCATAGTGCTCGTGCACCTGCATAAATTCTCCATTGTCAAGCACCGACTCGATTACATCCACCATGTTATATGGTGTTTTTGGATCATCTGGTATAATTGTATCTAACTCTTCACACTGACGAGTTGGGTCATCACCCATCGGAATCTGTGGAGCCTCTTCCAGGTTGTTGTTTGGTAAGAATTCCAATAATTCTTTGATTGCGTCAATTGTATCTTCGTCACTATCGCAGGCAAAGTGAGCATTACCACTCTTGGTATTGTGTACCATTGCTCCACCAAGATCTTCTAAAGTCGTTTCCTCACCTGTTACCGTCTTAATTACGTTAGGACCGGTAATAAACATGTGACTCTTTTTCTTTACCATAAAGATAAAGTCAGTCATAGCAGGTGAATAAACAGCACCACCGGCACAAGGTCCCATGATAGCTGAAATCTGTGGAATAACACCCGAAGCACGAGAGTTACGCATAAAAATCTCACCGTAACCTTTTAAGGCATCAACACCTTCTTCAACGCGTGCACCACCCGAATCGTTTAATCCTACAACAGGAGCACCTGCTTTAACGGCTAAATCCATAATCTTACAGATTTTCGCAGCATGCATTTCACCAAGTGAACCTCCACGTGAAGTAAAGTCTTGTGAATAGGCGAAAACAGGACGGCCATTTACTAAACCGTGACCGATAATTACACCGTCAGAAGGGATTTCAATTTTTTCAAGACCGAAGTTTACTGAGCGGTGCTCAACAAACATGTCTACTTCTCTGAAGCTGTCCTCATCAAAAAGATAGTCTAAACGCTCGCGAGCCGAAAGTTTGCCCTTTTCGTGATGTTTAGCTACACGTGCATCCCCGCCCATTTTCCGGACTTCCTCACGCCTCTTCTTCAGTAGCTCAATCTTTTCAGATACTTTCATAAATACAGTTACTTTACAATTACACCAAAAATTCTTTAATTGTCTTTTATGCCGCCAAAAATATATACTCCTAGTGAGATGTTGACTATTTAAATGTTAAAAAAATGAAAATTCCTGATTTTTTTCTTTAATTAAAAATTTAACACCCTTTTATCCCTAAATATTTACGACAGCATTCCAAATTCCAATACTGACTTTCAATCTAAAAGTTACAGCACCTTGGATACAAAAAATTAAAAATAATACATGTTGCATCTCTTGTAAAGTCCATGTTAATATTTTAACTCCCTCCGGTTTTAACATTATTTTCTTAACACATTTGCCAATAATAACAAGATCCTATTTAGCTCTTAGTAAAGAAGAAACAATTTATTAACCAACTTTCAAACAAAAAAAAGCTACCAACCACTGCTAATTGCTATATGTCATTTCCAAAGACTACTCATTGTAAAATTTCGAAGGAAGTTTAATTGTTGTTGGATATTACACCATGGGGTATGAAACACTGCATCCGATTTAAACTTTAGAACACAGTATCACATGCGTCTTAGCGCAATATTCAATAAACTAATGGATTTCCCCCTTGACGAAGGGGGATAATTTGAGCGTTTTAATAATTATGTAAAAATTAGGGGGGGGGATTGATTTTAGTTAGAAGTTTATAACCAAGCCTCCTAAAACCAACATCCGAACTAACATTAGTTATCATCATTCCTGATTGAAAGAGATCTCCATTTTAAAACGATTATTATAAAACCTTACTCTTCATTAAATTGCAAAACTTAATTAAATGAACGTTCATTCATTTTTAATAAATACTATTACCTTTGTCCAAAATTTTTAAGCATGCAAGCACGTAAAAAGACAGAAGAAAAGAGGAGTAAGATTCTTGATACAGCACTCAGCCTGGTAACCAAAAATGGTTTACACGGCATTAGCATGAAGATGATTGCCAACGAAGCAAATATTGCGGCCGGTACAATTTACGTGCATTTCACCAATAAGGAAGAAATGCTGGCATCCGTTTATGAGATGATTACCTTGCAAATAAACCAGCTGGTGAAAGAACATTACGACGAAAACAGCCCTTTTAAAAAGAACTTTCTGAATATTTGGAACGCCATTCTTAAAGCCTATCTGGCGGACAGGCGCATACCTGACTTCATCACTCAATATGCTTTTGTAGAGGGCGCAAGCTCTGGTATCAGCGATATGCTTGAACCGGTTTATCAATTACTGGAAGAAGCTCGACGTGATCAGGTGGTTAAGGACATTCCTATTGCCGGTTTAATTGCCTTAACACATGGTCCCATTACCGGACTGGTACGCATGATAGGCGTTACCAAAGGCCTGTTAAAAGAAATTGATGTGGATATGTATGCCCAATCGTGCTGGGATGCCATCAGTAATAAAGAGGACTAAATACAAGCCACTTTTTAATAACTCTCCAAGCGAATTATACAAAAATCAAATACTAAAAATGAACAAAGCAATTATTCTAGTGGGTTTGTTGCTGGTTTCTGTTGCCATTAGTGCTCAAAACCATGGAGCCACAGCTAATGATGAGTTAGTGATGTTGGTTGAAGCAGCTCTGGCCCACAACAAGCAGTTAAAAAACCAACGCCTGGAACTCGAAAAAACAGACATTACAAAACACCAGGTTTACAACACCTATCTGCCCCGGATTGAAGCAACAGGAACTTACTCTTATTCAAAAGGGAAACTAAACATGGACACTGAGCCCATTCCATTTACAACACCGCCCATTACACTACCAATACAAATTCCTAACATGCCGCCGCTAACCATGCCTTCCATGCAACTGGCCATTCCTGGCATTGATAAGAGTTTTGACTACAACGGTAATTTATGGATGGGGGGACTAATGGCTAAATGGACTTTATTTACCGGCCTGAAAGTACCCTACTTGGGTAAAGCCTTAAAGCATAAAATAAAGGCCGGTGAATACATGATAGAACAAAGTGAAGCCAACATCATTGAAGACCTGACTTCTTATTACGACAAGATAGCCTTGCTGGCACAAGCACAAAAGGTATTGGCCGAAAGTGAGAAAAGACTTGGAAGAGAAGCCAAAGTTGCTCAACGTGCCTTAAATGAAGGTTTAATCACCCAGCACGATTACCAGAAAATTGAAATTGCCCGACTGGACTTATCCTCACGCCAAATTGAGTTGCGAGGCAATGAAAAGTTACTGCAACTCAAATTATATCAATTAACTGGTTTGCCGATGGATAGCATCATTAACATTCGTGTAAAGATGAAACCTCTAAAAGGCATTAATAACCAGTCGAGCTATTTGGAACGACCAGAGATCAAAGCACTCGATGAAGCCATAATAGCTTCGGAATACAAACTAAAAAGCGAAACCAGTGGTTACCTGCCCAAAGTACAGGCCTTTGCTACCCATAGCTATGCCGGCTTTAAAAATGGAGAAACCGGTCCTTTGACTTTTAATGAGCTTAGTGCCTATCCCATCAATGCCGTCGGAGTGGGCTTTAAATGGGAACTGTTTGATGGTTTTCATACACACGAAGAGCGCAAAAAAGCAAAGATTCAGATTCAACAAACACAAAACAAACGGGCCGACGCTGCCGAACTGTTGATGCTTAACTATAACAAAGCCATTAACGACTACCAGGTAACGAGTGCTCAGGAAGCCTTAAGAGCCAAGCAACAGGATGTATCGAAACGCAGCTTATTAATCTCCTACAAAGAATATCAGAATGGGATTATTAAGGTAAGTGAATTTCTGGAAGCACAAACCGATTATGAAAAAGCGGTTTTTGACTATTACCAGACTGTTTACAACCAACGCCAAAGTGCCGTAAGGCTGCTTAATGCAACCGGAGAGCTTAAGCTGGAACGCTTACGTGAGCTGTATTAATGATTAGGCATCCGACCTAAGATGAAAGAGCAAAGAAATAAGAACAAAGACTTTAGATAAAATAACATCGATGAAAACAATAAAATATTTCCAGATACTATTAATTGCATTGTTGGCAGTGGGCTGCCAGAAAAAATCGGTAAGCGGACTGCAGGGCAAAGTAAAACGTGATGCTTTGATGATCGTTTCCAAATATCCGGGACGCATCATTAATATTAAAGTATCCGAAGGTGAAAAGGTTAATCTGGGCGATACCCTTATGATATTGGACATGCCGGAGGTAGAAGCTAAATTGCGACAAGCTGAAGGGGCCGTAAGTGCGGCTAAAGCCCAGTATCAGATGGCTCTGCGTGGTGCCACCAATGAGCAACTTGGGCAGATTTCAGCTAAGTTGGATGCGGTAAGCGAACAATTACAGTTTGCCGAAAAATCCTACAATCGCGTTAACAACATGTTTAAAGACAGCATGGTATCGGTTCAGAAGCATGACGAGGTATACATGAAGTACCAGGCGGCCAAAGCCCAGTACAACGGTGTTAAAGCCAAATACGACGAAGTAAAAAAGGGCGTTCGTGATGAGAAAGTTCAAATGGCTCTGGGTACTTACGAGCGTGCCCAGGGAGCACTTAACGAAGCTCAGGTGGCCTATGGCGAACGCTTTGTGCTGGCACCACAAAATATGAGTATCGAAACCATTGCTTTGCATGAAGGCGAACTGGTACTACCCGGCTACGGCATTGCTACCGGTTATCAGCTTAACAAGGCCTGGTTCCGTTTTACAGTGGCCGAAAGCCAGGTTGCACAATTTAAAGTTGGCCAGCAGCTGACGGTTAGCTCCCCATTCACTCAACAGAACTTCCGGGCACGCATTGTTTCAATGAAACAGTTGACGCGCTATGCCAACATTACCTCGGCTTTCCCGGAGTATAAGCTGAGCGAATCCATTTACGAATTGAAACTTCAGCCCTTAAAAAGTGAAGATGTGAGCGGTTTGCTAAGCAACCTATCTGTAACCTTGCCTAACAATGCCAGCAATGAATAATTTTATCCAACTATTAAAACGCGAGTTCCGGCTATTTGCCAGTAACTCGGTGGTGATGGCCATTTTTATTGGCGCACCCCTTCTCTATGGATTACTGTTGGGTGCCGTTTACAGCAAAGGGAAGGTCGATAATCTTAAAGTACTGGTATTAGACCTTGATGACAGTCCCATGAGTCATCGAGCCATCGAAATGCTTTACGACAACGAAGTGCTCAATCCGGATGTGAGGTTTGACCAGCAAAATGTGCACCAGGCTATTATTGACAATAGCTACGAAGCAGTCATCACAATCCCTCACCGTTTCGAAGCCGATATCATTCAAAAACGACACCCCGAAATACAGGTGGAGATAAACACAGCGAATATTCTGCCGGCCAACTATGCCGCCAAAGCCATACAGGTAGCATTGGGAACCCTCAATGCCGGCATCGAAATTCAGGGCTTGACAAAAACGGGCATGCCCATGGTAACGGCCAAAGAGAGTTTTGAAGCTTTTCGCGTTAATTACGCCCGCTTCTTTAATAAATCGGCAAACTACATGACATTTTTATGGCCAGCAGTACTGGCCGTAATCATTCAGCAGGTGTTTTTGCTGGCCATGGCTTTAAGCTTTGCCCGCGAACAAGAGGAAAATACCTTTGGCACCGAATTTTTTCCACGGGTGCGCAATGCCTGGTATGCTATGTTTATTAAATCATTACCCTTTTGGCTAATGGGCATCGCAGTGCTGTTGATGCTATGGGCCATGTTCCCTCTTTTTAGAATTCCACTACAGGTAAATTCCATGGGCATGATCAGTCTATTGGCGGCATTTATTGTGTCGGTAACAGCCTTAGGTATCACCTTTAGCTTACTGATTCCAAGCCAGCTTAAAGCAACCGAATTACTGATGGTAGTGGCCACACCTAGTTTTATCATCAGTGGTTTTACCTGGCCCTTGTCACAAATGCCGCATTGGGTGGTGATGTTTGCCAAAAGCATTCCCCTAACCCACTTTCTGGAGGGCATGCGCAAATTAATGTTTTACAATGCCACGCTCGGCGATGTAATGCCACAAATAAATGGCATGTTGTTAATCGCCCTGGCCTTTACCATTATCAACCTCATCCTTTTTAAGACTTTACCTCGATTAAAACCAGCGGTGGCATAATGGATTATTAAGCAGATATAACATTAGCAACAACTAAAAAAGGATGTCTTCGAAAACAAGACTCGTTAATGAGGCGAAGATGGAATCTTAATCAATCAGATTATTGGTTAATATTCACTTCGACGCTCAGTAACGGATTATTTTGTTTTCGAAGACATCCTTTTTTTGTTAACCATTACCGATCACATTGTAATTCTTCTAAATTTGTCGCTTATAATGATAGACCTCTATCATTAACCCACACAACGAACCTTAAAATTCTTACAGCAATGAATAAGCGACTTAATAGTTTAGATGTCCTCCGGGGAATGGACATGATATGGATCATCGGGCTTGAACACATTGTTCGCGTTATCGCCAATAATCATGACAATGCCCTATTCAACTGGATCGAATCTCAAACACATCATGGATGGGAAGGTTTACGACTCTACGATTTAATATTCCCGCTGTTTATGTTTATTTCGGGTGTCTCCATCTATTTAAGTACAAAGAAACAGCTTGCCAATAATGTTCCTAAAAAGAAAATTGCCCTTAAAGTTATCCGACGTGGACTGACACTGATTCTGCTGGGGGTGATCTACAATGGACTAGGCTATGTGGAACTAAGTGAATTGCGCGTTGCCAGCGTATTGGGTCAGATTGGCGTAGGTTATTTGTTTACCAGCCTTATTGTCCTGTATTTTCCCTCTACCAAAATACAATGGTTCTTTTTTGGCGGTATAGTGCTTAGTTACACCATTCTGCAACTGTTTATCCCAAGTCCGCTTGGTGCTGCCGGTAGTTTTGGAGAGCACTCGATCAATGCCTGGTTTGATCAAACCTTTTTACTTGGCAGGCGTTACAATGGTGCCTTCGACCCCGAAGGAATACTCTGTAATTTCTCGGGTATTGCCACCACCTTGGCGGGTTGTTTGATTACACCTATTCTAACGTCTTCGACCCTAACTACCAAAAACAAGCTATTAAAGCTATATGCAATGGGCACTTCGGCGCTTATCATTGGCTTTTCAGCCTCCTTTGTTTATCCAATTATCAAATCCATGTGGACCAGCACCTTTAATCTGGCCGCCATTGGTTTTAGCACCATCTACTTAACAACTATCTATTACATCGTTGACATTAAGAAATTCGATCGCTGGACCTATATTTTTAAAATCATCGGTCTGAACAGCATTACCATTTACCTGCTACACCGCTTTGTCAATTTCCAAAGCATCAGCCACAAATTCTTGCACAATTTAGGTGAATTGTTGGGCAGCTATAGCGATGCAATCATCTGGAGTGGGGCACTGGCACTTCAGTTAATAATCCTTCATATGCTGTATAAGCACAAGATTTTCCTGAAGGTATAATCACAAAATCGACCATAAGGAATAAGATCAAAACACAATTAAATACAAATAATCAGAACAACCTGACACAATGGAATACATTATTATTGCCCTTATTATTGCCATCGTTATCTACTTTATTTTTCGAAAACCAGGCAAACAACAATCATCGTGGAAAACACCTCAAAAGCCTATTCCGGCCGAGTGGCGAACCATATTGGTTAAAGAAGTGAGTTATTACAATGCACTGAATGACGAAGAAAAAAAGCGCTTTGAGTTTAAAATCCAGGAATTTTTACTGAACTGTAAAGTAACGGGTGTTAAAACCCAGGTGGATGTGATTGACAGGGTATTGGTGGCGGCCAGTGCCATTATTCCCATATTTCACTTTAAAGAATGGAAATACAGTAACATCGACGAGGTACTGCTCTACCCCAATATGTTTAACGAGCGCTTCGAAACTCAGGGCGATGACCGGGCCATACTTGGCATGGTGGGAAGCGGCGTTATGGAAGGTAAAATGATCTTATCGAAAGAGGCCCTTCGACATGGTTTTAAAAACGGATCGGATAAGAAGAATACGGCCATTCATGAGTTTGTACATTTAATTGATAAGTCGGATGGCACCATCGATGGCGTGCCTTCACTTCTGCTGGATAAGCAATATACCATTCCCTGGATTGACCTGATCAACCAAAAGATTGACGAGATTTACCAGGAGAAATCGGATATCAATCCCTATGGCGGCACCAACCGGGCCGAATTTTTCTCGGTGATTAGCGAATACTTTTTCGAGCGGCCCAAACTGTTAAAAGACAAACACCCCGAACTGTATGAATTATTGGAGAAGGTATTTAAGCAGGATATGTCGTCGAGAAGTTTGAGCACAAGCGCTGTCAGCATTGGCCGTAACAGCAAATGCCCCTGCAATAGCGGTAAAAAGTATAAAGCCTGTTGCGGAAAGGTATAGGTAATCCTTCAGAAGCCTCATAATACCAACGGATCGCATCTCTACATCCAAGCCACCAATAAAGATGCGATCCTTATTTTGCTAAAATATTCATTTCCCCCTTTGAGAAGAGGGCTGATTACCTGCTTTGTTCAATATGTAACTTTGTGGGGGATTGAAATAGGATGCCTCCCCAAACCAATTATCACCTCATCCCGACCTTCTCCTCAAAGAGAAGGAGTGGTTTCCAATAAACAACAACCGCTATTTTAATTCTCTGCACTCCCGGCTTTAACACTTCCTCTTCTAGTAGGAAAGGGTTGAAGTGAGGTGTTTTGCCTAAATATTCATTTCCCCCTTGGTGAAGGGGGTCGATTACCTGCTTTGTTCAATATGAGTCTTTGTGGGGATTGAAATAGGATGCCTCCACAAACCAATTATCACCTCATCCCGACCTTCTCCTCAAAGAGAAGGAGTAGTTTTCAACAAACAACAACCGCTATTTTAATTTCCGGCACTCCGTATTTAACACTTCCTCTCCTATTA
>JAOARW010000068.1 GCA_025210475.1 Carboxylicivirga sp. | reverse complement strand
TTGTTTAAAATCTACAATATCAAAGTAATCTAATATCCCTTGTGGCAGGATCAGCTCTAATAAAGCTGTGTTAAGGTCATTCTTCATAATTGATACAAAGATGGCTTCATTTTAATTCAGACCCAACTTTTTGGTGTGATCCGTAAAAAGCACATTTTACAGCAAACATTAAAACTACTCTATTCACCTTACTTAATGCACCTTATGGTTTTTCTTCCGATATTGAACAGGCGTTTGACCGATGTGCTTTTTAAATAAACGATAGAAATAGCTTATTGAATCAAAGCCACAATCGAAACAAATGGTTTTGATGGATGAATTGGTCATAATCAACTGCCGACAGGCATATTGCAAACGGGCTTTAATTACTGTTTCGGTAAGGGTTTGCATTAAGTGCTGTTGCAATACTCGATTAACATGATCTACAGAACGCTCCGTAAGTGCCACAAAGCCCTGAATCCCATCCTTAAACTTATCAGGTGTATTGTAATTATCCAATGCATAAGCCAGCCAATGTGGAATATGTAGTTGCTCTCTCTGTAAGGTGTTCAGCAGGCGAAACACATGAATCATGATGTAGTCGAGATGCAAAAAGTCATGCGGTTGACTTATGAGCCGGTTGGTTATGGCCGATAATTCATTTAACTGATTACTGTCTAGTTGTATGGTAAATGGCAATGTGTTATCCGTCCAAAAATATGAATCTGAATCATTGAAATAACGTTCTTTAAAATATTTCAGACTATCCTGGCCAAAGGCAATATTTGTAACGACAAGGCTCTCGTGATTCTTGTCCAAACGAAAGGTATGTTCATCCGACGGTCTAATCATGCATAACTGACCTTTACAAATAGGTAATTCCTGCCCATTGATAATATGAATTCCTCTTCCCTCTTTTATCCAGAATACCTCGGCAAAACCATGGTTGTGAAGCTGCAGATCGTCCTGCGAACTGATAGTCGTTCTTGCCACATGAAAAACTTCATTGGGATGCCCCACAAAAGTATCTAATCTAAAATGAGAGTTATTCATTATATCAATCCAATTATATAGCCAAAATTAATTCATATTTATTAATCAACTACCAATCATGGTTCGGTATTATTCTTACAAAAAGCGATTAATAGAAAGTACTCCAATTCCTCCTTTTACAATAATCAATTAAAAATATTTCTGGGATTTGCCTAATAGAACTTCTCTTTCGAACAGGTAACTATTCATTAACAAATAGTTGACACTCTCTTAATTATTATTGAACTTGCTTCATGACGATGAATTAACACTTCACCACGCAAATTCTACACTTGAGCTTTTTAATACGGTCGCCCGTGCTTAATCGCTCTACATTTACATGTTTGAATTATTTGGAGAATAACAAAGGGGTGAAGATGTAAGAGTATCTGCATCAGAAAAGTATCACGATTAGAATGAAAAAAATCATTGGGAGGTATAAATATTGGGTAATATTCATTACAATTTTTATAACCATTCTTTCAGCAACGCAGTTAACGCAATTACGGATAAATCCGGGCTTTGAAAAATATATTCCGGCTCATGTTGGTAATAGAGCTTTTATAAATGAATTGAACAACATATTTGGCGGCAGCGAAAAGGTAATGTTGATTCTAAACTCTGAGGATAATATTTTAAATGCTAAAAGTTATCATCGCCTTGAACAGCTAACCATAAAGTTGAAGGAATTAGATGGTATCGAAAACTGCCTTTCCATACTAGATGCTATTGAATTTAACTATGTTGATGGTTTTTCTGAAATCAATCCATTGATCAGCGATATCCCGAATAATCTCGCGGAAAAGGATTTTTTAAAAAGAAAGATTCTTAAGAATCCCATGGGAAAACGGTTTGTTTCAGATGACTTTAAAGCCACCGCCATCATCTTAACCAAGAGCAACGCCATTGCTGATAATGTATTAATTCCATCAATAGAAAAGGTTATTGATACCACACCCGGAAAAGAAGAAATATACGTTGGTGGTCTTTCGTATATACGTCAATCAATAAAATCCTACATCAAATCTGATTTGGTATTTCTGCTTCCTTTGGCGCTTATATTAATGATTGTGATGCTATATTTCTCGTTTCGCGAATGGAAGGGAGTAATATTGCCTTTTCTCATTGTGATTCTCTCCATAATACTATCGTTTGCGATTATGGCAGTGATGCACTGGGAAATCTCTCTGATTTCTGTTTTGCTGCCAATCATGCTCATTGCCATTGCGAACGATTACGGTATCCATTTAATAAATCTGTACCAGGAAAAAGCACAAGCCAATTCATCGGCTTCGATGAAAGAAATTGCCATTGAGATATTTCAGGAGCTAAAAAAGCCGATTATTATAACTGCCCTAACGACCATTGGTGGAATGTTGGGATTGCTATCACATGACATGCCGCCGGCAGCAGAATTAGGCCTACTGTCAGCAGCAGGCATTGGAATAGCCTTAATACTAAGTCTGTACTTAATTCCACTTATTCTGGCCTTCGCCAAAAGAAAAAGATCAGCTAAAGCACCATCTAAACCTCAACATTCATTTGTTGATCAAGTCTTAGAATGTTTCACGCAATGGGTCACCAAATATAACCTTCGTGTTATCCTTGTTTTCACACTTGTGTCCTTAATAAGTATAGCTGGTTTATTTAATCTGCGGGTTGACACAAATGTGGAGGAATATTTTATTGGCAAATCAGACATAAAAAAAGGCATTGATTTAGTTAACGATAAGTTTGGTGGTTCACAATATGTATCCATCCTTTTTAAGGGCGATGTACTGGCTCCTGATGCTCTTCAGCGTATTGAAACCTACACCAAAGAAATTGAGAAATTGCCCACGGCCGTCAATATCATCTCTCCAAGTGTATTTTTTAAAGAATTAAGCAAAGGCATGTTTGCCCCTGGTGATGTAGCTTATAATAATTTACCCAATTCAAAAGCAGAAGCGATACAATACCTCGAAATTTTTTCGATGAGTGGTTTTGACGAACAGATAGCCCAGTTCATCGATTACAATTACGAGCACTCGAGAATTTTGGTTAGCATGAAAGATGGCAGTAACCAAACGGGTAAAGCTATTTTAAAAGCCCTTGCCGATATTACAAAAAATGATCCACAACTGGTAAGCATTAGCGGACCCGGCCTATCCAAAATACAGATTGCCGACATGGTTATCAATGGTCAGAAGTCATCGCTTATGCTGGCTTTTGCTATCATTTTTGTTTTGTTAACGCTTATTTTCAGATCATTCACAGCCGGGTTGCATGCCAGTTTACCCCTATTGTTATCCACCCTTTTCTTGTTCGGCATAATGGGATTATTGGATATACCATTGGATATCGCAACCACGCTATTATCATCCATTATGATTGGCGTTGGCGTTGACTACACCATCCATTTTATATGGCGATATAAGCGTGAATACGCAATCACACAAAACATCGATTTGGCCATTTCAAATACTTTTAAAACAACCGGACGAGGAATTGTATTTAATGCAATGTCGGTAATCATCGGCTTTTCGGCACTGATATTTTCCAATTTTGCCCCCTTACGATTCTTTGGTTTATTGGTGGTCATCTCCATCTTCTCGTGTCTTATTTGTGCCCTGCTTTTAATACCTGCTATCATAAAAACCCTTAACCCTGCATACTTAAAAAAATAAGCTAATCTCATGAAAAAAATATTAACGTTCGTTCTATTAATCATCATATGCAGCTCTTTTTCAGATTCTGATTTTACAGCACGAGAATTGATTAATAATTCCAAAAGCAAGTTGGCATTAAAGAATGTACACCTGGCACTCGAACTGATTACTTCGGGTAATAAAGGTTTGAGCAAAACTAAAGAGCTTACTGTTGATTTTGCAGAATTTGGCGAAGAGAAAAAGGTAAAGATTGAAATAACAGCGCCCGATCATGTTTCGGGAACAAAGATTATAACCACGGATTACCCTAATAAAAAAGGAATTATTGAGATATATGTTCCGGCAACAGGGAAAATTCAACGCATTAAAGCCAATCGTTTCAACATGAAGATTATTGGCAGTGAAATCCCTGTTAATCAATTCAGTAATATCATTGGTGGTGATTTTGATTTCAGAAAGGAAGGTACTGTAGAAATCAATAATAAAACCTGTTATAAAATCAGAGTCCAAAACACCGAGAGCAAAAGTTATGGCATTGCTTATGTTTCGGTGAAAGAACAATACCTGCTTAAACTGGAGCAATACAATTCAAATGACAAGCTGATTAGTGTGACGGAATTGTTTGATTACATCAAAATATCTAATTCGACAGATAAATATTATCCCAAGCACATTTCCGTGCGAAACCTGAGAAATGGCAAGAGTTCGCAAATGAATATCCGGGAGGTAAAATACCTTACTCAGTTAAACCAATCAGATTTTGATATAACGGCCCAATTGTAAAGTATGATTTCCTTCTCATCCATAGAGCCTATTTATTACCTGCTGCCCTTAATTGGTTTTTTAGTTGCCTTCTTTGGAACTGCTGTTGGCGGTGGTGGTGGTTTGTTTTTTATGCCAATACTGATATTATTGTATGGCATACCATCGCAAACTGCTGTAACAACCTCTCTGGTTGCAACAATCCCTATTGGTTTAGTGGGCACCATTGGTCATCGGCTTAAAGGCAATATTGATTTAAAACTTGGTTTTATTTTTTCAGTATCCGGCGCTCTGGGTGCCATTGTCGGAACATATATTACCAGTATTATCACATCTGAAGTATTAAAAACCAGCTATGGAATTTATGCTATTCTAATGGCCATAAATATTCTTTATCGATGGATAAAAAAAGATAAAAACAATTCAAAGCAGGATTCATCATATTTATACAAAATAAAATCAACCCTGTTTGGTTTATCGGGAGGCATCGTTTCCGGAACATTTGGAACCAGCGGCACAGCCCCTGTTATTGCCGGATTATTGAGCATGGATGTTTCTTTAAAGGTGGTAATTGGCACTTCCCTTTTAATTGTTCTGTCCAACGGTGTATCTGCAACCCTTGCTCATTTCGTGGTTGGCACAATCGATTTAACGCTGGTTGCTTTTTTAACAATCGGATCTTTATTCGGTGCCCTGTTAGGTCCTAAGATATTATCAAAAGCAAATACAGATAACAAAGAATCTAAAGCGAGGTATTTGTTTGCCCTGATTTTAATGACAATTGGAATATTAATGATCGTAAAATAAACACTATCAATGATAAAAATTATTTATATCATCATTCTCAGTTACTTTATCCTTGGCGGGATTGGATTCTATTTTATAAACCGCAAAAGGGATAAAGCTATTGCACGTAAGAGCTACACCAAGTTCATTACGTACTTCTTTATTATTCACCTGTTGTTTTTCAGCATTGTTATTAATCCGGTATACTTTAATTACCTTGCTATAACAATTGTTGCTGCTGGTGTTATAGAATTATTCCGTCTGTATAAAAAATCAACCTATAAGAATACTGCTTTCTATCTTCTCTCCAACATAGTTTTTGCCGCCTCAAGTATAGGTTTTTTGTATTTCAGTCAGTTGCCTAAAGAGATGATCTTATTTGCATTTCTGATCCTGTCCATCTTCGACAGTTTCAGCCAGATTAGCGGACAACTTTGGGGTAAAACAAAACTCTTCCCTACCATTAGCCCCAACAAAACGCTTGGCGGATTGGTGGGAGGAACAATCATGGCCATTGCCAGTGGTTACCTGCTAAAGGGCTTATACGAATCTAGTGTTTTTAATATTGTTATGCTGATTTTGGGCATCGTGCTTTTTGCCTTTATAGGCGATATAGCCGCCTCCTATTTTAAACGAAAATATAAAGTTAAGGACTACAGCAACCTGATACCCGGACATGGGGGCTTTCTCGATCGTTTTGATAGCCTGATAGCCGGGGGAATGTGGGTGGCCATCTATGTTCAATTAATTCAACTATAACAGCTTAAAATAAAATTAATGACAAATATTATAGTACTTGCGGCAATCTATTTAATGGGAATTGGCATACTTCTGGGCTTTAATGAACTGAATTACCGGAGAAATAAGATACAAGGAGAATTTACCCGCAAGTTTGCTCATTTTGCAGCTTCACTGGCAGTTATACCACTGCCTTATATGTTCGATTCGCATTGGTATATTTTAATTTTGGCTATCATATTTTTTGCTGTACTTTTTATTACCCAATACAGTAAGCAGTTAAAATCCATTCACGATATTAAAAGAAAATCAATCGGCAGTTATCTGTTACCCATTTCAATTTATGTAACATTTTTAATTGCCAATAAACTGGATGATAAGTTCATCTATATTTTGCCCATGCTGATTCTGGCTGTTTGTGACCCAATGGCAGCCATTCTCGGCATGAACATTAAGAAGTACAACGGGCAAATTAAAATTGCCGGTTATAAATTCAAGAAAACATGGCTTGGTTCAGGTACTTTCTTTGCCATGAGTCTGGTTATTAGCCTAATTGCTTTATACTACCATCGGGGACTTTTCGACATTGAAACGCTTTCACTTTCATTGACAATAGCATTTGTGAGTATGCTGGGTGAATTATTCAGTTGGAGAGGTTCTGATAACCTCACAATCCCTTTAAGTGTAATGGCCATACTAATATTTTTCTAAAACAATTAAGAAACAAAACAACATTCAATATATAATGAAGAAGATAATTATTAACGGAGCAAATGGTTACGTGGCTTCTAATTTCATCAATCAGTTATTAGGTCAGGAATGTGAAATAATAGCACTGGTTAGAGGAAATAAGAAGTTGACGGCCAACGAGAGGATGAATCAGGTTCTTTCTCATTTAAATGATGAGGACTTTATAGGTAATAGTAAGCTTAAGGTCGTTAATTATTCATTGAATGATGAAAATTTTGGCATCCCTGAAGACGAAATATCGGATATTTTCAGAGGTGAGCTTGACTATTACCATTTCGCTGCCAGTTTAAAATACGACTTCAAATCCAAAGACGAAATATTCAGAACGAACATTGATGGGGTAAAAAATTCCTTGTCCATCTATAATAAATATGCTGGCGATAAATCGAGATTCTTTTTTATCAGCACAGCCTATTCGTGTGGTAAATACAATGGCGAGTTCCGCGAACAATTCCACGATAACGAAGACATTTCGGCATTTCGAAATTATTATGAACAATCAAAACGGTTTGCAGAAAATGTCATCCGCGAGTTCATGGAAAAAAACAAGATTGATGCGCACATCATACGTTTATCGCAGGTTGTAGGCAATAGTGAAACGGGCATCACAAAAACCGATTACGGAATTTTTGATTTTGCCAAGCGCATGCATAGCATCTCAACACGTTATCCGAATAAAGAAGTGCGTGTGAAGGTGGATCCTAAAGCAACCCAAAATCTGATTCCAATTAATGAAGTGATAAAGTACCTGATGTTTACTGTTCAAACATCCGATGCACCTCAGATTGTAAACCTGACGGCTAAACAATCCACTCAAAACACCCTCATCCTTGATGGGTTGTCAACATTAATACCGCTCAAACTGGTGCCGGTGCCCGAACTTAAAAAGGAAGAAATGTCATCCATCGAAAGACTGGTTTCTGTAGGCATGTCATTTACAGGAAGCTACATCGATACCGATCTCAGGTGGGAAACCAATAATCTGGATGCCTTGGTTCCGAATGATGGCAATAATAACGAAGACAAAGCCATCCTTAAAATGCTGGAATATTTTATAGGCACATTGGATCATTCTAAGATTACTAAGAAAGTAAGTATTGCAAGTTAACATTAACTAATCTATATCATGAAACAACTAATTATTAAGGGAGAAAATGTAATTAACCTTCCGAATTTCATCAGCCTGTACCGTTTGCTGGCATTTCCGGTTATATTGTACATGGCATTAACGGGCAACGAACAGTGGTTTGTCATTTTGCTTTGTGCCAGTTTAATAAGCGATGTGCTGGATGGCAATTTGGCCCGTTACCTTAAGTTACAAACCAACTTCGGAGCGGCCTTAGATAACCTGGCCGATATTTGCACATATGCCATGGCACTCTTGGGGCTGTTTGTTTTTAAATGGGATGTCATCGAACCTCATGCGCTGATATTGTACATATTCCTTACCGTCTTTGTATTGAGTTACATCGTATCATTTGCCCGTTTTGGCAAGATCCCTGGTTTACATTTATACTCGGCCGTGTCTGCAGGATACGTACAAAGTATCTTCTTCTTTATACTATTTGTATTTGGCTTCTACCCATGGATGTACTACTTAGCCGTTGGTTGGGGTGCTATTGCATATATCGAGAAGATACTAGTCTTGTTTAAGCTCGATGATATTCGAATTGGAGTTAAAGGCCTTTACTGGCTTTGTAAAAAAGATAAATAGCAAATAAATAGGCGTTGATTTTATGGTGTTGAGAATCGCTATTTCTATTACAATTATATTCTTTTCTGTGAATGTTTATTCGCAGCAGGTTTCTGGTTATATCAAAGATAAGGATACAGATGAACCCATTCCTTTTGCCAGTGTGTATCTCAAGCATACCCAACAAGGCATAATGACGGATTTACAGGGTTATTTCGAAATAAATGCTCCGCAAGGTGATACCATCTGTGCTTCTTCTGTTGGCTATCAAGCAAGCGAAAAGAAAATCAAAAGGTATGCCGATCAAAAGATTGTGCTCTACCTGACCAAAGAAGTAACAGAAATTGATGATGTAACGGTAAAGGCCAAATTGCCCATTACTAAGGTTATTTTCAAACGTATTCAAAAACACAAAAAGCAAAACCGAAATCAAATACGAAATGTAGAGGATTACAAAGCTGTTAAAAACACCACCGTTTATATGGCTTTAGACACAACATCAACCGTTACCCGCATTTTTGACGATATTAATGAAGTAACGGTTGAGTTGGATGGTCAGAACCTGCGTTTTTCTCCCATCTATCTCTACGAAGAGGCACTAAAAACAGCCAATGGTAAAGATACCATTGTGTACAGCAGAAAAGATGGAATTTTTCCTCGAATAAACCAGGCCATAGAAACCTACATTCTTCAGAATGTGGTGGTAGATCTGGATTTTTATAAAGATCAGATTTTCATTATGGATCGGGGATTTATTTCGCCCATCAGCAACAATGCCATGCTGTACTATAATTTGTATTTTAACGACAGTACAAGAGTGGATGATAAAAAATATTACCATTTTGCTTTTGCGCCTAAAAACAAATACAACTCACTTTTCTCGGGTCGATTTACTGTGGAGGAAGGCAGTTATGCATTAACCGAGATAGAAGCGCACATCTCCAGGGAGGCAAATCTGAATTTCATCAATGGCTTTAGCGCCAAAGTGACCTATCAGAAGTTGCCCAATGACCATTGGTTTTACGATAAGCAGGAGATTGACCTGAATATGTCTCTGTCTCTAAATAAGGATACAGCTGAAATATCCTATAGTTCGGAGCGGGTAAACAATGTTACAAGCGGTAATTGGCTCATCAACAAATCAACCTTTTATACCACTGCCGATGAGCTGAACGCCATTAAGCCTAAAGAGTGGAAAGATCAGCAAGCCTTTAGTTATAACCGTCTTGGTGAAGAAACCTATCAACGGGTTAATAATCTAAAGGAAAATGATTACGTCAAAGCGGTGGATGCTATTGGAGGCATGGCACTTTCCAGTTATCTGAATATGGGCAAGGTGGATATCGGACCCGTTTTTAGTATCTATGGAACCAATACCATCGAAGGAACACGTGTGACCGTTCCACTCCGTACCAGCGAAGAATTGTTCGAAAGCTTTTATGTTGGTGGATTTCTGGGATATGGAACCAAGAGTGAAGAATTTAAATATGGTGCAAATATTGCTGTTCGCCCTTTGCCAAAAGATAAGTTTATCCTGCGATTTAGCTACGAAGATGATTACAATCTGGTTTCTCAGGATAAGTTTCTTCCCTTTATAAAAAACAATCCCAACGTTAAGGGCAACAGTAACTTTATTGCCTCTTTTACAACACGAGAAAGAAACCCCTACCTGAAAGAAGAGCAGAAGTATGATTTTAAGGTGGAATACAATGCCGAAAATGACTTTCATCTGGAAGTTTCACCCTACTGGATGAAAAGCACCAATACGCCCGCGGTTAAATTCAACAGAGGCAACGAGGAATTTGCTACATACAAAAATTACGGGGTTCTGATGAACATGCGTTATGCCTTCGGTCAGGATTATGATTTATATTTCTTCAACCGGGTATACTACTCTACTCCTACTCCAATTGTTAATCTGGCTTTTGATTTTGGAAAAACCGATGTCAGCAACGAAGGGATGTACGGACAGGTACATGGATCGGTGCAAGGACGTTTGATATTTGGTCAGGTTTTTATGAACTACATGCTCAACGGAGGTTTTTTGTTTGGTGATGCCCCCTACGATTTATTGGATCAACCGGTTGGTTCCATGTCATTGGGCTACGCCAAATACCGTTTTAACCTTTTGCATCACGCGGCCATGGCACATAACCTATATACCAACACCCATCTGCACTTTAACGGAGGAGGAATTGTTCTGAATCGCATACCACTGATTAAAAAATTGAAGCTGCGCGAGGTGCTTTCAATTAAAGGCCATTGGGGGGAACTCAACGACTCATATAAAGGTGTGTTTGATTTGCCATCCTATTACTCAAACGATTCGAGCACACCATATGCCGAGATCGGTTTTGGATTCACCAATATTTTTAAAGTACTGCGAGTTGAATACGTCCGCTTATTGGGTAACAGCTACCAAAACAAAGATTACACCGATAAAAATGGAATATTCTTCAGAGCCGAAATGAGTTTTTAATTCTCAACCTGAATTGACATGAAAGACATTAAAAATAAAATTGTTTGGATTACCGGAGCTTCATCGGGAATTGGTGAAGAGTTAGCCATTTTAATGGCTCAAAAAGGTGCTTTTCCTGTCTTAATTGCCCGTAATAAAGAGAAGCTTCAAAATGTTAAAGACACATGCTTGCAGTTCACTCAAAAATGCTGGATGTATCCCATGGATTTATCCCGTGTAGATGAATTACCTGATTTTGTACAAAAAGTAATCAACGAAACCGGTTCAATTGATATTCTAATCAATAATGCCGGCAGAAGTCAACGTTCCTTGGCTATCGACACGCCTTTGGCCAATGATCGTAGCATTATGGAGTTGAATTTCTTTAGTGTAATAGCATTAAGCAAATTGCTATTGCCCCATATGATCAATAATTGCCATGGGCACATTGTTACAATCAGCAGTATTACCGGAAAATTTGGTTTTCCATGGCGAACTGCCTACGCGGCTTCGAAACATGCCTTGCAAGGCTATTTTGAGTCTCTAAGAGCAGAATTAAGCCAAACTAATATCAAGGTTACGCTTGTTTCTCCCGGGCGAGTAAAAACGAATATATCGCTTCATGCTCTAACCGAAAACGGTACCTCTTATAATCAAATGGATAAAGGCCAGCAAAATGGTCTGCCTGCTAATGTTTGTGCCAAAAGAATTGTTCGTGCCATTCAAAAGAATAAAAAAGACATTCTTGTTGGCAAGAGCGAATTGCTCATGGTTTATATACGAAAATTTCTCCCGGCACTATTCCACCGGATGGTAACAAAAATAAACAACTAAAAAAATTAAACATGAAAAAGAACTTATGTGGTATCCAGCAAGTTGGAATTGGTGTGAAAGATGCCCAGGAAGCCTGGAAATGGTATCGAAAAGTATTTGGAATGGATATTAATGTTTTTGAAGATACAGCTGTAGCAAAACTAATGCTGCCATATACCAAAGGAAAGGAATGCCCAAGATATGCCGCATTGGCCGTTAATATGGAAGGTGGTGGCGGATACGAAATCTGGCAACATACCAGCCTGGAACCACAAGCACCCGTTTTTGATATTGAGCTGGGTGATACCGGTATTTATATTTGTAAAATGAAATGCCGCGATGTACACAAGGCTTTTAAAGCTCATCATAACATGGGTGTTGATATTCTTGGAAGCATCACTAAAACTCCCAAAGGCAATTTGCATTATTACGTAAAAGATCCTTACAACAATATTTTTGAAGTGGTTGAAGAGACCAACCATTATAAGAAAGAAAAATCGGTGACGGGCGGTGTATTTGGTGCCGTTATTGGCGTGTCGGATATTGAGCAATCCTTAAAAGTTTATGCCGATATCCTTCAATACGATAAAGTAATATATGATGAAAGCCGTGTGTTCGATGATTTAAAAGTTCTTCCTGGTGGCGATCAGAAATACCGAAGAGTATTACTAAAACATAAGCCACGAACCGGACCATTCAGTAAGCTGTACGGCCCAACTCAAATTGAATTAATACAGGCACTGGATCGAACACCCCAAAAGATATATCAGGATCGTATTTGGGGCGAATTAGGTTATATACACCTTTGCTTCGATGTTATAGGCATGGAAAAGCTGGAACAGGAATGTCAGGAAAAAGGCTTCCCTTTTACCGTTAACAGCGCTAATAGTTTTGATATGGGCGTTGCTGCAGGTCATTTCTCTTATATTTCCGATCCCGACGGAACCCCCATAGAATTTGTAGAAACCCATAAACTACCCATCATTGAAAGTTTAGGGTGGTATATGAACCTTAAGGGACGTAATCCAAAAAAATCGTTGCCCAACTGGATGATAAACACCCTTAAATGGAACCGGATAAAGAACTAAAGTTTGTTTGAGAAAACCCTACCCAATTATCAATTTGGTCATTGAAAATTCAGGAGGTTGTTGTGAATAAATTTCACACAACCTCTTGTTGTATAACAACTTTTAAAATCCATGGTAAGAAAATGATCAAGGGAGTCACGTTTTTCATTAACCCGCATTATCGCAGCTTTTAATCAAAAACGATCGAGCAGTGCTTTCTTTTTGTTTTGCGACACTTCCACCTCCGACTTATCTGTCATTACTAACTGCCCCCCTTTACCTTTGATATAACGCTGCACATACTGCAGGTTAATCAGATGAGATTTATGCACCCTTAAAAAATCAAAATCCGCTAATAGTTCTTCATAATGTTTTAAGGTACGGCAAATAACTTTTTTGGAACCATCCAGCATATGAAAATCAGAGAAGTTATCATTGGCCTGAATGCGCACCACATCTTTTACCCGGATCACCTCAAAACCATTCATTTGCGGCAATACTATTTTATGCTCAAGCTTATTAACGGCATTCAGGTTTTCAACCAAAATCTTTGAATTAATACTAATATTATCACTGCTTTTTTCTTCTTTAATTTTATCAACGGCGGCAATAAGCTCATCAATATCCACTGGCTTAAGTATATAATACGATGCACTCATGTTTAAAGCCTTAATGGCATAATTACTAAAAGCAGTTACAAAAACAGTAGCAAAATCAATGTCATTGATCTGATCCAGTAAGTCAAAGCCATTCCCAAATGGCATTTCCACATCCAGAAAAACAATATCCGGCTGGTACTCCTTAATAGCTCTTAATCCTTCTTTAACCGAAGCAGCCATGCCAAGCAGCTTCACATCCGGGCAATATTTATTCAGATAATTGGCAAGTGTTTCTCTGCTCGCTTCTTCGTCCTCTACGATGATTGCTTTTAGCTTATTTTCCATCATTTACTTATCGATGCTGGATTATATCAATGGTTACTCGCGTTCCTGGCTCTTCGCTGTCATTAACATCTTCAATAGCGACCTGCAAGTTGGTTTTATGTATCTGATTGATTATTCCCAATCGGTTATTAATATTCTTCAACCCCGTTGAATTTGCGCTTTGCTGATTCTTGGTTTTCAGCTTAATTGATTTCCTTCTGCCAATTCCATTATCCTCAATAATAACCTTCAAATGATCCCCATTTTTAAAACTGACTTTAAGGTAACCTTTAGCCTCCTTATAACGAAGCCCATGCCAAACGGCGTTTTCAATGTAGGGCTGAACCAGCATTGGTGGAATCTGGATATTTTCCTGATCAATCTCGGGATCAACTGTAAACGAGTAATTAAACTTATCTTTAAATCGATGATGCTCCAAACGTAAATACAATTCCAATATTTGAATTTCACTGGCCAATGAAACAAAATCGTGTTTGGAGTTTTCCATGACGGCTCGCATCAGTTTGCTAAAATCAGTCAAATACTTATTGGCCGAACGCTCGTCACTTTTTGAAATATAGTTATTAACCGAATTGAGCGCATTAAAAATAAAATGCGGATTCATTTGGCTTCTTAAGGAACGAAGAGCCAAAAGCTGATTAGCCAAGCGCTTTTGCTGCGAACTGCGGTACACCAGGTAGGTTGCAAAAACCAATATAAAGATCCCTATCATTAACGAAGTAATAATCAGCCGTTGCTGTCTCATCGACTTTTCATTAATTTCACTTTCCTGCCTTAATAACTCTATGGTTTTATCATTCAGCAACTGCTGATTTTCTAACATATCGATGCGTTGTAATCGAGAAGTCATGGACTGCATCAGCTCCAGGTTAGCTAATATTTGTTTCTCTCGTGCTGCCGCTGATTTTTCTGATGCTTCTATATACGCTTTATAAGCTATATAAGCCTGGTTGATATTTCCAGATTCGTCATAAGCTGTTGATAGAGTTTTCAGGGCTTTTTTGCGTGTATCTATTTTACCTGTTCGCTCCGATAATTCAATACTCTGTTCAAGGTAGTTGATGGCATCATTGACTTTATTCTGCGCCATCAACTCTTCACTAATTGCCAACTGATCTTCCGATTGACCTGCTAAATCATTTTGCATCCGCCTCACATCAATCGACTGCTGTAGGGTATTAATTTTATCATCTGCCCTGCCTATATTGCCATAAATATTTGCCCGATCCTGAAGGGTGTTTAAAAGAGCAAGAGTATCTTTAGATGTATTGGCAAGCAACTCATTTTCCGTGGTAAGATCAAGAGCTTTCTGAGGATGATTGGCCGCATAGGCATTAATCAATTGCTGATTGGTACGCAATTGCTCACGTAAATCTCCTTCTGAAATATCCAGTTGTTTCACTTCTTCGAGTTCCTGAATGGCTTTGCTACTCTCACCTTTTTTCTGATATACTTTTGCCAGATTTCGCTTTGATGACCTTATCTTTTTATTATCTGCTTTTTTGATGGCGGTATTAGCTGATGCTTTGTAGTAAGTTTCACTTTTTTCTAAATCATTATTTGCTTCATAGGCTTTCCCCAATAATGCCTCAAGCTGAAAGATTTTGTCTTCCTGCTCTAAAGCCATAAATATTTTTAAAGCTTTGTTGTAGTTGTCGATGGCGAGGTCGAATTGTTCAACCTCTAAATTTATATCACCAATAACTGTATAACAATCCCCCTGTGCACTCCGATCCTTTTCCTTTATGGCCTTATCCATAGCTTTTACAACGAAATCAAAAGCTTTTGCCGGATCACTTTTAAGATAGAATGTTGCCGAATCGAGCAAGGTTGTGTCATGAACTTTTTGCCGATCGTATGAACTCCATTTACGTTGCGACATAAGCTGGCTGTTTGAAAACAGAAAGAACATGATACAGCTATATATGGTAATTTTTTTCACGTGTTTAAATTTTCTTTCAATTGTCACATGGAACTCTAAAGTAAATTTTATCATCCTCCTGTGTGAAAATTTGGATAATCAAATTCACATGATCGTTTCATACAGTAAATGTCAGCACAGGATTCTCATATTCCTGCTCTTTTAACAGTGCTAAACTTACTACTATTTACCTGAACATAAAAACATCGGACTCCATAAACCTTTCCATTATATCCTTTCATATCCCAAAATATATTAGATGATTAAGTCAAACATTCTTTTCTCTAACTCAAATGACCACTTCCCTAATTCCACATTTTTAATCACCTATTTAGGGTTTAGATTTACCTCAAAGATTTACAAACTATATCTTCTAAAACATGAAATATCAACACATGAATTTCCGACAAATAATGACTGATCTACGACTAACTATTTTCATTAGCCTGTTGCTTTCAATTTCAATCAATGCTTCTTCACAAAATCATACAAACGAAGATTCTGTGAAGCACATTAGAATTGCCCTTTTACTCGATACTAGTGGAAGTATGAGTGGACTTATCGAACAAGCCAAATCGCAACTGTGGGAATTGGTAAATGAATTGGCAAAAGCAAGATGTGACGATGCAACACCCATATTGCAAATAGCTCTTTACGAATATGGTAATGATCGTTTAGCTGCCAGCGAAGGCTATATTCATCAGGTAACGCCATTAACCGATGATCTGGATCAGATTTCAGAAGACCTGTTTAAGCTAAGCTCCAATGGAGGAAGTGAGTTTTGTGGTCAGGCTATTCAAACAGCCATAAATCAGCAAGAGTGGAGTACCAGCAATAACGACCTTCAAATCATTTTTATAGCAGGTAATGAACCTTTTACTCAAGGTAAGATTGATTATAAATCCTCCTGCACCAACGCCAAAGAACACAACATCATTGTCAATACCATCCATTGTGGTTCATTTAAAGAGGGTATTGAGGGCATGTGGAAAGATGGTGCTGACCGGGCCGACGGACAATACATGTGCATAGAGCATAACCGCAAAACCGTTTATATTGAATCACCTTACGATGAAGAAATTTCGATCTTAAACAAACAATTAAACAAAACATATCTTGCCTATGGTAATCTTGGTAAAAAGAAAAAAGAAGTGCAATTAATGCAAGATAGCAATGCTGCAAGCTATAGCAGAGCCAACTCAGTAAAAAGAGCCGTTTCAAAATCATCGCATTTTTATAAAAATGATAAATGGGATTTGGTAGATGCCTCTCAGACTAAAGAATTTAAACTGGAGGAAATAGCCGAAAAAGATCTACCCAAGGAATTACACGGCATGACACTGGCTGAGCAAGAAGCTTATATAAGCCAAAAAGCCAATGAAAGAACTCAGATTAAAAAGGAAATCAATCAGCTGAACCAAAAACGGGTATTATATATCAAAGAGAAGCAAAGAAATTCGGATGATGAAAATATGCTTGATCAGGTGATGATTAAGGCCATTAAAACACAAGCGGCCAGTAAATCCTTTGTGTTTAACTAAGTACTTATAATAGTAATACAACCTAAAAAATCAACCATTCCCGATTCATAAAGAGAAACCACAAATTGTCAATTCCAATAACAGAATGACGATTTGTGGTTTATTTTTTTAATGGAAGATATGATAACCAACCAGGTATTTTAATCTGGTAGATTAGAAAACCGGATTACTTTTCTTTTCCGGATACATCATACATGGCATTGAAGCTATTTGGCAAGTAAACCTTATCGGCCGGATTAGCACTTATTGTTTGCATGCCGTCAATGTATTTTTTTGGGATATGATAATTTGTCCGGCTATTTCTTCGTTAATATTTTCTTTTAGCTTACTCAGATAAGTGCTTTCGGCCTCCGCGAGGATGCGTAGAGCATCGGCTTTGGCTTGTGCCCTTATGATGGTTGCATTGGCTTCGGCATTAGCACGCGTCATTTCAGCCTGAGCTTCTCCTTCGGCTTCGGCCATCAAAGCCCGTTTTTTACGTTCTGCAGTCATCTCCTGCATCATAGCCTCGGCTGTTTCATTGGAGTAGTTGATCTCCTGAATCTCCACCCGTGTAAAAACAATGCCCCATTTAGCACCTGTTTCAGCCAACTGAGCCGCAATTCTGTTATTCAGATTTTGGCGCTCTGACAGTAATTGATCAAGTTTTAACTTACCAATATTGGCCCGTAATGCATTTAATGCAATATCGGCAATCGATTTTGGTAAAATATCAATATCGTATACAGCCTTTACCGGATTGGTAATACGCCAATAAATTGAGGCATTAGCATCAATGGTGACATTATCGAGGGTTTGGCATTGACGCGGTGGTGTATCCGTTTGTTGTTCCGATAGCTCAATAAAACGTCCACTTTTATTGGCATGGCCACTCCATTCGTAAACGGTTTTAAAACTCTCGATAAATGGAAGTTTAAAACGTAATCCTTCTCCCTGAACTCGCGAATGTTTGCCAAAACGCTTGATTAATACAACATGATTTTGCGGAACTGTATAAATAATTGCCATACGAAATATAAATGAAGTTTTATCTTTTTGCGCCCTCTAAATCCCTATGTGGTTGATTAATAATATTTACATAACACATACAACATAGCACTAATACTTATAATAATATTGATTGCGAAAATAACAGAAATATTATCGTAATTGATAATCATTAGTAAAAATTGAAATATAAATATGTTTAATCCTTTTAAGACGATCTTAATTAACTCTATATCATATTCATGATATACTGCATTCATCTTAATACAAAAAAAGTGATTACCCTTTCGAATAACCACTTTCTCAAAAAATCAACCTAATTTCTATAATAATTCAGGATACACACTTGTTAAATCCACTTCATCATCCATATCTTTCTGTAATTTAACCAAGTCATTAAAAAGCTGCTTTATCTTAGCCTGATACTTTTTCTCACCCGCTAGATCCTTCATTTCTAATGGATCTTTCTTTAAATTATATAAGCGAACTTTCTTTGCCGCCGGGTAGGCGATTAATTTATAGCCATCTTTACGAATCATACGCTGTTGTTTGGTATAGCATCCGTAGATTGCATCATAATTTCCTTTCTTTTGCTCTCCGCGAGCCATTTTCATCAGGCTACTAAACTCAACATAAGCTGGCTTTTTAACACCTGCCAATTCCAATGTGGATGGCATAATGTCTTGTAGATAAACATCCATATCGCGTTTCTTATTGGCTGGAACATCAGGACCAATTACAATTAAAGGGGCACGCATACTGTGATCGTACATGCTTTGCTTTCCTAATAACCCGTGATTACCACAAGCTAAACCGTGATCGGCTGTATAGAAGATATAGGTATTGTCTTTCTTTCCTGATTTTTCCAATGCATCAAGTATACGTCCCAATTGCTGATCTAGGTGGGTTATAATCGCATAGTACTCCTGGCGGTTTACTTTCACGGCATATTCAGTACGTGGAAATGGTGCTAACTTTTCATCGCGAAGTTTTGCACTACAACCCATTTCGTCTTTGTAAGGATATTCTGGCAAGAAGGTTTTAGGTGTTGAAATATTTTCAAGCGGATACATGTCAACAAATTCTTTTGGCGATTGACGTGGATCGTGCGGTGCATTAAATGCAACATACATAAAGAATGGATTGTCCTTGTCCTTTGCTTCATTGATGAATCCAACAGCCTCGTCGCCCAAAACTTCGCTCCAATGTTTCCCGCCTTTCCAAAAACCATCATATTTAGTATGCCATGGCTTCCAGGTATTGTCATTTTCATCTTTCGGACGGTTATAGCCTTCTGGTGTTTGATTCGGCATCCCTCCTCTCACTGTACCTAAATTGGTAAAACAGTTTTTTGGATCGGTTTTCACGTGCCATTTACCGGCCATGTACGTATCATATCCGGCATTTTTCATCAAGTTACCCCAAAGTTGCGTGTTCACTTCATCGGTTTTTAAGTTTGGTTCCAAAGTTTTAGCGCGCCATACAAAACGCCCGGTATTTATCATGGTGCGCGATGCCACACATACGGCACCATGCCAGGCTCCCATATTAAAGGCATGGGTAAATGATACTCCATCTTCAACCATTCGATCAAGGTTTGGTGTTATCACTTCCTTATTGCCTAATTTATTAATTGTGTTGTAACACTGATCATCGGCAAAAAGAAAAATAATATTCGGCTTTTTATCTTTCTTATTACTCGCAATGCCAGGAAGAGCAACAATAGTTGCAAGCATTACCAATACGATTTTTAAATTTTGATTCATCATTCGTATATAATTATTAAACATTAGTTAGCATTCTTAAATTTCTCATATTCTTTCTCTGTTGCCAGTTTTTTCATATTATTCCTGTTTTTGGAAGACATTGCCGCCTTGTTAAAACTTTTCACTGGCACATTCTCAGGACTTTCTGAACTTTTTGTATACTTAGGATGGTTATCCTGATTTGGGATATCATCCAAAATGGTTTGAAATTGTTTAAGAACGGAAAGTAAACCTGGCTCATCAATCAAATTCTTTTGCTCATAAGGATCAGCCTCCAAATCATAGATTCGATGAATATTTTTTAGTGTATCGACATAGGCTTTGTAGCGATCATTACGGAGAATACGATCGCGAAATACAAAACAATTCTTTACACGACCATCGTTTCCAATCATTGCACGATAGCCGCCCATGGATAAGGTCCAATCACGTTTGCCCTGAGTTGCTTTACCATTGATAACCTTGGCAAAAGATTGACCATCCAACTGAGATTTATTCTTACTTTTCACACCTGCCAGATCCAATAAAGTTGGATATATATCGGTGAAATCAACCAAAGCATCAGTATCATGATTTTTAACGGCATTAGGTGTCTTCACAATAAAAGGAGAATTAATGCCATTCTCACTCAGATGAGCTTTCCCGCCTCGAATATATACATCATCGCGTCTGCCGATAACAGTTCCAGATGTACCATTATCAGTTGTAAAGATCAGATAAGTATTATCCTCAATACCCAATCGATCAATCGCCTTTTCAATCTTACCGACTATATAATCGGTATACCTTACCATAGCACAATGTTTATCGTATTTACTCTTTACATTGGGTTCATGGGGTGTATGAACAAACGGTCCGTGCGTCAGCACCATTGGGTAATAAATACACATCGGATCCTGCTTATTCTTCTCCATAAAGTCAATCACAAAATCACAGAAAACATCCGGGCCAAATTGTCCTTCATAAGTTCGGCTACCGTCTTTGGTGTGCAGGTATGGGTTCCAATAACGCTTTTCACTCGGCTCGTTATTACTTTCATAACCTGTCCACATACAATACTCATCAAAACCGGCATTAACCATGGCTTCCGGTTCAACACGAAAATCACTGATTTGCCATTTTCCTGCAGCACAGGTTTTATATCCCTTGTCTCTTAACTCCTTTGCATAGGATGGATTAAGCACGGGGTCAAAACGAGCACCATGTCCCCAGCGGGGCACGTCATAATGGTTAATCCAACCGTTTTTATATGGATATTGACCTGATAGCAAGGCTACCCGACTTGGCGTGCATTGTGGCATCGAATACACTTTATTAAACTTGATGCCTTCACTGGCCAGCTTATCAATATTTGGCGTTTTAATGTCTTTTGCTCCATAACACGACACCCATTCCTTACCGAGATCATCCACCAAAATAAAAATGAAATTTGGCTTTTTCTCTCTGGCTTTAAGCACGGAAACGGATATGGTTAAAACAGATAGTAATATCAGAATTTTTTTCATGACAATTATTTATTTGATGATTACTTTAATGGATCAGACCACTTTTGATTTAACTTCTCAACCGAATTGGTTCCATATTCATCACCATCGAAACTTGATTTACACGACTCTATAAAATCCCGTAGTTGCTTAGTCATCAATTTTGTGAGTTCCTCATTATCTTCGTTAATAATATTGTGTTCTTCATAAGGATCATTTACAATATCATAAAGTTCAAACTGGCCATTTTCAGCATAAAGCTTGAATCGATTATCGGAATAAGTTGCTTTTCTGTTAATACAAAAACCTATTCCCTCAGCACGCTCCTTCATTTTTCCCTTTAAAAGAGATAGCAAACTGATACCATCTAATTTATTTGTTGCTTTACTTTCGTCGATATTTAAAACGTCCATAATCGTTGGCAGATAATCCGATGTTACGCAAGGGATGTCTGTTTCAAAGCCCTTTTTAACTTGCTTAGGCCAAACCATTACACCAGGCACACGAATACCTCCTTCATACAAAGCTCGTTTACGGTCGCGAAATCCGGCAGTAGATCCCGGGTTTCCATTTTCAGGTCCGTTATCGCTGCAAAACCAAATCATTGTATTGGAATCTTTACCTACTTCCTTAAGGTAGGCACGTAAACGGCCAATCTGCTCGTCCATAGCCGTTACACAGCCTGCATAATTGCGCATCAATTCACCTTGATCTTTGTACATCTCCTGATGCTTTGGGCCTGCCACACACGGCATATGAGGTGTATGAAACCATACAACAGCAAAGAAAGGCTGCTCATTATTATTAGCTTCATCGATGAAAGGTAAAACGCGATCCATTATAATACGACTATCATCTCCTTCCAGATTATTACTTACTTTATTTCCGTCGATATCCCAGTAATAAGTGCCATATTCGGTATATTCCTCACCGTCCTTCAGGTACGACCATCCTTTACGATCGAACCTTTTTGAAGGCTTTTTCATTGGATCATAAGTCGGTACTTTTGATTCTGTCACAAATGCATCATCATAACCATGTAATGCAGGTGGATTATATTCTTTTGTATTTCCAACGCGACCACGGTTGGCATCTTTTTCTTTAGTCGTTAATGTACCAAGGTGCCATTTCCCAAAGTGTCCGGTCATATATCCTTCTTCTTTTAGTAATTCAGGTAATGTCACTTCTTCGGGTCGTAAAATGCCGGTATTGGCATGAAAAACGCCTGTACGATAAGGGTTACGCCCGGTTAATACGCTGGCACGTGTAGGAGAACAAACAGCCGAAGCCGAATAGAAACGATTAAACTTCACCCCTTCTCGAGCCATTTCATCTAAGGCTGGTGTTATGATTATTCGATTACCATTATAGCCGGTATCGCCCCACCCTAAATCATCGGCCATAATAAGTATAATATTTGGCTTTTTACCCCCTCGGTCTTTTGCTGAAATATTGCTGGGGAAACATCCTATTAAAAACAGTAATCCAACTATAAATATGGCTGACCTGCTTCTCAATTCAAATTTAGTTACGTACATAGTCCATATAGATTTTATTTAGCCAAAAATAAATCGCAGACTATAAAATACTATATTTCAGGGCATCGAAAAGGTGTCTATAAATTGAGACAGAAAAAAAACTTAGTTTTTTTGACTTTTTACGTACTGGGCAGGGGTAGTTCCTTTAACTTCTTTAAAAAAGCGATAGAAAGATGATTTGGATGAAAAACCACATTTTTCTGATAGGGCGATTAGGGTCATCTTTTTATTTTCATCCTTTTCGAGACATGCAACAAATTCTTCGACCCGATACTTATTTACGTATTCGTAAAATCGGGTTTGTAAATAATCGTTGAGTACCTGCGACAGTTTTGTTGAATTGACACCTACCATACCTGCCAGATCGTTAACCGTTAATTCTGGATTTAAATATGGTTTTTGTTCTTTCATTACCAGATTGAGCTGATCAACAATTTCGGAAGACTTGTCGCTGGTTAACTTCGAATATTCGTATTTGGTGTTTGTTTTCTTACTTCTTTTTAGCTGAATTAAATAATAAACTACTCCAAAACAAATCACGAGTAGAATTGAAAGCAGCAGATATTTAATTCTGTTCGATTGAACTTCAAAATTCATTTCAAAAGAAGGTTCAACCTTTTTATTTATTACCACACCAATTTGCAATTGATAATCGCCGCTTGTTAAATCCTGTAAAATAATTTCTCGCTTACGGGTATAGTTCCATTCCGTATCTCTTCCAACCAACTTCCAGGCAAAAACCTGTTTTAGGGGTGACAACAAACTCGATGAACCAAAATGTATATTTATATCACTTGATCCTGATAAATAATTATCAAGAAAAAACTCATTATTATACTTACCATAATTAAGTTCTTCTCCGTCTAATAAAATCCGGTGTATTAATACTCGTGCAGAATCAGGAGTTTTAGTTTTGTTATCGATACTGAAATAGTTTACACCATTGGCACTTCCAAAATAGGCCATATTTGTTAAGGTATCGAGGTAATTTCCGAATCGATTAAACTTTTCGCTAACAATCCCTTCATCAGAGGAATAATGCGTAAACTTTCCAATACCAAGTCCTTTCGGATCATATTTCATTAATTCTTTCCAAGAGCTAACCCACATTTCACCATCGTTTCCTTGCACCAAACCTGGTACATAACTTGAGCTCATGCCATCTTCTTTAAAAAAAGCTTTAAACTGTATATTTTGCGGATTGGTTTTAAAAATGCTGTCATTTTCAATGCAATACAAACCATTGTCAGAGCCTAACCACAAATTACCATAAGAATCTTCTTCCATGGTTTGAATAAGATGACTTTTAAGAATTGGATAATTTTTCTTTTTGAAGGCGATAAAGTTAGTTGATTCAATATCCTGTAATAAATACAAACCATGTGCACATCCCAACCATAAACGTTGATAGGTATCCGTGTGCAAACAGAATATTGCTCCCGCATCTTTTAGCTCAATCTCTTTTTCAATTTGATACTCCCCATTAGTTAACTGAGTAATTTTAAATAGCCAATTGTACGATCCCATCCAATAACTGCCATCGGCATTCTGAATGATTGATTTAATCGTGTGAACTTTTTTAAAATTGCTAAACTCAACCGGCTTTAGTTCGCCTTTATTATAATGATAAATTTTCCGTGAAGTAGTGATCCAGGTTTTTCCGGTATCGTCAGAATAAATTTGTACGATAAGATTATCGTCCAACACAGAGTTTTCCTTATTATAATAGGTAAATACACCGGTTTCGGTATTAAAGCATGAAACACCTGAGGTATAACTTCCCATCCATATGCAACCTTTTTTATCTCCATGTATTGGAAATATATAATTATCGTGAAGCGTATTGTTTTCCTCAGGATCGTAACGAAAACTTTCAAACCATTGCTTAGATGGATCTATTTTGTTAACCCCTCCGTAAGTGCTTATCCACAGAATCCCTTCCTTATCACAAAAAACATCCTGAATCAGATTATTGGTTATCGAAAACGAACTTTTAGTAACACTATAATAATCCTGAATTCGATTTGGTAAGTCACGATTATTAAGCTCGCATTGGTTTAATCCATTATCGGTGCCAGCCCATATGCAACCTTCATAATATGCAATTGTGTAGACTATGCGGCCTGATAACCAGAATTCAAGCTTACCTACCTTTCCTTTGTTCGATGAAGAAAAACGCTTTATAAAATGGCGATCAACAGTCATCCCATTGTCCGTTGCCATGTACAAACTACCTGAAGGTGTAAAACAGATGTCTCTGATCCGTAAATGATAATCAATTTTAGTTGCCTTGTAGTTTTTAAAGATTCTTCCATCAAAGGTACTTAACCAGATGTTTCCTTCCTGATCTTTTGCTGAAGCTGAGAATATAACCTTCTCTTCTCGTTTGGTTGGAATATTGGAATGAACATCCAGAAGAAAGTTTTTAGATCCCATGCCTGAAACCCATATTGAATCAGCGCTGTAATTACCTACAAAGCGTATATCATTTATGCCTTCTATTTTTATTGGAGTAAAAGTGTTGGCTACCGGATCGAAACGGTTTAAACCACCATTGCCACCAATCCAGATCGTTCCATTATTGTCCTGGCAAATGGTGTATAAGCGATCACCTTTTATATACTGTTTCGACATTGGATTACCAGGCAGGTAATTGGTAATATATTTGCCATCGTAGCGGGCAACTCCACCAATGCCCAACATCCATAAATAGCCATCCTTATCGCGAAAAGATTTAAAGATACGATCACCAAATAATCCATCTTTGGTTGTTAGATTACTCATTTTATATTCACCTGCATTGCCAAAAAAAGGCAACAGAAATAGCAAACACATAAAATGAATCAATCTTTTTCGCATCAATTAAAAACTCAAATTTGGTTATTCCGAAGCCAAATTTACAAACAGAATCGGACAATCAAAGATTATTGCTAAAACGATTTTTAGTATCGATACAATTAATACTCGCGAAATTAAATGATGAAATTTTATGATGCTTTAATTATCAACAATTTGAAACAAACTCCATTACTGGGTTTGTAAAGTAACATCAACTATATAAAAAACTAAACAATACGGATCTTAAGGTTTTCAATAAAATCTTCGAACTGATTAATTAAGATTTTCATTTTCTCAACGTCAAAACTGTCAACTGCCGACTTAACTTTCTGACCATAATCGCGCAAAATACCAACTTTGAATTTGCCGGCACATTCAAGTATCTTATTGGCAAATACTTCAATTTCAACCATCGACAATTGCTTTTTCAATGCCAAATGCATTTCTTTTATTTCTTCCAGAGAAGCATAAAACTGTTCGGTAGAGCCTTGCAGCTCAATTGGTGAATCATTATCTGTTTCCTCATCTGGTTTTGGTTCAATTACATCAGATGGCAGGTACTTTATTAAACAGCTTATCAACTCATTTAAACGAACAGGCTTTGAAAGAAAATCATCGAAATTATAATCCCTTGCTTTCTCCACACTAAAAGCCATTACCGATGCTGAGGTAGCAATTATAGGAATTGATTTTAAGTCCTTATTGGCATGAATGGCTTCTATAAGTTCGAAACCATCCATATTTGGCATTCTTAGGTCTGTTAAAATACAATCCACTTTTTGTTTGAGCAGCTTATCGTAGGCAATTTTACCATCTTCGGCTTCAATTAAATCCAAACCATACTGACTTAAAGCGCCTTTTATATAATTGCGATTATCTTCGATATCATCTACAATCATTACCGTAGCAGGATGAAAATCAATCAGATCTATATCGATTACCTGCGCCTCTTCCTGCAATTCCACTTCGTTATTATATGGTACCTGCTTTAAGTACAATGTAAAGGTCGTTCCCTTTCCTTCTTTACTTTTTACGCTGATATCACCATTCATCATTTTAGCCAAATTTTTGGAAATGGCTAATCCTAGTCCGGTACCACCAAACTTCTTATTGGCTTTCCCTTCTTGTTGTGTAAAAGTATTGAAGATGCGATTCATAAAACTCTTCGAAATACCAATACCGGTATCTTCAATATCCAAATCAAGATCAATAAATTGATTTTCCTCTGAATCAGTATAGGCCTCCATCACTTTCACCGTAATTTTAACATATCCGGCTTCGGTAAATTTAATAGCATTATTAACCAGATTAACTAATATTTGTCTGAAACGAATTTCATCTGAGTAAATATATTGAGGCAATGATTCATCGATTTCAATTATAAAATCGATTCCTTTTTCTTGAATCTTAAGTGAAAAGATGTTTTGAATGTCTTCAATTACGTATCGTGAATTAAAGTAATTGAAATCCAGATTCATCTTACCTGCTTCAATCTTTGATAAATCAAGAATGTCGTTTATTAATGTCAATAAACTTTTACCGCTTGATTTTATTGATCGCAGGTAATTCTTTTCGACGTCTGTTTGAACCAGTTTTTCTAATAAATCCGAAAAACCGAGCACCGCATTCATCGGTGTTCTTATTTCGTGACTCATGTTAGCCAAAAAGGATGATTTAGAGCGATTAGCCTCATCGGCCAATTCTTTGGCTTCCTGCAAGGACATCTCAAATCGTTTATGTTCGTTCATATCTACGATCATACTTAATGAAAAGCCTCCTATGTTCTGAGAGTATATTTCAACAACATGATCTTGGCCTGACTTATCTGTAATTACAGATTCGATTGGCTTCATGATCTTTCCATCCTGATTATTATGATTGTTTAGCATTTGATCCTTCATTTCCTGACGACACTCCGGATCAGGATAAAAAAGTTTCCAATATGAATCATAATCAGGCAAATCTTCGATATCATAGCCTAATAAGTCTGTAAATTTTTGATTAAGGATAACATTATTGTTTTCCTCTTCAAATAGAATAGTAGCAATTGGCAGTTCGATAACCATGTCATACAATTGCTTCATCCGATTGGCCAATTTCAGGTTAGCTTTGCGTACTTCCTGACTGACCTCTTTAAGCTCATTCTCAACTTTTTTAAGTTCAGAAACATTAACCACCCATCCCAATAATGCCTCTTCACCTTTATAAAAGATGCGATTAGTACTAAGCAGTACATCTACAATAGCTTTATTTTTATCATATAGCTTTATCTGGAAATTAGATAGTTCTCCATTTGTTTCGAAAACCTCATGTGCTTTATCTTTTTCGTTAGGGTCAACACTTAAAACAAAAATTGAATCTCCATTTATCAGGCCAAATGTTTGATGAAACGACTCATTAACATACTTGATCTTGCCTTTGACTGCTATTGCAACACCTATCGGACTTACATCCAAAAACTTCTGTAGTTGTGATCTTTGTTCTTTCGTTTCTTTTTCTAAACGATTTCGTTCTGTATCATCTGAAATCGTACCAACCAAAAACAAAGGCGAACCATCATCTTTATAAAATGCCTGTCCCTGATCGTAGACGTAGCGAATTTGTCCATCCTTATTGACAATTCGGTAGGCACACTTAAATGGTCGGTTACGATCCACAGCCTTTTGCACGCAAGAAGATACCTTATTTCGATCCTGAGGATGTATCACTTCATCGTATGTTCGCTTAGACTTATCTCCAACAAAATCAATGTTCGGATAACCGGAAAGATTCTCCATTTCATCGCTCATATAATACATTTGCCAAGGCGCTTTCAGTGAGCAACGGTATACCACACTTGGCATATTACTAACCAAAGATTTAAACAAACGCTCACTATCCTTGAGCGCTTCCGAAGCGGTTTTCCGGTCGGTATCGTCAAAAATACTGCCTACAATAAAATCTGGCTGACCATCTGCCATACTTATTGCCTGGCCTTGTTCGTATACATATTTTAATTGCCCATTTTTGTGAATCATACGGTATTCCAACAAAAACGAAGAATTGTTTTTTATGGCTGAATTAATGTTTCTGCCCACCATATTTAAATCATCAGGATGTATTATATCTTCAAATGTGCGAATGGGATTCTTTCCTAAAAAATCTTCTTTGGGATAACCGGAAAGTTTCTCAATTTCATCATTTACAAAATCAATTTTCATCGGATCGTTGATCGGACAGCGGTAAACAACACCCGGTAAATTACTAACCAAGAGGTTAAATTCTAACTCATTTTGAGCCAATTTAACTTGTGCCTGCTTCAACTCCGAAATATCAACCCCTACACCTACAATGTAAAGTTCATCCTTTACTTCAATTTTATAACCATTAAACAAGTATGGAATCGGTTCGCCTTTACGATCGGTAATAACAGCTTCTTCGCTTACAAAACCGTCTTTCTTTGCCTGTTCTGCCAGCTTGACAAGCGATTGACTATCATCCTCAAATCCGATATTTAACGACTCATCGTTATTCGACCGATCCTTGCCATATCCGGATAGTTCTTCATACTTTTTATTCCAACGAATTAATTTCATATCCGAATCGAATGCATAAAAAATGGCTTGAAGGGAATCCAGAAATGTTTCTGAAAATAATTTTTCAGTTACTAAATCTAAAGTCCTTTTTTCAACCTTAGATTCCAATTCTTCATTAAGTTCTGTTAGCTGATTATCACGCCTTTCCAAATTATCAGTCATTCTTAGAAAATTCTGCGACAGCTTCCCTATTTCGTCATCGTCCTTTATTTCAATACTTGCACTTAAATTACCAAGTGCGATACTTTTTGTTACGGCATTTAGATTTAAAATACGATTCGATAACTGTTTTGAGACCGTATAGATGATTATTACAAACAGGAAAAGGATAATTAAGAAGACAATTATCATCGGAAACAGAACCCTTCGCACAGGAGCCAGTATACTTGATTGCCTTGTACCGATGTAAAATACCCATCCGGTAGAACCGATTGGACCATATACAGTATGAAAAACATCTCCATCCATTAAGTCAACAGCCATGTTTCCATGTTGTCCCATCAACATGGCATCCGCCAAAGCCTCTCTGTCTTTACTAAGAACCGATCTTGCATCACCTTGTTTGTAAATATTGGTTCCTACAAGCGTACTATCATACGATGTATAAATAAAATTGCCCTCTTTACTAATTATACCATATGCATACTTATCTAAGTTTTTATCTTTAATTACTTTACTAACATCTTTTAATAAAATATCAATGGCTACTACCGCCTCAAACTGATCATCTTTATAAGCGGGTATGGAATAGATCAACATCCAATCTTTTTCAAATATTTCATCAAAAAAAGGCTCGGACCAAACGGGTAATCCTGTATTTTTTGGATGTTCATACCAGGAATGATTTCCAACGATAGAGTCATAAGTAACTGCGCCTATATCAATATACTCTGAATTATTAAGTTCCTTATGAACATAGGGGGCGAATATCTTATCAAGTTCATGTTTTTCATCATGGGCAAATACTGCTGCTGAACCATGAATATATTCGTTTTCCAGATTTCTTTTCAGACTATTAATTACAACTTCATCCTTTAATCCGACTGGCAATTCAATCAAACGCTTTGTTGATCTGGCAACCTCCTCCAGACTTCTTAATTGATTTTCAATAACTCCCGTATTCTCATAAACTACTTCTTCCTGCTTTAAATAAGCTTGTTTATAAGTTGCTGATTTTACCTTATTAATACTATAGGTTGCCAGAATTATATATAATGACATTATGGGCAAGATGATATACATTGACAAGCGTCTGGAAATTGATGATTCAATCCACTTTTGCCCTCCTTCCAAATACCAAATCCGAATTAAAGCTACTAAGCCAAGAATAATAAACCCAAAAGCTGAATGTTTCGTCATTTTAGTTAAACGACTTCCGCCTGTAACATATTCGAAATCGATAACATTACCTACAAACGCTAATACACCAATGAGTAACAAGACTGTACTCAACACCCCTTTAATAATAAGAGAGCTATTACTACTACTTTTACCTCGATCAATTAAAAGTAATACCCCAATAATAGAAAAACCAAATGCTGCATAGGGAGCCATCTGTGCATTACTTCTTACTTTATGAGTAAAAAATTGCTTAATTAATACTTCATCAAATTCAATGTCCCAAACAAATAAATACTGAAAAAGGGTGAATACACCCAATGCTATCAGAATTAGCCCTAAAATCTTACTAATCCGCTTATGCCATAACTTGTAAATAAGTAGCGCTGCTCCCGATAAAACAAAGCCAAAGGCTGATATAAATGGCATTGGTACGGCCTTGGGCATTGTCTGAAATATGGTTTCATCATACTTATACCAGTTAAAAATGACAGATATGCCAATGAGAATAATCCCGAGTGAAAAGAATATTGAAATCCAGCTAAAAACTTTTAGAGACTTACTTTTCGCATTCATTTTAATCGCATGGTAAATTTGAATAATAAATATACCATAATTTTTCACAGAGTACTAATCATCGTCTGGATATTGATACTCAAGCATTAAAAAACGAACTTATCCATCTATTATAAAAATGTTCAGTAGGTATTAATACAACCGGCAGGTAATAAATAATTCAGAATCCATACTCCAATGCTATTGCGAATTGGCTTAAGCCATCCGGGCGAACTTCGCGTGCAATTACCGGACCTCCAATATTTAACTCGATGTAATCACTATTTGCTAATTGAAACTGAATATAGGCATTTATATTTAAGGTTAATCCTTTTGATCCTTCAATGATTTGTTGCTTACCATTCATATCGCTATACCGATCGTTACCCAAATGATAAATTGGTAACAGGCTTGATGATAAACGCAGCTTATCACTCAGATTCATCAAATGCGATAAGCGGAGTAAAACATCCCCTTTTCTAATATAGTCATTCGTCGGAATGTAATCTTCTTGAGTTGGATCATCCGGATTTGAATCTGGCAGAAAAGAATTGCCATTTTGAACCAATGGTTGCTGCCAGGCCACATTAATAGAAACTTTGTTTTGTGTTACTCCTGTTGCAATGATTATATCCGTGGTCCCTAAACTTGTTTGATAAGCCATTGGCAAAGACTGGCCATTTTCCTTCTTATCAGCATTATTTAATGGCACTTTTACACCTCCTGTTAAATGCCACCATTTCGCTGAGGTCCATGATCCACTTATAATAACATCACTAAAATCGGCAACATTGGCTAATGATCCTGATCGTATACCGTATGAGAGTTTAGCATTTAGAGAAAGATTCCCAATATTTTGGGAATACTCCATGTATGGATTAATAACCGATACATTGTATTGCGCAATTCCGTAGGTCACACCTGTTTTAAAGCGATATTTCCTACTATTCTCCTTTTCAAGAGATGGTTTAACGGAATGAATGGTGCAGAAACCGGCATCGCTGCAACCTTGCGCATAAACTATTGACTCCTGAAACCAATAGCTTAATACAATTAAACAGAAAACGAATGAGACTTTCATACTATAAATGGTTGAAAATATTATTAGTCTTCTGTTTTTGTTAATACTTACAAAAAAAATAAGATTAAAATCCAATCAGCATAGTAACATCAATATTAAAAATAATAATAAATGTTTTTAATGGAATAAAATACCAATTTAGTCTAAGAAAACAACCATTTGGTCACAAACGCATCATTTGCACTCATTTACAACCACCGTTTTTCATTATATTCGTTACATCTTTCCTGACAGGTTGTTTTCCCCTTGCCCCGTTCTCACACTCTATCCCTTGAGCGGGGCGATTTTTTTTACTTTTCCCAGAAAGCTTGCTTACCCGGATAATTATATTTTACACGTGCTACCCTAGCTGGAAATAAAACATATTCAACCAATGCTGAACTACAAACTTTTCCGTTCGAGTTCTGTATCTCTGTTTCTATTACCGCCAACCTTTCTTTTTGCGATTTCAAACGGGCAATAATTTTAATTTCTCCAGTAGAAATATACACCGGATGATGATAGCGAATGTCAATTCTACCGGTAACACCTGCCGTATCCATCATAGCATAGATATACCAACAGGCCACTTCATCCATTAGAGTGGCCTGAATGCCACCATGAACCACATTGTTATAACCTTCGAAATCAACTTTGGGTAACCAGGTGCTGAAAACAGTGTCTTCATCTGCATAAAACTCCAAATGTATCCCATTCTTATTATTCGGTGAGCAACCAATGCAATTATATTGATCGCCCTTATATGTATTAAACGGATTGATTATCTTTTTTACTTGACTCATATTAATCATTTTTAGTTATTGCAATTGCTTAATTATTTAAACAATCATAAGTGTACACTGTTTTCAAATAAAAATTCAACAATACTATCAAACAACACCATAACTATAGATCGAAAATGCATACATTTACGAGAGGTTAATCCGAAAACTATTATTGAAACTAAATTATGATTTATACTATGAGATTATTCTTACCACTACTAGTCATTGCATTCATGATTAGTTGTAAAAGCAAACGTCCAGAAATGGGCCCGCCACAACTACCTGTTTACACTGCCAAATCGGAACAAGTAGCCATTGCAAAGGACTTTATTGGTCAAACCTATGGTTTATTTGATATTTCAATCCGCGCAAGGGTTGATGGTTATTTGGAAGGCATTCATTTTGAAGAAGGAGGAAATGTTAAAAGAGGTCAGCTTTTGTATACGATTGATCCGGCTCCGCTCGATGCCAAAGTGGCCGAAGCGTTAAGTATGGTTGCCCAGGCTAAAACAAATCTGGTTAAAGCAGAAAGTGACTACAAGAGGTATAAACCTTTGGCCGAAACCAATGCAGTAAGTCAAACTGATTATGATGCGGCTGTGGCCAGTTATGGGGCAGCACAAGCCTCGCTCGAAGCCGCTGAAGCTTCTTTGGATTATGCAAAAATTCAACGTAGTTATGCCAATATTTTTTCTCCAATAACTGGTATTATCGGACGTTCAGAAGCTAAAGTTGGTGATTATGTAGGACGCGAGCCTAATCCTGTGGTACTCAACACCGTATCCCGATTGGATACCATTCGTGTTCAGTTTCACTTAACGGAATTACAATACCTGAATATTGCACAATATGAAAAGGCACGTCGCACCATTGAAGATGGACCAAGGGAAGAGAGACCTGAAGTTGAATTGTTTTTTGCTGATGGCAGTCGACATACCGAACTAGGAAACGTAGATTTTATCGGACGAAATATTGATCCTACTACCGGAACCTTGCTTGTACAGGCTTCTTTTGGTAATCCGAATAAATTAGTTCGTCCCGGGCAATTTGCTCGCGTTCGCATCAAAGTCGACGACCCAAGTGAAACCTTATTAATACCTGTTAAATGCCTGCAAGAGGTTCAGGGTGAATACAACGTTTATGTGGTTGATGCCGAAAATAAGATAGAATTCAGAGCCGTTGAAGTGGGTGAAATGCTGCAGGATATGATGGTCATTCGCTCAGGACTTTCGCCTAACGAACGTGTTATTCTTGAAGGCATTAATAAAGTACAGTCGGGAATGGTTATTGTTCCTCAGGAAAAAGAGTTTAAATCAGTACGTAATAAGCAATAGTCATTATGGGAAATTTCTTTGTTAGAAGGCCCATTGTGGCCATGGTTATTGCCATTGTAATTCTAATTGTTGGAGGTTTATCCGCTTTACAATTGCCAATGGAGCAATTCCCGGATATCACTCCGCCAATGGTTCAGGTGCGAGCCAATTACACTGGTGCCAATGCATTAAACGTAGAACAATCGGTGGCTACACCTCTTGAACAACAACTCAATGGTGTGGAGAACATGCTCTACATGAAATCTACCAATGCCAATGATGGTAGTATGTCAATCGATATCTCATTTGAAGTGGGTACCGATCCGGATATGAACACCGTTTTTGCACAAAACAGAGCTTCTGCGGCCACAGCTAAATTACCCGAGGAAGTTAAGCGCCTGGGTGTGACCACTCAGAAAAGTATGAGTAGTATTGTAATGGCTTTAGCTGTATATAGCGATGGACAATACGATCAGCAATTCTTAGGCAACTATTCGATCATTAATATACAGGATATCCTGGCTCGTATTCAGGGTGTTGGTCGTGTACAGGTAATGGGTGCAAGTGATTATTCCATGCGAATCTGGATTAAACCTGATCGTTTATCTCAGCTCAACCTTACTGTCCCTGAAATTATGGCATCCATCCGTGAACAAAATGTGATTGTGCCGGGTGGTAAATTTGGTGCCGAACCAGCTCCGCCGGGAACGGAATTAACCTATACAGTCACTCTTCCTGATCGATTGGTAACGGAAGATGAATTTGGAGAAGTGGCCATTCGTACTAATCCGGATGGTAGCCAGGTGAAATTAAAAGATGTTGCAGACATTGAACTGGGAACGGAAAACTACAATACAGATGCACGATTCCAGGGTAAGGCCTGTGCCTTGATAACAATTTACCAGTCGCCCGGTACCAATGCCGTTGAAATGGGTAAAGAAATTATCCGAACCATGGATGAATTATCCACCTCTTTTCCTGAGGGCGTTATGTATGATGTTGCTCTGGATGCAACAGCTCCTATTACAGCCGGTCTTAAAGAAGTGGCCATTACTTTAGTTGTGGCACTTATTTTGGTAATTCTTGTTGTATTCTTATTTATTCAGGATTGGCGCGCCACTTTAATTCCGACCATAGCCATTCCGGTATCGCTTATTGGTGCCTTTGCGGTATTCCCAATGCTTGGTTTTACCATTAATACCCTATCGCTCTTAGGCTTAGTGCTTGCCATTGGTATTGTGGTAGATGATGCCATTGTGGTGGTGGAAGCCGTGCAGGTTAACATCGAAAAAGGGATGAACCGACGCGAAGCAACCATCGCTGCCATGAAAGAAGTGACAGCACCTGTTATTGCAACAACGCTTGTATTAATTGCGGTATTTATTCCGGTTGCCTCTATGGGCGGCATCACGGGCCGCTTGTATCAGCAGTTCGCCATTACAGTAGCTGTTTCGGTTTGTTTTTCATCGGTTAATGCTTTAACCTTATCGCCGGCACTGGCTTCCATATTATTGCGTAAACCGGAATTGCCAGGGGGAATACTGGGTCGTTTCTTTAAGTCATTCAACAAAGCTTTTGATCGTACCTCAGTAAAATACATGAAGGTCACTAACATTATGGCGAGAAAAATTACTCGCAGTATGTTATTTATTGGCGCTACAGTTGTTTTAATCTTTATTGTTGGCCGTTTTGTTCCGGGTGGATTTATTCCCGAAGAGGATCAGGGTTATTTATTTGTCAATATCCAGTTACCTGACGCAGCCTCTCTTCCACGGACCCAAAAAATAATGGACGATGTGAATAACATTTTGGCAGACGTTGAGGAGATTGAAAGTGTTTCTGGAGCATCCGGATTTAATTTACTATCGGGAAGTATGTCAACCAACTCCGGAGTGATGTTTATCTCGCTTAAAAATTGGAGCGATCGCTTTTTGAAAGCTAACTGGTTGGCTCAAAAACTCAATTACCTATTCTATATGAATATTAAAGAGGCACAGGTATTCGCCTTTGGTCCGCCGGCTATTCCGGGACTTGGTAGTGGATCTGGTTTCTCGTTGATGTTGCAAGATAAACAAGGTAATACGCCGCAATATCTCGCTGAACAAGCTAACACCTTTATAACAGAAGCACAGAAAAGGCCTGAAATAGCGAATATATTTACCACCTATCGGGCCAATGTGCCACAGCGTCGCTTAAACATTAACCGCGATCAGGCATTAAAAGCCGGTGTGCAGTTAAATGATTTATATACGACTATCAGTGCCTTCCTTGGTGGAGCTTATATCAACGACTTTAACCGTTTTGGCCGATTGTATAAGGCTTACCTTCAGGCGGCGCCAGAGTATCGCCAGGATGGGGATCAGCTCAACATGTTCTTTGTTAAAAACAAGGAGGGTGAGAGTTTACCTTTATCCTCGCTGGTTACCGTTGAAAAAAGTTATGGTGCAGATTTTACCAACCGATTCAACTTATATCGATCGGTGTCAATTACCGGCTCACCGGCACAAGGCTACTCTTCAGCCCAGGCGTTAAATGCACTGGAAGAAGTTGCCAATGAGGTGTTACCACCGGGCATGAGCTACGAGTGGGCAGACATGTCGTACCAGGAAAAGAAAGCAAGTGGCTCAGGTAATATTGTATTCGTTTTTGCCTTAATATTTGTATTCCTGATATTAGCAGCCCAGTACGAAAGCTGGTCATTACCTTTCAGTATTCTACTAGGAACACCATTCGCCGTTTTGGGTGCCATGTTATTTGTATTGTTGGCTCGTTTTGTCAGTCCTAGTTTTGAGAATAACGTATTTATGCAAATCTCATTGGTAATGTTAATTGCCATGGCAGCCAAAAACGCCATCTTAATTGTGGAATTTGCTAAAATTAAATTCGACGAGGGATTAAGTCTTTTTGATGCCGCCATCGAATCAGCTCGTTTACGTTTCCGTCCTATTTTGATGACCGCCTTTTCGTTCATATTAGGGGTGCTACCTTTGGTTACCGCATCGGGTGCCGGAGCCGAAGCACGTAAAGTGATGGGAATGGCTTTGCTTGGCGGTATGACCATTGCCACTGTACTTGGAGTAGTGATGTATCCGATGTTATTCGTATTTATCGGTAAACTGGCCAAGTATGAAGAAAAAAGAGCCTTAGCTAACCAAAAGAAAGAAGCAGAATGAAGATAATAAAATACATACTATCAATCACATTGTTTGCACTTGTGATTAGCAGTTGTAAAATGGGTAAGAATTACTCTCGGCCAGAGATAGAATCGCCATCGAGTTTTATGTTTGCCTACGATGATACAACTTATAACGAATCCTTGAAGTGGTGGCAATTATTCAATGATCCGGTATTGGATACTCTGATTAAAAAAGCCTTAAAAAACAACAAGGATTTATTAGCAACGGCTCAAAATGTTGAAGCTGCCCGTTTGCAACTGGCAATTCAGAAAGCTGAGTTATTACCCCAGATTAACTATACCGGCTCTGCTGCCAGGGGTAATTTCCAGGCTTTAAAATTACCTGAACCATCCAATGCCTTCAACATAATGGGTCAGGCCAGTTGGGAGATTGACTTTTGGGGAAAGCTTCGCCGCATGAATGAATCTGCCAGAGCTCAATACCTGGCCTCTGAATATGGTTTGAATTCCCTTAAATTATCCTTGATAACGACAGTAGCCTCCACCTATTTTCAGGTGATGGAGTTTCAGGAAAAAATTATTATTGCCGAACAGACCTATGCCATTCGCGACAGTTCGTATCTGATTCTAAAAGAGCGTTTCGAAGCGGGTATTATTCCGGCCATTGATGTTAATCATTCAAGAATACAAAAGGCCATCGCAGCTACTTCTATACCATTGTATAAACGAGGAGCTGCACAATCGCGCAACCTGTTAAGCGTTCTCATTGGTGAAAATCCTCAGCTACACCAATTTGAAGGTAATTTAAATCAATACAGTGCAATACCAGCTATTCCTGCAGGTATTCCTTCTGATTTGTTAAACAGAAGGCCAGACATCCTGGTGGCTGAACAAGAATTGGTTGCTCAAAATGCCTTGGCTGGAGCAGCTCAAGCTGCCCGACTGCCATCTTTAAGTTTAACTGGTATGTTCGGATTGGCCAGTGATGATTTAAGTACACTAACCGATGGTGATCCGGCCTGGAATATTAGTGGTAGTTTATTGGGGCCAATTTTTAACTGGGGTAAAAACAAGAACCGTGCGAAGGCCGAACGAGCTAGAACTGAAGCAGCTGTTTATCAATATGAGAATACCGTATTAAATGCTTTCAGAGAGGTGGAAGATGCCTTGTATACCATTGAAACCTTAAAGGAAGAAGAAACGGCTATTAAAGAGCATGTGGAAGCCGCTATGGAAGCCGCATCGTTATCTGGTGAACGATACGATAAAGGTATTGCCAGTTACATTGAGTTTTTGGAAAGCCAGCGACAGGCATTTGATGCCCAGATGCTGCAAACCGGAAACCGACAAGATCTTCTCGAAGCATACATTACACTTTACCAAACTCTTGGTGGAGGATGGCAGTAGATAGAAATCTGTTATAAAGTAAAAGTGGCGCATGGTTTAATTCATGCGCCGCTTTTACTTTATATCGTTACGATTCTTAATCACCAAGCGTTTTTAAGAAATTACGAACCGCATCCACCGACTCCAATTTATAATTGGCGCTGGTTCGCTGTATGCCCACTTTAACAGTAATGGCTTCTTGTGGTAATTCCTTAAACATGTATTCATCTGTCCAGTCATCACCCATCGCCATTAGGTAATCGTAAGCAGCATTATTAATAAACTGGTTGGCAGCAATTCCTTTGTTGATACCGCCACTTTTCACCTCAATTACCTTACTTCCTTCCATGATCTCCAGATTCAGGTTACCCACCAGATCAAGTAATTCATCTTTTAATTCATTGGCGCGAATCAGACTTTGTTCCGGTTCAGCTTTTCGGTAATGCCATACCAACGAGTAATTTTTCTCTTCGATAAAAGAACCTGGCGTACGATCTACAAAACGCTCTAAAACTGGACGAATCACTGGCATCCATTCGTTATTAACATTGGTAAGCGTTTGCCAGTCTTCGCCATATTTACGCAACCAAACACCATGCTCACAAATCAGGTTAATCGGCACATCAGCAAACCACTTCTCCAATGTATCGCGATCACGGCCACTGATTATGGTTACTGTATTTTGTGGATCGGCAATCAGCCTGTTCAAAATGGTATATAACTCCTCATTTGGCGTTGCCTCCTGCGGATTTTTATGAAATGAAGTCAAGGTACCGTCGTAATCCAGGAAGATAGCGCGTTTGCTAGCCGACTTGTATTTTTTATTGATATCCTCAAATACACTGCTAGAGATCTTCTTAACCAAAAACTCTTTCTGTATGCGTTTAACGTTCTCCAGGGCATCTACAAATTCACCGGCCCACTTAAATACCGAGTAACGTTGAATTCGCTCCTGAAGGTATCCCATACGCTCCTTCTGTTCCTCCAAAGGCATTGTTAATGCACGATTTAGTGCGTCGGCAATTTCATCTTCGTTGATCGGATTAATGGTTATGGCCTCTCCCATTTCTTTCGAAACACCAGCCATTTCGCTTAATACAATTACCCCTGTTTGATTACCTCTGGAAGCTACGTATTCTTTCGCTACCAGGTTCATACCATCGCGTAAAGGTGTAATCAGCGCCACATCCGACAGGTTATAAAGCTCCACCAGATTCTCAAAAGGCATGGCCCGATAGAAATACCAAACCGGCGTATAATTGATGCTACCATAGGTACCGTTAATATTACCAACCAGCTCGTCTACTTCTTTCTTCAGAATCATGTATTCTTCCACCTGTCCACGACTCGGTACAGCTAACATTACCAAAGTTACCTTACCATGAAACTCAGGATATTTTTCCATGAACTTACGGAAAGCTTTCAGGCGCTGTGGAATACCTTTGGTATAATCCAGGCGATCTATGGATAAAATCAGGCGACGATCAGGCGAAGTCATAAAGTATTTCTCCAACTCCTTATGCAAATCAGAGCGCTCCTGAATGGTCTTTTGCATCACAGCTGCCGAAGTTTTCCTAAACTTCTCGTAATCGATGCCCATCGGGAAGGAATCGGCCTTTATAATTCGGTCATCGGCATGAATTTCGTTAAAAGCAATTTCATAACCATAAAGACGTCGAACCGAACTCAGGAAGTGACGCTCGTAGTCATAAATATGGAAACCAAGCAAATCTGAACCCAACATTCCTTTTAACAGCTCCATACGCCAGGGTAGTATTCTAAACACCTCGTAAGAAGGAAAAGGAATGTGCAGGAAGAATCCCACAGTCACATTAGGCTTTACCGACTTAATCATTTCAGGCACCAGCAAAAGTTGGTAATCGTGTACCCAAACCGTGTCACCATCCTCCGCGACTTCTAAAACCTTATCGGCAAATCGTTGATTAACGCGCTTATAGGTTTCCCAATTGGCAGGCGAGTATTCGACGTATTGTGTAAAATAATGAAACAATGGCCATATGGTTTTATTACTAAAGCCTTCGTAGTATTCCAATATCTCCTGCTCACTTAGTGGCACCGTTACGCAGCTTTTCTCTGATAGTCGTGCATCTATTTCGGCCGACTCTTCGTGAGTTAGGTCATCAGAATTAACACCCGACCAACCAATCCATTTACCACCATATTCGGTGTAAACCGACTTCATTCCAGTGGCCAACCCACCAACACTTTCATTCAGTTTAAATCCGTTTTCTTCCCTAACCAAACTATATGGTAAGCGATTAGCGACAATATGCAATCTCGACATAGGCTTAAATTTGATTTATTGTCTGAAGTTCTGCCAACATGATTGTGGTTTACAGCCCCCAAACGAATTATAAATATCTCCTTAACGATTTTTAAAAAGAAAGCTATAAAAAGTAGTATTATTAAAAAAATACCATTTTTTTTGCACTTGTAAGCAAATATACATTTCTCAATGATATATTGGCTTAATTAGATTGAAGATTTTGAGAATAAGTATTATTTGAATGGCGTATGAAAAACCTTGATTACGGTATCATAGGAAACTGTCGAAGTGCAGCATTGGTTTCGAAAACAGGCTCGGTGGAATGGTTGTGTTTACCCCACTTTGCATCACCTTCAACCTTTGCTAAAATACTGGATGACAAAAAGGGCGGTTTTTTTAGAATTCAACCCACTGAGGAGTATGAAACAGAACAGTTTTATATTCCGCGAACCAATATATTGGTTACCCGTTTCACCTGTGCCTCTGGTATTTTTGAGTTGCATGATTTTATGCCTAGATATCGTAACGAAGATGGCTTGTATTATACGCCACCAGATATAGTTCGATACATCAAACACATTTCGGGAGAGGTAAGTGTGGTTATTAATTTTGAGCCTAAGCTTGAGTACGCCAAGCCAGATACAATCATTGATGTAGAGGAAGAATACCTGAAAGCCTACACCAAAAATGGTGAGTATGATTCGGTGTATCTTTATTCTTCTTTTGATAAAAAAAGCATCAAAAATAAACTTCCCGTAACGATTAAGCAAAATGAATTCCTGCTTTTAAGTTATAACCAAAAGCTTTTGCAGCAATCGACCGATCGTTCGTACTTAAAACTCCAACGGACTAAAGTATACTGGTTGAACTGGTCGGATAAAACCACAAGTTTTAAGAAATACGAGGAGGAGATTACCCGCAGTGCCTTAACACTGAAGTTACTGAACTACCAAAAATCAGGAGCTATATTGGCTGCTCTAACCACCTCTTTACCAGAAACTGTTGGAGAAGTCCGAAACTGGGACTACCGCTTTTGCTGGATCAGGGATGCATCGATGGTGGTAAAAATAATGACCCAATTGGGACATGAACGCATCGCCGAGCGTTATCTGAATTTCATCATTAACCTGATGCCGGATAAAGGTGAGAAGATGCAAATCATGTATGGTATACATGGTGAAAAAGAACTTCATGAAATGGAGTTAGAGCATCTGAGCGGCTATGAAAACAGCAAACCTGTTCGTATTGGAAATGCGGCCTATATTCAAAAACAGAACGATATCTATGGCATCCTGATGGATGTAATTCTGCAATATTTCGAGCGTTTCCGTTCTACACTTGGTAACAGTGAAGATTTATGGACCATTGTTCGAAACATTGTGAAGGTGGTTGATGAGAACTGGCAAGAGCCGGATAAAGGAATCTGGGAAATCAGAAGTGAAGGCAAGCATTTTACATTCAGTAAAGTTTTGTGCTGGGTAGCAATCGACCGGGCACGTAAAATTGCTCAATTGTTAAAACGCGAAACCTACGCTGTTGAGTGGAAACAGCTGGAAGAAAAAATCGCTGCTGACATTCATCAGAATGCCTGGTCGGAAGAAAAGCATACTTTCACGCAATCATACGGATCTAATGATTTGGATGCTGCGGTACTGTTAATGGAATCGTATGGCTTTATTGCTGCCGATGATCAGCGTTATAAGAAAACAGTATTAGCGATACAAAAGGAATTGGAACACGATGGTTTGATGTATCGCTATAAAAATGAAGACGATTTTGGCGAACCGCAATCAGCATTTACCATTTGCTCTTTCTGGCTAATCAACAGTCTGTATAAAATTGGATTAAAGGACGAGGCCACCCGTAAATTTGAGGCTCTTCTGGCTTGTTCCAATCATCTGGGATTATTTAGTGAGGATCTCGACTTTAAAACGCGTCGTATGTTGGGCAATTTCCCTCAAGCCTATTCTCACCTGGCAATCATTGAAACAGCCATCACACTTTCCGGTGATCAGATTTCTAAAGAAGAACAGATAATGAAATCAATTCGATAAATTAAAGTGTTTATCGATAACAGATATAAGAAAAGCCGGCATATGCCGGCTTTTCTTATATTATATGTCTGTGTTCTGTTACTCTGCACTTGCAGGAACCTGACCACGCATACCCATAATGTCACGATCGAACATATACAGGTTATGATCACCTAATAAATTCAACTTGTCATTGATGGCTGCAACCGAAGCTTCCTCTTCAATTTGCTCTGTTACGAACCACTGAATCCAATTGTGAGTCGTAAAATCTTTTTCCTCAAGGCAAACACCTACAATACCACTGATCAATTCAGTTACATATTGTTCGTGCTCATATACCTTGGCAAAAACGGCTTTAATATCGCTGTATTCAGCAGTTGGTTGCGCAATTGCCGGAATAATAGCCTTTCCACCTCTCTCATTTACATATTTAATGAACTTCATCATATGTAAGCGCTCTTCTTCTGCCTGAGCATAAAGCCAATTGGCAGTTCCTTCATAACCATTGGTATCGGCCCAAACGGCCATAGCCAAATATAAATTAGATGAATACGCTTCTTTCTCAATCTGATTAACCAGTACTTCTTCTACCTTTTTCTTAAGCATAACTGTTAAAAATTAAGTTTCGAATAACAAATATACACTTAATAAACCATCAACAGTTCCGTGGGTTTAGTCGCAATCTTATTTATAATCATTCCACACAATTTACGCAAAGTGTTTGGTAGTTTGATAAAAATCAGCTTTTTTGCATGCCGGAATTAAAGGTCTTTTAATGTTGTTTTAAACATTTTGACTTCTAAATTTTTATAAATGAAATCTTTATTCCATTATGATTAAAAAAGTATTAGTTGCTAACCGGGGAGAAATTGCTGTTCGTGTCATGCGTTCTTGCCGCGAAATGAACATTCGCTCGGTGGCTATTTTTTCAGAAGCTGACAGGACAGCCATGCATGTCAGATACGCTGACGAGGCCTATTGTGTAGGCCCTGCAGCCTCAACCGAAAGCTACCTAAACATTAAAAAAATTCTGGAAGTTGCTAAAACCTCCAAAGCTGATGCTATTCATCCGGGCTACGGCTTTTTATCGGAAAATGCGGTGTTTGCCAAAGAAGTTGAAAAGGCAGGTATCATCTTCATCGGACCTTCCATTCATGCCATTAACACCATGGGCGATAAATTAACAGCCCGTCAGCTGATGATTGATTCCGGTGTTCCTGTGGTACCGGGAACGAAAGAAAACATAGATGACCCCAACAAGCTAAAAAGCATTGCCGCTGAAATTGGCTATCCGGTCATGCTCAAAGCCAGCGCAGGTGGTGGTGGTAAAGGCATGCGACTGGTGCGCGAAGAAAAGGACTTGGTAAATGCCTACGAAATGGCAAAATCAGAGGCCCGGTCAGCCTTCGGCGACGATGCGGTTTACATCGAAAAATACATCGAATCGCCACACCACATTGAGTTTCAGATTATGGCCGATCAGCATGGTAATTATGTGCATCTATTTGAGCGTGAATGCTCCGTTCAACGCCGCCACCAAAAGGTAGTAGAAGAAACGCCATCACCATTGATGACTCCCGAATTACGAAATAAAATGGGTGAGCAGGCCATCGCAGCCGCTAAATCGGTAGATTATGTTGGTGCCGGAACGGTTGAGTTCCTGGTAGATAACCAATTAAACTTCTACTTTTTGGAGATGAATACCCGCTTGCAGGTGGAACATCCTATTACAGAACGAACAACAGGTGTTGACTTGGTAAAAGCACAGATTAATGTGGCTAACGGCTTAACTCTCGAATTTAAGCAGGAAAATTTACGCCAGAATGGTCATGCCATTGAGTGTCGTATCTATGCAGAGGATCACCAGAATAATTTCATGCCTTGCCCGGGTGTGATTAAGAATATTACAGAACCCATGGGATTGGGTATGCGAACAGATGGATATGTGTATGAAGGCTATGAAATTCCTTTCCACTACGATCCGATGATTTCGAAATTAATTTCATGGGCACCAACACGTAAGGAAGCCATCGACCGAATGAAACGTGCTTTGTATGAGTACAAGATAACCGGGGTTAAGACCTCCATTCCTTTTGTGGCCCGCATTATGGAAGCCAAAGATTTTGTTGATGGCGACTACGACACACACTTCATCGAAAACAACATGGAGTTTTTAATGACCGAAGAAGACGATTGTGTGGATTATTGCGAAGATGTTGCTTTGTTTGTTGCTTATCTGGATTATACGCAGAAATTGAAAGAAGCAGCTGACAAAACAAATGTTGCTACCCCTAACCAGTCGGCGTGGAAAGAATATGCCCGACGCAAAAATATCTTACGACTATAAACAGACCATTATGCCTATAGAATTAAAGATAGATTCGCGCCTTGCCAGGATAAAAATACTTGAGCAGAATGGCTCCAAATACAAGGTTGACATCGATGGGCGTATTTACGACCTCGACCTTTTAAAAGTCGAATCCGACACCTATTCCATCCTCGTGGATGGCCAGTCCATTAACATGGAAATGATCGAAGGAGACAGCCTTAACGAATACAAGGTGAATACCATCAGTAACTATTACGAAATAGAAGTGATTGATGCAGCACGTCGTTACCGGAATGCATCAAAATCGGCACTGAATGGTGATAGTAACATTATCTCCACCCCTATGCCGGGTAAAATAGTTAAAATACCGGTTGATGTGGGTGATACAGTGGAGAAAGGACAAACTGTTATCATTGTATCGGCCATGAAAATGGAAAGTGAGTATAAAAGTGCCATCGATGGCGTGGTTAAAAAAATCCACGTTGCCGAAGGCGATGCCGTTGAAGGTCATCAAGCCTTAATCGAAATTGAGTAATAACATTACCATCCTTTTGTGCCGGAGAAGCTTGAATAATTCCCATTTGTACAAATACAAAGGATCGGAAGCAATTAGTTAGAAACAATGCAAAGTTTAGAAGAAAAATATAAAAAATTTGAAGAGCGTAACCGCGAGGCCGAAGCCGGTGGCGGGGAAGCACGAATCGAAAAACAACATAAAGGCGGCAAATTAACCGCCCGCGAACGCATCGATGTGTTTTTAGATGCCGGCACCTTTGTGGAGCTTGATAAGCTGGTAGAGCACCGTTGTACCAATTTTGGAATGGAGAAAACGCACTTTCCGGGCGATGGTTTTATCACGGGATACGGAAAAGTGGACGGTCGATTGGTTTATGTATTTGCCCAGGACTTCACGGTATTTGGCGGATCTTTGAGTCGTACCAATGCCGATAAGATCTTAAAAATATCAAAGCTGGCGCTTAAAATGGGCGCTCCACTTGTTGGACTGAACGATTCAGGAGGTGCCCGCATTCAGGAAGGTGTTCAAAGTCTGGCAGGTTATGGCGATATCTTTTATTTAAATGTAAAAGCCTCAGGGGTGATACCTCAAATCTCGGCCATCATGGGACCGTGTGCAGGTGGTGCAGTCTACTCTCCTGCCCTCACCGACTTTATTTTTATGGTAAAAGACACCAGCTATATGTTTGTTACCGGACCCGAAGTAATAAAAACCGTTACCCATGAAGAAGTAACTAAAGAAGAACTTGGTGGAGCGATGACGCATAATGCCAAAAGTGGCGTAGCGCATTTTATGGCCGATGATGACGAGCACACCTTAATGATGATTCGGGAATTACTGAGTTTTATTCCATCCAATAACATGGAGGATCCGCCGGTATTGCCAACAACTGATGATATTCGTCGTAAAAATGAAGAACTGCAAAACCTCATTCCTGCCGATCCTAACAAGCCTTACGACATGCACGATGTTATTGGTTCGGTGGTTGATAACAAGCATTTCTTTGAAGTAATGCCGCATTATGCACAAAACATAATTACTGGCTTTGGGCGCATGGCAGGACGAACAGTTGGAATTGTAGCCAATCAGCCAAATTACCTGGCCGGTGTGCTGGACATTGAATCGTCTTCAAAAGGTGCCCGATTTGTACGTTTCTGTGATGCTTTCAATATTCCGGTGGTCACCTTTGTTGATGTACCAGGATTTTTACCAGGCACAGTTCAGGAATATGGTGGAATTATTAAGCACGGTGCCAAATTACTTTATGCCTATGCCGAAGCCACTGTACCAAAAATTACGGTTATTACACGTAAAGCCTATGGTGGTGCTTATGATGTTATGGCATCGAAACACTTAATGGCCGACATTAATTTTGCTTACCCAACCGCCGAAATTGCAGTTATGGGGCCTGAAGGTGCTGTTAACATCATTTTCCGCGGTGAAACAGATGAGATTGCCAAAGCAGAGCGCGTTGATGATTATCGCGAGAATTTTGCCAACCCGTATCAGGCTGCTAAAATGGGTTATATCGACGAGATTATTTTACCTGAGGATACCCGTTTTAAATTAATTCAGGCACTGGAAATGACTCAAAACAAGAGTGAGTCGGCTCCTTTAAAGAAACATGGAAATATTCCTTTATAGCCAAAATACCTGAAAAATAAAACCTGCTAAACTCATTTAAGCTTAGCAGGTTTTTTTATACTTTTTTATTCCAGTAATTTGTCATTTTCCACAACCAGACTGATAACAAGCCAGAAAAGTATCAATATATGAGTATCAAGACGAAGCTCTGCTTGCTTAAAATATTCTGCCAAAATAAACTCCCTGTCCGAATAACGGCGAAATCAATTTTTAGACACTAACGACCTATTATTATTCTATACCTTTACTAAAATACCCTCCGGGCTTAAGGCCACTGTTTGCCATCGACCATCCACTAATTCGCTTGTATGGGTAAAACCTGCATCAACCAGCATCTGAGCTACCTCCTCAAATGCATTTGTTAAACGATCCGGATGGTGAGCATCACTGTTAATCGTAATCGGAATATTTAATTCCTTCAATTTTGCAAAATGCTCCGGTCCAGGAAAAAGATGCCCATCACGAAAGTAGGCTTTTGTATTTATCTCTACAATCACGCCTTTTTCTTTTATTAGCTCAAGCGTTTGATGCACTTCATCCAGATACCATTGCGCTTGCTCATCAAAAAGCTTTAATGCTTTATTATGCATTTTAATCTTATCCATATGGCCGATAATATCCGGAGTTGTATCAGCTATCATTTCCCGTTGCAATTCGTAATACTTCCTTGCTGCTGCCTTAATATCTCCATTAAAAGTTTCCTCTAACCCCTGCTTAAATTCATCAACCGGTGCATCCACCGCCCAATGGGTTCCATCCTTCAACTGACCAATGAAATGAACCGATCCAACCGTATAATCAAGATCTGATTTAATTATCAAATCTGACTTTGGTGAAATCATATCAGGAATATAATCCACTTCAAGAGATTTATAAACTTCGATTTGCCCCTTGTATTTTGCCTTCAATTGATCAACCTCATTGAGATAGTCGCTTAACTTATACTTTGGCATATTCCAGTCGGTTGGAAAAGGAACCGGCGCATGCGATGAAATACCGATGGCACTCATCTTTAATTCTATGGCCTTTTGAACATAGTCTTCTATTTTTCCTTGTCCGTCGCAATATTCACAATGTCCGTGGTAATTCGTCCACCCCATAATCATCGATCTTTTCTAAGATTTAACTGTTTGCTTGATTTTTCTTTTAATTCAAAAGCAAAAATTAAAAAATATCTTTAAAACAAAGCAAAATCAAGCATTAATTTTAATTAAACAATTCTTTTAGTGATAAACATGAAATTGCGTCGAATGTTTAACTTTGCAGCTTGCAAAAACGAAGGATATGGGTTTTATTGATGAAATAAACAGAAGACGAACATTTGCCATTATAAGTCACCCGGATGCGGGTAAAACAACATTGACCGAGAAACTGCTTCTTTTTGGTGGTGCCATTCACGTTGCCGGAGCTGTTAAATCGAATAAGATTAAGAAAACAGCCACCTCCGATTTTATGGAAATTGAAAAACAAAGGGGTATTTCGGTTGCCACCTCGGTGATGGGCTTTGAATACGATGGCTACAAAGTCAATATTTTGGATACACCGGGTCACCAAGACTTTGCTGAAGATACATTTCGTACTTTAACAGCTGTTGACAGTGTGATTATTGTGGTGGATGCCGCTAAGGGTGTAGAGGCCCAAACACGTAAATTGATGGAAGTTTGCCGGATGCGCAATACCCCGGTAATTGTTTTTATCAATAAGCTCGACCGCCCAAGTAAAGATCCGTTTGACTTATTGGATGAAGTTGAAGAAGAACTAAAAATTAAAGTCCGTCCGCTTAGTTGGCCAATTGGTAACGGCCCTCAGTTTAGAGGTGTATATAACCTGTTTGACGAAAGTTTATACCTGTTTGAACCGGGTAAACAAGTACTGGAGGAAGGAATCGCCATAAAAGACCTGAGTGACCAAACCATTGATGAACAAATAGGTGAAGATGCCGCAGAAATGATGCGCGAAGAATTGGAGCTGGTTACGGGTGTTTATCCTGAATTTGAATCAAAAACCTATATGAATGCCCAGGTGGCACCGGTGTTTTTTGGTAGTGCCTTAAATAATTTTGGTGTAAAGGAATTATTGGAGTGTTTCTTAAAAATTGCTCCATCGCCGCAGCCATCACAAGCCGAAGAACGCCTGGTAACAGCCGATGAAGATAAAATGACCGGTTTTGTATTTAAGATTCATGCCAACATGGATCCCAACCACCGTAACCGTTTGGCCTTCTTAAAAATATGCTCGGGTAAATTTATGCGTAATACCAATTACCATCATGTACGCATTGGCAAGAACATGAAATTTTCGAGTCCCACTGCTTTTATGGCCGAAAAGAAATCCATTATTGACGAGGCTTATCCGGGCGATATCGTTGGTATTCCGGATACTGGTAATTTTAAAATTGGAGATACCGTCACCTCCGGTGAAAAACTCAATTACAAAGGTTTACCAAGTTTCTCACCTGAACTGTTTCGTTATATCGAGAATGATGATCCGATGAAATCGAAACAATTGGCCAAAGGTATTGATCAGTTGATGGACGAAGGTGTAGCCCAGCTTTTTACCAGCCAGTTTAATGGTCGAAAAGTAATTGGTACGGTAGGCGCGCTTCAGTTTGAAGTAATTGAATACCGCTTGTTACACGAATATGGTGCTAAATGCCGTTACGAGCCAATTAATCTGTACAAAGCCTGCTGGTTAGAAAGCGACAATCAGGCCGAGTTGGAAGATTTTAAAAAGCGTAAGCTGCAGTACATGGCCAAAGATAAATTCGGACGCGATGTGTTTATGGCCGATTCAGCCTATATGTTGCAAATGGCCGAAAGCAATTTTAAAAATATTAAATTCCACTTTACTTCGGAGTTTTAAAAAGATAAATACGTTATTAAGCAAGGTGAGTTGAATGCTCACCTTTTTTTATGCCTTAAAAATGTATCAAAACTGATCACCCAACACCGATTGAAGGTATTTGCACTGCGATTTACCTATGATCTTTTGTCCTACACTTCAAGTATTTTTTGACCTAATCTCGATTTTCGATTAATCTTTTCTAAAACAAAGATTTTTTTTCCTTTCAAAAAGGATTAAATTTATAGAAAGACCCAATCAATATGAGTTCAGACTGTGACAAAAAGTATAAAGGAGCCCCACCCAGCAACTACCATTTATCGGTAGGAAGTCAAACGGAAAAAACAATTATCGTTCGGCGCGAAGATCTGGCTACTCACCTAAAAACGGGCAAAGTTCCGTTTATCTCAACGGCCGCCATGATTGTATATATGGAACAATGTTGCGTAGCTTTAATTGATCCTAATTTACCTGTCGGTTACGATTCGGTTAGCACTGAAATGAATGTACGACATCTGCATACAGCCAAAGCCGGCCAAGAGATTATTTGTCGTGCCCACCTTAAATTTATGGAAGGTAAAAAACTTTTTTTCGACGTGGCGATGATCAATAAAAGTGGTGATTCAATTGGCATAGGTGCCCACGAGCGTTACATTGTTTGCCACAAAACCTTTGTTGAAGAACATGGCGGGTAAAAGAAAAGGCTGACATCTTTGCCAGCCTTTCTATATAAATCTTATAATTTCTAATAATTGAAGGTCGTCATGATCGGATTTTCTCCTACCGGATAAACGGCCTCATCTGTCCAAACATCATCCGCGCTTTTAAGAACAACCAATTGTTTACTTGTGGTTAAGCCCATCAATCGGTTGGTTTTGGTATCCAAATCAATGCCATTAAAAGCTTCATTCTCGTATGTACCTGAAACGATTGATTCTTTAGATAAATCATTTTCTTTATCTATAAATACAGAATTTGCACACAATTTACCATACACGTAATACAAAGTGCGACCATCCCTCGAAATACATAAAGGATTGGCGTAATCAGCCTGCTTGGTTCCTAACTCAAATGTTGTAGGCTCATTGGTAATATATGTAGTATCTACTAATACATTTGTTGTAGGATCATAAGATATCGTATCGGTTTTAAAATCTCTATTAAGCTTAACGATTGCCTGCTCTGCATCGTTGTAGTAAACCCACACTTTACGATCTGTATCAACCACCATGTCGACCGGGTTTTGCTTGGCCACTTCAACAGTATCAACAAAAAGGCTGGTACTCATATCAATGACGTAAACTTTAGATTTACCAGCTTCACCCTTACAGGCTGCATACAAGTATTTTCCGGAAGAAACCAACTTCTGTGCCTGATCATCCAATTTAAATGACTTAATAACATTCGCATTAGACAAGTCAAATTCAGTCACATTCATATCTTCATCACTTATATATGCAGTTGTTAATCCGGTAATTAAGATATCTTTCGGCTTTTTAAAATCTATACCGCTCTCACCTTTAAAACCATCCAGATTAATTATCTCGATACTATTAGCATCTGGTACGGCAACATAAGCTACACCCTTGGGATATTCATTATTGCGGTTCACCACCATTGTTGTAGCTCCACTTCCAATGCTGACCCCGTCATTGTTTTGCTGGTAATAATTATTGGTACACTGCTCTCGTTCGTAGTTATAGTAACTAATGGTACTTTTAGAGCTTTCCTGATTCAGAATATATGCCCCCTGGTGTTTATCCAGTTTAAAGGTATTAACATCTTCACAACTACTGAATCCGGCTACTGCCACAACTCCTAAGGCAAGGAAAAGTTTCTTCATATTAATTTATTATAGACATCTGCTAAAATTAAGCAACCAAAGATATTATTCCTTTTCCAAATATTAAACAAAAGAAAGCAAAAAGGCCGGTAAAACCGACCTTGTAATTATTTTCCTCGTAGAGCGAGGGCAATATTATTGGATTGACTTAATAATTAAAAACAACTGAATGAGGCATCGCCTTAGTTTCAGTATACTTTTTTACAATTGAAGCATCTGTTGCATTTAAGATTTCAACCTCATTGGTTATAGAGTTTAATCCATAAACCGTTCCATTTTCAGGATTAACCTCAATCCCAAAATAAACACCTTGTCCCCACTTACTTGTCGGCACTTCAGTTGCATCTGTTGACATTTTATAAACCCCATCAGTTATAAAGTAAATTTCATCAGATTCAGAAATAGCAAACAGATTACTACCATAAGTTCCTACCAAACCTGGCAAAGCAAACTCACTAATTACTTCGTCGGTACTAGTGTTAATCTTAAATAGTTTAGCCTTGTCATAGTTGTAGATATCATAAGGTTCGTTTGGAATTATTGTTGGTACACCTTTACTATATACCCAAATATTTTTATCGTTGTCTGCCTTTAATGTAACACTGCTCACATCAACCTCAATTGTTTTGATGACTTTACCTTGATTAATATCAATTACAGAAACTGTTTTGTCGGTTCCCCATCCACCAGAATTAGCAACATACATTTTATTTCCAACCTTAGCCATCATCTCTGGTCCGACACCAACTTTGATATCACCAACAAGTTCAAATTTTTTGAAGTCATAAATCAAAACCTCTCCTTCCATTGCGCCATTCGATATATAAACAGTATTTTCAGTAGCCTGAACGACATAACGCGGATAGGTTACTTTTTCGTCATCAATCCTTACGACCTTTTTAAAATCACGCATACGAACCACTTCTAATTTCTGTGAGTTATTCACAACTATAAAGCCTAAGGTATCAACAATTTCAAAATCTTGTACAACATCTCCCAGATCAAAATCATTAACGGTTTTATAAATATTTTTATCCGTCGTTTCTGTTCCAAATAATGATATTGCCCCATTATTCATTTTGAAGTTTCCTTGGCTTACAATGAAATCACCCTTAATAGATGGATAACTTGGAGTCGGATCATCATCAGAACATGATGAAAATAAAATTGCTACTAAAGCAAAAACAAATTGTAATTTGAATAACTTTTTCATGACTATTTATTTATAAAGTATTTAATTTTAAACTGAAACATACGACCTGGCATAGGATACGCTCTTATCGTCTGGTAACTCTTATCCAGTATATTTTCAACATTTATTTGAGCAAACAATTGATGAGTTTTAACATCAAAAGTTTTGGCTAACCGCGCTCCAAATAACCAATATGGTTCAAGGGTATTTATTGAATCATCATAAAATCTTTTTGAAACAAAATGCCAATTAATATTGAATTCATACCCATTATGTGTTGAGAAACCTGAATTAATATTGCTCGTCCATTCCGGAGCATAATGAAGCGGTTGCCCTTCTTTATTTTTGTTTTCCTCATTAATTCTTTCGATGGTCGCCTTATTATAAGCTAGAGAAGCATTTGTTTGCCACTTTAAACCAGAAAAATCAAGCAAATGATTTAAATTGAAATCAACTCCTCGAGTTAATACATCACTATAATTTTTTGCATACCATAAAGCTCCTTGCGGACGCCATACTATCATATCTTCAATAGGGCTATAATATGACGATATATCAGCTATAAAATCACCAATACCCCCCAGGTTAAATTGATAATTTACACCCAACTCAATAGAATAACCATTTTCAGGTTTTAAGTTTGGGTTACCTCCTGGCTCCCAATACAAATCATTAAATGTTGGTCGTCTGAACTTCTGAGAAAAAGCACTCCTTAAGGCTATTCCGTTCTTAAACGGATAAACAACACCGGCATTCAATAAAATATCGGAATCAACACTATTAGCCCACTCCTTGCGCAAAGCCATGTTAGCTTGAAACTTATTATTGTATTTTAAGGCTCCAATTAAACCTATTATTTCATCTTTCTGCGAGCCACCATAGGCATCAACTATACCTGTTGTATTATTATAACTAACGCCAGCATCTACCGACAAGTAATCAAGTAGGTATATTCGATAATTTACATCTCCAAACCATGATTTACTTTTAATACGAGAATCTATAGTTGTCACCTCAATCTCGTTCACCAATGCTCCTTTCGTATAATGCTGATCTGTATAAAACCAAGCACCTTTAATATGCAATGAACTTGTTTTAAATACTTTTTTGTAATCTAGAAATAGTCGAAAAGTAGAGTCTTTTTGATTTTCGATATTATTCAATGCTGCGCCTTCAATTGAAGGTAGGTTTAAATCTTTAACCTGTGCTTGAAACCCTCCTTTAAGAATGGTATATGCATCTGGTTTAAAACTAACATATTGTTCAACACCTAATTGATTGTAGTCGGCATTTTTTCTTTTAAATTTCTTTCCTTTTATTTCATCATAATACGGAAAATCCGCATCTGAATGATCTCCGAAAATGGTACCACTAAATACTAACTTATTTAGCTGAGCATTATATGAACCAGCACCTTTATATGTTCCAAACGAACCGAGTGAAAGATCAATCAACGCAATATTGTTTAAATTTCGCTCTGGTTGAAAGTCGATATTAATTGCTCCTCCAAATGTACCACTACCATAGGCAACGCCTCCCGCACCCTGCACTAAGGAAATTCTACTTTGACGAGAAATCATAACATTTGAAACATCAGCCGAACCTAATGTAACAGAATTAATCGGAAAGCCATTCCAATTAACTTGGGTTTGCGATGCCCCTAGCCCTCTAAGTGAAATAGAAGTAGCTGCACCCGGAGAACCATTTGATCTAATGTTTATATTTGATGAATGATGCAATAACTCACCCAAAGTACGATTAGAAAAACTACCCTGAATTATACCTGACACTTCCGTTTCTCGATAGCCATCATTTAAGTTTTTTTTACGCGAAGCTGTTATCTCCACCTCTTCTACCTTCACTGTATCACGCACACCATCATTGGCTAATACAAGCAATGACCCCATCAAAAACAACACTAACAGTCTAATTCTCATCTTTATTGAGTTTAATAAACTGCTCTGACAAAACGGATAGAGAATACAAAGAAATATGTATCGTCCTGCATTTATTCCGAATGACACGAACAATTGAATTTTATCTGGCAGGTCTTCTGACTTGTTCCACTGTAACCGCCTTCCCGTTCCCCTGAACAGTGGCATTGTTGATTACAGCTTTTATTCCGGCAAAAACCGGACGGAACTTACAGCAGCGGATACTGTTGTCGACTTTCACGACATTCCCTTTTCATCACCTGGCATCGGTAAATGCCTCGTGAACCAAATTGGGTGCAAAATTAAAGTAATTGACTGAGGTAAAAAATGTTTTTGGAAGAAAAGTTACCCTCTTTAGAAAATATTTCAATAAGGTTAACGATTGTTTTACCAATGTATTAATTAAGTAATATTCAGTCCGATATAAACTCAAGTAGTTTGAACTTATCAGGCGATTTTCGCAGTATACTTGCGGTTACACGAAAAGAAGCAGGAAAGCCTCAACTAACTAACTAAATAACTAATGACAACACTTTACTTCCTGTGTTTCTTCCTGAAATTCCGGACTTATGTATGGAATACCCAGATTCATTCCTCGAAGTATAAACAAGAGTCCTAAAATGATAATAAAAATAGGTATTGCTTTACGTAGCTTGTGTAAAAAACGACTCTTAATAATGTTGGCAAAATAGGCTACTGCAAACATTAATGGTAAAGTACCAAAACCGAAAGCTATCATAAAAAGGATGCTGTCGTTAATGGATTCTGTGGTGATGGCCCTCGTTATGGCGACATATACCAAACCACATGGTAAGAATCCATTTAAAACACCGATAACCAAAAGATTGCTTAGCTTCTTGCGGTTTAACGAATCACCAATTTTCTTTTTTAAGGTTGAATAGATCGACGATGAAACTTTATTGGTTGATTTAGGTACTTTTACAACACCTGGCAAAATAACGGATAAAATCATTATAACACCACATGCGATTGATACCCATTGTTGGATACCCGACAGTTTTAATCCAGCACCCAATAATCCAAATATCAAACCCAGTAATCCGTAGGTGAATGCTCTGCCAATATTATATAATAAAGCTCCGGTGGCTTTTTGCGTAACTGTATTAGTAGGCAATGGCAAGGCCAAAGCAAGTGGTCCACACATACCAACACAATGCAGACTGCCTAAAAATCCAACTATAAAACCTTCGATAATATACATAGTAACTTAATCAATATAAAGCTCCTGCTTTGTTAAATACGGCTGACCATTTGCTTCCCATTCAATAATCAATTCATACTTACCTTTTTTAAGCTTATCAGAGGAAAGAGACATCTGGTAATCCGGATTCAGTTTAATTTCTTTTTCCACATCCAGACTTTTATCCGATGGTCGATATAGGTGTACTTTACCGATTATGGCATTTGCATCGGCAATATTATCAGGAAACTCTATTTGAATCCCTTTATCACTGGTTATTACAACCTTTTTTGTAAGGGCATTATAGTTTTTGATTTTGGTGATTTGCTCGTCGTATTTCAATTCTTTTGGATAATAATCGTCCGTCACCATATCAATTCGCTCACGCGTGGTAATAAATACCAGACTCAAAAAGCCAATTACTCCGGTTACAATGACCAACACTATCCCGTGTCCCCAGTTAAATTTCATATCGAGATAAATAATCTTAGTTTGTTATGGACCGACAAATGTGGTGTGAATGGTTTCAATCAACTGATCACCATTATATACTCCAAGCACGATATCCGTGCTCTTACCAGTCATTTCTTTTTTATTTAGTTTAATCAGGAAGGCTCCTTGTATCTTCTCCTGCTTTTTCACCAACATGGTATTACCAGCTAACTCTACCTTACCTTTAGGTGATACCAATTTGATACTCAAATTACCTTCGTCTTCTGTCTTATTGACAATTTTGTAGTTATAAATGTTTGAATAATTACCCTCGTCGAGCTTTTGGAACAATGTACCCTGCACACGCAAAATAGTTGTTTCATAACTTGAACGCAAGGTAAAGAGCACCACCATGGCTCCTATTAAAGCAGTTGTTAAAGCTGTATAAGCAATGATTCGTGGCGTCCACCTAAAAGAAGAACCTTTTATAATGTTATTCTGCGAAGTGATTCGAATTAAACCTTCGGGTAATTTATAACGACGCATGGTGCTGTTACAGGCATCAATACAGGCCGTACAATTAATGCATTCCAACTGTATACCATTTCGGATATCAATACCAGTTGGGCATACCGTTACACATTTATTACAATTAACACAGTCGCCTTTTCCGGCAGCAGCTCGATCTTCGTTCTTACGCATTGGAGCACGCCCTTCACCCCGCTTAAAATCATAAGTCACCATCAGCGTGTTGTTATCCAACAAGGCTCCTTGTAAACGGCCATAGGGGCAAACTAATGAACACACCTGCTCTCTGAAATAAGCGAAAACAAAATAGAAGGCACCGGTAAACACCATGATCGCGATAAAGACACTTAAGTTTTCTCCCGGCGAGCTTACAATGTATTGTTTTACCTGATCGGCTCCAACAATATAGGCCATCATCGTATGAGTAATAGCCCATGAGATAATAATAAAAATAAGATGCTTTAACAGACTTCTGCCCACTCGGTCAAAAGTATCTTCACCTTTGGCACGTATGCGCTGTTGATCGCCCGTTCCTTCGATCCAATACTCAATGCGGCGAAATACCATCTCCATAAAAATGGTTTGCGGACAAACCCATCCACAAAAAATCCGGCCATATACCACTGTAAATGTCACAATGGAAATAATAATGGTAATTAAGCCGATAACAAAAAGATGGAAATCCTGCGGCCAAAAAACAACACCAAATAAGACAAACTTACGTTGCAAAATATTAAAGAGAAGCAATGGTTCACCACTACTTACTTTAATATGAGGGGCTAAAAAAAGAAAAGCTAACAGAATTACGCTTACTATTGTACGTATGTTATAAAGCCTTCCCTTCGGCTGATTGGCATAAATCCAATTTCGCCGGCCTTCTTCATTCATTGTTACTATTCGGTCGCGGAAGTTGTTGTCTGGATTATTGGTCATATTTTATTGTCGAATTGTTAAACTGTCGAATTGTCGAACTGATTAACTGCTTAATATCTTTCTGTGAAAAGCATTTAGTTTATTCGATAACAAATCAATATCATTCCTAAAATTAAAAAGCTCTTGTTCATTTATAAATTCAAGATCATTTGATAGTATTAACTGATTCAAAACCTCTAATAAACTTGAATACGCTATTTCAATAAACCTGGCTCTTTCTTTATTTGTAATACGCCCAATCCCTTCAGCAATATTAGATGATATCGATACACCGGCTCTTCTCAACTGATTTGTTAATCCATATTTTTCACTTTCTGGAAAGCTTTGTGTCGCAAGATATATCTTCTTCACGAGTTTTCGTGCCAATTGCCAAACTTCAAGCTTTTCAAAATTATAAATGTGCATATCTCAATGGATTCTTAACAGTTCGACGATTAAGCAATTCGACAATTACCTAATTTCAACCAATGCAACTAATAAACTTTTCTGCTAATAAGTTAATAAAAACTTATTCACTATCCGGCACATACTTCTCCCCTTCCGGAGCTTTCGGATTAGGAGGATTCGTACCTTTTAAAGTTGTGATGTAGCTGGATACCTGATGGATTTGCTTTTTTGACAACTGCCCTTTCCAGGCAATCATTCCTTTTTCTACAACGCCATTGTTAATTATTCTTACAATATCGTCGAAACTACCACCATGTATCCAATACTCATCAGTCAGGTTGGGTCCAACTAAACCTTGACCTTCGGCCAGGTGGCAGACCGCACAATTGGTTTTAAAAATCTTGGCTCCTTTATCTAAACCTGCTGCATCAGCCAATGGAACTGAGTAATCAATGTCTTCCATTTCGATGGTAATGCCACCAGCTGCTTCTTCATCCTCCTCCGGATTAGCCGCTAACATGGCATTTTCATACTCTTGAATCTGTAAATCTCCATCGCCGTAAAAATGGTATTTAGCCAGATACACATAGGCAAAAAGAATGGAAAATATAAAGATAAAAGTTAGCCACCAAGGTGGATTATTAGCCAATTCACGAATGCCGTCAAACTCATGCTCCGGCACAAACTTATCATTGGTTAAAGGATCAACCTCTGGTATATTGTTTTGTTTTTTATTCTCTTCCATAGATAAATAATCTGTAAGTTATTAGTCAGTTGGCAGTAGTCTATTCCACACTAAATCGCATTCATACAACCATCCAGACTACACATTCTAATGATTCAATTTAACTTTGGTTTGACATGGGCGTTTCGTCCGCCTTATCGGTTGCATAATTGGATACTTCCTCGATGTACTCCTTCTTCATTCGAATTACCATATAGGTAACCACCAAAAAGAATACAAAGAAAATTATAAAGGATATGATGGGGTATATTTCAACCCCTGATATCGATTCTAAATAATGCCTTACTAATTTCATTCTGCGCCCTCCTTCACAGTTTCAGCAGCCTCTTCAGGCGCTGTTTTGTAAATATCAGTTCCTAAACGTTGCAAATAAGCAATCAGGGCAATAATTTCCTTTTGCCGCGCTGTTTCGATGCCGGCAGCTTTAAGTCCGCTTACAATCTTATCGGCTTGCTTGTTATAATCGTCAACAGCAATTTCATCATATCCTTCAGGATAAGGAACACCCAAAGTTTGCATTGCACGAATCTTGGCAGGCAAATCAGATATGTCCAAATCATCTTCGATTAACCAAGGATATTTTGGCATAATGGAATTTTCATTCAGCTTTTGCGGATCCAACATGTGGTTATAATGCCAGGCATCCGGTTTGTAAATTTTACCAGTCATAACACCTTCGCGTGCTAAATCGGGCCCTGTTCGCTTTGATCCCCACTGGAATGGGTGATCGTAAACAAACTCTCCGGCTTTTGAGTACTCACCATATCTCTCTGTCTCTGATCGGAATGGACGAATCATCTGCGAGTGGCAATTGTAACATCCTTCGCGCAAATAAATATCACGACCTTCTAATTCGAGTGGTGTATATGGCTGAACACTGGCTATGGTTGGTACATTTGATTTTATTAAGAATGTTGGTATTAGCTCAATAAAAGTACCTATCAATACGGTGATCAGTGAAATAACAATAAACTGTACAGGCTTGCGCTCCAACCAACCATGAGCCTTCTCACCTTTTTTGCCTTTATTAATGTCTTCAACAACTGCGCTTGCCTCCTCATTAGCAGTTACATTACCTTTGGCAGCAGTCTTCCATAAGTTAATACCCATTAAAACAGCACCCAATAAGTAGATTAAACCACCAAAAGCACGCATGTAGTACATGGGGCGAATTTGTGTAACTGTTTCAAGGAAGTTAGGATAAGCCAACAAGCCTTCTTCGGTGAATTCTTTCCACATCAAACTTTGCGTTAACCCGGCCCAATACATCGGAATGGCATAGAATAAAATACCAAGCGTTCCGATCCAGAAGTGGGCATTGGCCAGTTTTTCTGAATAAAGCTTTGTTTTGAAAATCTGTGGCACCAACCAATACAACACACCAAAGGTTAAGAAACCGTTCCAGCCTAAAGTACCAATATGAACGTGAGCCACAGTCCAGTCGGTAAAGTGACTGATGGCATTTACATTTTTAAGCGAAAGCAACGGACCTTCGAAAGTGGCCATACCGTAACAGGTAACAGCAACAACCATAAATTTAAGCGTTGCACTTTCACGAACTTTATCCCAGGCGCCACGAAGTGTTAACAAACCGTTTAGCATTCCACCCCACGATGGTGCCAACAGCATAATTGAAAAGACGGTTCCCAATGACTGTGCCCAATCAGGCAATGCCGTATAAAGTAAGTGGTGCGGTCCTGCCCAAATGTAGATGAACAAGAAAGACCAAAAGTGAACTATCGATAAACGGTAAGAATAGACCGGGCGATTAGATGCTTTTGGTATGTAATAATACATCAAACCCAGGTAAGGAGTCGTCAGGAAGAATGCTACGGCATTGTGCCCATACCACCATTGTACCAAAGCATCCTGAACCCCTGCGTACCACGAGTAACTTTTAAATAGCGTTACAGGTAATTCCATCGAGTTAACTACATGAAGCACGGTTACCGTTATGAAGGTAGCCAGATAAAACCAGATGGCCACATACAAGTGCTTAACACGGCGTTTCATGATGGTTCCAAACATGTTCCAGCCAAAAATCAGCCAAACTACGGCAATCATGATATCAATGGGCCACTCCAGCTCAGCATATTCTTTACCGGTGGTAAATCCAAGTGCCAGGGTTAGTGCGGCAAAAACAATGATTAATTGCCATCCCCAAAAATGAACATAGCTCAAAACATCGCTAAACATGCGCGTTTTAAGCAGTCGCTGCATGGAGTGGTAAACACCCATAAAAATACCATTTCCGACAAAAGCGAAAATGGCCGCATTGGTGTGGATCGGTCTGACCCTACCGAAAGTTGTGTATTCCAATTCAAAATTAAAGATTGGCATAGCCATTTGAAGAGCAGCCAAAACCCCGGCCGCCATACCTACCAACCCCCAAATGATGGTGGCATACATAAAATATTTGACAATTTTATTGTCGTAATAAAACGTCTCTTGCTTCATGTGTTCAACATTTTTTCAATAATTCAGCACCAACCGTTTATGAGGCCATTGCCTGCTAACGATCGCTACTGACATTTTGGATTTTATTATTTGCTTTTTTCTCCTGTTCTTTCTGATCGAATAAAATACGAACCGAAGGCGAATAGTCATCATCGTATTGCCCCGATTTAACGGCCCATACAAACAAGCCTAAGAAAATCAATGCAACACATAAACTGGCAACTACCAAGACGATGATTATTTCCATGCTAATTATACTTTATTCGCAAGCAAAAGTAGAAAATTATTTAAGACTTAAGGGTCTTATTATACACTTTCATTCCTTTACTTTTATCGCCTTTAATGACAATCAGGCGCTTGTGATTGTTTAACATTTATTAGTTTTTTTAGACCCTTCAATCTATCAGCTTGATTATCAGATGTTATTTTTATCAACATTCACCTACAATTATAGCTTTAAACCATGCTCTTTGTATGGTTCCTTGATTCTAATAAGAACATGATCAGCCTATTTTTATAATCAGAGCCAAGACAATTATATAATAAAGATACCTTTTAAAGTTATCTTTATTAACCCCTCTGTTCGAAAGTTGGACATCTCCCCTGAATTTCAAGGGAGAAATATGCTGCCCACGAGACAAGCTTCTGTGAATTTAATTCATTATAGCCCTCTTCGTTTGCCTGATAGCATGACTCCAATACTTGTAAACACAACCACCGAAACACTGCTTAAAGGCATTAAAATGGCGGCAAATAAAGGACTCAGATTGCCAGAAACTGCAAATGAAATTCCCACAATATTGTAAACGAAAGAAATGGCAATAGCTGCATAAACAATGCGTAAAGCTGACTTTGAAAAGCGCATAAAAACAGGTAAACGCATTAACTCGGAAGCACTGATAATGGCATCGCTCGATGGCGAAAACTGGTGCACATCATCTGCTACAGCAATACCAACGTTTGCTTTTTTTAAGGCACCGATATCATTTAAGCCATCACCTACCATCATCACTGACTGACCTCTTTTTCGTAATTGATCTACATAGGCTTGTTTGTCCTTTGGGCTTTGATAGAAATGTATTTTCGAATCATCTTCAATAATCTGACTTAAAGCTTCTTGTTCTGCGTCATTATCTCCCGATAAAATATGAACATCGGTATACTGACGAACTGTTTTTAACATCTCCTTCCAGTTAGGGCGATAATAGTTCTTGATCGTATAAAATCCAACTTTTTTTCCATCTATGGCAATATAAACGCGAGCCGATTGGTTGGATGTTAATCCCTCATCACCAATAAATGATGCAGATCCTAGACGGATTTTATGATTCATAACACTGGACTCTACACCAGAACCTTCGTGTTCGGAAAATGAAGTAACATCAAATAAACCGGCCCCGGAAAGATGACGTACCAAAGCGCGACTCAGAGGATGGCGCGATTGGTTAGCCGCTGACTTAATCAAAGACTGATGATAATGATCGGGGGTTTCTCCTTCGAAACTAACATCAAAATGTTCAGGATCGGTTAAAGTACCCGTTTTATCAAACACGATGGTATCTATCTTGGTCAACCTTTCAATAATAGCCGTTAACTTCAGATAAAGGTGGTTTTTACCCAATATTCGTCCGGCATGACCAAAGGCAAAAGGCACCGAAAGAGCCAAGGCACAAGGACAGGCAATAATCAATACCGATGTAAAGGCCATTACAGCTTTTGTACTATCAACATAGGCCCAATAAAATCCAGTGGCTGCACTAATTAGCAATATGGCTATGGTAAAGTATTTACTTACCAGATTAAGGGTGTTGGAAATCATAGATTCCTTTTCGTCAGCATTGCTGCGCTCCTTCCATAATTCGGCCAGATAACCTGTTTCGGCTTTCTTCTCCACTTCGAGCAGTAGTGAATTACCAATAACACGACCTCCGGCATAGATCAGCTCTGTCTTTTCTTTCCGAACCGGTACCGACTCACCTGTAATAAAACTATAATCGATGGAAGCGCCCAAAGAAAGCAGGCGGGCATCAGCCGGAATTATTTCACCATTTCGAACCTGTATTTTATCGCCACTTTGTAATTCACTGATGGGTACTATTTCTTCTTTATTATCACTAATGCGCGTAATACCTAACGGAAAATAGGAGCTGTAATCGTTATCAAAACTTAAGGCTTCGTAGGTTTTAGCCTGATACCATTTACCAATCAGCAAAAAGAAGATTAAACCGGTTAAAGAATCGAGGTATCCCGAACCGGTATCGCTAATAATTTCAAATAAACTCCGAACAAAAATGGCAATTATGCCAATGGCAATGGGCATATCAATGGAAACAATACCACGTTTGATATTTTTCCATGCCGTAATAAAATATTCATTGCCTGAATACAACATGGATGGCAACGATAAGAGCACGCTAATCCATTTAAACCATGCAATTATATCGGGATTTAAAGAAATGTCGGTCGATAAATAATCGGGAAAACTTAGCAACATTACATTGCCAAAAATAAATCCGGCAATACCAAGCTTTACCAATAAGCGCTTACTGCGTTTGGCGGTTTTCTTCTGTTCTTCGGTTTTAATGTGTGGTTTATAATTGATAGATGCCAACAAGGTCATTAGCTCACTTAACTTAATCTCCTGCTCGTTAAAGGTAATAGCAGCCTCGCGCCGATTAAAGTTCACAGTTGATGTAACGACGCCCTTGTGCAAACGGTGTAAATTCTCAATCAACCAAATGCACGAACTGCAATGAATGGCAGGAATATAAAGCTTGATGCGCCCCATACTACCATCATAAAAATCAAGTACCGAACGTTTGATATCTTCCTGATCGAGGTAATCGTAATAGTCTATTGAAGCCTTCTTATCGCGAATACCGGGCGCTTTTTCAATGTCATAATAAGCACCCATATCATTGTCTTTCAGTATATCGTATACCATAACGCAGCCTTCGCAGCAAAAATCTTTATCATCGTGCCTTACCCACGATTGCGATGGACTACCGCAGTGATAGCATGTTTTGGACATATTGGAATGTTATGTGAGTTCACCTATATTAAAAAGTAAGTAGCACTTTTGTTTAAAGGTAAACACTTCTGTCCATGTTTTGATGAATGTGCGGTCGATTATTTTTGGCTGATGCGATACCTATTGCAAATCAATTGATATTTGTCGCTTACACCCTATCAAAGCTTTACCATTCTATACTGTTACTAATTGAGTTTTGACTGATGGTGAAAAGAATTTTCGTCCCAAATTTTATAAACCTAAGCTCAATAAGCTATTTACGTTTCAATAATTCACCTCCTATTACCAGTAATCTTCCTCGTCATCTTCAGGAAAAATTTCACGGTCATTATACCTCACAGTTGCGGTAACATCATATTCACTGCCGAAATCATAATTGTAATGGTGCCTAAACTCCAATGTAACTGTAGCACTTTTATTCGCCCTTAAATCACCGATATTCTTGTAGGCATCATCGATCTCATTGCCATTGCAATATAAAACGGCATCAATCGAAACAGCCTCGGCCTTGTTCGAGCCGGTGTTTTCTATCTTAACTTTTACATAAGCAGTTCCATCATTGGCCACCCAGGGATCAGACACATGAACAACTTCACATTTGGCATTAAATGACATTTCGATGATCTCCTCGCATGAGGTTAACAGGCTGATAAGGAAAAGAAGGATTAAAGATCGTTTCATGTATAGGTATTTCTGAATTAATTACAATGCTATGACAAAAGAGAAAACAATCACACGTATGGTTTTTATGTTTATTTATATATTTGCTTATTCTAATTAATCAACCCTAAATTGCGATGAATAACCGCCTATATACTGCACTTCTTTTGATAACGGTTTTCTTTATTTCACATAGTGCTCTGGCACAATCTTATGAAGATAGAATGAAGAGTTATAATCCGGAATACATTTTATACAAAAAGAAATGTGTGAAACTGGATTTACCCATTCTTAAACCCTTTCTGATCAATAAGAGCAATACCTGGGAGAAGATTTATGCAAGAGCTTACAATGGTCATTTTGATTTGAAGATGACCTGGCACATTCACAGCGACAGCTTGTTTATAATTAATACCGACAAACTTGATTACCGACTTAAAAAAACATTACAGCCTTATTTGAATAATTACCGCTTAAACAATGTTTGCTTTGCCAATTTTATCAACGATGTTATTTCCTTTACGTTAAATGACGATCTGTTATATGAAGAGTGCATTTATACCATTGAAAATGGAGTGATTACGCGATCAAATATATACAGTGAAGAAAGCGAAATTGAATTGGATCAGTAGCCTTATTAGGTAGCCAATTATTTAATGCGATAGCTTTTCAACCGTCTGATGCTTTATTCTTATTTTGTTATTATCCTTAAAGATTAATTCATAATCAATTTTATAGCGATTCTTGTTATTAAGTTTTATTTCCTGTCGGCAAACAAACTTATCTATACACTCTACATTTCTTCGCTCATAAAACGCCATAAACCGCTGAAGCTTGTTTTCATCTTCAGTGACTTTTTCTTTTTTCTTAATCAATGATTTAATGAGTTTAATGCTTGGCGCATCGGGTAGATCGGTTCCAATCTCCCAACTATAACTATCTTTCAAATGTATCTCAACCATTTCAGATAATATCTCAACTTGGTGGGTACTGTCAAGTACATGCCCATCTATTTCAATGGAATTTAGTTTTGGATGGCAGTATAGCAATATGTATGCTTTCTTTACGTCTAACCACTTTATTAAGCGTTCATCGCTATGCCTATTTCTGGAAACAGGTATCACCTGAATGGTATCCTTTTCAGGCAAGCTTGACTCCTGAGCTTCAGCATGAGCAGCAAAATATATTAAAGCAATTAAAAATAGTGGCTTCATTTTATTAGTATTAAGAAAACCTATTAACGAATCCAGCATTAATTACCTAAACCCCTTCATTAGTCATTATAAAAATTCTTTTTTGCTTAATGCCTTTTAGAATTCCCCAAATTATCAATGAAATAATCAAAACGCCTAATCCAAACAGTGTTGGCTTATATAAATTTTTAATTCCATCGGCAACAATTGATGCGGATATTGTTCCCATTTGAGTTATCGTATCAAACGCTTCGATTATCCCAAGAAGCTGTCCAAAAATACCCAGAAGCAGGCCTATTAGTCCCATTAGCCATATGCCGAAAATCCCAATAATTTCCGGATGATTTGATCTACGCAGTTTCCATAACTTGACATATCCGCTTATAATCAAAATCAGTCCACAACCTAATGGAAGCAAGGTATAAGGGTAAATGCTTAAAAGTTCGTACATCTTTGTTTTATGATTAGATTAAGTTATAAATCAAACAATTAAATTCTTCGTTTGATAAGAGTACGCTAATTTAATAAAATCCCTTTAAGTACTCAGCTTATGCATTTGCTTGTACTGTATTGAAAGTTAAAAAGTATTTAAATTTTCCCTAGGTTCGTAATTTTTTTTTTGCGCAAAAGCGCAAAAGTCAATTATTGAAATATTGGCGTTCCTGGCGTGAAACTGATTAGTACAACTAACCTTGATATTAAAACATTAGAACTCTTGCGTCATAGTACAAAACAACTCATTTAAATAACCCTATTACTGAGCTTTGTTCAAATCAAACTCTAATATTCGATAAACCATTTCAATTCGAACAAATCAGTAATGGCATTTGTCTAATAAACAAGGTTCAACACAAAATAATTCACCATGATGCAAGTAAATGAGATAATGGAAGAACTAAAGAGATTTGGTAATGAATCTACCAAAAACACGCTTATGAAACATGGTGCCAGGGAACCCATCTTTGGTGTTAAAGTGCAGGATTTAAAAAAGATCCTTAAGAAAACAAAAAAGAATCATGCTCTTTCTTTGGAGCTCTTTGCCACTGGTAATTCTGATGCGATGTATCTGGCTGGTTTAATGGCCGACGAGAAACAGATAAGCAAAGACGACTTGCAACAATGGGTTAAACAAGCATACTGGTCTTATTTGAGCGAATATGCAGTTCCGTGGGTTGCCGCCGAAACACCTTTTGGTTTGGAATTGGGTTTGGAATGGATTGAATCAGAAACAGAGACTATTGCCTCAGCAGGCTGGAGTGCATTGGCTTATTATGCCTCGGTTAACTCCGATGAACAACTCGACATTAAAATCTACAACTCCTTACTTGAACGGGTAGAAAAACAAATACACAATGCCCCTAATCGAGTGCGCTACACTATGAATGGTTTTGTAATCGCGATCGCTACATACATTGAAGCTCTTACAAAGAAGTCGATGTCTGTTGCTGAAAATATTGGTAAAGTTAAAGTTGATATGGATGGCACTGCCTGTAAAGTACCTTTGGCCACCAGCTATATCAACAAAATAATTGTCAAGGGTAATGTGGGTAAGAAGCGCAAAACGGCGCGTTGTTAGAGAATTAAATAAACCATCTGCTAATCTCATTAAATAGTCCTAAAAGTCCCTTCAGAGTGAAGTACATTCACCATATGAACAAATCAAATATTTGTCTCCTCTGATTGGTAACCATACCCATAGCCGTAACCATACCCATAGCCATAGCCGTAACCATATTTACTTCTGCTGATTTGAATATCATTTATAACAATGCCACAATTACGAATATTGCGGTTATCCAGTTCGGTAAATAACTGTTTGAGATGATTCTTCTGCGAGTGGTTATGACGTACCACAATCAGCATAAGATCAACAAAAGCGGCCAACACAAAAGTATCTGCTACTAAACCAATTGGAGACGAATCAACAATAATTTTATCGTATCGCTCCTGCAGTGTAGTAAACAAAGCCTCTGTCTTATCCCTTTCTGCCAGAAGCAGGTTAGGATTACCCGGTAACAAACCCGTTGAAATATAATCCAGATTCTCTTGCTGTGTCGGCACAATAATTTCAGATATGGTATGCTCCGATTTGTAATAACTCGATAAACCTTTTTCACCACTATAATTGGCAATGAAATTATGCATCCGGGGTTTACGCAAATCAAATCCCAGAATAATGGTGCGCTGTTTACACTGAGCAAAAGACGCAGCTAGGTTGAAAGATAAAAAACTCTTTCCTTCACCGATATTATTGGATGTTACCAATATTGTTTTACTATTTGATTGCGAAGGGCAATGATAGTTAAATGAAGTGTATAAGGATCGGAATGATTCTGCGATTAACGAATTTGGCTTATTATGAACCACAAACTCTTCTTCGTGCTTATTATGAAGAATATGCCCGATTATTGGAAAAGAAGATACTGATTCAATATCACTGTTTGATGTCACCGTATCGCGCAAGTAATAAAGCGGTAAAATCACAATAAGAGATACCAGCAAACCAATGGTTAACCACTTTTTAAATATACTGATTCGATTTGGTGCTACCACCGTATAATTATCCGGTTCAGCCTTGTCGAGCACTTCGTTTTTAGGTGCCACAGATGATTTTACAATCTGCATCTCCGACTGTTTGGATAATAATAGCGTATAAAGATTTTCGAGGATGGTATGTTTTCGTTCCAGCGCAATAACTTGTTGTTGTGTAGAGGATAGATTAACAATATCGCTCTCCAACTGCTGTTTCTCACTATTCAATTGCCTGAAATCATCATTAATTGAAGCCTGAATCTCAATAAGTGATTCCTGTAAATTAGTCTTTAAAATATCTATCTTATCAGTGTTCTGTTTATAAATTGGATTTTGTTCATAGGTTTGCCGCGATATAAATTCATGTTCATTGAGCAATTCATTATAAAGGTTGATCAGCTCCGACAAACGAGAATTATTAATCTCTAAACTTGTTGGCAATACGATACTATTCAATTCCTCATTGTTATTAAGCAAATCACTTAAATATCTGCAATAACGCTCTTGCAGCATTAAGGTTGCTTCACGTTGAGCCAATACAGATGAAAACTCAATCAAGTGATCCGATTTTATTTCAGGCGATAAACCTTCCTGCGAATGATTGTGAACAAGCAGCACCTGTTCAATACCCGATAAACTATCCTTTATATCACTTAACTGGTCATCGATAAAGTAAATGGTATTGTTAGCCACAACACTGTTTCGTTCAATATCTCGTTGTAAGTAGGTTTTTGAAAGGGAATTTAAAAAAGCATTGCCCTGATGAATATTCTTACATCGAAGTTTTATCCTTAAAATTGAACCGCCTGCTTCTTCACTAATGGTAAAATGCCTAAAATCATTTAGAATCTTATTATACGGATTAAAAACAAAATAGCTTTTCTTATCCGCATTAATACCCTTAATTAATTCCGAATCAAAGTTTATCGTGAAATCACAGAAGGTCGATTTCAATCGTTGGCCGGAAGCAACTAATATATCCAGCTTAAAATGATTCACCGTATATAAAACCTTACCTTTTGAAAAGGAATAAACATGACCCCGATCAGCTTTCGCCACCACCCTCAATAAAGAGTCGCTTACAACCGACACATTAAATGGTACATTAATAATCTGTTTTGAATTTAAGTTTAACTCAACTGAAAAATAGGATGTTGGATATTTTAATATCGGATTATATTTGCCTTCTTCATAGATTGAGGTCTCAAATTCCAACCCTCTGATTGCTCTCTCCAAAAGTTTTTTAGATTTTAATATTCCAATTTCCCGGTTTATTTGACTCGTTCGTTTTGCCGGATTATCAATTCCAAGGTTAAAATAAGCATTCCCCTCTTCACTCTCATTAATTAATATGGAGGTATTTACTTCGTATACTTTATCGGCCGATACATATAAATATTGACTAACAATTAAGCTCATAAATAAACATACAGCGAGAATCGGCCAGAATTTTAGCAGCTTAGGCAAAAGGATTAAATAGGATTCTATGGAATTGTTTAATTCTTTCTTCATTAGAGTCAATAATGTAATTGCCAACAACCTAATACGAAATAACGAAACCTCGCACAACACTTTTTAACATACGGGACAAATGCCGCTTATGTTTTGTTTTAAGACTTACTTTTTACTTTCACTTAATTCTTATACTCATCTACTAAATGTTATTTCTTATTAAGATAGAGCATTACTTCACCAATTGCAAAATAATATTTTTGTTTATCTATAACTATTCCCACTTTTCTTGACCAACTGCGAATGTGACCTTTACACGATCACCCTTAATAACACTATATATTGTAGATTACATATGATAATCATTAAAAAACACTTTATCCTTATGCTCGTTTTCACTTAATAAATTCAGTTTAAAGTGAGGAATCGCATTCTTTTTAAGAATTGTTATCTTTGTAACGAAAGTTTAAAATATTAACAAATATGCCCCAACAGGCATGTAACACGCTATTCATGCAAAGCCAAATTAAAGAACTTACCAAGCAGTATCTCAGCCAAATTATTGATATTAGAAGACATTTGCATCAAAATCCGGAGTTGTCATTTGAAGAGCACAATACGTCTGCATACATACAGAAACAACTAAGCAAGCTTAACATCCCATTTAAGGCAGGCTTTGTTAAAACAGGTATCATTGGTTATTTAATGGGAAAAAATCCTGATAAGCGCACCATTGCCTTACGGGCCGATATGGATGCCTTACCCATCAATGAGAATAGTAATTGTGAATTTGCCTCAAAAAACGAAGGAGTTATGCACGCTTGCGGTCATGATGCGCATACTGCAGCTTTGTTAGGCGCAGCAATGATACTAAATGAGCTAAAAGAACAGTGGGAAGGAACCGTACTTTTATTGTTTCAACCAGCTGAAGAAGTTTTCCCGGGAGGTGCAAAACTTATGATGGATGAAGGCTGCTTTGATGGGCATGAACCTGAAATGATTATTGGCCAGCATGTATTACCGAATATGAAAAGCGGACATGCAGGCTTTAAAAGTGGCATGTACATGGCTTCGGGCGACGAAGTTTACATTACAGTTAAAGGTAAAGGCGGACACGCTGCCATGCCACACACATTAACCGATAATGTACTGATTGCTTCACACATCATCGTAGCCTTGCAGCAGGTTGTCAGCCGCATTGTTCCGGCACAAATACCAACTGTATTATCATTTGGAAAGGTGATTGCTGAGGGTGCTACCAACATCATTCCGGAAACAGTTGAAATAGCAGGTACTCTGCGTACCATGAATGAAGAATGGCGTGCCAGAATAAAGGAAAAAATTTATGAGATTGCCACAGCAACAGCAAGGGCTATGGGTGCCGATTGCGAAATTGATATCAAGGACGGTTATCCGGTTGTATACAACAATGAGCAGGTAACCAACCAGGCCATTGCTTTCTCAAATGAATATCTTGGAAAGGATCGAACCGAACTAATGGACATTCGCATGACCGCAGAGGATTTTGGTTATTATTCTCAAAAATATCCTTGTACCTTTTATCGATTCGGGGTGGCACAGGAAAATGGTGAAACCGGCAGTTTACATACGCCTCAATTTAACTTAAACGAAGATTCCTTGGAGACAGCAGCGGGATTACTGGCTTACATGGCTTATAATTTTATGCAGGCCGATTAATTAGAATCCATCTAAACTCCCGTAAAAACAGCTAATGCACAAGTATTTGAGTAATAAAAGACCTTTATGCCTTATTTATATCCTTTCAAAATAGACTACTTTCGAAAGGAATTCTTTTTTTTAATTAAAAAAGCCAATAATTTTGCTTCCGTAATAATAACCAATAAAGAAAAAAAAATGGCTTACGTAATTAATGAAGACTGCATCGCTTGTGGTACTTGTGTTGACGAATGTCCAGTAGAAGCTATCTCTGAAGGAGATATCTATAAAATTGACGCTGAAGCTTGTACTGATTGTGGTACTTGTGCAGATGTTTGCCCAACTGAAGCAATTCACCCGGCATAAGCAATGCAAAAGCGAAAAAATAACTAAGCCCCTCAAAAGGGGCTTTTTTATTGCTTATACTTTATTTATCGATTAAAATTATCCTAATCTGGAAATACGCTGAAGTGTTTCGGCATCCAATATTTTAATAACACGTCCGTTAACCGCCAATACTTTTTCGTTAACAAAAGAGCTTAGCGTACGAATGGCATTCGAGGTGGTCATATTGGAGAAATTCGCCAAGTCCTCGCGCGACAGGTAAACGGCTAATGTCTGTTCATCTTCTTCAAAACCATAAATATCTTTCAACACACACAAACTCTCGGCTAAACGCCCTCGTATGTGCTTTTGAGTTAATGTAACCGTACGATAACGTGCGAATCCCAATTCGCTGGCAAAGGACTTAATAAAAGCCATCGATAAGGCCGGATTGGTCTTCATCAGGTTATAGATAACTTTTTTAGGCACGTGAAAAATCGTACTTGGTTCAATTACCTCAGAACTGGCAATATGCATTTCTTCTGCAAACAATGCTCGGTAACCGATAAAATCAGGTGCCGTCGCCATACGGATAATCTGTTCCCTCCGACTTACACCTTCTTTAAATATCTTGACTTTTCCTTGCCCTAAACACAAAAGACCGGTTGGCTTCTCTCCTTCCTGATAAATGATATCATTCTTCTTATAATACATGGTTGAATGATTCTCAAGAAGGTATTCCTTCTCTTGGTCACTCAATATATTATAAAGCTTCGAAATGTCCTTTATAGTGGGTTCTTGCGGGGTATTGTTTTTATTAGCAGGCATTATAAGGTGTTATAAAACTATGTTGTATAACATACAAATTTATAAAAAAAGCTGACTCTTTCCACTTAAAATACATAAATCAATACTTGGCTACCAAAGGCATGCGTCGACCAATACCAAAGGCCTTACTTGATATACGCAATGTTGGTGCCGTTTGAAAACGCTTGTATTCATTCATATTAACCAAACGCACGGCTTTGTGAACGGTTGATGCTTCATAACCGGCTTCTATGATTTCGCCAGGCGATTGATTTTTTTCAATATAACGGAACAAAATAGCATCCAATACATCGTAATCCGGCAATGAGTCCGAATCCTTCTGATCTGGTCGCAGTTCGGCAGATGGTGGCTTCACAATGGTGTTTTCAGGTATGATTTCCTCATCACGATTAATGTATCGCGCCAATTTGAAAACATCGGTTTTATAAACATCACCCAAAACGGATAATCCGCCGTTCATATCGCCATATAAAGTACCATAGCCAACGGCTGCTTCACTTTTATTGGAGGTATTTAGAAGGATGTGCCCAAACTTATTGGATAAAGCCATCAACAGAGTTCCACGAATACGCGCCTGTATGTTCTCTTCGGTTACATCGGCTTCTGTACCTTCAAAAATCGGACTCATCAGGAAGTTACAGCTATTGAAAATCTCTTTAATGGGTACGATGTTATACTCAATGCCCAGATTATTGGCCAAATCAACCGCATCGGTTATGGAATGGTCCGATGAATATTGCGATGGTAACAACAGAACCCTGACATTTTCTTTTCCAAGTGCATCGGCGGCAATGGCCACTGTCACTGCCGAATCAATCCCTCCGGATAAACCTAAAGTAGCTTTAGAGAATCCCATTTTGTGGAAGTAATCCCTTACACCGGCTACCAAAGCATCATAAATTAGCTGGATAGGCTTTTCCTGTTTTGGAGCCACAACAGCTGCTTCATCGAGCCGATCCATATTCATACTTAAGAAATCCTCTTGAAATGAGTTTGCCTGATTAACAATATCACCACGACGATTAACCGCCATGCTATTACCATCAAAAATCAGTTCGGTATTGGCTCCTACCTGATTGACATATAGAAATGGAATTTTGTACTGACGTGCTTTATTGCGCACAATATCACGACGGATATCAACCTGCGTGTAAGAGAATGGCGAGGCTGCAATATTGATGGCAAAATCTGGTTTTTGCTGCATCAACTTGTCCATTGGCGACAAAGTATAGAGTTTGTCGCGGGCAAAGGCATTGGCCACTGGTTGATCATCCCAGATATCTTCACAAATGGTAAGGGCAATTTTCTTCCCTTTTATCTTTACTAATTCAAATAAAATATTTGGCTGAAAGTAGCGGTACTCGTCAAACACATCGTAGTTGGGCAATAAGGTTTTACGCACAACCTGCTTGATTACACCATCTTCGAGAACATAAGCGGCATTAAATAAATTTTTACCCTGAGGTTCCGGGTTAATCTCGGGTCCGCCAACTATGGCAGCTATCCCCTCACAGGCTTTGGCTACCTGCTCAATACCATCGGTACAGCTTCGAATAAACTCCTTTCGCTCCAAAAAGTCATAAGGAGGATATCCGCAAACAGCCAGTTCGGAAAAAACAACTAAATCGGCTCCTTCTCCTTTAGCTTTGTTAATGCTATTAATCATCTTATCGGTATTGGCCTCAAAATTGCCAATGTGATAATTCAACTGCGCTAATACAATTTTCATCTGTATAATTTTTCTTTCAGTTGTCAGATGGAACTCTCAAGAAATTTTAATCATTACCCTGTGTTTAATTTTCATGATTAAAATTTGCATGTTCGTTTCATGTATTTATATTTTCCTTCAATTGTCACATGTAACTCTCAAGTAAATTCGATTATCCAAGCGAGTATTCATTAGGATTATCGAATTTAGATGTTCGTTTCATTGCTTATATTCTATTGCTAATAATGTTTTTAAGAAAGCGTAGGACTTAAAAAATGATGCCAAACTGAAAAGTGAAACGATTCAGAGTTGTTTTATCATCAACTTTGTTATCGGTGACATCTAAAAAGCCACCACCATAAATCAAGCCTAACATCAAATAAGTATCGCCACCCAGCGAATACTCCATTCCTCCGCCAAGCTGGTAACCCATGTCAAAAAAGTTAACCTCACTATTGATGGATTTACCATTGCCATCATTGGTTTTTATATTGTACTGGGTGTATAAACCAAACTGGCCGTAATAACGTGAACGGTGAAACTCGTTGGTAATTAACTTTAACGACAAAGGTACTTCGATGTATTTCAATCGATAGGTGGCATCGGTAACATTCGCTTCGGTACTTCCACCAATTTCCATCGATGTAGCCGGATCGTAAGAAAGCTTACCGCCCGTTGTATTAATGGTTAATCCGGTGGTGAAGGCATAATTTTTATCGAAAAAACGATCCATTACCACTCCAAAATTATAACCAAACAGATTTCCATCTCCCTCAACAGCACTATTATCTGAGCTTAACCACGAAATCTGTGGACTTAATACAAATGATAATCGTGTTCGTTTGTTGTCTTGTGCCTTAATGTTTATTAGAGTAATCAGGCCAAGAAAAATAAGGAAGGTTATTCGTTTCATATTACAAATATTTAGGTTGAAAATCGAGTACAAACATAGTTAAAACATGGTTTCCGTCCACTTTTTTTTAGTAGTTACTACATTTTTTTAAAGCTTTTGTATTTTTACCTTTCAATTGAATTATATACAATGAAGAAGTTATTGTTTTTAGTAAGTACGATTGCTCTTTTTATTACAGCATGTGATTTTTCAAAGGGACCTGATGTGAGCCATATTGATGTGGAGCTTGATCCGCAATTGTTTTTTATCGATTTATTTGAGATGGATGAAGCACATCTCGAAAAAGAAATAGAGAAATTGCACCAAAAGTACGGTAGCTATCTGGATGCCTACAGTCAGCAAATTATTAGAATCGGCAGCCCTGAAAACCCTCGTTACCCGGCCTTAATGAAAGAATTTCTCAATTACGGCGATAATCAGGATGTTTATAAAGCTTGTAAAAAGCAATACGAGGATATCGATGAGATTAAAGAGGATCTAACGGATGCCTTTAAACATTACAAGTACTATTTCAACGATGCCAAAATTCCTGAAATATACCTTCATACCTCCTATTTTAACGAATCGGTGGCCATGGATTCTTCGTGGGTTTCGGTTAGCGTGGAGAAATACCTGGGAGCTGATTGTGAATTTTACGAATGGCTGGGCACTCACAAATATATGCGAAAAGGAATGGTACCGGAAAAACTTGTACCCGATGTGATGAAGGCCATGGCCCTGGGCAATTTTTCGTTTCAAATGAAAAATGAAGATATACTTAGTGAGGTAATTTCTGAAGCAAAAGTGCTGCACTTTGTAAAACACATGATGCCCGAACTGAATGACACGCTTCTGTTTGATTACTCTGATGAACAAATGCGCTGGTGCTATAATCACGAAGGTGATATTTGGGCAAGCATGGTGGAACAAAAGCATTTGTTCAGCAGCGAGCGAATGATGATACAAAAGTATGTAGGCAACAGTCCGTTTACTTATTATTTTGGTCAGAATTCGCCGGGTAAAGCGGCTGTTTTCCTGGGTTACCGAATTATTGAAGCTTACCTGAAAAACAACCCGGAACTTCAGCTCGAAGATTTAATTAAAGAACAGGATGGGCATAAGATTTTACAGGAATCGCGCTATCGACCCTAAACAATAAATTTAAACAGATGAAGATAAGCCTGGTACAGTTCGCGCCCCAACTCGGTCAGCTTCAACAAAACCTTAATCAAATTAAGGACTTAATCCAAACATCGGACGGTCAACTGTTTGTATTGCCCGAATTAGCTAACTCCGGCTATAACTTTAAGAACAGAGAAGAGGCCTTGGGTGCTGCCGAAAAAATTGAAAACAGCATCTTTCTGACTGAATTAGTAAAAATTGCTAAGGATAAAAATTGCCTTATTGTCAGCGGATTTTGCGAACGCGAGGGCGGTCAACTATTCAATTCAGCGGTACTATTGGGCTCGAATGGTGTGATAGGCTGCTACCGCAAATTACACTTGTTTCTTAACGAAAAAGATATATTCACTCCCGGAAACCTGGGCTTACCGGTGTTCGACTCCAAAATTGGAAAAATTGGCATGCTGGTGTGCTTCGACTGGATGTTTCCCGAAGGCTGGCGAAAGCTGGCTTTGCAGGGAGCACAATTAATCGCCCATCCATCCAACCTTGTTTTACCCTATTGCCAAAGCGTAATGCCATCCTACTCGCTGGTAAACCGCTGCTATATTGCCACTGCCAACCGCATTGGTAGCGAAAGGGATTTAACCTTCACCGGCCAATCGGTGTTGACCAATCCGATGGGCGAAGTACTTCTGAAAGGCGATACGGATAAAAGTCAGGTGCTAAGTGCTGAAATTGATCTAAGTTTGTCCGACAACAAATACATAACCGCCAAAAACGATGCTTTTGCCGATCGACGAAGCGATGTTTATGGTGATTTAAATCCTGAAAATGATTGAAAAGAAAGCCTTGCGACAAAAAATTCGTGAACTAAAAAAGCAACTGAATGCAACTGAAAGAATGCGTCAGAGCGATCATATTCAGCTCCAGCTGGAGCAACGCATCGAATTTATAAAGGCCCGTAAAATTTTGCTATACTGGGCCATCAGCGATGAAGTGCCTACCCAAGGCATTATTAACAGTTGGTATCAGGAGAAGGAAATTTACTTGCCGGTGATCCATAACAAGGATCTAAAAATCGTAAAGTACGAAGGCGAACAATCTATGGTTCCCGACGAAAAGTATGGTATACCGGAACCTACCGGTGAAGAGGTAAATGATGAAACACTAATTGATTTGGTGATTGTACCGGGTGTGGCCTTCGACAAGCAGAATAACCGCATGGGCCGCGGTGCCGGCTATTACGACCGCATCTTAAACCGCCTGGTTCATGCCTCAAAAATTGGACTGGCCTTTGACATTCAAATGGTGGAGCAAGTGCCGGTGGAGGCGCATGATATTAAGATGGATATGGTGATATATCCAATTTGATGGCAACTCAATTACGCCATAACTATTCAGTCAGTAATCACAGGTAGTTCAATAAAGACGTAAAATTAATTTAAATCTAAAATTTGAACTCAATCCGGTTTAAAACTATAATATTCTATCAGCTCTCTCAATCTCCTTATCAAAATATGAACAGTAGTACTTGGATTGGCTTCAATAGGTTGAATTCCTTCTTTTAATTTCAAAATTGCAACAGCCCTCTCAATTGCATCATTTTCACTCCCATAACGAGACACTATATCAACAATATCTGTATTGCCATGAACATACTCGAATTCGGGAACAAAAGACTTTCCTGCAACATCTAATTTCGAATATATTTCCTCCCGAGTCAAAACATAGTTAGAGTCAACACCAATAAAGTGAAGTAAAAGCCATAGTTCAAAAACCTCATTGCTATATGCAACGCGATGTTTTAACTCTTGCGCCTTTTTAAATGCTTTTCTGAATCTTTCTGTATTGCCGACACTTTTTTCTGCATCATCTTTATCAAAAACTACCCAAACTTCGTCAACAAGCTTATTGGATTCTTGTGCTAGTTTTTCTTTTTCAATTTCAGAACGTTCAACCACTCCTAACGAACTACTGCCACTTCCTACAGCTCTTAAAAAAACAGTTTCTTCCGGAAAACAACTAATAAATTGTTCAAAATAATATGGTTCGGTTTTTTCATCTTCGCAAACGATTAAAAATAGATGAGGATATTTTCTCCATCTAACAGGTCTTTTATCCCTATCTTTAGTCGCTTTTTTACCTATTGTTCCTCTTCTTGCCATTCCGCATTTCTTATAAAGTTCTTAAAATCACCTAATGCAGGAATAGCTCCATATCTTCCTTCAAAATACCTTTTCTCTTTATCAGTGTCAGGACGTTCTTTCTCAGATTTAAATTCCCCATTCTTTTCCTCAAAGTAAACAAAATCAGAAAGGGAATATAATTCAGTACTCTCCCAATTGTTTTTTTCCGCAAAGCAAATCTGATCTCTTCTAAGCTTTGAGTAGGTCAACAAATTAGTGTCATGTGTAGCAAATATCAATTGTGCTTTATTGGGATTGCTTTCTTTATTTAGAAATGTATCTATGGTATTAAGTGTCATTATAGGATGTAATTTTGCTTCAATTTCATCAATAATAAGCACGCCTCCATTAGCTAAAGTCCAGAGAATCGGTCCACTTAATTGCAGTGCCTTCTTAGCTCCTGATGATTCCCGCTCATCCCACTTCCATGTTTCAGTTTGACTTGTAGGTATTTGCAATGAATCATAAATACTATGCTTTGCTAAAACAGTATAACTATGTTTCCCTTTTAAAGATTTGGATAATTGTTCTTTCAAATCTTTAGGCATATCCTCAGGTAAATCAGATATATTAAATTCTTTTGTTGTAATATCTATATCTTTGATTCCTAAATTAAGAGATGTTAGATATTTCCTAATTTTACTTTGGTATTCTTCTTTCTCCCAAAGTTCCACAGTCTTAAACTCCTCAGATTCCGTATTCAGCCCATCTATCATACTAAAATGAGCAAACCAATTTATAATGCTTTTTGCCTCTTCAATGTTAAGCATATCACAAGTTGAAAGAAACAGGGCATTTTCTCTGGTCGCCTCAATTGCCGCATCAATGATTTTTTTTGTTCCTTTAAATCCAGAGCTGACATCAATAATATCATTCTCGCGCTCAAAAACCCTAACCTCTCTTCCTAAGTTTTTTCTAAATAACCACTCTTTTTCAATCTCACTCTCATTAAATTCGAAACCATACCGATAACGAAATTCATTTATAATAAATGATATTTCAAAACATGTTGGTTTATCTGAATAACCTTCTCTAAGTAAAAAAGGATCGTAAGGAAGTTTAGTTGTTGATGAAGCTCTGGCTGACATATGAACTAATTTATCAAGCAAACTCATCGATTTTAGAAAGTTTGATTTACCTCCACTATTAGAGCCATATAAAGAAATAGTATTTAAGGCTCTATACTTTCCAAATTCTAAAATGTTTTCTGGATGGTCTTTTTGTTTTGAGGTCGGAACAAGACTTATCACTTGTTCATCCCCAATAGAACGATAGTTCGACACTCTAAACTCTAACAACATAGCTTTTTTTGTAAATATTTCTCAAAAATACTAATGTTCGTGCTTTTTTTCAAATTTAAACAAATAAAATAACCTAATAGATATACTAACATATCGATTAAACTCTATTGTAATTATATTTCACACATTTGATTATTAAAACAGTAATCATAAATTAATCAGCTTTCATCCAAAAGCATTTGCACTTATATTAATAATCCCCTAAATTGAGTATCGCAATTACTTAAACCAAATACCATGACCCGTTTTCGATTGCTTTTAAAGTATAGATACGTAATCTCCAACAATCTGATTCCCGACTACAGAGCCAAGTTCTATAATTACCCTAAAAATAGTTTAGAAGACGCTTTACCCATCTGTTTATTGCCCATTTATGCTTCTAATACAGTTGTGTACAAATGTATAAAGGTGGCTTATAGTTCTGCGGGCTTATGTACAAACCTACAAAAGCAGAAATTCTTTCTGCGAAGCTTTGTACAAATGTATAAATGCAGTTTTCTTTTCTGTGAGGCTTTGTACAAATGTATAAAAGGCAACTTTTTTTCTGCGAGCGTTTATACAAACCTACAAAAGCCAATTTCTTTTCTGCGAGCGTTTGTATAAATGTACATAGCATCCTTTTAAGGATTGGCTAATTTTTAAGCATCAACAACTATCACACAATAAACCCATTAACGCTTATAACAGATTTTATCAGCATTTCTTAAAATAATACATCCACATTGTTTGTGGAACTTTTAACGAATAAACTTTTACACTAGTGGGTATTAAAAATTAAAAAACGTTCTTTGAAATTCTTTGTTAGTCGTACTTGTAGCGATTTTTAATAGCGTGACGATTTGAATTGGATAATGGATATTTTGCATTCAAACAAGCAATTATCCATGAACCAAGGCAAATATATCTTCGCTCAACTTACAAATTTTTTACCCAGACGGGTATTTGACCGAATTGTCAGTAAACACGTTGGGAATAAATATGTAAGGTCATTCACCTGTTGGAATCAAATGCTATGCATGGTATTTGGGCAACTTACCTCAAGGGACAGTATGAGAGATTTA